>NZ_SRYZ01000039.1 GCF_004793475.1 Bacteroides muris (ex Afrizal et al. 2022) | reverse complement strand
CTTATTGACAATGAGAACCAAAACGAGTTTATTGATTCATTCCGCAAATTTGAAGAATTGGATTGGAATGCCATAGCAACAGACAATGGGTTGGATTATAAAACGTATAATAAGAATAAGAAAAGCAAGCGTTATTTTTCAGATGAGCAATGGAAGAAAGGCATTAAGAAGTTCAGGATCACTCAGCGGAACAGATGTTTTGGCTATGTGAATAATGGTATTTTTTATGTGTTGAGGTTTGATTTAGACCATGAGCTAAGTGATGTGGGATAATATTATTGCAACCTTGGTCTAATGTTTATAACCAGCTGATTGTAAATTCGCTGGGGATGGGCTGGAGTTTATGCCGCTTTCCTGAAAATTACTCATATTGGTTGATGAATTGCTGTTCCAAATCGTAAAAAGCCGCATATTCCTCCAGTATCGGATTGTTCCGTATGCCCGTCAAGGTTTCGCTTTCCTCCACAATGATTCCCTTATCTTCTTTTTTCAAGCCGAAGAACTTGACGGATATGTTGGTGTGTTCCTTATATTCGGAATAGAGAGAAAGCGTGTGTGTAAGCAGGTAGTCGTGAGTGGCGACGAAAATCTGCAAGCCGCATTCCTGAAGCACACGGATAAACTTTGCCACGACTTTCACAAGAGCCGGATTCAGGTTGGCTTCGGGTTCGTCCCAGAACAGGATGGTGTCCGCATTGATTTCCCCATTCAGTATGAGGTACAAGATGGAAGCCAGCTTGCGGAGTCCTTCGGCTACCAGGTGCGCTTCCATGTTCCCTTTTTCTGTCTGTATATAGAAACGTCCGTTCATCTGCAAAACTTTGAACTGCAATTCCTGTTCCAGCAACTCGATAGCCGGTTTCAACGGATTGTCTTCCGACTCACGCAATATGGGGAGTGACAACGCGTGCGCCAGATTGATATACGTTTGGTCAAATGAAATTTCACGTTTACTGCTCAAACCGATAAAGCCTTCGAACAAAGAGAACATCTCACGTGGGGGGATATAGATAAAGTGGCGGTCGTCCCACTTTTCGTCCGTTTCTAATTTTACAGTTGTTTTGGAAGCGGATGAGAAGCTGTATTGCAACAGTTTGCCGTCTATCGTGACTGTAATGTTTGCCCTGCCTGAAGGTACTCCCTTGTTGACCAGGTTGCCTATGACATCCGGCTTGAAATAAAATATCATGTCTTCCGCCAAGATATACTCAAACTGTTCCTTGGAAGTTGAGTTCTTGCCGAGGAAGTCATGGCGTGCCTGCAAAGTTGCAGCCAGGCATTTGAGAACGTGCGTCTTGCCCGTACCATTCTTGCCAATAAGGACGTTTATCCCTTTGGTGAAATCAAACCGGGTATTTGCAAAGCCTGTAAAATCAGTTAATAATATGCTGTTAATCATTGAATATGTTTCATTTATAACTAAGTAACTACAAAGGTAATTTAAAAAACGGAAGAGACAAACCCGGTTTTAAAAAAGTTATGATTATTAGGCTTATGTTTTAGAACTATCAATGATTTGCCGATAGCACCGGAAGCCGTATCATAGACGAAGCGAAACGGTGCAAGAGTACATTGGCACATGCCATCTGTAATCCGTTTTGGGATGATGCACCCCAACAGGAACCGAATGCGCATTATCTGGCAGATGAAGCAGATGTGTCCGGTAGTTCCGTTGCCGAAGCTACCGCCCGTGCGGTCTGTCTTCTGTCGTTTATACGCTCCTTGTATGAGAAGCATCCGGTTGTTGTAACCAAAGACGGAGTTGCTATTCCTGTGGGGAATATATGGAAGGAGAAGCAACTGTCTTCCATCTTGTTTGAAAGGAGGGGGAATTGTCTCTCAAGAAGTATATCACGACTCATTTCGGTGAAGGAAAGCTTGATTTCAGCCTTATTGATGACACTCATGGATTTTCCCTTATTGACAATGAGAACCAAAACGAGTTTATTGATTCATTCCGCAAATTTGAAGAATTGAATCGGAATGCCATAGCAACGGACAAAGGATTGGATTACAAAACGTATAATAAGAATAAGAAAAGCAAGCGTTATTTTTCAGATAATCTATGGAAGAAAGGCATTAAAAAATTCAAAATCACTCAACGGAACAGATGTTTTGGTTATGTGGATAATGGTATTTTTTATGTGTTGAGGTTTGATTTAGACCATGAGTTGAGTGATGTGGGATAATATTTTTATAGTCTTGGTATTATTTTTATATATAGAAAACTGTCCAAAAGCTCATATCCTGTTTATACATACTATGCTATGTGTTCGATAAGAGTTCTTGGACAGTTTGAAGTATATTCTATCCCTTTCCTATTTAAAGTTTACTAAAAAAGCAAGCAATTGCAAATTTATAAAGATTTGAATCCTGCTTATCTCCATATACTTTCAAATCAAATGTGTAATTCAAAAAAGCTTCTTCTAATCTTTCTATTTCATCGACAGACAAAAAAGGTTCTTTGAAAAATAGAAATTCTACAGATTTTACTTTCCCATACGAATCACAAATAAATGTAGTGGCTATCTTTTCAGATTTCAATTCTTCCAATCTTGCCGGTGATAATACTTCTATGTATAAGTTATTTACTGGTGTCGTTTGTTTGGCTACAAAATTGTCCAGTATTTTATCTTGCTGAAAACTTCTATTCAAAGTTTGACGATAAATCTTCTGGTTCTTATAATCATATACATAAGATTTGCCATTGGAAACTTTAACTTCGTTTTGTGCACAAATATTATTTGTAAAAACAAATAATGCGACAATTACTGAAATAAAAAAACTTAATGTCTTCATAATATCTTTTTTAAATACCGTAATTATTACTTATATAATCAAGTAGCGAAGGTTGCATACTATAAATGATACCTTTATTATAGCCAGGATCTTTAACTTTAAAAAACTCCATATAGTTGTAATAACCATATCCAGCATATTTAGTAGATAACACTTCTGATAGAGAAGGAAATCTTTCATCAAGAAAACCATCTTCACATAACAACATAATCCATCTTGTATAATCATCGGCATGTGTCGGTCCTGCTCCTAAGCCGCCAAATCCATATCCATTAGCGCAATATATAAGTTCTTGAATAATCTTTGCTTCAAATTCTATGTTTGGAGTTCCTTCTTTACCTGCATATTGAAGAATTCCATTGAAATATACTCTATCTTGTGCGGCATGTATAAACTCCTCCTGTATTGAATTCGTTGCAATTATTGAGCCTGTTTTCAACAATACCTCATTCGTTTTTGCATTGTACGAAGCTGGTGCTGTGCCTGTATCGCCTCGGGATATTTTTGATACCTTTTTAGTTGTCAGTTTCTTGAAAACACATCTGTATCCTTTGCCTAAAGGATTACTTTGTAATTCCTCAAGAATGGAATTGACAGAACCTTGGTCTGTTAAACTCAACGACACATTACTAATAAAGCTACTCATAGGATAAGTCAATGAAGCTCTACCCGAAAGTCCCCTTGTGGTAACATCATCTTCATAGGAGAAAAGTAAATCATCTCCAGAGCATGAAACCATAAATAAAATGGTTATGCATGAAATAAATTTGAACATCTTTTTCTTCATAATGCTTTTCAATTAAAGATTAATATTTAATTAGAGTTTACACTTTCTTAAAGTTGATATACTAGCGAATTAGACTGCCTTTTGTTTAATGCGGTTGAATTTAACGACATTAACTATATGATCTAACCTACTTAATATAAATTCCACTCTTATTTAAAACCGATTAGTCGGTTTGTTTTTTGCAAATATATGATTTAAAATCAAAAAATGAAAACCTATCCTTGGTTATTTTCAAAAAAATATCAAAGGGTACTAACGGAAGCTGATTGATGTAGAATATCTCTCAGAAAAACATTGTATCTTTATGTTAAGAAGAAAAAAGGAATTATGGATCTTGAAGGAGAATGTACCACGCGGACGGCTTCCGTATTCCAGTTGAAGCGGAAAAGATTCCTTCAATGCTGAATCTAACTCCCGATTTTCCTGGAGGTTTAGTATGGAAGCCTAAACAGAAAAGCGAATAGATAATCCCCGATTTATTTACCCGTATCATGGACTTGCCATACGGTTACTTCTGTCAGGAGGTAAAAAACGGCTGATAAACATAGCTCTTTTGAGAGTTTACAATGGCTCTGCCTATTGGCACATAGGCAGAGCCATCGTGGAAGGGGAGCAGAACGGAAAAGAACGGGCAGAATACGGGAAAGAACTTATTAAACAGCTATCCCAAAAACTGACTCAAAAACACGGCAAAGGTTTTACGGAAACCAACCTGAAATATATGCGCCAGTTTTACCGCTTCTTCGATAAAAGTCACTCACTGCGTGACGAATTGAGTTGGACACATTACCGCCTGCTTTTAAAGGTCGAGGACGAACAGGTACGCCTGTTTTATATGCAGGAAACGGTAGATTGTAATTGGAGTACAAGGACACTTGAACGGCAAATCGGCAATCTCTATTACGAACGGATGCTTATGAGCCATAACAGGCAATTAGTCAAGAACGAAGCTACTGAAAAACAAGTCTCCCAAGAACCGAAAGATATAATCAAAGACCCCTATGTGCTGGAATTTTTAGGATTACAGGATAATACGGATTTTAGGGAAAACGAATTAGAACAGGCTATCATAGACAAATTACAGCGTTTTTTACAAGAATTAGACAAAGGCTTTGCTTTTGTCGGTCGCCAATACCGATTAACCACCGAGACAGGGAAACACTTTTATGCGGACTTGGTGTTTTACAATTACATCCTCAAATTCTTCTTAATCATCGACTTGAAAGCCGAACCGCTTACCCATCAGGACATCGGGCAGATGGATATGTATGTACGCTATTTTGAGGACAGGATACGGCAGGATAGCGATAACCCGACAATCGGACTTATTTTGTGTACCGAAAAGGATAAGACCATCGTAAAATATAGCCTGTTGAATGATAGCAGCCAGATTTTTGCATCGAAATATATGCTTTATCTACCAACGGAACAGGAACTTAAAAAAGAGATAGAACGGCAACGGGTACAGATAGAACAGGAACAAAAACTGAATCAGTAAAGAACAAAACTCTTTATCCTGCGGAGCAAAAGCCCCCCTTAAAAAGAAAAGCCCCCAACCGCCAAATGGCGGTAAAAGCCCCCTTTATCCCTGCGGAGCATGAAACAATAAGCCCCCCCGATTAAAGTAGAAAAAGTAACTAATAACCCGATTTAATTTATCAGGGCATGAAAATACCATAGCTTATTAGGGTATTTTCTGTATCTACTTGTGTGGCATCTACTACAAACGATGGGGAAACGCCAAAAGCCCCCTTCAAAGCCCCATACCGTCAAAAGACGGTGAAAAGCCCCCCTTGTTCCTGCGGAGCATGAAAGAAAAGCCCCCGAAATATACCGTGCCATGCACGGGAACAGGAAGAAAGTCTACTTATCAAAGCCCCCGATTATTAAGCTATAAAGAAAGGAGAAAAACGGACAAATAAACGCATGGTAAATCCAGTATAACCACCCCTTAAAAACAACCATAAGACAATAGGGATAAGCGACTAAATACCTGTTGATAACTTTTTTAAGAGACACTTCTTGAAGGGTGAAAAAATAAGGGAAGCAGTTCTTTAGCTTCCCTTATTTTGTATATTTTAGATGATAGATGGGATTATTATTGGTTTAATCCAATTCTGCTCTTGAAAATAAATCCTGTATCAAAGTTTCATTTTCACAGGCGTTTTTGAAGGCTATGATAAATGTTTTCAATGCTTCTTTATCGTCAGAATATGCGCAAAACATATCGGCTTCGGGGTCAAACTGAACAATATCTATTAATTTAGGCTCCAATTCGTCTAAAAAAACTCGTGCCAAAGAAGCCCAGTCATAACCCGTTTCTTCAAAGCCTTCGTTTTCTCTTGTTTGAAAAATCTCATCCTTATACTCGCCAACATTCAAACAAACAGATACGCTGTTTTCATGCTCTACCCAAAAGAACGGTTTTATTTGTTCCTCAAAATTATTAGTGCCCATATTGTTCTAACTCATTAAAAAGCTCATCTCCATTTGCTTTAATGCCATCTCTAAATTTAGCAGGAATTTTACTGCCACAACGCTCAAACCAATCGTTAAAAACATTCTTCCATTCCTGAACTTTCTCTTTTTTGATTAGCAAATTAGCATCAACCGTAAATCTTTTAGCTAACATAACTAATATATCTATATGAGTTAAGACTGCTTGAGTTGGCTTATTAGCCGTTTTTAGCCATTCAATATTTTCGTCAATCTGCTTTAATGCCAAATTGATGTATCGAGCATTTTCTAATTCTGCCATTTCATTACCTTCTGGCGCTGTACTAAATATTTTCATTTCAAAATCTATTTTATATTAATGACATTTTACCTTTTTAGGGTTTTTGCTAATTTTATCTTTAAATTCATCTAAAGGATTATCTGACGTCCATCGTTCTTTAACCCGACCTCTATTCTTATTCAATAATCCAGATTTTTCTAATTGTTTATCTATTGAATCTGTTGCAGAGAATTTGTCTACATTTTCAGCCATTCTTTTTCTAATCAAAGCCCCTTCAATAGAGCGAGCTTGGTCATGTGAAAGTCCTTCGGCTAAAACTTCCATATTGGCTACCTTCCCTATTTTTTCAGGATTGGCTAGATGTTCGGCTAATCGTTCTTCTGCTGTTCTGCTCGTAATTCCGTAATAAACAACTTCACCTTTATCGTTTAATAATTGGTAAACAAGTTCACTTAAACCAAACTGATCTATCCACCCATTCGGATTATGCACATAGCCGTATAATCGACTTCCTCCCTGCAATCCTATTGGGTCTTGTGAAAGGTAAGTACCTGTTTCAGGAGAATAGTATCTAAAACGGTTGTAGCAAAGATTTGTTTCGGAATCAAAGTATTGCCCTTGCATACGGAACGGACACTCATTCAAAGAACTCCCTTCAAAGTTAGTCACTTTTCCATAAATATCCAAGGTGCAGTCCCAAGTTTTGTTTCCCAATTCATCGTACATTTGTATGGGGGTACCCAAATAATCGGATACAATGGAATATTGCTTACCATCCTGTATCTTCGCTGTAGGTACAAACGTGCCTGCCTCAAACACCCACGTGGTAATATCCTCTGTCGGTTCTTTGGGTGGAGCGCTTTCTTCCTCATCCGGTTGCATATTGGTGACTTTGTAGCCCCATTCATGGATAGGCACGTTTCCGTCCCATACCCAACGTGTGACCTTTCCGAAATACTGCTTAGCCGTGCGTCGTCCCAATGCATCATACCGGAACTCCACCGGTCTTCCGTCCGGACGTATGACCTTCTTCAGCATCCCGTTGGAACTCCACTCGTACAGCCATCCCGTTCCCGTTGCCAGACAGCGGATGCCCCGTTCCTTCTCCATGCGTTTGCGGTCAAACCTTACGCCCGTTTCCTGCAACTGCTTGAACTCACGGAAAATGAGGTTCCCCTCGTCATCGTAGTGATAGAAACAATCCGGGTCTTCCAAAAGTTTTCCCCCGGCACCGTATTTGCGATCTTTCTTGTCCGGTGTCTCAAAAAGGTTACCCACGAAGTCCGGTGTACGGTAAATCACATCCGTTTCCGAACCTTGCATGGTCTCCTGCCGGATAAGGAAGTCGAAACGGTCGTAGTCGTACCGTGTGACGGTACCTGTCAGCTCGTTCTCCTTGGAGAGCAGGCGGTTGGCGATGCCCCATTGGTAGCGGTAGGCACCTTGCTCCATGCCGCCCGACCGTACCGACTTGCGTATCTCCCTGCCGAAGCAGTCACGTTCCGTCCTGACAGTCACACCGCCGGAAAAGGTGCGCTGCACCTCCAGCCCGGTATTGTCACGTACCCATGACGCCTGCCAGCTCTCGCCCGCCTGCATGGTCTGCAAGTTGCCTTCCCGGTCGTACGTATGACGGATGTCCGCTCCCAGACTGCTGGTGATGCGGGTACAGTTGCCCTCACTGTCGTACGTGCGGTTGACGGTATATTCTCCCTGTTTCTCCTCAATAATCTGTCCTGTCTTCCTGTCACGGGTGAACTCCAGCAGGTTCTCGCTGTTTTCCGCCTTGACAAGCATACCGTCCTTGTCATACGTGTAAAGGGATACCTCACCGTCGTACTGTTCTTCCTTCAGGATGTTGTCCAGCCCGTCATACAGGTATTCCGTCCATTTGTCCCCGGGACGGTTTACCCGTGTGACACGTCCGGCACCGTCGCGCTCATACTCGCGTCGCAGCCCGTCGAAACCGATTTCCGTAACGACTTGTCCCAGCCCGTCCAGCTCGAAGAAATAGTTGTCGCCCGCCTCATTCCCGATGCGTCGGAGCTGCAACTCGCTGTTGTAGCCGAATGTAATCCGGTGGCGCTCCTGTTCACGGCTTTTCAATACCCCCAACGCCCCATAGGTGAACTTCACCTCGCGGATGTTGTCCGTGGCATGTACCATGTTCCCCATGGCGTCGTACTCGAACCGGTGCACGTTGCCGTCCGGTTCCTCCAGCCGTATCAGGTTGTCCGCCCGGTCATAGGCGTACCGGGTGGCATTGCCTTTGACATCCACCGCCAGTACGAGCCTGCCCCTGCCGTCGTATTCCCACCTGCGGAACAGGCCGTTGGGGAACCGCAACAGTTCGAGGTCGTAGCGGTCGTTGAAGGTGAGGGTATAGACGCGTCCCTGCCCATCGGTAATGGTATGCAATACACCTCCCTCGTAAGTGTATTTCACAGTCTCCCCGCTGAGCGTGGTGCGGCTGACGACACGGTCCATCCCGTCGTAATCCCAAGAGAGCTGTTTCCCTCCCGGCGTGCAGAGCAGGACGAGGTTGCGGTTTCCGTCGTAGCTCAGGAACGTATCCTCGCCGTTCTCGTCCGTTATCCGGACGGGTTGGCCGGACTCGTTGTAGGAAGTCTTGCGGGTATAACCTTCGGGGTTGACCGTGACCTCCAGTTCCTGATATCCGTTGTACTGCTGGCGCGTGATTCCCCCATTGGCATCCACTATCTTGTAGATGAGCTTGTCCTCCCCGTAATGGTATTCGGTTTCGGCACCCTCCCCGTTACGGATATGGGTGTAGCCTTTGCCGTAACGGATGAAGTACTCCATGACGCCGCCGTCCCCCCATGTATGCACACAACGGGCGTTCTCACCTTTGCCTTCGTATTCCCAATGGAAGGCCATGCCTCCCTGGTTGGTCAGCTGTACCAGCAGATGCCCGTCGGTATAGACGAAATGTTTGCTGACATCCAGCGCGTCGATGGTCTCCACCATGTCGCCCCGGTCGTCATAACGATAGCGGACAAGCCTGGTTTCCTCACCGTCCTGCTTCATGGACACACAGCATACCCGTCCCAGTTCGTCGGTTTCCACTTTCAAGCGTTCTCCCCGAGAAGATACGATTTCCGCCAGTTTTCCAGCCGAAGCGTATTCGAAACGGATGCGGAACCCGTCTTTGGTGGATATGCACGACACCATGCGGTAGCCGAAGCGGTTCTCCGGTCCGTCGAACCGGTATTGTAGTCCCCGAATGTCGGTCAGCAGATAACCCTGCCCGTCAAGCATCCAGAGCAATTGTTCCTTGCGGTCAAAATAGGAATCCCCCGGTTCCAGCACGGGCAGGAAAGACTCCCGTCCGTCGGCATGGCGGAAGAGGAAAGCCCCTTCTTCCAGCCGCCGGATGCCCAGGTTGTAACTGTGGTGCCAGTTGTAGCCCAACGGGCCGTCCACGGCGGCATCGCTGTAATAGGTGCGTTCCCAAACGATGGGGATGGGGCCGGGCAGCTCGAAATCCACGTTGGTGTGGTACACCCTGCCTGTTGCCGCATCGACCGGCTCACCGAATGTCTTGCATTTGATGGGCTGGAGAATGTCCGCCAGCCGATTCTTTCCTTTCTTTCTCAGTCTGTCAATCAGGTCCTGGAACTTGTCGCCCAGTTTCTTCCACATTTTTCCCAGCCCCTTGAGCCCGAACTTCATTGCCAGCGCGAACATGTCGATGGTGGGCGGCCCACCCACGAGCACCGGTTTGCCTACAGAGGTGATGGTGGAGAGCATGGATGTGGGTGCCAGCAACGCCTTGCTCACCTTCTTGGGCTTTCCCTTGCGAGGAATGGTCGGGATGCCGACCAGATTGCAGGAGAGCGCCGGATGTGTCAGCGTGGAGCAGGGGGCACCGTCCGCCAGCACGGTCGCGCTGCCCATCCACATCTCCGACTCGGACATGCCGCTGACCAGCGGTGCCGGGTGCAGGACGAATGCAGGCAGGTGCACGATGCCTATACCCGCCTGCGCAATCCACTGGTTATGCACCTTCACCGTAGGTGCCATCCCCTTGAGAATGCTGCACGCCACTCCCGCCACCCCTCCGGTGACGGGCGGCATGGCGGCGGCGATGCCTGCCATGATGTCCGCCATGAGGTCATATACTTTCCCCACATGCGGCACGGGCATGACGGGTGACGGCGGTGTGACCGTAGGGTGCATGTCTATCCCTATGGCAAGGTCGCCGAACTTGGCTACGGGCATGCCCGGCATGGATGGGAGCAGTCCGCCCAGTCCCGCCTGGAGCTTGTCCAGGGCAGCCTTTGAGTCGGCGAAAAGGTCGGAGAATCCCCGTCTGGTGCTGTTGTTGTCAACGGCATCAGCTATATTTTTCAACACATCTGACATAGTGAGAACGGTTTAGAAAAGTAAAGAAAGGAAACAGCCGGAGAGGTTAACCGGAGTCCACCGGCTGTTTCAGAAAAGGGATTGCTTATGCATCCTGTGCATAATCGCTGTTCCAGTCATTCTCGTCATCCCCCTTGGTGCCTTCCAGCTTGATGACAAAACTCTTTGCCGGGAAGTAAGGAGTCAGGTGAATGTCGAGGAAAATGCGGTCTTTCTGTTTCGGGTCACGCTCGAAGCGGAGGATCTTGAATTTTTCAATCAGGCGTCCGGGACCCTGGATGCTGTCCAGGAACTTGCTGATCTGTCCGCGCAAATCCCTCTCCGCCTTGCTGTTCCAGTTCTCGAAAGCGCGCCGGTTGAGGAAGTCCATCAATACCTTGGTCACCCAGTCGAACACACGTACCACCGAATAGGTCTGCAAGCCCAGGTTGTCGCCGTTGAACAACGTCTTGGCGGAGAACGCCATCACCTTGCCGTATTCCTTCACCATGGGAATCAAGCCGATCTTCTCCAGTTCGGAGATCTCGCTCTTCTTCAGGTTGAAAGCCACTCCGTCCACCTCGCTCATGGAACCGTATTTCTTGCCGGCGGTGACCTGTGCCATCACCGTCTTGTACACGCTGCCCGCCAGTGCCGCGGAAGGTGGAATCAGCAAGTCCTCCGTCTCGCCCAGTTCGGCATAACGCCCACGTCCGACCAGGTAGTTGCAGGCCATACATACGTTGGACTTGTACACATCGCCTCCCGACAGGTTGGAGTCGAAGAACATCTCGATGACATCGTCCGGCTTTTCAAGGTCGGCGAAGTCGGTATAAATCATCACCTTGTTGTCATGCGCTATCTTCGCCCATTTCTCAATCACTTTGTTGGAACCCAGGTAGCCGGGGATGACCAGCAAGGAATAGTTGGTGCGCAGGTCCAGGCGGTCGTAGTTGGCACGCAACTCGTCCGCAATGGCGTCGATGAAGAAAGAGTTGTCCAGGTCGGTGAGCTGCTCCATGGAAGCATTGACGATGGAAATGTTCTTAATCTTGTCGGAATCCGTATTCTTGTAGAAAAGCATGACCGTACGGTATGACTTCTCCAATTGTTTCACCTCTTCCACCGCCTTCAACTGGTTCTGGGAAAGCAGGTCGGAGACGGCCGCCGATTTCTTCTGGCACAGTTCGATCATTTCGCTGATGGACTTGTTGCCTTGCAGCATGTCCACCCACATTTCGAGCCGTTTTTCCAGCTCCTTGCGCTCAGGCGCCCGTTCGGGGTCTGTAAGGAAAATGTTACGGCGCGCCTTGCGCTCCGGGTTCAGGTTCTGTATGCCGTCCACAGAGGACTCCAGGACATTGAAACCACCAAACTTAGCCAGGACCTGTAGCTCCGCATTCAGGTTTCTGGGCTGTGCCGCAGCCTGCTGTTGTTGTACGGCTGCCTCCCTGTGTGTGTTCTGTTCACTCATAGCTGTTGTCATTCATTTGCAGGGTTAGACTTCTCGTTTTTCTTTAAATCGTCCAGCATGGCAGAAAGCGAATTGACGAATGCCTCGCGTGTCGCCGGATTCTCCAATACCCGTTGCAGCACCTTGTTGGAGCGCAACGACTTCTCCATCCTGTCGGCGAACTGCTTTTCCGTATTCAGTCCTGACAGGAAATGACTTTGCTCCGTCATTTTCTTGACAGAAAAGTCCCCCACATTGTGAAAACGGAAGTTTTCCTCCACGGGAGCACCTTCCGCATCGGTGAACTCAATATCTATCTCCGGTAAGAAATGCGCGAAGACCTGGTCGATATTGGTCAGCCCCGTGATTACTTCGGGAGCCACCGGTTCGTCTTTAGTCAACTGCTCCACCAATAATGTCCGGTTTTGTGGAATTTCCGCAATGCCTTCGGAGGCGTCAATCTTCACTTCGTTTCCGCCGATTCCGTAATTTCCAAGATCCATAAATTCGATATTTAAGTTTAAACTATATGTTGATTAAATTCTCTTTCAGTTGAAAATACCTCCTTTTCTTCTGGCTTCCGCCTGCCGCATGGAGGGGTTCTCCACCAGTTCCTTCCAGTCCTCGCCCAGCCATTCGTGAAGCTGGCGTTCCAGCACCTCGATGTCAATCGGCGCACGCACCTGCCTGCCCATATGGAGCGCCAGGTGTGCCGCGTAGGTGAAGGTGGAGCTCCGTCTGATGTCTTCGGAAAGATAGCTTCCTCCCGCCAATGCCAGCAGGAAATATTCGAACGCCTGTTCCAGCTTCCCCTCCTCGTACCGCAGGAAGCCGCACATCCGGTAGCCCTCCATGACATAATAGGGGTCCTTCCGTTCGACAGCTTTCCCGGCTATCCCCTCGTATAAAGCCACCGCCTCTTCGCGTTTCTTTTCTGCCGTCAGGATTGCCGCCTTCATGGAAACAGCCATCTTCCAGTAACTGTATCCCGCCGCCTCGCCATCCTTCATCGCCTTTTCCGCCTCGCGGATGGTCTTGTCGCTGTATTTCATGCTGCTTTTGTATTCACGGATAGCATAGCAGGCTTCG
This sequence comes from Bacteroides muris (ex Afrizal et al. 2022), assembly GCF_004793475.1. Taxonomy (GTDB): domain Bacteria; phylum Bacteroidota; class Bacteroidia; order Bacteroidales; family Bacteroidaceae; genus Bacteroides; species Bacteroides muris. Next base: position 22,438 of record NZ_SRYZ01000039.1, on the reverse strand, counting down.
GAAGCGATGAAGAGAGCGGATATCCGAATATTCGCATCCTTCAGTTCCCCGGCGATATCCAGGAGCTTCCTTATTTCCTTTTCCAGCGGTTTCAAATCCTGTTTCCGCGTGCAGTCCATGACCGCCGTCACCTGCTGTTTGAACCGGTTCTCGGGCGCAATCAGGTCGTTGCCGGTATCCGCCCGTGCCATCCGGTTATGCAGTGCCGCCGCCATGTCAAAGCGGGGGCGTATGTGGACCACCTCCGGCGACTCGTCCAGAGCGACATTTCTGTCCTTCTTCAAATCAATGGTTGTCAGACGGATGCCCTGCGGGACACCCTCTTTCAGTACCTGTCCGAACCATTCCGTCCGGGGAAACTCCCCGGATTGTTCCGGAGGAAAATAGATGCAGAAGAAGGCATTTTCCAAACGGGATATGCACTCCTTGAAGCGCAACATCTCCTTCCACAGGTTTGCCGCCGTGGGCTCGGCCGATGTGTCGGGGCGGTACTCTGTCTTGAGCAGCCCGTCGTGCCGCAACGCCTTGAGCATGTCATCCTTCTCTTCCGCCTGCTCCTCAAACCATCCGGCATACTCCTGCCAGAGCTGTGCGGCATATTCGTCGTCATCGCCTCTGTAGGGCGTGTCGAAACGGAAAAATATGTCATCGAACTGTCCTACAGGGGAACGCTCTATCTCCAGGAACTTGTCCACCAGGTCCACATCGTTCCTTCCGACAATCCATATCGCCAGTTTCCAGTCTTTCTTTCCGGCTATGTCCGCCCAGTAATCGACCGCCTTGTAGTATTCCTGTATTACAGATGCTGATGCTCCCATATCCAATCCGTTTATGAATTAATTTTTACAATGCCTCCCGTTACGGTCATGTTTGCCGTTCCCTCCACGGTGAGGTTCGTGCCTTTCATGGTTCCGGTCTGTGTATTCAAGTCATATTCCTTGGCCGCCTCCAGCTTGATATTGGTGGCACTGCCGTTGATGATGTTTTTTTCGCTGCTGAACACCATACTTTCGTTGCCCGAAACCAACGTAATGTTTTTCTTTCCTTCGATGGAAATCGTGTCCGCCTGCATACCGATGGACTTTTCGTCCATTACGATAACGGACTTGTCCTCGTTGGTGATGACTACGCTCTTTTTCGCCATAATCGTAATGGCGTCCTTCCCGTCCAGCAGGATCAGTTGTTTTCCCGTCTGGTCGGTGATGACAATGCTTCCCGTCTCATCATCGAAAACGATGGCGCTTCCGCTGCGCGTGATAATGCTTTTGGTCTTGTTGTCCTTGTCCCCTCCCTTTCCTGAAGCGGAATGGAACATGGCTCCGGTCACATAGGGGCGGTCCGGATTGCCGTGTTCGTACCCCACCATGACCTGGTCACCGACTTCGGGAACAAACACCCATCCGCGGTTTTTGGATACGGCGTCGCTTACTCCCGCATTGGGGCTCTGCACCCTGATCCAGTTGGTTGTTTTCCCGTTTTTCTGCCAGTCGAAACTCACTTTCACCCGTCCCTGTTCCTTTTCGTCGTCATTTTTCTTCACCGTCGCAAGCTCGGGCAATGCCAGCGGGAGTTTTGCGTCGGGAACAGGGATGTTTACCGTTCCGTCAGGAATCCCGGCAAAGGTGTTGGCATAATGCCCGTCACGGCGCACCTCGTGCGTGATTTCGATGATGCGGAATTTACCCAGGGGCGGCAGGTTCATGTCACCGGGGAAAGAGACCTCAATGACTTCGCCTATCCGGATCCGGCATGTCTTTCCTATGCCCCTTATGTTCAACAAATTGGCGCCGGACTCATTTTTGAGGACCTTCATCTGCCCGTCCAGCCCCGCCTTGTCGGCGATGTGCGGATTGGCGGCGGCAGTCGTCTTTGCCCCATACGCCTTTTCGGAACAGTCATGCGCAATGGACTGGAGGTCATTCATGCCATCGGGTTTGGCGGGCGTGTCTGCATTATGTTGTTTGTTCTCCTGCGCTACATAATCGTATCTTGCAGATTTGCCCGGCACCAGATTTGCCACCAGACGTACCTCCTCCAGGTCCACATCGTACATGATCTTTTCCGTGTTGTCCTTGTCGGGTTTGCCGAAATAGACTTTTTTCCCGTCGTAATAGAACCACTCGCCGTATTGGGCGGAGAGCCGGTTCATAAAGTCGAAGACGCTCTCGTTGTACTGCGCCATGTAAGGGATTTTGGCGGAGTATTTGGGATTGGAAGCCAGCGGGACCTTCCCGTATTCCTGTGTCGCCTCCTTTATGATAGCGGAGAGGGTCTGGTCCATCCACGAGTCAAGCGTTCCGTTGTTCTCATACAATATCGTGGGGCTTGCTCCGTGAATGGCCACTCCGCCCGCCTCACCCATGCTTCCGACCATTTCCACCTGTGTGACAACCCCTTCGAAGTCATAACTTTCGCCCGTCTGCTTGTGGGCGAACGAGATGCTGACAGTCTCCCCGATGTAATTGATGAATTTTTCAGGTGTCTGCTTGAACGTATTGCCGGGCGAGAGGTAATTCACAATTACAGTAAAGGCGTGATGCCGGTTAAACCGCTGATGAAGCCGCAGTGAAACGAACTTCTGTTCCTCTCCTTTCACTGTCACCTTGGTAGTTACCAAATTCAGAAAACTTGCTCCCATACTATCTTTTGCTATGAAAATTAATTAATCAATCCGACCAGTCGGTATGTTTTTTGGTGCCGAAATAACCGGAATTGGTATATTCCGGCACCTTAAAAACTTTGATTAGAAAACAACCGTTAGTTGTTTTCCGGCCAATCCTGTACAAATGTAGCCTCGTCCATCTTCACTGTCTGTGCGGAAATGGCGAACTTGATTGTCATCGGATAGGGGTTGGCCACATTCAGTGCCTCCTCGTATTCCACCACGTAACCGTTCTCAAATACCAATTCCTTCATCTTGGCATCCTCATCCGCTTTCTTGAAGACGATACTTCCGTTTACGGGCTGATACTGTTTGAACATCTTGTCCAACACAATGGTGTCCGGAGTAGATTCAACCTCCACATAGATTTTACCACCATAGATGTCAGATGCCGGACGGCCTTTGGGGTCCACATCACGATTGAACTTGACATCCCATCTCAATACATCAAACTCTCTTGAGTCTGAAAACTTAAATGACGCTTTAAATGCCATATTCTCAAAGTTTTAAAGTTTGTAAAAAAGTTGATTACGGAATTTCCGGCTACCGGCGGTTCGGCGCCTCCCCGCCTTTGGCTTTCAATTTCCGGGGGCTAATATATGGAGCTTTCTGAAAATTACAAAAGTTTTTCGGGAAATTTTTTGCGATATTTTTTGGTTTTTTCAAAAATTATGTTCGTTAACATAAAAAAATCTGCCCTGAAAAGTGGCGGGCTTATTTTTTTGCCTTATATTTGCAATGTTCTCCTGCGCAATTTTTAAATCTTATTGATTATGGATACAGGAGTTGGTTTCATTAATCTTGATGATTCTGTAAAAATTGCGCTTAACATAGCACTTGCAGTGGCTCGTGAAAATGCGAACGAGTGTTACACTCCCTCGCATTTGTTGAAGGCTCTACTTCATAAAGATGTAGGGCTAAGAGATTTTATAATAAGTATAGGTAAGGATTTGGGGTATCTGGAGGAATGGGCGGATGTCCATATCGAACAATGTCCGAAATCCACCCGGTTCGCCGAAATCAAGCCGTCGGAGAAGATCGATGCCGTTTTCCGTGCCGCCGATGATGCGCGGATACAGATGGGGCTGTTTGACATCAATCCCATCTGCGTGTTGCTGGCACTGACGAAACCGGGCATCGCCTTTTCCAGTGACCAGCTCAGGTCTTTCCCTATCCTGGAGAAAGATATCCATTCCATATATACAGGCAACGAACCGGCGGGAGTTTCCGGCAACGTGCCGGAGAGTTTCATTCAAAGCTCCGTTTCCTCTTCCACTTCCTTTCTCACCAAGTATTGCGTGGACCTTACCGCCACCGCGGCAGACAGGCTTTACCCGACCATCAACCGTGACCGGGAGAACCGCATGGTCATGGAGGTGCTGGGCAGCCGCAGCAAATCGAACGTGTTGATTGTCGGTGACGCCGGGGTGGGGAAAACAGCCCTTGTGTACGGGCTTGCATGGAACATAGTCAACCATAAGGTGCCTTCGTTCCTGGAGGGAGCCCGTGTGTTTGAGCTTGACAATGCCTCGCTCATAGCAGGCGCCACCTACAAGGGGGAGATAGAGGACCGTTTGAAAAATATCGTGAAAGAGTTGCGCGGCATTGACAACGCCATCCTGTTCATTGACGAGATTCATATCCTGCTGGACAGCCGGCAGGGCAATTCCGGCGCCGGCAATGTGCTGAAGCCCGAATTGTCGCACGGCGACCTGACCGTTATCGGCGCCACCACCATTGACGAATACCGTAAGATTATAGAGCCTGACCATGCGTTCAACCGCCGTTTTGAGGTGGTGCAGGTCAATGAGCCTGACTTGAAGTCCGCCATACAGATGCTGCATTCCGTCCGGCAATCATACGTGGAGTACCACCGGGTGGGAATCAGCGACGATGCCGTGGCGGAATGCGTGCGCCTTGCCAAGCGGTATGTGAAAGACCGCCGTTTGCCCGACTCCGCCATCGGCTTGCTGGACATGACACTTTCGGCCATCAAGATGGTCAATGAAACAGGAAAGAAGGATACGGAAGCCTTGTTTGCCCGACTGGACGAGATAGAAAAGGAGGAAAAAACTCCTCAAGAAAAGGCAGAAGAGCTGAAAACGCTGCTTTTTCTGATGCACAACAAATTAAGCCCCATCCTTCTGGGCGTGGTTTCCGATGAGGCGGATATCCATGAATTGCAGGAGTATGAAGAGCTGGCGGCTTACCTGCGGAGCGCACTGGCTGCCATCCTGTCATTTGCGGAAAAGAGCATAGAGGAGGTAGGAATTTATGAGGTTGCCGCCGTTGTCGCCAGCAAGACGGGCATTCCTATCGGCAAGATACAGTCGCAGGAGAAGGAACGCCTGCTCAACATGGAAGATTACTTGCGCCGTCGGGTTGTCGGTCAAGACCAGGCGCTGAAAACGCTGACCGATGCCATTCTTGAATCCCGCAGCGGTATGAACAAGCCGGGCCAGCCCATCGGTTCCTTCTTCCTGCTGGGGCCTACCGGTACCGGCAAGACCGAACTTGCCAAGGCACTGGCGGAGGCGCTGTTCAACGATGAAAAGTCCATGATCCGTTTTGATATGTCCGAATTCAAGGAGGAGCACTCCGCCGCCTTGCTTTACGGGGCGCCTCCGGGATACGTGGGCTATGAGGAGGGCGGTATGCTGGTGAATAAAATCCGCCAGCAACCCTACGCGGTGGTCCTCTTTGACGAGATAGAGAAAGCGCATCCGTCCGTCTATGATATTTTCCTGCAAATCATGGATGAAGGGAAACTGCATGACCGTCTGGGCAAGGAAGGGGACTTCTCCAACTCCATCGTGCTGTTCACCTCCAATGTGGGCAGCGAATGGCTGACGAAGCAGTTGGAATCGGGCAATGTGCCGGCTACCACCCAGATCATGGAGGTGATGGGGCAGTATTTCCGTCCGGAGTTCCTGGCGCGTCTGTCGGAAATCGTTCCGTTCTTTCCTATCCGTGAAGACATCCTGTTGAAGATATTCGATATACAGTTCAACAGTGTCAGGAAACTGCTGGACAAGCAAGGTATCGGTATCACCATCAGTGACGATGCCCGGAAAATGCTTGCCCACAAAGGATTCACTCCCAAATACGGCGCCCGTCAGGTTGCCGGGGTTATCCGCAACTACCTGCGCAGACCGATTTCGCGGCTTATCATCAATGAAGAGCTGTGCAAAGGAAAAAATCTGGAGGTGGGTCTGGACGAACAGAATGAATTAACCTGGAATATTCACCAATAATCAAGTACAGTATGTTTGGATATACAGTATTCTTAAAGATCGGCAATCTTGCCGCTTCCTCGCTGGTCGATATGTATAAGGACAGTTACCAGCTTATCGGCTGTGAGTTCGGGTTCGCCCAGGGGATAGACATCAAAGGACAGGCCCAGACCGAGGTGAAAGGCGGTACGTTCTATGTGACTTACCCCCATCTTCCCAACCGTGACATGATCCAGTGGATGCTGGATGCCCGCAAGTATCAGAATGGAGCCGTCGTGGTTCATGACAACCAGGGTTCCACGCTCGAAAAGATACTTTTTGAGAAAGCGACCTGTGTGGATATGGAAATCAGCTATATCCGGCAGGGGAAGAGCTATATCGCAACCAAGCTGACCGTGCAGGCTCAGAAGCTGACGTTCGGGTCGGAGGAATTTGAAAATCAGTGGGTATTTTAAAAACAACAATGTTATGGGACTCTTTAGTTTTCCGCAAGTGGACAGCAATGTGAATGTCATCTTCAGTGTTGACGGTGACGAGTATGCAGTGGAACAGTTCAAAATCGGTTTTCACCAGCCTGTCGATGGCATAAAGAATCAGCCGGAAGGGGAAGTGCGTGGCGGACGCATCATGATTACTCTTTCGCAAACAGTGAAGAACAACATCTACGGATGGGCCGTGAAACCGTGGATGAAAAAGAGCGGGGCGGTACTGTTCAAGACCGGTACGTCCGGGGTGATATTTGAGGTGGCGTTTACGAATGCGTATTGCGTCAATTTGAAACGGGTTATTGAATCTTTGGGGCAAGGCTTGTCAACTACCTTGATTCTGTCTCCTGAAAGTGTAAGCGTGAATGGTATTGAATTTGATAATCGGTGGGTGAAATAGTTATGCAAGGAAGAAATGAATCAAATATTATTTCGTTGGATTTATATACCAATTTATTAAGTTCTGGTAACTTATATGAAGGATATGTTGAGAATTGCGGTTATGCATTTTATGAAAATATCCCTATATCTACTAGTATTAATAAAACTACGCTTATCTATGATTCATATAATGTATGTAAATTAGATATTTCTCCTAAAGCATATAGAGCTAGTTCTAAAATTTGTAACACACATTTAGAACAATATGATGATTCATGGTTTACTCCTGAAAATGTTCTAAAAGCAACTTCTGCTTTGTCTTTATCAATTATGGTAGATGATGTTACAGGAATAGGAGTTGCGGATGATATTTTACTTCCATTTGTTTGGGCTGGTGGTTGTTTGTGTTATATTGCCGCTGTTATATATTACAAAAATGTAGGTAATGGAAATTCTCATTATCCAGGACCATGGTCTGAAACCCAAATACCTAAAACGCACTATACGATGAGAGAACCTATTGCAATGCCAAATCCTGATAATTTTTCGAATGGAGGAGGTAATTATTTTTTGCCAGGATTAGCTTATGCAATACAAGATTATTATCAAGTAACTTCTGTAGATACTGTTAAAAATACTTTTATAGAACATTCTGTTGAGCATAATTATAGATATAATGAACAACAAAAGTTTAAAAGTGAATATTTTTATTTTAACCCTAAGCCACAAAAAGTTGTAAAGCCTTCGATTATTAATAAATTCAAAATAGCTAGGATAATAGAACAATTATATTCAAAAACATTAGTATTGCCTAAAGATAATACTAATGTTGTGCGAAAAGAACATGTTGAACCGATATTTCAAAAGAAAAAATCTGAATGAAAAATAGTATATTATATAATGATTTAAGTAATATGTTTGTCGTGATTCTGATTTCTTTAAATTTATTGTATCCATATACTTTTACAGGAGTTTGGTATCGCACATTTTTATTACTAGGTGCTATTGCCAGTTTTTATACATATCAAAAATTGAAACAAGCAAAGAATGATAGTTGGATTTTCCGTTCTTTATCAAGATTGAATTATATGTTTTTACTGGTGATGTTTCTCTGTTTTTTTATAGTGTTTTTAAATAAGGATATATTGTATAATGTGTACATATTTCCTTTTTACTTAATCTTGATAGGTATGTATTTAGGATTCATAATAACACGTATTTTTATTCTTAAGTTAAGTTGATTAGAGATATGGCGCAGTATAAGGTATTAATTATTTATATCATTTCTAATGGTTTGTCAAAAAAATCATTTGAGGATGAATTGGGAAAATACGGGCTGGAGCGATTGGGAGAGCAAGACATCTTCGCACTTCCCTTAGACGAATACCGCACGAAGGTACAAGCATTCAAAGCCTACCTGCGAGCCTATTCGCGCAAGCATCTGGACAGTCAGGACACAGTATTGTTCGTGGAGTCACGCATGAATCCGGAACGGACCCTGACTGCCATGTTACAAACCAATCTGATGAGTGAGGACGAATAAAAGATTACAGATATTATGAGTGCACAATCGTATATCAAACTTTGGACCGCCGAGCCCTCGGAACATGATGAGGTGCAGGCTTACGACCTGTTGAGTTATGAATATGACTTCCAGAAGTCGATGACCCCATGCGGGCAAGCGGCCGGAAAGACCACCGGGGGACAGATGCAGGTAAGCATAGCCGGATTTCCCTCGAAGGAGTTGCTGGAATGGATGTTCAATTCACGTATCCTGAAAAGCGGGGAAGTGATGAACACTTCGGGAAAGCTGGGGACACCAAAGGAAACAATCAGGTTCAAGGGAGCCCAATGTCTGGATTTCCATGTGCATTCGACCGTAAAAGAGAGTTGTACCTCGCTACTTATCCATTTCAGGGAAATGGAAGCCGGCGATTCGTGTCACCTAAATTTGAAATGAGATTATGAACTGGTTTGCTGCCTTGTTTAAACGGAAAGAGCCCGGAACGGTGAATGACCGTTATGCGATGAAGCTGTCCGTATGTCACGAGACATACACAGTAGAAGAATTTGACCTGCAATTCAAACGGAATACCGACCGTGACGGATTGCCGGAAGGTGAGGCATACGGCGGTTTCGTTACCTGTACCCTTGCGGGTATGCCGGGTGACGGTCTGCTGCGGTGGGGTGCCTACAGCCAACCATGCGAGGACGGGAACCTGCGGGTCTACCGGAAAGACAAACCGGACCAGGAAGCCGAATTCGTCCTGCGTTTCGTGGAAGGGAACTGCATCCGTTTGCAGCGTAAGGTTGACCGTATGAACCAAAAAAGCAGCATCACACTCCTGTTTGCCGCAAGGATATTGCAATTCAGTGACGACGAATTTGAAAATAACGAATGGCGCTGACAAGTATGGAAACGAAATTTTGCAAACTGCCTCTGGATTTTGGAGCCTTGCTCAGCGAGGATGTGGAAAACAGCCGCCTCGCGTCCTGTACGGAGATAGAGTCCATCGACCAGTTCATCGAGATGCTGATTGACACGGCTCCCGGGGAACACGCCTTTGACAAGGAGTTCGGTTGCGAGATTTTTTATCTTGATTTTGAGAGTATCATTTCGCATACCCGCTGGGAAGGGCAGTTTTCCGACTATATCACCCAAGCCATCACCCGGTACGAGAAGCGTCTTACGAATGTGAACGTCCGGGTCATTATCGACGATACCACCCGGCAGGACAATGTGTTCGAGGCTTCGACCATAAAAAAACGCGTGCAGGTATATGTCTATGGCAATCTGTTGCATACCGGAGAGAAGCGTTGTTTTTACTATGTGATTTATTTAGGACCCATTTCAACCCGATGACAAGCGTATGAGTATGGAGAAATATAACAAGGAGCAGATCAGAAACCGTATGCTGAAATATGCGGCGGCGTTCTGGGGAATCAAGAAAGCGGAAAATTTTGACCCTGTCGTCAAACTGATGCTTGAGGCGCTGTCCAACGAACTGTATATGCTGGGGGAAGACTTCACGGCCATCGAGACGCGGCTGCTGGAAAAAACCGCCCGCATTCTGACACCGGACATACTGACCTCGGCACTTCCCGCGCATGGTGTCGTGCATGCCTCTCCCATCGAGCCCGGCTACCTGATAACGAAAGAGTCGGGCATGTATTATGAGAATGACCTGCTGACCCAGAAGCTGTCCGCCGGAAGCATTTCCTTTTATCCGGCCTGTGACACCCTGCTGCACAAAGCCGATGTGAAATACATGGTGTGTGACGACATTCTCTATCAGGTGGACCATACCCTGTCGAAAACCATGATTGCCCGTACGGAAACAAGGACGCCCGCCCGCACGGTGTGGCTCGGCCTGGCGGTGGACGACTCGCTGACGGACCTGGAAAACATTTCTTTCTATCTTGACTTCCCCAACCTTACCGAAAGCTATGAATACCTGTTCCTGCTTCCGTGCACGGAATGGTCCGCCGGTGGAACCCCCATCCGGATGGAGCCGGGCATCTATGAGAAAAGCCGGTTGCCGGAGGAATCCACCCGTGCCTTCTTCCGGAGCTATGATGTGATGTCCGTCATAGACAAGGAGGTGATGGATCTATACAACAAGCATTTCCTGCGGGTTTCGCAACCGGTCCCCCTCGATGAGGTTGACAAGGAGCCCTTGCCGAAAGCCTTGTCTTCCTGTTTCGGGGAGCGTGTGCGGGAAAAGATGCAGGAAAAGCTGGTGTGGGTGAAAATCGTATTCCCCGCCCATTTCACTTCGGAAATCCTGGAGGAGCTTCATGCGGGCATCAACATCGTGCCTGTGGAAAACAAGCTGTTGCACGAACAAACCACCTCCCTCGAAGACACGTTCAGGGTGATTCCCCTGCGTACCGGCAATTACGAGTCCCTGCTGTCCGTGCACAGCGTGAAGGACTCGGACGGAAAGAGCTATCATGAGCTCCAGTATCCGGTACCCGGCTCCACGGAGAGTTACGGCACCTATTCCATCCGCAAGGGAGGCTGCGAGCGTTTTGACTCCCGCTCCGCCAAGGAACTGCTCGGCTATCTGCTGGACCTGCTGGATGACGAGACCCACGCCTTCCATGCCGTTTCGAGTGTCAAGCTGCAAGCGCTCGTCGGCCAGATGGAGCAACTGACGGCGCAACTGAAACAGGCAACCGACAACATGAACGAATACAGGGAGACACCCTATTACCTGATGATCGACCAGATGTCCGGCAAAGGGCAGGTCACCGTGAAATACTGGACCACCCACTGCGAGACAGGCAACCAAATACAGGCCGGCGTGGAGCTGTCGCCATACGCCACCACCTATCTGGACCCGAAGACACTCGCGCTTGTCAGTACCACCTACGGCGGGAAGCAAGCCCCCAAGAACCGGGAGCTGATCGATATCTACAAATACGGGATCATTTCACACGGGCGTGTGCTGACGCAAAACGACATAGCCAGCTTCTGCAAGAAAGAGCTTGGCGAGCTTCTGTTGCGGACAGAAATCCGCAACGGGGTGGAAATCAGCCCAGTTCCCACCGAAGGGCTGATACGCACCAAAGAAGTGCATCTGGTCCTGGGAACGAAGCTGGACGGGCCGTCGCAGGAAAAACAGATGAAAGACAGTCTGCACACCAGACTGTCTGCCTGCTCGCCGGACACATTCAATTACCGCATATTCATCGAATACAATAACGCATAAACATAGAACTTATGGACCCTGTCACCCAACATCTGATTTCATCGTACCTGCTGATGCCCGTACTGACTGTGATTTTCGGGATTGCAGCCTATTTTATCGCACGGAAGAACAAGCTGCTCAACAATAAGAAACTGATTGTCTATCTGCTGCTGTGCGGCATTGTACTTGCCCTGCCCGCCCTGTCTGGATTCATGGACTACAGCTTCATGCCCTACATCTATGTCCTGCTTGCCATCCTGTACTGGACCGCCGGGTATTACAACCGGTTCCTGCTGCGGAAAGTGTTCGCTTCGGGCAAGGAGACACCCTCTTTCGGTATCCGGTGCCTGCTGACGGTTACAGTCGTGCTGCTGGGCGCGGGGCTCTTCTCCGTAGTGTTCAACCTCTGCAACGAACTCCAGTACGGCATCTGGGCTTCCACCTGCCTGCTGCCTTTCGTCTTCCCACTCCTGTACACCCAGACGGTAAACAGCTATTTTGACATACCCCTTGAAATATACAAGGTCTGGAAGTATTCGGAAGAGTATGATTCGGACTCCTTGTACATCAACCGTGAGCGGAGCATCGTGGTGGATGTGGAAATTTTCCGCAAGGTGGACGATCCCGCCGCGGAGCGTATTACCGGCAAGGCGTCCGAAGATGTCATTTTCGGGCATTGGTTCCAGCGCATGATCGACGACTGCAACCTCAAATCGCCGTCCTCCCCGATAGTCTATCAGAATGACGGCGGCGCCTATTACGAATGGGTGTTCTATACCAAATCCTCCTTTTTCAAGAGAAGGTTATATATAGACCCGGACGTCACGCTTGCCGAGAACCGGCTGAAAAGCCATGATGTGATCATAGCCAAGCGCGTGGCGAACGAAATAGTGAATTACAAGGAATTTTAAAAAAACAGACATGATGAATACAAGAAAACAGAAACCGGGAAAGAGATATCCGCTGGTAAACTGGGCGGATGGAATGCCGGTCAACAAGAAGCATTTTATCCAGCTGGAGGACCATTTCACGGACCGGCTGTGCGAATACCAGTCATTCCAGCTGAACCGTGCCAATTACGGACTGCTCCCCTTCAGGAAAGGAGAAGCCGTTTCCGGTGATTTCAGCATCACGGAACTTGTCACGGGCACTCTGGAAGTCCGTTTGAAACGCTGCCTCGCCCTTACCGCCGGCGGCTACCTGATAGATTATGACGCGGGGGGAGACGACGAGCTGACCGCCAGTTTCCATATCGCCATTGACGAGACGGAGGATAAGGACCAGCGGTGGGATGTCATTCTGATGGCAGACCCTTTCGAGCGTCTGCCTTCGGGCGTCCCGGACGAAAAGGAGACCAGTCCCCGCCAGCCTGACGCGCTGCCCAACTACGCGTTGAGCGTCGTTCCGACAGGGCAGATTGACGGCAACAACCTGGGAAGGCACTTCCTGGTAATCGGCCGCCTGCGCAAAAACGGGAACCGCTGCGAGGTGGACGGGAACTTCATCCCTCCCTGTACCAGCATGTCCAGCCATCCGGACCTGAAAAACTACTATCTGAAATTCGGGCAGCTGGTCGATTCCATCGAGAAAGCCTCGTCGGATATTCTCGCCAAGGTGGAGAATGCGGAGAAGCAGACCCCGCTTGCCGTGAACATCGGCATGTTGTGCCGCCATGTCATGCTGTTCATATCCGACATCTATTTCTCCTACCGTAACGAAGGGCAGTATTATCCGCCCCTCCGTTTCCTGAATGTATTCTCCACGCTGGCCCACCGCCTGTATGTCTGCCTGGGATTTATGAACAAGGAAGAGAAGGAGGACCTGCTGAAATATTTCAACGAGTGGAACGGCATCAATCCCGGCGCTTACGAGGGGCTGTTGCGGGAAAACAGCGGCCTGTTGTACAACCACCAGAACATCCGTCCGCTGATGATAACCGCGGAGCGTTTCCTGTACCAGTTCAATGACCTGTGGACCACGCTCAGCCGGCTGGAATACATCGGCAAGCACAAGGAAAACATCGTGGTTGCCGAACGCTCCAGACAACCGAAGGAGACGAACGAGTCACGCTGGAACATATTGGACTGATAATTCATACAAGAACAACCATGGCAGAAGAGACAGACAAAATCGTATGTTTTGAGGAACGCCCCCATCTGTTCAACCAGCCGGATACCGACTTCAAGGCGGAAGTGGTGGCCAGCGGGCTGAAGGAGGGCGGGTATGACGCGGAACGCACCCTTATCTCCAGACGGGGCGACATGCGTCGCGGCTTCTCGAAGGACATCCAAGAAATACGCTCGGAATACTCCCATTACGACCTGACGGATTATCTGTATCTCCACGTGAACAGGCGCAGCATTTACGACGCCCTTCCGGAAGGCATCTTCCACAAGAATCTCCATCAGTCGGGGAAAGTGTCGAAAGAACAGGTACTGGATGAAATCCGCATCCACCGCGAGGAGGAATTCTTCGCCCGGCGTTTTTTCAAGCCTTTTGAAATCTCGCTGGACCATCTGCTGGTCGCTTTCCAGAACAAGGAGCGCCGTATCGACGAGATGAACGTGCACGCCGACTTTGTGAGCATCTTCTCCGGACAGTGGCCGGTGCTTAAGCTGCTGCCGCTCCATCTGGCGGTCATGCTGGTCCATCTGCTGCCCTATCTGGAACAGATTACCGCCAGCCTTGCGAAGACGGGCGAGTGCATGAGCATCCTGACCGGGGTGCCTGTCCGCCTGAAGAGAGGCGACAAATGCGTGACAGAGGCGCCTCCCGGTCTTGTCCCCCGGTTAGGCCGGTGCCTTTTGGGCGACACGATGGTGGCGGGGAACCGTTTTGCCGACGGCACATACCGGCTGCTGCTGGAAATCGGCCCCCTGTCCGCCCGGAAAATGGAGACCTTTTTCCCGGGAGCCGCCAACAACCGGATATTGAACGCCCTCATGGAGCTGTTCCTGCCATCGGACAAGGAGGTACAAGTCCGCTATATCATCCAACAGGAGGACGCCCGTTTCCGGCTGGGTACACCGGACGGACAGTGCGCGTACCTGGGAATCAGTACTTATTTATAAAGAAACAAAACATCATCCGACATGAAACCGAAAAATAACACCGAAGTGAGAAAGGCCTATCTGAGGTTCTCTGGCTACCTGACAAGCTGTATCGTGCTTGCGGTAACCATCTTTGCCTGTTTCCTCAAAACCTCCGGCACGGAGGTGAAACGGATTACGGAGCAGACGCTGGAATACGACCATGTCTATGCCAGGGAACTCGCCTTGGCAAACAGCGTGGATTCCGTGTACCAATACATGAAACTGATGAACACCTCGCCGAAGATCAACGACGTGCTTTTGCAAAGTGTGGTCAGCACACGCAAGATGAACCTGCTGAAGGATATCCAGGGCATGGATGCCAGGGATTGCAGGCTTTACAGCCGGCTGCTGGGAAATATCAACATATTCCTCGGGGTGAAGGATTCCATCCGCCTGTTGAACATTCAGGAGGAGATGGTAAAAAAAGACCTGATGCAGTGCATCCAGGACAACTGGAAGACACGGCGCAGCCTGAGTGTGGGACCCAATAACAAACAATGAGAACGCTATGATGGACAATAATAGAAAAACACTGAACAAACGGGAAATCCTTATGGGACACGCATACGTATTCCTGTTTTTTTTCCTGACGACCGTGGCGTGCTGCCTTGCCATCTTCATGTGGAATTCGGACTTCAGGATGTTCGAGCAGAAGGAGTTTGTGAAAATCAAGATGAACCGTATCAAGGACTTCCAGCAGGAACAGGCCGAAAGCCAGATGCCCGTGGACTCCCTGTTCCGGAAGATAGAGGCTTTCCAGCCCGGCGTGTATGCCCAATACGAGGAGGACGACATCCACTACCTGATCAACAACCTGCGGAACACCTACGAAAGGAACAGCTGGGACAAACGGTACAAGCTGTTCATGCATATCGCCGATTTTTATGCCATGTGGCTGTCGGACAAGAAACAGCTGTGGAGCATCGAACAAAACATACGCCTGTTCAAAGCCAATCTGGAGGAGTGCGAGATAGGCTTGCGGAAGAAAGAGGAAGACCTGCGCTCGGGAACTAAAAACAAATGACGCCATGGGAAAGATTCGTACCAGAAAGATTCTGTTTGTAGTTGCAGCGATGCTGCTGTGTGTGCTTGTCGCCGTGCTGATCCGGCTGTTTTTTTCCAACCGTATCGTACGGATGACCCTGACGCCCATCGAGGTGGAAGTCGGGGAAGCCGTTCATTATGCGGACAGCACCCGCAACGCGGGTTCCTGGCTGTGGGAGTTCGGCAACGGGGATGTCTCGCATGAACGGAGCGGCCAGTACGTGTTCAAGGAACCGGGGCGTTACCAGGTCCGCCTTCAGGTGGACCATTCGCTGGAGAAGAAGCAAATCGTCAAGGTGAACAGACGGGCCAATAATTACGGAAGCGACCAGCTGGTCAAAATAGAGGCGCCGGCGACCGCCTTCCAGGGTGAGATCATTTCATTCAAGGGGTACGGGCCGTCAAGGGAATGGCGCTGGCAGTTCGGTGAATCGGGCATTGTGGACTCACGGGAGCAGAATCCGCTCTATGCCTACTCCGAGGCGGGCAGGTACGAGGTGCTGCTGACCACGGAAGAGACCCAATATCCGGTCCGGCACACCATTGAGGTTCTTCCGCAATATGCGGAGAACGACTCGACGGACGTGCTTGTCGTTATCGGCAACGACATCCGCGAGCATTTGCAGGCCATCGTGGACGGCAAGCCGTTCAATGTCCATTACAACTATATCCTCAAGAAGTACCTCTGTGGAAATCCGGACATTGCGGTGACGGTCAACAATAACAAAAAGAATGACTTCTACTCCTATTGCCAGGGATTGAAAATCATTGCCCGTCGGAAGACCCTCATCGACGAGGTGTTTGTGGATATGGGTGATAACCTGAGCAATGAATGTGTGATGCAACTGATGGTGACGCAGCACGAACGTTTTTCCGAATCAAAAAAGTAATGTGAGGCATGAAAAAGAACTGTTTGTCAATCCTGTTGAAAAGAGGATGGATTTGCGGAAGCATTATCTGTCTGGCGGCCTGCGGACCGGTACACCGTTTTACACGCGTGAAGAATGTCCCCCGCGAATATGTACGGAACTATTCCGTCGAAGGCGTGAAAGTCCCCCGCAGCCTGTCGCTGTTCAAGCATGACCCGTGGATTGTCCTTGCCAACGAGCCGGGGACAACCTACCTGAGTCCGAGCGGGAAGAATGAAATGCGCCCCGTGAACTATATGGATGCGTTTCTGGTCATCAAGCGCAAAGGCGACTGGCTTCAGTTGATCCAGTATGACCCCGCTATCCTGAAAAACGGAAAGCTGAAAGAGTGGAAGCAGGCCCGGTATTGCGGATGGATCAACCGGGACAACCTGTTGCTGACCCGAAGCGGTGTGACCGACATAGCTACGGGCTTCAAGAACAAGCAGGTGGTGATGCCGGCCGACAGTGCGGCACTGGCTGAACCGGAAACGTATTTCGTTGATGATTCCGTAAAACTGTTCAAAGATACCGACCTGACACAGGAAGCGGGCAGAATCCCGTTCTACGGCATTGTGTATCCTTATCAGGCATCGTCAGACAAAGGATGCGTGCTTGTGGCGGACCGGCCCAAACTCGACGCCGACAGTATCGGGGGGATGCCTGTCGGGTGGATAGACCGGCGGCTGCTGACCGAAATAGGCCAGCAACTGCATGTGGATATCGCCTCGCTGCCCGACAGCGCACTGTTGTTTAAGGACAGTGAACGAAAGGATACCCTGACGCTGGCATCCGATGATATGCGGCAGGTTCGGGAGTTTGCCGGGCGGCATCCCGCCATCCGGTACAGTCCGGTGTTGTCCTACCGGCACAATGATACGGCGTTCTGTTTCAGAACGCATGTGCCGATGCCGGTCATTGACAAACGGGAAAGCTATGTGCTGAACGTGAACGGCCATCCGATTTATTACGGAACCTTCAAGAACAAGATAGAAAAGGACCTGCAAAAAATAAACCTCGTGTTTGTCCTGGAAGGAAAGGATAAGGCCATCGAACAGTTTCCTGCCGTGGTGAATGCCATCCAAGGGTTGCAGTCCCAGCTGGCGAACGATGAGAGTTTCTCCTTCAAGTTCGGCGCCGTGCTCACTTTCAACGAGCCGGACAGCCGGGAAGATCCCATCTGCAAACTGACTCCCGACTATATGGAATTTCTGGATTTTCTGTCGGACAAGGCACGGAACGCGGAAAAACTGAAACCTGTTTACGGAAGATTCGGCAGCTGGTCGGGTGTCCGCACAGGGGTGGAACTGTTCAACAAATGTCGGGACGAGAGCAATGTCCTGGTGGTGGTAGGTGACAAGGGGTTCAACAGCGAATGGGCGGATTCCACTCTGGTGGACCGGCTGGTGGAGAATAACTGCCGGTTGCTGGGGTTCCAGCTTTACGGCGGAGAACCGGACAACTTCAACAATTTCGTGCTGCAAATCGGGAACATGATAGACTGCTCGGCTCCACGCATCAGCCGGAAGAAACGGGAACTGATTGTGTATCCCGAACAGCTGCGGAACGGAAACGAATATGCGGAGGTGAACCACAATACGTATTGCCTGGACTTTCCGAACCGGAGCATGACACAGGGATGGCTTGTCTTTCCGCAGAAAAACGAGTCGCTGGAGCTGGAGGGGCTGACTACCGCCGTGGACTCCATGCTGTTGCAGGTGAAGTTTGACAATACGCTGTTGGGCAACAGCCTGACAAGGGCGTTTGAGGAGGTGGGAACCCACCGGTATAAACTTGACTCGACACTGGTGGACTACTATCATATCCGCAGGTCAGGCGTGCAACCGATATTGTCTGTCCTGCCGGGTATCGAGCCGGGATGGAAACTGCCGGCAGAGCCTGTCGTATTGCCCGACTCGCTTTCGTCCGTAACGGACTATTACCTGCTTGTCAATGAAGAGGAGTTCAAGCGGCTGAGAAAGTATGTGGAAGTGCCCGCCAAACTGGTCCTGGACTATAAATATGAGGCGGTCAGAAAGAAAAAGCAGTCGAAGGCTGATATCTGCAACTGCCCGGACGATTATCTGCCGGCAGATACAGAGGAGGCTACCATACGTGTGAAGACGGACAGCCTGAACATACCGGAATATGCCCCGACGCGCCGTGTGAGAAGGCAACTGGTAAGGCATCTGCTTTCGGAACGCAACAGGGACAAGTACTGCAAGACGGGAAGAAGGGATTTCCTGAACATGCCTTTGTCGGAAGCGTTGCAACGGTTCACATCGTGTCCTGTGGATTATCCGTTCTTCGAGGTTTACCGGGTCAAGGACTTGCGGAAAAAGGAGATGATTACGGACGTGGAACTGGACGGGCTGATTGAGTATTTCAAGGAAAAGAAAAAACTGCTGGATGAGGCTGCCGGCAAGGCGTTCCGGTCCAACGGACAGGCTTATTATTGGATTAGTCGTGATTTGTTACCATAGTTGCTTACTTGAAATTTTATTATCATGATTTATCAAGCTATATTGAAAATTCGTGGCAAAGAAATTCCGATACTTTATTACAATTATCGCTGCCATATCCAACACCATGATGATTCGAACCTTAGAAGAATCATCCAGCTGCATATACAGGTTTGTGAAGAAATCGGAAACAGGGAGAATCTGCCGGTCGAGGGGGATTTGATTACGCTTGCGTTTGAATGCAGCGGAGACGAGGCGTTTTTTTATGACTGGCTGAATGAAGGGATGATGCAGGACGGGGAAATCCATTTTATTTATAATGAGGTGGAGGTTGCGGATATTTTCCGGTTCTGGGATTGCTATTGCGTGAAAATAGAGGAATACATGAGTGTCGGGAGCGCTCCGATGATGATGGTGGTGTATTTGTCGCCAGGGATTATCAAGAGGAATAATCTGGAGGTGAGGGAGAAGGTTTGGAAGGTGTCGGAAATTTCACAACAGCCGATTGCTCCGATTGCATCTGAATCGAAGGAAGAAAAACAGCCTGAGATTGTGGAGGTGTATTGGAAGGATGCAGAAGGAAATACAATCCTTAATGAATTACCTGAGGATGAAATGGTAACTCTTTATGCACGAGTGATAAATGCAAAATCAGGTGATAAGATTTCATTTACTATTATAGATGATGATGGTAATAAAATTGTTTGTGGTGAAGAGTGCGATATAGATCATAATGGAATAGCTATTATTAAAGAATTTGAATTGCAAACATATAGAAAAAAGCATAGAGATGATACTAAATGCTCAACTGAAAAGTACTAACCAAAGTATGTGTCATAATATTAATGATACTCCCCAAATATTACATGCTTATTGGGCCGATAAAGATGGAAAATTGATAAAATTTCCATCTTATAATTCTCGTTTAGTATATATATGTATTATTACGAACAAGGAAGCTGTTGGTAAAGACTATGATATTAGCTTTTTTCATATGGCTAATGGGAAAATAGAAAAAGTATGTATGAATATTGATAATATAGTAATAAATTCAACAAAAATGTTAGTTCCAATACCGTTTGATGAAAAAATATTTAAGGCAATAACTTCTAATATTATTGATGTTGAATTTTATTTGTTAAAAAAAGGTGGTAATAAGAGGTTTTATTTCAAAAATCAAAAATTAAAAATCCATGCTGTTATTTTTATTTGGGAAATAATGGAACACATGGGATGGTATATTGGAGCAAAAACTCAGCATAGGTGGTTTAAGACTCCATCTTGTGATAAACCATATCATTATTTTGATATTGAAAATATTATTAAGTTTGATGATGTTTTAAAGTATCGCCCAATTAATGATTTATACAATAAACTAATTGAAGATAAAGTATGGTTTACTTCTAATGCTCAGAAACAGTTAGTGGATGAAATTCGTAAAATGTTGATTATGGGACATGCGTCTTTACCTAACAATATAATAAAAGAGTCCCATTTTGGCAATTTTGAGAATAAACTTATAACATCATTTTGGCAAAAAAAACAAATAACACAAATTGATGAGTATTACATACAATATCAAGGATACATCCAACCTAAAATATTAGAGGTTATTTTTTCTTCAAATCGATCTGAAATTGTAAATGAATTATATGCTTCTCTTGGGGATTTTAGAATAAGAATTGCAGTAATGGGAAGTATACAGACTACCAATAAAGAATATTATAAGATAAATATTAAAAAAGTTGCTTTTTATATAATTGACAGCTTTGATTTTATTGATAATACTTTTTTTAGTCAACCTTTAGGGTTGTGGGATATAGTCAATAAAAAAATAGTTTTAGATATGAATATCAGAAATGCTCATTACATAACAAATAGTGATTACAATGATTATAGACATGACACAGGCATAGGACAGGATTATATTATATATAGTGATGTAAAGGAAATTGCAACTTCTGATAGTTTTTTTATTCATAAGAATGTTTTCAGTCCGAATTTAAAATTTTCAATAAAATGATAAGAATTAAAAATGCTATATATGTACTATTTGTAATAGTAATTTTGTACATGGAAAATATTTGTACAAATATATATTATATGAGTGGAGGTGTAAAAGGCGGAGAATCTGTTGTTTTGTGTGTGTTACTATTGATATTTATTATATATGATTTATTTATGAATGTTTTTTTATTTAGACTATGTGTATCATTATTACAAGTCTTATTTTGCTTGTATAGTATTAGTAAGAATATTGAAATGAGATATATTAATAATAATTTAATAGAATATGCCAAAAAGGGATGTGATATAGTACCTCCATCTGATGATGATTTTTTGCTATATTGGAAGATATGTTGCTTGTTTTTATCGTATTTATTGATTTGTTTATTGGTTCAATATGTACGTGATTTATCTAAAAGTAAACGAAAAATATGAAAACATTGAATTAATATGAAAGTTGCACAAAATATTTTTACGATTAATATATCGTGTTTTCTTTTTATAGACAGTTATTACGATTATACGCTAGACTATATAGAAAATGTAGCCCGGAACTTCACTAGGAAGTATCCTAGTTACCTTATTCATAAAAAGAGCGAAGACAAGATAAAAGCCTTTCTGACTGATACAGTCAAAGCTAAAGTGGAAACCTTTGCCGATGCAGAAGCGAAGAAAATAACCGTGACCGAAGTACGTGAGATAGCGGACTTGATAGCAGAATATGAGGGCATGGAAGGAGAACGAAAGAGTTCTTCACCTTTCGGCAATCATCCTATGGACGCTCCTTCTTTGGGTAGTACCGGAGTGGAACTTGCCATGAGTATGGATAACGGAGCTTCGGATATCCGTCCTGTCAATATTGCCAAACCTACAGGTGTATCGGGGAAACCCAAGATAATGAAACGAAGTGTTATCCGTGTAACTGTGGAGTTGGAAGTGCTGATGGAAACCAAACAATACCTGCATTTCTTGCAGGAACTGCCAGAGTTGTTCAGCCTGTATGAATTTCCGAACCTACGTTGCAGAGTAACATGGAAACAGAAACGGGTGAGCTATCAGGAATCTCCATTGCCCATTGAGGTGAAGGTTGTGGAAGACCGTAAATATCAGCGGTGGTTTGTGACCTTTACGGTATTGATGGTGCTGTGTTTCATCGGGATTATCACACTGTTCTTTTCCATTCCGAACTTGTATAAGCAGGACATTCATTTTTTGCGGAATGATACGATTCATCAGGAGTTCTCCATTTCTAATAGCCGGATAGACTTGAAGAATGTTAATTTGATGAATAATGGTGGGAAGGATACGCTTGTTGTTAAGGATAAAAAGATTATTATCGCCAAATAAAAAATGATGGAAAATTTGATTCATAATACTTCGTTAAAATTACAGTTAATCCGTTGAAAACAAATGAGTTAGTAAATAATATTTAGTATAATAAAATAGGCCAAGTGGCTGATTTTCATTATC
>NZ_SRYZ01000038.1 GCF_004793475.1 Bacteroides muris (ex Afrizal et al. 2022) | reverse complement strand
GTTTTGTTTTCCTGACCGGAGTGACCAAGTTTGCGCAAGTAAGTGTGTTCAGTGACTTGAATCAGCTGAATGATATCAGCATGAAGTCTCCTTACGCTGCTTTGTGTGGTATTACCAAAGAGGAGTTGTTGAAAACCTTTCTGCCGGAACTTGAGAGACTGGCTAAACGAAGAGGGATATCCTTACAAGAAGTGATTGATTTGATGGAACGTCAATATGATGGTTACCATTTTCATCCGGAAGGTGTAGGAATGTTCAATCCGTTCAGTGTATTGAATGCTTTTGATGCAGAAGAGATGGGGCACTATTGGTTTCAGACCGGCACACCTACTTACTTGGTTGACTTGCTGAAGCAGAGTGATTACGATATACGTCTATTGATAGATGGAGTGGAAGTGCTGGCTTCCGCTTTCTCTGAATATCGTGCGGAAACAAATAATCCTCTTCCGATGATTTATCAAAGTGGTTATTTGACCATAAAAGGGTATGATGATGATGTGAAGCTATACACTTTAGGCTTTCCGAATGATGAGGTACGTTACGGCTTTCTGAATTTTCTGGTACCCTATTATACCAATGTATCCAATGATGAGACTGGTTTCCACATCGCTAAATTCATGCGTGAATTGAAGAGTGGAGATGTGGAGGCGTTTATGGAGCGTCTTAAGATATTCTTCTCCGGTATTCCGTACGAGTTGAGTGATGATACGGAACGTCATTATCAGGTTATTTTTCATGTAGTGTTTACTTTGCTGGGACAGTTCATCCGGTCCGAGGTTCGCAGCAGCCGTGGTCGTGCGGACGCAGTAGTTCATACCCCTACCGCTATTTATGTTTTTGAGTTCAAACTGGACGGTACAGCCGACGCAGCTCTGAAACAAATAGATGAGAAGGGGTATCTGATTCCTTATACCTTGGATGGCAGGAAATTAGTGAAAGTAGGTGTGAACTTCAGTAAAGAAACACGGAATATTGATGAATATATTGTCGTGGAGGAATAGGAACGAACAATCATATATATGGAAAAGGCGATGAAGATTTGATTCTCCATCGCCTTTTCCATATTATAGTATTTCACCTTATTTCTTCATTCTCAGCACCCGTATTCCCGTCCACTTATTATTGTCTTTCAGCATTTGTGACAAGGAGACCTTGGAGGCCACCACTTTCTTGTCGGTAGAGGAAGCGTGTACCAGCAGGAGTTTGCTGTCTGCATAGAAAGCGATTCCCATGTGGGCTACATCCAGCCCCGGAGTGTTGGTGGTGATGGCTATGATATCGCCGTCTTTAATCCACGGAAGGCCATCGGCGGGAAGTTTGGCTTTGGGAAGATAGTGAACTTCCTTGCCGGACAAGGATTGCTCTATCTTCTTCATTTTGGCTACGTTCTCCGGAGAATTTGCCAGCTGCTTGTAGAGTTGGGGGTGGGAAGACATGTAGGAGATTGATAACTGTTCGGTGTCGGGACTCATGGCATCCGTTACATCCTGAAGGAAGCCGTTGCGTACGCCATTGTTTATCCAGTCGGCAATATAATGCAGGCGGGAAGTGTACCCGTCGATTTTACCGTCACGGTAACGGATTTTCTGCAGGTTATCGGCGAAAGCGCTTTCCGAAATGTCTCCGTCGGCCAATTTGGGGGTGAGTGTCTCTGCCAGCACATATTCCACCAGCGTGGTGCAGTCTACCTCATCGCAGTTGATGACGAGTTCCTCGGGACCATCTGCCTCCAGCGTATGGGCCACGTATGGCACATCCAGATACTTTATTCCATTGCTCAACATATCTTTCCCTCCCTGGGCAGAAACGGAAGTTACCAGAGTTGCCGCACAGAGGGCGCTGAACATAAATTTAGTCATTGTTTTCATTTTTCTTTCTTTTGATTATTACTGTTCTTAAACGTAAAAAGGATGCAGCAAATTTACTACATCCTTTTTATAAAAGCTTAATACGGGGGAATTAAATTCAATACTGCCGGATTAAATATTTATAAATTCTTTTGAGGCAGATTCAGAGGCCGGGGAATACGAGCCCTTCACGCAGCCACTTCTCCAGTTCTTCGGTCCATTGACGCTTGTAGGGGAAGTTGTCACGGAATCCCCAGCCATGTCCGCCGGTAGGGTAGGCATGCAGGCTGGCAGGTACTTTATGGTCGCGCAGGGCGAGGAAATAGCCGATGCCATTGATGGGTGGCACCGCATCGTCATCCGAAGAAAGCATGATGAAAGCTTGGGGGGTGCGTGCCGATACCTGTCTTTCGAGTGAGTATTTCTGTTCCAGTTCCTGAGACGGGTTTTCTCCGAGGAGATTGGTGCGTGAGCCTCCATGAGTGATACCCGGTTGCATGGAGATGACCGGATAGAACAGTATCTGAAAATCGGGACGGGTTTTGTCACTGCTGTAGAGAGTGGCTAGCGAAGCGGCCAGATGTCCGCCTGCAGAGGCTCCCATGATGCCTACGCGCTGAGGGTTGACGCCCCACTCGGCAGCATGTTCGCGTATGAGGCGAATGGCTTGTTCGGCATCAGAAAGGGGGATTTCATTGTGGCCGTTGGGCATGCGGTACTTCAGTACTGCGTACGTAATGCCTTGTGCATTGAGCCAGGAGGCCATGTCGAGTCCTTCGTGGCGCATGGCAAGACCGCTGTAAGCGCCTCCCGGACACATGATGATGGCCATACCGTTGGGCTGGGAAGCCGGGAAGATGGTGAGGGTAGGGACGGTAATGTTGGTTACCCATTCACTGTTATAGTTCTGTTCTGCTTCGGACGGTCTGCTGTTGTTGGGGGCTTTGTCGGGCCATAAAGGCAATTCGACGGGATTTTGTGCAAATAATAGGGCCGTTGTAAATAAAGAAAAGAATAATAGAATCTTTTTCATGTTTCTTATATTTAAAGTTATTTGGTCTGAAAGGAATAAGGGGACTTTCCGTCCCCCTTATTCCTTTCAAATGTTGAGCTTGTGAGATTTCAACTATTTGGTTTTCATGGAAGCTTTGATGAGATAGCATATCAGCAGGACGTATGCACCTAGTGCCAGTACTTCAGACCAGGTATTCTGTAACCAAGCATCGTTCACGAGGTTGATTCCTCCGAAACGCATGGCGGCGCTTGCCACACCCATCAGTGCACCGCCGGCAATGAAACCGGAGGCCAGCAGTGTGCCTTTCTCTCCGCGTTCGGCATTGAGAGCGGCATCCTTGCTGCGGCTGGTCACGTACCAGTTGATGGCACCGCCCACTACCAACGGAACATTCAGTTCCAACGGGATGAACATGCCCAGTGCAAACGCCAGTGCGGGAATCTTGCAGAAGTTGAGGATGACGGCCAGCACTGCACCTATACCATAGAGCAGCCAGGGCGCACCCACACCGTTCATCAGAGGTTCGATAACGGCTGCCATGGCATTGGCCTGGGGAGCGGCCAATTGTCCGCTGGTGAAACCGTACGTCTTGTTCAGGATAATCATTACACCACCTACGGTAGCGGCGGAAACGATGGTTCCGAGGAACTTCCAGGTCTCCTGTTTGGCAGGTGTGCTGCCCAGCCAGTAACCGATTTTCAAGTCTGTGATGAAGCCTCCTGCCATGGACAGTGCCGTACATACAACACCGCCCATCACCAGTGCGGCAACCATTCCTTCGGGACCTTTCAACCCTACGGCTACCATGACCACGGATGCCAGGATCAATGTCATCAACGTCATTCCGGATACGGGGTTTGTGCCCACAATCGCAATGGCATTGGCGGCCACGGTGGTAAATAGGAAAGCGATGCCTGCCACAAGCAGGATGGCTACAATAGTATGTGCCAGGTTGCCCTGCATCACATCGAAGTAGAAGAAGAGAACAACCAGCAGCAGTGTGATGGTGGAACCGATGGCGATAATCTTCATGGAGATGTCCCGTTGCGTGCGTTTTACGCCGGCCTCTACATTGGATTTACCACCCATTTCCTTGGCAGCCAGCCCTACGGCACTCTTGATGATGCCCCAGGACTTGATAATGCCGATGATGCCTGCCATGGCAATGCCACCAATACCGATGCTCTTGGCATAATATTTGAAGATTTCTTCCGGAGTCATGGCGCCTACGGTTGCCGTAATCTCGGGGTTCCATTGGTTCAGTACGGAGTCTCCCCAAATCATGGACATGCCGGGGATAATAATCCACCATACGGCCAGTGAGCCGGCACAGATGATGGACGCGTATTTCAGCCCTACGATATAGCCCAGACCAAGCACGGCAGCACCCGTGTTAACCTTGAACACCAGCTTGGCTTTCTCGGCCAGCATTTCGCCGAAGCCGCATACGCGGGTGGTGAAATTCTCGTTCCACCAGCCGAAGGTTGCCACAATGAAGTCATATAGACCGCCGATGATACCTGCCGTGAGCAGCGGCTTTGCCTGGCTGCCGCCCTTTTCGCCGGAGACGAGCACTTGCGTGGTGGCTGTTGCCTCGGGGAAGGGATACTTGCCGTGCATGTCGCTCACGAAATATTTGCGGAAGGGAATCAGGAAGAGAATACCCAGCACACCTCCCAGCAGGGAGCTGATAAAGACTTGTGCGAAGGTGACGGTGATTTCTTTCGGATAGGTTTCCTGAAGGATATAAAGTGCCGGAAGGGTGAAGATGGCGCCTGCCACGATGACGCCCGAGCTGGCGCCGATGGACTGGATAATGACGTTTTCGGCCAGTGCATTCTTGCGTTTGGCGGCACCCGATACGCCGACGGCAATGATGGCGATGGGGATGGCTGCTTCGAATACTTGCCCCACCTTCAGCCCCAGATAGGCTGCTGCGGCCGAAAAGAGGATGGCCATCAGAATACCCCACGTCACCGACCAGGCATTTACTTCTGAATACTTCTTGTCCGGGCTCATCAAAGGGTTGTACACTTCTCCCGGTTTCAATTCACGGAACGCATTTTCTGCTAGTCCGGTGATAGGTTCTTCTTCTTGTTTCATAGGTTTTGTAGTTTTATGTTTTTCGTTATGGAGTTCAAAGAAAGCAAAAAAAAAGGAGATTTAAAAAAATCTCCTTAATTCTGTATGGTAAAATGCTTATTTGGCATCTTTTGCCGTCATATCTCCTTCGATAAACAATCGCATTATTTCCGTTTTGGCATTGGTGCGCAGGGTAATGGATTTCTTGAAGTGGCCGGGGTATCTTCCGGTTCCATTATAGGTTACTTTCACTGTGCCCGTCTTTCCAGGTGCTATCGGTTCCTGTGAGTATTCGGGAACGGTACATCCGCAGGAAGCCACGGCCTGATGGATGACAAGCGGAGCATCGCCTACGTTTGTGAACTTAAAGGTGTAGCTGACCACCGGGCTGTTCTCGGAGAATGTGCCGAAGTTGTGGGTGGTCTGTTCGAATTTGATGTCTGCCTTTCCTTGGGCATAGGCACAACCGATGCTCATAACCAGCATCAGCATATAAAAAGCGACTTTCTTCATGTTCTTATCTTTTTTATATTTCAACGGCGCAAAGGTAACCCATTTTCATTAAAATAATGCCTATGGCGTGCGAAATTGTATTAAATCGGGCTCAAAAGGTCTCTGTACGAATGATAAGCAGGGAAAAATAGGGGAAGCGGATGGTCGCTATCCGCTTGCTGTCATTGATATACTTCTCTTCCGGAGTGCCTACATTCTCAAAATAGTGATACCGGTATTCGGGATGCAGGCGGATGCAGCGGTGAATCTCATCGGTGCATCTGGACAGCTTCATGATGACAACCGCACTGTTTTCGCTTGTCAGTTTCTCTATCTCTTCTGTCGTAGTAATGCCGGGTATCACCGTCAGCCGCTCTTCCTGGCTGGCTACATGGAGCCCGCCCAGTGCGCCGGCGGCAATGAAGGCGGGGATACCGGGGATGTGTTCCACGGGGATGCCGTCTGCCTGCAGTTTGTCATATACATAGTGTATGGAAGAGTAGAATCCGGCATCTCCTTCGGCAACGATACAGACCTTCTTTCCTTGTTGCCGGAGGGTGGAGCTCTCCATATAGACCTCGTCGTAGGCGCTCAGGGCTTTTTCGCGCTGTTTGCTCATGGGGAGTGGAAAGCGGCGCACCGTGTTTTCCGGAATGTCGAGTTGCAATAGGATGTCGGCTGCGCGTGAAACTCTGTTTCCATCTTTGGCCAGTGTCTCGGGACAGAAAATACAGTCGGCTGCCTGCAGGGCTTTCAAGCCTTTTATGGTAATCAGTTCCGGTTCGCCGGGACCGAGAGATACAAATATGACGGGGAACATTTGCATGAAGACATTAAAGGTTAAAAATTAAAGAACAGCAAAACGGCTACAAAAGTGGGGAAATAATCAGTAGCAAACAAGATATTCGCTATCTTTGTTATTTACTAAAACAATCTGTTTTTTATGGATTATCAACTGAACACCCGCTTGAATGGCAACATAGCCATGACTTCCAGCTACCATGAGCGTGCGTCGCTGCAACGTGACAAGACTCTGTATAAATTCATTTGGGTACAGAGCGGTACGCTCACTCTGGAAATAGACCATATCCCCATGCGCCTGGAAAAGGATGAAATCGTGACCTTGACCCCGTTGCATCACCTGGAGGTAAAAGAGGTGGACGGTGAATACCTGACGTTTGTATTCAACAGCAATTTTTATTGCATCTATGGACATGACAACGAGGTCTCTTGCAATGGATTCCTTTTTTATGGCTCTTCCAAGGTGATGAGACTGGCGCTTTCTGCCGGGCAGTCTTCCAACCTGCATGACATAGTCCGCATTTTCCGGCAGGAATCGGTCATCCATGACAATCTGCAGGAGGAGATGCTACGCATTGTCTTGAAACGTTTCATCATTACCTGCACACGCATTGCGCGCCAGCGTTTCGGGGTGGGGCAGGAGAAGGAAAAGACGTTTGACATCATCCGGCAGTATTACGTATTAGTGGACCGGCATTTCAATGAGAAGAAGCAAGTGCAGGATTATGCCGATATTCTTTGCCGTTCTCCCAAGACACTTTCCAATCTGTTCTCGACCTGCGGGTTGCCTTCCCCTTTACGGGTGATTCATGACCGCATTGAGGCGGAAGCCATGAGATTGCTGCTGTATACCCACAAAAGCGCTAAGGAAATCAGCTCCATTCTGGGCTTCGAAGACTTGTCCGCGTTCAGCCGTTTTTTCAAGAAAATGACCGGCGAGAGTGTCTCGGACTACCGGAAAAGAGTGAAACGGGAAGAATTGCCAACTGTTGCGGAATAATTGCCATTTCGTACGTGGTGGAAAACAAGGAACTTTGCAAAAACAAAAATCAAGTCATATTACTGAAAACATTTAAAAAGTAGAACAAAGATGAAAACGAAATTGCAAAACTTGTTTATGGCTGCGTTGACGCTGGCCGCTTCCACTCAAAAGTTGGGTGTTAATTTGATTCGTGTAGCCATCCTGGTTATTTTCGTATGGATTGGTGGGTTGAAATTCTGGAATTATGAGGCTGAAGGGATTGTCCCTTTTGTGGCGAACAGCCCGTTCATGAGCTTCTTTTATACAAAGAGTGCCCCGGAGTACAAGGAGTATAAGCTGAAAGAGGGCGAGTTCAATGAGGCGAAACATCAGTGGCACGTGGAGAACAATACGTATGGTTTCTCTCACGGTCTGGGCATTCTGATTATGACCATCGGCATTCTGACATTTCTGGGGATATTCTCTCCGAAAATCGGACTGGTGGGAGCTGCACTGGCCATTGTCATGACAATAGGTACCCTCTCTTTCCTGGTGACAACCCCTGAGGTGTGGGTGCCTGACTTGGGAAGCGGGGAGCACGGCTTTCCGTTGCTGACGGGGGCAGGGCGCTTGGTCATCAAGGATACGGCCATTCTTGCCGGTGCCATTGTCGTACTGTTTGACAGTGCAAAAAGAGTATTGAACCAATTAAGGAAATAGACGTATGAAACAGTATGATGTCATTATCATCGGATTCGGCAAAGGCGGAAAGACATTGGCTGCCGAGTTGGCAAAACGGAAGCTGGACGTTGCCGTAGTGGAGCGTTCGGAAAAGATGTACGGAGGGACATGTATCAATATCGGTTGCATTCCCACAAAAACATTGGTGCATGCGGCAAAGTATGCGGACAAAGACGCTTCTTGGGAGGTCAAGAAGGCATACTATCGTCAGTCCATTGCAAGGAAGGAAGAGGTCGTCTCTTTCCTGCGTCAGAAGAACTATCACAATCTGGCCGACAATCCTCATATAACGGTCTATACGGGTATCGGCTCCTTTGCAGGTCCGGATGTGGTGGAAGTTGGGATGGCGGAAGGGACATTACAATTGCAAGCTCCCCGGATATTCATCAATACGGGTGCCGAAACCGTCATTCCACCGATAGAGGGGATACAGGGCAATCCGCGGGTATATACCAGCACCTCCATTATGGAACTGACTGAGCTGCCGGCACAGCTCGTCATTGTAGGCGGGGGATACATCGGACTGGAATTTGCTTCCATGTATGCTTCATTCGGTTCGCAAGTCACGGTGCTCGAGGGCTCTTCCGAACTGATATCCCGGGAGGACCGGGACATTGCGGACAGTGTCCGGGAGGTATTGGAACAGAAAGGAATCGTTTTCAGGCTGAATGCACGCGTGCAGTCCGTGAAAGGTTCTGACGTCATTTACCGGGATGCAGTCACTGGAGAGGAGCATCAGTTGCAGGCTGATGCCATCCTGCTGGCTACCGGCCGGCGTCCGAATACGGCTGGCTTGAATCTGGCGGCGGCAGGTGTAGAGGTGAATGAGCGCGGTGCCATTGTGGTGGACGACTATTTGCTGACTACCAACCCCAAGATACATGCTATCGGTGATGTAAAGGGCGGTTTGCAGTTTACCTACATTTCTTTGGATGATTACCGCATTCTGCGCGAAGACCTTTTCGGGGCGGGAGAACGCAAGGTGTCCGACCGTGACCCGGTGAGCTATTCGGTATTCATCGACCCGCCGCTTTCACGCATCGGGCTGAGCGAAGCGGAAGCACGCAAGAAGGGATTGAATATAAAGGTCAACAAGCTGCCGGTAGCCGCCATTCCGCGTGCCAGGACTTTGGGCGATACGAACGGACTCTTCAAGGTAGTGGTAGATGCCGATACGGACAAGATTTTGGGCTGCACGTTGTTTGGGCCGGAATCGAGTGAAGTCATCAACCTGGTGGCAATGGCTATGAAGACCGGGCAGGAATATACCTTCCTCCGTGATTTTGTCTTTACACATCCCAGCATGAGTGAAGCACTGAATGACTTGATGGGCTTTTAAAGATTATTTAGGCACAATATCCGTCAATTTGCAGGAAGAGCATTTGCGTATCTCCCCAAAAATGACGAATATTGTGCCCGAATTCCATAAACCCCAATAGTCATGACCCGGATATCTGCCATAGGCATTGCACTGCTGTGCATTTTATGCGTAACCTCTTGCGGCTTAAAATCAAGACAGACTACTACCGAATCTTCTTCCGAAACGGGCTATTCTCCGGTTACGACAGACACGGCAGCTACCATTGTACCGTGCTATGCCAAAGGCTATACGGTGAAATATCTTCCGCACCATGTCCGTCTGGTGGATATACACGACCCTCAAAAAGAAAGCAGCAGCACTTTCCACTATGCGCTGGTACCGAAAGGCATAAAGCCTGTCGGCATACCGAGCGACTATACGGTGATAGAAACGCCGGTGGAGCACGTCATGTGTATGACATCCCTGCAACTTTCCAACTTCATCCGTCTGGATGCCTGCGATTATGTGGTGGGCATCACCAGTACGCGCCATCTCTTCAACAAGGAGATGAACGACCGTTTGAAGTCCGGCGAGACCGTGAAGATTGGTATCGAAGGGAACTTTGATAATGAATTGATAATGAGCATGAATCCAGATGTTATCTTTATCTCTCCTTTCAAGCGGGGTGGATATGATGCCATGCGGGAAATCGGTATTCCACTGGTTCCCCATTTGGGGTATAAGGAGATGACCCCGTTGGGGCAGGCTGAATGGATAAAATTCATCGGCATGTTTATAGGCCGGGAAGTGGAGGCGAATGAAAAGTTTGCTGCGATAGAGAAGCGCTATAACGAATTGAAGGAGCTGGCTGCCAACGTGAAGAAGCGTCCGGTGGTATTCAGCGGCGAGATACGGGGCGGCAACTGGTATGCAGTGGGAGGAAAGAGCTTTCTTGCCGAACTGTTCCGTGATGCCGGTGCGGATTATTTCTTGAAAGACGATCCCCGTTCGGGAGGTGTCACGCTGGATTTTGAAACCGTATATAGCCAGGCGGAGAGTGCCGACTATTGGCGCATTGTCAACAGCTATGACGGGACATTCACGTATGATGCCTTGAAGTCCCTCGACCCGCGTTATGCCGACTTCCGTGCGTTCCGTGAGAAGGGAGTGGTGTACTGCAACATGCGTGAGAAACCCTTCTACGAAAGTATGCCCATGCAGCCCGAAATTGTATTGGAAGACTTGATACATGCTTTCCATCCCGATTTGTTGCCTGACTATAAACCGACTTACTACGAACTGCTGAAATGATAAAAAGACCCGTACTTCCGTTGATGTTGCTGACACTGGCATCTATCTTTCTTTTTTTCCTGCTGAACCTGCTTTTGGGGTCGGTTCACATTCCTCTGCGCTCCGTGTGGAACATATTGTGGGGAAATACGGATGAATCCGTTATTTGGCAGAATATCATCTGGAAGTCCCGCGTGCCCCAGGCGTTGACGGCATTGGTGGCGGGAGCAGGGCTGTCGGTCAGCGGTCTGCAGATGCAGACGGTGTTCCGCAATCCGCTGGCAGGGCCTTCGGTATTGGGCATCAGTTCAGGTGCCAGCCTGGGTGTGGCTTGTGTGGTATTGCTGTCCGGGGCGATGGGCGGTGTGGCATTGAGCCGTTTGGGGTATATGGGCGAGGTTGCCTTGTCGGTTGCCGCCATTATCGGTGCGCTGGCTGTGATGGCGCTCATTGTCTATGTCTCCCAGAAGGTGAAGGGCAACGTGACGCTGCTGATAATCGGTGTGATGATAGGCTATGTGGCAAGTGCCGTCATCGGCGTATTGAAATATTTCAGTGTGGAGGAAGATATACGTGCATATGTCATTTGGGGATTGGGTAGCTTTGCCCGTGTTTCGGGCGACCAGATGGTGCTGTTTGTCTGCATCATGGCTGTGCTGCTTCCGTTGTCCTTCCTGCTGATAAAGACGATGAATCTGTTGCTGCTGGGCGATGGCTATGCACGCAATCTGGGACTGAACATCAAGCGGGCACGCCTGCTGGTTATCTCATGCTCCGGTGTGCTGGTGGCTATTGTAACGGCCTATTGCGGTCCGATTATGTTTATCGGATTGGCGGTTCCCCATTTGTGCCGTGCCATCTTCCACTCTTCGGACCATCGGGTGTTGATGCCTGCCACATTGCTGGTAGGCGCTTCCCTGGCATTGGTCTGCAATCTGATAGCCCGTATGCCCGGCTTCGAGGGAGCTTTGCCGGTCAACTCGGTGACGGCACTGGTAGGTGCGCCGGTAGTGGCTTCTGTACTTTTTAGAAAACGGAAAGGAGAATTGAATGAATAAGGAAACCATACATATAGAGAATCTTTCCATCGGCTATCCCGGTAAGGGCGATGTGAAAGCGGTGGCAGACGGCATTTGCGCCGGAATCAACAGTGGTGAGCTGACTTGCTTGTTGGGAGCTAATGGAGTGGGGAAGTCCACGCTGCTCCGTACGTTGTCTGCCTTCCAGCCAAAACTTGGAGGAAACATATTTATTGAAGGAAAAGAGATTGGGGACTATACCGACAAGCAGCTTTCGCGCGTCATTAGTGTGGTGCTGACGGAGAAGTGCGATATACGCAATATGTCCGTCGTAGAACTGATAGGTCTGGGGCGTAGCCCCTACACCGGTTTCTGGGGAACTCTTTCGAAAGAGGACAAGACTGTGGTGGACAAATCCATCGCCCTGGTAGGCATTCCCCACCTGGCGCACCGCATGGTGCATACGCTGAGTGACGGCGAACGGCAGAAGGTGATGATAGCCAAGGCGCTCGCCCAGGAAACTCCCGTCATCTATCTGGACGAACCGACAGCTTTCCTCGACTTTCCCAGTAAAGTAGAGATGATGCAGCTGCTTCACCAGCTTAGCCGGCAGACGGACAAGACGATTTTCCTTTCTACCCACGACCTGGAACTGGCCCTGCAGATAGCGGACAAGATATGGCTGATGGACAAGGCGAACGGAGTGACCGTCGGCACGCCCGAAGACCTCTCGCTGAACGGCAGCTTGAGCAACTTCTTTGCCCGTAAGGGTATTGCCTTCGATTTGGAAACGGGACTGTTCAGGGTAGCCAATGAATATACCTCCCGGATACGCTTGGCGGGCCACGGGCAGAAGTATGCCATGGTGCGCAAGGCACTCCAGAGAAACGGCATTCTGGCAAACCGGAATGTTGAGTCGGAGATTTATATCGAAACCGGAGATTTGAAGGGAGACGGCAGCTTCGTATTCCATCGACCGGGCAAGGAGCCGGTAACAGTGTACTCCATTGAGAAATTGCTGCAAATAGTCTTGTCATTCCATTCCCTATGATGCACCATTCTGCAAAGGATAATTATGTCCACTTAACGACGACTCCGGTCTCCCGGCTGATTACGTCATTGGCTGTGCCGACCATCATCAGCATGCTGGTGACGTCCTTCTACAACATGGCAGATACCTATTTTGTGGGTATAATAAATACCCAGTCTACGGCTGCCGTAGGTATCGTGTTTTCTGTGATGTCCATTATCCAGGCTGTGGGATTCTTCTTCGGTCATGGTTCGGGGAACTACATCTCCCGTAAGTTGGGGGCGCAGGAAACGGAGAGTGCCGAGAAGATGGCATCCACCGGCTTCTTTTTTGCCTTGTTTATCGGAGCGGCTCTGGCTGTGCTGGGATTGCTGTTCCTTACACCGCTTTCCCTTGCTTTGGGGTCGACGCCTACTATTCTTCCGTATACGGAGCGCTATTTGGGAATCATTCTGCTGGGTACTCCTTTTATGACCGCCTCATTGGTGCTGAATAACCAAATACGTTTTCAAGGTAATGCGGCGTATGCCATGGTGGGGATTGTGAGTGGGGCGGTCATCAACGTGGTGCTCGACCCTATCCTGATTTTTGTATGCGATATGGGCATATCCGGTGCCGCACTGGCCACAGTAGTCAGCCAGATATGTAGTTTCATCCTTTTGCTATATATGGGGCGCAGAGGAGGAAATATACGTATACGTTACAGAAACTTTACGCCTACACTGGCTTTCATCAAGGAAATTATTGGGGGTGGAACTCCGTCACTCACCCGGCAGGGACTGGCAAGCGTGGCAACCATTTTGCTGAACGTGGCGGCCGGTGCATATGGTGACGCAGCTATTGCAGGGATGTCCATTGTGACGCGTATCTCTATGTTTATCAATGCTTTCCTAATTGGTTTCGGGCAAGGCTTCCAACCGGTATGCGGATTCAATTATGGTGCCGGGCTGTATGCCAGAGTGCGCCAAGGATTCTGGTTCTGTGTGAAGGTAGGCTTTTTCTTTTTGCTGGTTTGTGCGGTGGCAGGTATGGGATATGCCGAGGAGATTGTCTCCATCTTCCGCAAGGGAGACCCTGCTGTTGTAGCTACCGGTGCGGCAGCATTGCGCTGGCAGTTCATCACCTATCCGTTGGGTGCATGGATTGTGGTCAGCAACATGATGCTGCAGACTATCCGCAAGCCCGTACGCGCTACGATACTTTCCTCTGCCCGTCAAGGGCTGTTCTTCATCCCCCTCATCTTCATTCTTCCTTATTTCTTAGGACTGAAAGGGGTGGAAATGTGCCAGGCGGCGTCGGACATGCTGACCTTCTTCCTCGCCATTCCATTGACCTGCGGGGTGCTGGCGGAGATGAAGAGGAAGGAGGCGGAACAACTGCAACAGCGGCAATCTTGAAGTTTCTGCGTCCCTATTCAATTTTCACGGGAACTATCGGTTGCCGCTTCACTTTATCGAGGGGAGCTGCATGGTACTCGATGCGCCCGAAGTCTATCTGTCTCAAATCAATGCTTCTGATTGTACTGTTGTACATGGTGCGATAGTAGATGATACCGTTTGTCATATCTGTGGCCGATGTCCATTGGGTGGCACTTGGAATATTGGCAGGAACCTGGCCGAGGGGAAACTCGATGCCTACGGGTATATCAAAGTTATTCAGTATCTGAAAACATTGGAGAACGGTTTCCTGTGCGGTATTCTGTGGCGGTGTAGAAGTCTGGTAGAAAGCGGCACGGATAAAGCGGGAAGGGGGAGTCACATCTCCCGGAATTCCCAAAAAGCCGCTTCCCGAACCGAAAGGGGCTATAGTTACATTGCCCAGCGATTTGCTTTCGGCACTGCCCGGGTAGAGGTTCACATAATTGTTTAAGTTGGTCATCTGCCAGTCAAAGCCGGGGGAGTTTGTCAATACTCCCAGTTTGTTTTCATAGAAACGGGGCTGTCCGTCGATGAACTCCAATACCAGTTGGCGGCCGGTCTTGTCTGCAATCTGCCAATGTACGGTGGAGGCGCGCGGGTCAATGGCTATGACCGTCACATTTTCAATAGCCTCCTTTACCTCGTCCACAGTAGAAAAGCTTCCCAACAGCCATGATACCAATTGTAAATCGGCTATGCTCGACGCTTTTCGTGTGGGGTCGTACTCCTCGTATTTGCCATATCCGGGAAAGTAGAACAGCCCGGCGGAGAGCCCGGCTTCATTCAGACCTTCGGCCACGAACTCCTTTTGCTCCACTGCCAGGCCTACGTAGCCATAGCGTGAGGTGAACTCCATGCTGGACAGACTGCCTCCGGGTGTCAGTGATTGTTGCGAATAACCGCGCGGTACGATGACGTACTGGCTGTTCAGCTCACTGCCTCCCCATTCGATGGTGCGGGCTACGACGTGCGCATTGTCTTTGGCCGTCAGGGTGATACCGGTACATGCCCCTGCTGTTTGAGGGGCGAAGGTGAGGGCTGTCATTGCAGCCAGCAGGATAGGGATTCTTTTTGCCATATTATTCAGTTTATATTGTTGAGTATCTGTTTGTATACTAAACAACTCTGTATGGCAAAATGTTCCCTTACCAGAACCGGTACCCCAGCGTAAAGAATGCGGCGAAGTTCTTGGGAAAATATCCTCCTTCTTCCGAATGACCTATCATCTGGTTTATCTGCTCATTGACTTTTACCAGTCCCACTTGTGTCTCTGCACCGATGATGAATCTTCTGTATTCAAAAGTAAGTCCCAGGGCAATACCTGCATCGAAACGGTTGTTACCCATTTTCCCGTCTACCATACTGCCGAAAGTGTCTATCTTGAACTGGTATCCTCCCTGCATACTGCTGCTGCTATAATCGTAAGTCTCACCGGAAGTCTTGCCTGCCACACCTATGGCCGCATAAGGGCCGACACTCAGCGAGGCATGATAATCCTTGCCCAGATGGAGGCGGGCCGCTATCATGAGGGGGATTTGCAGATACAGTTCATGCATTTTGGCCTTGCCGATGTGGCTTATCTCGTCTTTACCGCCGATGGACACGAATTCCAATGCGGATTGCAGCACCCAGGTCTTGTTGAGGACATATTCTGCACCGACACCAGCTTTGTAAGCTATTTGGGTGTCACTACTGGAGTGTTTTCCATGAAAATGGGAGGTACCGATTCCAGCTTTTGCATGAAAGGACAGCGGGCTTTGTGCCAGACCGGTCAGTACGGTCATTGCCATACAGACGGTAATGATTATCTTCTTCTTCATGAGTAAATTTTTCCGTTTTCGGTTATGAGTAATACTGTTAGTTCGCCATTGGGCAGTAAGGGGTCACAGTGCCGGTGACAGAGCTCAATCAGTGCCTTGCCAAACTTTTCCAGCAGCTCTTCGGGAATGATGTCCCAGAGTTCGCGCGCCAGGTTCATCTGTCCGATGGCGGCAAGTGTTTCTTCGCTGCATCCCGTCTGGCGTGCCAGGTCTTGAATGAATTCCTTATTCATGGTCACTTTCTTGCTGTGGGTATCCAGATTGCCTTCGGCCAGTTTCACGGCCTTTCCCATCATCACGCCGAGGGTGACGTGCGGTACTTGCTCTTCGGCTGCTATTTTCAAGGTTTCGCCGATAAAGTTGCCGTAATGCACGAAAGCCTGGGCGGGGAGGTCGGGATAATACGCCTTGATGAAACGTTCGCTCTTTGCGCCGGAGCTGATGACGATACGAGGGTTCCGGGTTGCCTTTGCCACTTCCATGGACTTCCGGATGGAATTGATGAAGGCTTCCGAGGAGAATGGCTTCACGATGCCGGAGGTCCCGATAATGGAAATGCCTCCTTCGATACCGAGGCGGGGATTGAAGGTGCGTTTGGCTATTTCTTCTCCACCGGGGATGGAGATGGTAATGAGAATAGGATTGGGCTGTTTGGCAATATGGAGGCGTTCAAGCCATAGCTTGACGTTCTTCTTTATCATTTCGCGTGGGGTGTCGTTGATGGCAGAGCTACCGAGCTCAAGTCCCAGACCGGGCATGGTGACGACACCTACGCCTTCGCCGCCGCAGACGATGATGTTGTAGTCGTCCTGGGGAGTGTCTTCCGGCAGCGGGTCGTCTATGCGGAAAGGTATGGCTATATTGGCCACAACTTTCATTCCGTTGGTGATGTCCGGGTCGTCGCCGGCATCCTTGATGACGGTAGCGCTTGTCTCGAACATGCCGTCACCGTTTTCCAGAAGGTCGGAGTGGGGAATATGGTGCTGCGGCTCTACGGGAACCTGGATGGTTTCTCCGTTGGGAAGAACTACCGGAAATTCCGTAGGACGCTTTTTGAAGTAGATATTGAATACATCCCAGGTGGCGGCTACGGCGGCAGCGGCGGCACATGTTCCGGTGGTCAGTCCGCTGCGCAGGGGGAAGAAGTCGGGTAAATGTTTCTCGATTATGCGGCGCAGGCCATGCTCGCCGTTTACACAGATAAACTTGCCGGATGTCTTGGGGCGGCAGATGGCAAAGATGCGTATACCCAGTTGCCGGGCAGCTTCCACCTTCTCGCAGAATCTGCCGGATATCCCGCTTTCTTTGAGGAGGATGGCTTCGGGATGAAGCTGTTTCATCAGGATTTGCTCGTCTTCTCCGGGTGTGTAGTAGTAGAGGTTCTTCTCGGAGAAGCCCTGTTCCCGGGCGAGCTTGCGCGAGCTGTCACGGTCGAGGATGCGGAAGTAACAGCAGGCATTCTGCCACAAAGGCTTCAGCTTACCTATGGTCTGTACGCCGGTCAGTGCAAGTAAGATGAAAATCTTTTCTTTCTGTATCTTCTCGATGGCATCGTCATAATCCCTGCACCAGGTGATGTGTTCTTCATCGCGTTCCGGGAAGATACGCTCGAAACGGATGACGGGGATATTCGATTCCACGGAGACTTGTTCCAGAGTCTCATGCAACTGTGTGGCAAAGGGGTGTGCGGCGTCTATCAGCAGCTTTATGTGATGCTGTACACAGAATGTTTCTATTTCTATTGCATCCATCGCGCCTTGCAGGCGGATGCCATTATGCAGAAGTACGTCCTGCTCATCCCCTTTGGTAGAATAGTAGAAAGTTTTTCCGGCTTCTTCAAGGGTTTGGATGGCTATGCGTCCTTCGGTGGTTCCGCCAAATATTAATATCATGTTTGAATGTTTATGGGTGATTAATCGTTGATTTATTTCCGGTACAGATGCTTGAACTCGTGTGCATAGAGCCGTGACAGACCTTCACGGTTGCCGATGGCTTCGCCTACGACAATCATGGTTGTCAAGGTGAGGTTATTTTCCTTCACTATCCTGGCAAGGTCTTTGAGTTCCCCCCTGAATATTTGTTCGTCTTTCCATGTCAAGTGGTAGCAGACAGCTACGGGGGTAGTTTCCGGATATTCCTGCAACAGTTCTTCCTGCACCTGCTCCGCAATGCTTGCACTGAGGAAGATGCACATGGTACTTTGTGAGCGTGCCATGAGATGTAGCTTTTCGCGTTCGGGCATGGGTGTACGTCCTTCGCCGCGTGTTAGGATGATGCTTTGCACTTTTTCCGGAATGGTGAACTGCGACTTCAAGGCAGCTGCCGCCGCCTGGAAGGAGGATATGCCGGGGGTGATGTGGTAGCTCATACCGTGCTGGTCAAAGTAGTTCATTTGTTCCTGAATGGCACCATAGATACAAGGGTCACCCGTATGCAGGCGTACGATGAATTTTCCCTTGTCATAGAACTTCTTCATCACTTCAAATTGTTCTTCCAAATCCATGGAAGCGGAGCTGAGTACGGTAGCACCGGCCTTGGCACAGAGAGTCAGCTCCTTGGGAACGAGGCTGCCGGCATACAGAATGAGATCGGCGCGTTCCAGCATTTGGCGTCCGCGTACGGAAACCAGGTCCGGGTCGCCCGGGCCGGCACCCACTATTTCGATGTGGCCCTGGCGCACAGTTCTTATGTCAAGGGCGGCGGCCACGGTATAGTTCTCTCCTTTCTTCTTGGGCACCAGCAGCCGGGAGTTGTTTGCACTCAGTAAGGCGGCGGCTTCGCTGACGCTGGGGGTACCCATGTGCTTCATGACGGTTTTGCTGGGATGGGGCACCTCTATCTCTACCAGTTCCTCGGCTGTATAGAAGTAGACCGGGAACTTCTTTTGGAGCGCTTTCACTACCGGTTCGTCACTTTTAGCTTTAATCGTGGAGATGGAGGCGATGCTTTGGGGCATGATGCCGTATTCCTTCAGTGTGTTCATAATCTCTTTCTCCACTTTCCGCACGGGACCTGCCAGCCGGGCAAGGCCGATGCCGAGGTGTACGACACAGGGCACGTAGCATATCATAGGCATTTCCGGGAAGTTGGGGACTTGGGGAGATACGCACAGAATCAGTTTGAAGCGTGAAGGTTTAATGTCCTGCACCCGGTAGAATACTTCTACATGAGGCGGCAGGTGCGCCTCCATCCAGTCCGTGCCTTCATTGCGCACCGTGAGCAGCAGGGCGGTGGGCTTGCCGGAAACGAAGAGGCTGATATGCTCGTTCATGCATACTCTTTTTTTCTCTTCGGGCGTCTTGGCAAGTTCTGCCAGCAGGAGGGTGGAGGGCTCGGCGTTGATGACCGGAAACCACCCGAAACGTTGGGGCAGGGTATCGAGTCCCCATAGGCCGGTGCAGTCGCTTTGCGTGGTGACTACCGGTTCGGCCCCGAGGATATTCGCTACCTGGTGGGTCAGTTCGTTGGCTCCTCCGATGTGTCCGGAAAGTACGGAGATGGCAAATTTACCGGTACTGTCCACGCAAACTACGGCAGGGTCGGTATATTTGTTCTTCACGCAAGGAGCGATGGTGCGGACACAGATTCCCATGGCGCCAATGAAGACAAAGGCATCATAGCGGTTGAAGTTTTCCGCTGTGAATTTGCCGGCAGATTCTATATGTGTGCATCCCTCTTCGTGCCTGAGGGTGAAGATTTCGGAGTCGGGAAGTTCGTTGAGCAGTGATTGGGCTATGCTCAAACCGGCTTCGGAGATTAGAATAATAGCTGTTTTCATAATGGGTATGTTTAAGAAAGCGTGGCTTTCATAATTTCAATGGGGTTATATTCGTTCAAGGCGATATGGGTGGAAGGGTGGAGTACCATTCCGTTCCGCTCGATTCCTCGGAGGAACGCCTCCTTGCTTTCTGCCGATACGGAGTTGAAGACGATGCAGCCTTCGGGGTGCAGCACTTGTTTCACTTTCTCTATCATTTCCTCCAGATGTCCGCCGTGTCCACCGATGAAGACGGCATCGGGGCGGGCAAAGGGAGTGAGGTCGGTGTGCAGGAAATCTCCGGTTACCGCCGTAATGCCCGGTGCGCCGAAGCGGCGGGAGTTGGTGTCCATCAGCTCTTTTCCTTCGGGGCGTATCTCGAAGGAGATGACGGCGAGATGGGGAAATTGCAGGCGGGCTTCGATGGAGACGGAACCGGTACAGAAACCGATGTCCCAGAAGACGCGGCGGCGGTTCAGTTCCAATGCCTGCAGGGTGAGCAGGCGGATGGGAGCCTTGGTTATCATGCGGGCGCGTCCGTCAAGATGTGCAAACTCTTCATCGGGGATGCCGAAGGGACGGACTGGAAAGTCTGGGGCTTCGCTACCGTGCAGGGAGTTTGTGCGGCATTGTCCGGAATGGCTGTCCAGCAGCAGGCAGTTGGGATGTTCGAAGTCACCGGCAACCGCTTCCCGGGGTGTCATCCGGCGTATGCGTTCCTTTTCGGGATTGCCGAGATGTTCGCCGATGTATAGCGTGTAGTGGGAGTACCCGTATTCCAGCATGCGGTCGGCAATGGTGGCCGGGGTATGTTCGCGGTCGGTGAGGATGCCTATTTTGGGTGCGTGCTCTATGAGGGCACGGTCGAACTCCTGCCACGGGCGTCCTGTCAGGGAGACGGTGCGCATGTCGTCATACGGCATGACGAGGCGGTGTGCCAATGTCTGCAAGGAATTGAAAGCGGGATAGAGCAGAATGTCTGCCTCGGGAAGCTTGCGCTTTATGGTATTGGCAAAACCGAAGAATAACGGGTCGCCGGACGCGAATACAATGATGGAGTCGTCCGTAGCCGTCTCTTCGAAGCGGGTAAATATTTCTTCATAATGGGAAAAGACGTAGTCCAGCGGTACGGTGATGGAAATCCATTCGGCCCCGGCAGGCAGCAGAGGACCGACAATCTCCTTATGCCGTATGCCGCCGGAGAAGACCTTCCCCTTCCGTATCTGTGCCAGTGCTTCCGGTGGAAAGAAGGGGGAACGGTTGTCATCCATTCCTATGATTATAAATCTGTGTTTCATTCAATGAGTAATCTTATGAAAATATCAAGTAATGTAAGGGGGCATAACAAGTAATGTTATCGGTCGTAACAAGTAATGTTATGGAATGTCTCTTTTCACTTACACATCCCTGCCCGGGCGCAACTGCTCCGCATCGTTGTAGCACAGCACGGAGTTCACCAGCGTGGCAGCTAAGTTACTGCCTCCCTTACG
Organism: Bacteroides muris (ex Afrizal et al. 2022); assembly: GCF_004793475.1. Taxonomy (GTDB): domain Bacteria; phylum Bacteroidota; class Bacteroidia; order Bacteroidales; family Bacteroidaceae; genus Bacteroides; species Bacteroides muris. The sequence goes on along the minus strand of NZ_SRYZ01000038.1, from coordinate 14,618 downwards.
TCCTTCTACGATAATCTTGGGTATTTCCGTAAAGGGTTTCACCATGTGTTTGGACTCCTGCACATGCACGAAGCCTACCGGTGCAGCAACAATGCCCGCCGGATGTGCCTTGCCCTTACGTATCAGGTCGCAGAGTTCCATAAGTGCCGTAGGTGCATTGCCGAATACAAAGAAAGCATCGGGATGCTCCTCCACAGCCAGGCGGATGCCTGCCTGGGTACGGGTGATGCCTTTCTCTGCAGCCATCGTCGCCGTGCGCGGGTCGCCGAGGTAACATTTCACCTCTACGCCCAGCCGCTGCAAAGCTCCTTTGCGGATACCGCTGGCTGCCATCGTGACGTCTGTGACAATGGTCTTGATTCCGCCTTTCTCGATGGCTTGATACAAGGAAGCCACGGCACCTTCGTCCGTATGCAGCAGATACTCCATTTCAAAATCGGCGGTGGTATGTATGGCATGGAGTAAAGCCCATTTATGGTCGAGGGGAATATGTTTGTTCTTCAGTTCCTTTTCGATGGTGCGGAAACTGCGAATCATGATGTCTTGCCCGATGCCCGTGGCTTCGGTATTCGTGTCCCGGTAATAGCCGCGCGGAGTGATGAAGGCTCCGTTCCATTCGTAGGACTGTGAGTTGCCTATCAATACGACTGTAAACATATCCACCTCTTCGGGATTGAAATCTCCCAGCGTGGTGATGTGTACCGCTTGTTCCGGGCGTCCTGCCTGGCGTACATATCCCACGGGCGTTTCCGGTGAGCGTCCTTCCTGCAGAAAGAGTTCTTTCAAGCGGTAAAGCTGCCAGTAGCGTCCTTCACTTTTGGGGTTGTAGACTGCCGTCACGAAGTCGGCGGCAGCGGCTGCGATGATACGCCTTTCAATACGTTCCCAGGGAGTCATCAGGTCCGAAAGGGAGATGACGCAGAAGTCATGTCCCACGGGAGCTCCCAGCAGTGAGGCTGCCTTTTGGAAAGCGCTGATGCCCGGCAGCGAAACGATTTCCACGTTGCTGTTCCTTTCCCGCTTCATCTCGTAGACAAGCGGCGTCATACCATAGATGCCCGCATCCCCGGAACTGATGACGCAGACCGTCTTTCCCTGCTCTGCCAGCTCGAAAGCCTGCTCGGCACGGGCGCGCTCACGCTTCATGCCGGTATCTATGCATGTTGTTGAGGGGTGGAGATAAGGGATTACAAATTGGAAATAATACTTATATCCCACCACTACATCTGATTCTTGCAAAGCGGAAATTACGGCGGGAGTTATATCCGATTCATTGCCCGGTCCGATACCGGCAACAATTATTTTGGGGTGTTTCATATCCATATGTTCTATTGGCATACAAAGATAGAACTTATATTTGATGAAACCGAAAAAACTCTGTGCTAATCCGCGTAATCTGTGGTGAATCCTTATTGTCTAAACCTGTAAGTGCCGGTATTCGCTCGGAGTATAGCCTACGTTCTTCTTGAACACGCGGTTGAAGTGCTGCGAATACTGGTATCCCAGCTCATAGGCAATCTGGCTGACTGTCTTCCCGCTTCCTATAATCATTTCTTTGGCCAGGTCGATGATTTTGTTCTGGATATATTCTTGCGCAGTCTTTCCGGTTTCCTTCTTCACCAAATCTCCGAAATAGTTGGAGGAGAGGAACACTTTGTCTGCGAAGTATTTCACGGAAGGCAGTCCTTCGGTCTGCGGTTTGTCGCTCTGGAAATAGTCGTCTATCAGTGCTTCGAATTTCATCAGGATATCTTTGTTGGCTGCCGAGCGGGTGATGAACTGGCGTTCGTAGAAACGCATGCAGTAGTCCAGCAGCAGTTCGATGTTGCGTGCAATCAGACCCTTGCTGTGCTTGTCGATGGGGCGTTGGATTTCCATCTTAATCTTCTTCAGACAGTCGAGGAAGATTTCTTTCTCGTCTTCGGACAAATGCAGTGCCTCGGTAGAGGAATAGGAAAAGAAGGAATACTGCTTTATTCCCTGTCCCAGCGAGGTGCCTTTTATCAAGTCGGGGTGGAACAGCAGGCCGGAGGCGCTGGGCTGCATACCTTCCAGCATGTTGACCTCGGTCACCTGGCCCGGGGCGAAGCTGGTTACCGTGCCTTCCTGGTAATCGTAAAACTGTTTTCCATAGCGTATATCTCCGCATTTGGTATTTTTGAGGAAAAGGGCGTATACGCCATAGTTCAACGTGAAATGTCTGGGGTATCCGGTGGCTTCGGACAAGTCGACTACGCTGACCAGCGGGTGCAGGGTTTCGAGACCGAACATCTTGTTGTATTGGTCTACTGCATTGAGCTTGATTACTTCTTCCATAAACGTTCCTGTTAGTGCTGTACAAATGTAGAGAATAATCCGGAAAGTTCCACATCGCAGGAGGAGGAATCCGTAATATGGTTACAAATGTCCGTAATCTGTGTACATTGAAAAGAGCTACACCCTTTGTCCGGAATGGTGTAGCCATCCGGAGCAAAGGGTGTAGCCTTGGTATGTAAAAGGTGTAGCCCTTTTACGCTTGCTGGTTATCAATCTTTTAGCATGGCTTTGATGTGTTCCATATAGAGCTGGCGGATGGCTTTGTTTTCGCCCAGTCCCTGCATGCGTACATTCACTTGATAGCCTTGCTTTTCAAGTTCCGTCTTCCACACGCCGGCAATGTCTTCCTTGGTATGGTTGCCGCATACCAGCAGCAACGGAACCAATGTCACGTTCTTGGGGCGTGTCTCTTTCAGTTGCAGCAGGGTTGCGTCCAGGGTAGGGTATCCTTCAATGGTGCTGACGTGGAAGTTCTTCAGTCCATGGGCTTTCATCATGAAGTCGAGCATGGCGTAAGTAGCCGTGCTGGGTAGCTGGTTGCCGTGCCCCACATAGACAATGTCTTCTTTCTTTCCCGGCTGTTCAGCGGTCAGTATGTCGATTACCTTCTCGCAATCTTCGACGGAGTAGAGCAGGGGATTCCCCACTTTTATCTCCTTGAAGAAGGGACGGAGCTTGTCTGCATCCCTGCGGACGGAGGTCATCTCACTGCCTTCTATCAAGGTGGTGCTCTGGACGTAGATGGTCTGGTAGCCTTCGGCGTGAAGTTTCAGCAGTGCATCCGTAGGGCTGTCTTTGTACACACCCTCCTTGGCAAGTCTTTTTCGTACAATCGGCGAGATGTATGCTTCGCGCACTGTAAACTGCGGAAAGGCTTCTTGTGCCTCACGGGTCACGACGTCGAGCGTCAAGGCACGTGTCTGAGGGTCCGAACTGCCATAATGGGTGATGAGCAGAGCCGCCTTCTCCTCTTGTTGTGCGGAGGAGAAGAGGCTGATGCCGAGTAAATAGAGAGTGATGAAAAAATGTTTCATAATTGTTGTTGTTTCTAAATGCGTTATGGAGAGATTATTTTAGTCTGAGTGCCAGGCTGATTACTACCGAACGTCCCGGAGAATACAAGGCGAAGTTCTTGTTCAGCGGGCGGTTGTCCTTCTTGTTGAAGATATTGTCTATGCCGATGCCCGGTTCGATGACAAAGTTGCGGAAGCCGTCGAAGGTATGGCGGGTATTGAGGTTCCAGATGCCGTAACCCGGAGCATTGCCGTCCGCGTCACCCGGATAATAGACTTTGCTTTGCAGACGACCGTTCAAGTTGAGGTTCAAGGTATAGTCGCTCCAGCTGTGTGTATAGTTTCCGGTGATGGTGGCTGTATGGCGTATGCTGCGCTCGATGTTTTGCCATTCGCCTCCTTCGTTCAGACCGCGTCCATAGGCGTAGGTATAGTTTCCGGCCAGGGTGAAGCCCGGGAACAGATTGCCGTTCAAGTTCACTTCAAAGCCTTTGACGGTAGCTTTCTCGAAATTGAAGTAGTTCTTGACACTTAGGTTTTTCGTGGATGAAAGGTCACTGATTTCGGGGAACTCTTCACGCAACTGGTTCTGCTCTGCTTCCGGTAGGTCATCGAATTTAGTGGATTTGGAAGTTACCATGTTCTTTACATAGTTCAGGTAACCGGTGACAGAAGCACTGAAACGGTTGGTACGGTATTCCATGTTGATGGAGTAATAGTTGCTGCGTTCGGGGTCGAGGTTCTCGTCACCCAATGAGATGGTGGCTCGTGTACCCATTGTCTTCTTGAACATGTGGTAGTAGAGCTCGTCGATGCCCGGAGCGCGGAATCCGGCAGCATAGGTGGCACGTACATTGAAGTTGCCTATGTTGTACATGGCTGCCACTTTGGGGGTGAAGCGTCCACCCGTCTGTTCGTGATGGTCGTAGCGTACACCCACAACACCGGTCAGATGGTTCCATAGCTTCACTTCATGCTGGCCGTAGGCTGATGTCGTATAGACACTTTTGTCCAAATCAGAGTCGGGACGGCGGAGCACTTCACGGCGATAGTCCACACCGAACACCGTAGTGCTGTTGGTTGTAAAACCGAAGATACCTTTCAACTCGGCATCATGGAATTTCTGAAGCTTGGTAAGCGCATACTGTCCGGGCAGGTATCCGCTGTTTTCTATCAGGTATTTGTAGCGTGATGCGTAATTGTTTCCTGAATAGTCAAACTGGATAACGTTGCGTTTACTCAGTTTGTATTTGGCGCCTGCCCCCCAGTTGTAACCTTCGTAGGCAGTGTTGTACTTGCTTCCGCCGGTGATGTCTTCGCGTTCTACCGGACGTTCGAGTCCGCGGTTATAGTATCCGCCGTTGGCATAGAAGGAAAGCTGGTCCGTAGCATCATAGGTAAACTTCTGCGAAAAGTTATTCGAGCTGTAGCCCAGGGAGAGCGGGGCAATCGTTTCGATGATGTCTTCTCCATCTTCTGTCAGATGGCTGTTTTGCCAACCGTCGGAGTGGTCGTATTTATAGGAAGTATAGGACCCTATTTTTCCTTGGGCGATGTCCAGATTCAAGCCTTGGGAGAATTGATTCTTTCTCGTATAGCTGCTATTGCTGCTGAAGGCTACCACATCTTTAGGCTCGTTGGTAATGATATTGATTACACCGCCGATGGCATCCGAACCATAAAGGGAAGAAGCTGCTCCGTTCAGCACCTCGATGCGCTTGACGCGGGTCATGTCTATTTGGTTGAGGTCGATGTTACCGGTGATGTCTCCCGTGACCTTGCGTCCGTTTACCAATATCAGCACGTGCTTGTTGGAGAGTCCGTTCATCATCAGATAGGACCCCATCGCGTTCGGACGGAAGGAGAGCGAGGGTACCATCATGGTCAAGGCCTGCTGGAAGTCGGTGATACCGGCACGCTTTATCTCGTTGGCAGTGATAACCGATACCGGAGACGGAGTGTTCTTCAGTCGCTGATGTGTACCCGTACCCGTTACTACGACCGGGTTCAACTCGTGAGTTTTCTTGGTCATATCGTCGCTGTCACCTTTTTCGGCTTGTGCGTAGGCACCGGTGGCGATGATTCCTCCCATAAGGAGAGCTGTGAGAAGTCTTTGCTTTATCATATATTATTTTATTTTATATAACGCTGCAAAGGTACATACCATTATCGGAGGGTGAAATACTTAATAGTTGTTATACTGCGATGGTAGAATAGCTATTAGTAGGTACTCTCTTCTCTATCTTTGTTTTTTGCAGCATTTTCTTCTTATATAATTCACACTTAACGCCACACCCGTGATGCAAACGGCTGTACCTCCAAGCAGCAATACCCAAAGCACAGTCTTGCGCAGGGTGGCATTGGAGTTCAGACCGGGCAGACGCATGCGGTGCAGGGCTGTATAGCTCCAGTATTTCCAGCGGGAGGAGGTGTCTACATGGTGGATGATTCCCGTTTCCGGGTGAATGTAATAGACGCTCCGGTCCGGGTCGTTCACCGTAATCTTCCAGACGGGAAGCTGGGGTCGTCCGCGATACATATTGCTCATGTCGCGATAGTAGGTCTCGAAATGTTCGAGCCGGGAGATACGTATGCCGGGGATATGTTGTGAAGAATCACGCTGGGAGGTATAAATGCTTTCCACGCCTTTCAGGATTTCTTCTTCGGAGAGTTGTAACGGACGCGGCAGGCTGTCGGCGGCATCGATGTAATACTCGTTTTTTCTATCTTTTACGATGTAGTAGGGATGTTCGCGGAAGTTGCGCCACTCTATCTGCAAAGCTTGGGGATAGGCAGCTATGACACGGCGGTAGTCCAAGGGGTAATCCTCCGGTTGTGGGGCACGGGCATGGAGCGTGCGTGTGGCGCTGCCTTTCTTCAGTGCCGGTTTATGAATCCATTCGGGAATGTCTGCCAGAGACATCATGCCGCTGAAGGTGAAGGTCAGTACGAAGATGCCGAAAAATATTCCGCTGACGTAGTGCCAGTGATACCATCTTTTTCGGTAGGGGGAGAACTTGGGATGGCGGCTTCGGTGCGTCTTACGCCATACATCTACAGTCACCCAAATGCCGGCAATGACCATGAGACAACCCAGAGCTGTGAGCCAGATGACGGTCTTAGTCCAAAGGACGGTGTCCTGCCGCAGCCAGGTGAAGTATACCCAGTGGGGAATGGCACCCAGCCATGCCCAGAAGCGTTCGCTTCTGTTGGAGAACTGCAAGGCCTCACCGTTTTGTGAACTCAGATAGAGCTGTGTCCTGGCATCATCGGCAAAGTATATTTTATAAATGGGCATTTCCTTTTTCAGTTCAGCGAAGGGAATCCATTGGTCCAGAGAGTGGAGGGTGTCGATGCGGGTAATGGGAGAAGAACACCACAAAGCTGCTGTCCGGTGCAGGTGCTCGCTGTCCAGAGAGGGTCGTGAGATGGTGGAATCGGCAAGGAAATGAAACGTGCCTTTTGTGGTACTAAAGCTGAACTCGGGGTGTCCGGCATTGAGGTTCAGTATCGTAGACCTGACCTTTACGCCACGGGGCAGGCGGGCTGTGACGGAGGAGATGTCCGGAAGTGAGTCTCCGGTTTGGGAGAGCATATCCAGCTTTTGCATTTTCTCTTTGGCGCTGACACGGGGAAAGCGGTGGTACATCATCACGAAGGCGGAGAGGAACCACATGAGAAATAGGATACAGAGCAAAGTGCCCAGTATCCTATGAATAGAGTACATCAGTTTGGTGATAACATTCATTGTCGTTCGCGTTTTTCCTGCAAAAGTACAAGATGATTCAAGAACACTAAATACCCACTAATGGGTATATTATTCTGTGTCTTTTCCGGCAGCATAGGCCGCCTTCTTCGTCATGATGTCCAGCATGCGGTGCTTCAGTCCGAAACGGATATGGTCAATGAATATTTCTTGAATTTCCGGAATTTGTCCCAGTCCTTCCAGTTGTGCACTGACGGTGAAGCCTTCTTTCTCGAGCATCTCCTTCCACTCTCCGGCAATGTCGTTTTTGGCATGGTCTCCGGCAACAAACATGAAGGGGATGAGGGTCACACGTTTGGCTTTCCCGGCTTTCAGTTGTGCCAGCATGGTGTCAAAGGTTGGATAACCTTCGATGGTGCCCACATGGAAATTGGTCAGTCCGCCTGCTTTCAGCATATAGTCCATCTGACTGTAGATGGCGGTACTGGGGGTATAGGTGCCGTGGCCCACAAGGACGAAGTGTTCTTTGGTAGCTTTCTTGCTTTGTGCCGGGGCGTTGTAGCGGTTCCCCAGAATACTTGCCACTTTCTCTGCATCTTCGATAGAGTAGAGCAGGGGAGTACCTACACGTATTTCCTTGAAGAAGGGTAGTGCGTTTTCCACATCCCGGCGGAGGGATTCCATTTCTACTCCGTCAATGATGTTGGTACTCTGTACGATGAGGTGTGTGTAACCTTCGCTGCGCAGTTTCAGCATGGCATCCAGTGGAGTCAGCTTCGTGGTGCCGCGCTCTTTCAAACGGCGGATAATGATGCGCGACGTATAGGCTTCCTGGAACTTCAACTCCGGGAAGGCAGCTTGTGCCTTGGCGTTGATGGCATCGATGGTGAGGGTACGGGTATCGTCGTGCGTAGTGCCGAAGTGCACCATGAGCAGGGCGGCCTTGTCACCGGGTTTCATACTTGCAAGCATATCGCTGTGCTTGTAATTGCCTCCCCCGTGCGCATGGCAGAGGAGGGAGGTGCTTAGTAAAAGCAATAAAGAAAGAATCTTGTTCATAGATCATTTATCGTTTTCAACAACTTTAATCATGTCGAATTGATAACCTTCGGCAATTTCCGCGCCTTTTTCTACTTTACCGGTTGCTATGTCATAGATGTAGATACAAGGGTTGGCTTTTTCCGTATTTACGCCGATGTATGCCTTGCCGTTTACAATAGCGGTGCGTTGTGCAAATCGTCCGCCGCTGTAAGGTATTTCTTGTCCGTTATAGCTCACGCGTTCCCGTGTTCCGGTATTGATGTTGATGATGGAGTAGTAGTGGCTGTAGCTGTCGATGGCAGTACCGGCTGCATCATTACGTGCATACACGAGGGCTTTACCGTTACCCAGGTTTTGGATGGTGAGCAGTTTACCGTCGGCGTTGGGATATCCCTCATAGCTTGCATCGAAGTCTGTTTCACCTTTCTTGATGCGGAGCAGATGACCTTGTTCCATGTCATTGGCATCGGTGAATGCAGCCAAGTAGAGGTTGCCATCTGCATCATACATCACGCAACTTTGCATCAGTTCTCCGTAAGCGCTTCCCGCCATTTCTCCGGCAAGGGTATTGACCTTGTTACTTTCCACTTTCATGTCCGAGGGATTGATAACTGCTGTCAGGAAGTTTGAGGTTGCTTTTCCACCTCTGCCTGATTTGTCTTTACCGAAGTAGAAGTAATATAATTTACCAGCCTTTTCGTTGTAGGTCAGAATGCCGGAAGCTGTGAATACTTTTGCTCCTTCTGGCAAAGGAAGGTCCAGTGTTCCTTCGGCAAGGATACGCATGTCGTCAGCGTTCAGCTTGGTCCAGATAACTTTGTCTGCATCACCATTGGCTGCCATGATAATCAGAGTGTTGTCGTCCAGCCAGGCATGTGTGTAACCGCGTACTTTATACGTATTCTGTTCGAAGATTTGTTCTTGAGCAATTCTGATGGAATTTCCTATTACTTGAAATTTAGTGAAACGGTCGGCTGAGTTGGGCACCTGATAATAGTATTTCCCTTTGAGAATGTTTTCCATGGAATAAGTGTTGTTTTCACCTATGAATTCAACGCCGTCCTTCTTTATGTCAATGACTCCCATATCTGCCGTGAGGCTGTTTACACTTTTCACAATAGTACCTTCGCCCTGGTTCATACCGCCATGGTGTTTGCCGATAGTCATAAAAATATCAAAGTGATAATCGGAAAGTTCCGGTTGCGAATCTGGACCTGGGGTTGGATCGTTGTCGTCGGAACATGCACTGAATGATAAGGTCATGGCTATGGCCATAAGGATACCTAATAAAAGATTTAGTCTTTTCATTTTAAATAAAATTAGTTAGTTAATGAATAATCTGAATTTGGCGAAGAATGCTCGTCCGGGCTTTTGCAATTTATAGTTGTCATAGGCCAATTTGTCGAGTAGGTTCGAGCATTCCAGCGAAATATTGTATCGTCCTCGTTTCCATGAATAGGTGATGTCGGCATTGCAAATGTGCTGTGCCGGGATGCGTGCCTTACTTTCGCGAGAGCCGTAGGCCTCCCATGTCAGGAAGAACCAGTGTACCCACTGATAACTGCAACCCAGTCGTAATTTGCTTTCGGGCAGAACCACATTGTGAAAAAGATAGCTTGCTTCTGTACTTCCGAAAAGCCAGGGGCGGTTGGGTACTCGGTTGTTGTAAGTTGCCGAAGGTTTCCCGTCAGTCTTGTATCTGTTCTGGTCGCGGGCCTCTTGAAAACTGACATTGGTGGCAAGCTGTAGCTTGCTTTGCCAGTCGTAACGTACTTCTCCTTCTATGCCCTTGATATGTACAGCCGGAACATTCTCATATTGCAGCATACCTTCTTTGGTCTCTACGGTAGCTTGGATATAATCGTCCACATAGCGCAGGAATCCATTTGCTTCATAATAAAGTGTATGGCCGGGGGCAGGATGCCATGTGCCGAAGATGCCCAGATTGATGTTGTCACTGCTTTCAGGTTTCAAGGCTACATTAGCATATATGGTGGTACCGTTTCCCAATAATTCGCGGGCAAGAGGTAGCCGGACGCTGTGTTCATAGGAAATTTTTATGGATAAAGGTTCTATGGCTGTATAGCGTGAACCGATACCGTAGCCCCAATACTTTTTTGTTATCGACCCTTTTACATCCTTTGACCCGGTGATGCTGGATAAATCCGTTTGCCGGATATTCAGATGGTTAATGTAGTTCTTTACAAAAAAGGTATTGCTCATTTTTTCTTCGAGAAGGGACTGATTGTAGGAGAAGCCTACTACATGCTTTGCCAGAATATCATTGGAGGCTTCAAAATCAGTTTCCACTTCATCATAACGGTCGTTTCCGATGCGGCTTAATAAATAGTTCAGGTTGAAGGAGTGATGGTTGTCCAACCTATAGTCCAAATTGGCACGGCCAATGGTCAGGGGACGCTTGTAATGGCGCATCGAACGGCCTCGTCCTGTGATTTCGTTGCGTGAACTTACGATATAGTCTCCGTTCCAGTCGTACTTGCGGTAGGCTGTATCTGTGGTCAATGAATGGTCCCAAGTGTGCGAGAGTGCAGCATTCAGCTGCATGTTCTTCCAAATGAAATTATGCTTTTGATAGCGAGCTGAAATGTTCCAGGCATCGGAGCCTCTTTCTGCCATTCCATATACCTTACTTTGTACAGAGCCCGTCTGCAACTCCTTGTCAACTTTGGAATAAGAGCCGGAAACAAAAAAAGCATCTGCCCAGGATTTATTGGCAAAGCCGATTTCCATTTGTCCGAATAGTGAAAAATAGTCATCATGGAAGCGTCTGCGGTCGGTCAGAATGTATTTGCGGCTGTCTTCATCCCATACTTCGACATCTCTCATCATATAATCGTTTTTGGAGTAATTGACCCCGAAGGTAGGTTTAATAATCAGTCCGGTTCGAGGCTCTACAAACTGTGCATTCAAGTCTGCCTTGTGAGTATGGAAGGAGCCGATACCGTAGGAGACATCCAGATAGTTCTTCTTCTCCTGCTTCGTAATGATATTGATGGCGCCTCCCAGTGCATCTGTACCCAGACTGGCAGGTACTACCCCTTTATATATTTCAATCCGGTCGATGATATTGACCGGCAGATTCGCCAATGAAACGCCGCTTCCTTTAGTGTCCAATGGTATTCCGTCTAAGAAATAACGTATGGAATTACCGGACATTCCATTGATGGAGAGGTCGAAGTCCGAGCCAACCCCGCCTTCCTCTCTCACCTTGATGCCCGTTGTACGATTCACCAGGTCGTTGAGGTTGTTCAGCGAATTTACTATCGGCTTGATGTCGAGTGCATTGACGGCAAAGGCTCCTTCCTTCACTTTTTGCGTTTGGGTCTTTCCGTACACTTCGACAGAGTTCAGCGTGACGGCACTTTCCTGCAATGTAAAGTTCTGTTTTTTATTCTGCCGGATGTCGAGGGACTGTTTCACAGTTTGGTAACCCAGAAAGGAGACGACGAAGGTATGTTTGCCCGGAGCGACTTGCAGTGAATATTTCCCCTGGTCGTCCGTATAGGTGCCGGAGGTGGTGTTTTCCACAGCAATGGTGGCTTGGGCAACCGGTGTCCCGTGCTGGTCTGTGACTTTTCCGGATAAGGTGACCTTATTCTGTGCCATGCTACCCGCAGAGAGCAGGCAGATAATTGTAAATAGTAGCCCTGTGATTATTTTCATCTCTATTCCTTAATAATCGATTCTTGTATTTCTCTTTTATTACTATCTAATAATTTTATGCAATAATTTATATAATTGGAATACATTGAAGGTAAAGGCCTATTTCCTATCTTACTTAAAGTATTTTGTTTTACTTCATCCATTAATTTTATATTATCCGTAAATGTTAAATCATTTATGAGATTAATTGAAAGTATATCGCCATCTGCTAATTTTTCAATGAATAATGGCCAACTAGCTTTATCCATTTTGGTACATACCTTCAATAATGCAGCATATTCTTTTGATTCTGCATATTTGCGTGGATTACTATAAACTGCTACTGCAATATTATTCCATGTTTTTTTCCATGCTGAATATGCTTCTTCAAACTCTGTGATTTTTCTTGAAGAAAGGGATGCTTTCAGAGATATTCTGTTTTTCAATGAAAGTGTATTGACAGTGTCTTTTGTAATGGCTTGACTGACAGAATAGACATTGGAGGTAGGCTTATAATAGTGAGCAATTTTGCCATAGCTTTTCCCATCAAGGGCATCACGGGTATGCATTACTCTTTCTAAACTGCCGCATTTGCTTTCCCATTCAAAACCATGTGGCTTTTTTGTATTTGCATTTTTTCTTATTGAAGCATGAGTATATTCTCCATTTAATGCCCATAATGCTATACCTGCGTTATCTGCTGTTGCTCCAGAACGTGTATATCCGTATGCTGCATACAGCTTGTCAAAAGCGGTAAGGAGATTAGGATGATAATAGCTTGATCCTTTGTCTCCTGGCCATTCCCAATAATCGGTTCTCTCTACCGACCAACTTATGCAATTATATATACGGCTCTTTAAACCGGATTTAAATGAATTGTTACTAGGTAAATTTGGAAAAAGACTACGAACTTCGGAACTACTGAAATCTAATCCTAAATAGACATCAGCGTAAATTTCCGGAATAGAAGAATTCACCGTATAAACAAAGGCATATGAAGAAGAACCATCATACTCAAGCATGGTGGGATGGGTATAAATAGTGAACTCATAAGGAGGGTTAGGACGTATTTGTGAATAATGTGAGCTTTTAATCGTTTTGAAATTTTTATCAATTAGTGACAAAGAAATGCTTCCTGGATAGCGTCCAGATGCGTGAGTTACCATATAATTTTTCCCTGGAAGATTTCGATTTATAGGAAGTGTATTTCCTCCAACAAGTACATCTCTGTCCTCAATCGTACCTGTAAAATTATCCTCACTGTCTCTGTATACTATATTTGCAGTGCCTATAGTTCCAGGATTCAAAGCTTTTATACGTATATTGTAAAAGCCCCATCTGGGAGTTACCATTTCCAAAAATGCACTTGAGGTACCGGATGCAGCCCATGACCAGACATTTCCTTTGTTATCTTGTTCGTAAACTTCAATCACATGTGGGATATTGCATGTCGTTGTTAAAGTCAAATGTATTCCTTCGGGCCATGGGTCATAGTATTCGTCATAAGTATGTGGAGCTATAAGATTCAGTGCGTAGTCATATGTTTCTTCTGATTGCAAACTTGTTGTATAAGCAGCTGATTTTTCTTTGTTAAAGTTAGAGTTATTCTTCACTTTATTAAGAAAATCCCTATATACTGAATCGTCTATTTTAGCATCAAGTACATTAGACGATATTTTTAGTTGTTCTATTTTAATTGTTCTTTTACTAGTAGAGACTATTGATATAGTATTAATACCTTTTTTTAATTGTATCAGAGATGGGGTCTTATTTTTATCTGTGATATATAAAGATTGTAATCCACCTATGCTTGGCTTTAGTGTGTTTTCATTGATTATTCCATTTATTTCTACCTCGTATTCGTGTAAACTTCCATTGATAATAGGAATTCGAACTAATACACATAAATAATAAAGACCTTCCTCCAAGCATTCAACTTCAAATTGAGTATGACCAATATTATTTATACGATCAGAAGAAAGTGCATTCACATTAGAAAAAGAATGTGTAGTACTAATTCCAGAATTTTGTTCTGACAACATTGATTTGTCATCACAAGATGACATAATAAATGTCATGAAGAATGTAAAAATCAAAAAATGCTTCATAATATATTGCAATTTAAACTAATAAAAGGTTTTTGCCATTTTACTATTTACTTGCTTTTAGAGAATGATTACAATGAGAAATGATTTCTTTAACTGAAGATAAAGAATGCCCAGACTCAATGTTTTGTTGCTTTATTCCCCGAAAGCACTAAAACTATGTTGTCTTGGCAGGTCTTCTGACTCATCCCTCTTTGAATGCCTTCCCATCCGCCGGGCGGACAGTGGCTTGAGAATATTCAAAGATTTTGGAAGGACTTACAGCAGCGGGTCTGTTCAGGATTTGCACCTGATTCCCTTTTTCATCACTCATCTCCAACAGAACCGGGAGAGGTGAAACCAAAACTGGGACAAAGATAACAAAAACTATTAGGTTTGCGAATACTCCTGATAATTTTTGTTATCTTTGCCCGCGAATTGGTTCCGGATGCATGTTTCCATCATCTGGATTAAAAGGGAATCGGGTGTAAATCCCGGACAGTCCCGCTGCTGTGAAGCTCCGTTTATATCATGAAAAATACCCTTGCCACTGATATGCATTGAAATATCGGGAAGGCTTCAGGATTAGGAGTCAGTCAGAAGACCTGCCATTCATTAAAGGCTGCCTTTGCTCGTGGGTTAGGAAGACAGTACGAAGATATTAGTTGAACATTTAAACAAGAAATGGAATGCCTTTGTTAAAGGTATGTCCGCATTGTGGTGTGACTATATATATCCTTTCACTACTGTCCCATTAAAATCTGAAAAAGTTCTTTGAAATTATTGAAATATAGT
>NZ_SRYZ01000037.1 GCF_004793475.1 Bacteroides muris (ex Afrizal et al. 2022) | reverse complement strand
GCAGTTGCAGCAAGGAGGAACTTATGGAACGTGGTTTCTCCGGTTGCCTGCTCAAACCGTTCTCCATATCGGAACTGATGGAGGTTTCAGACAAATGCGCCATGAAAGGCAACCGGAATGAAAAGCCGGATTTCACCTCCCTGCTATCCTACGGCAATGAATCCGTCATGCTGGAGAAACTGATTACGGAAACCGAGAAAGAAATGCAGGCGGTACGGGAGGCGAAACAACGCAAAGACCTTCAGGAACTGGACGCACTTACACACCACCTGCGCAGTTCATGGGAGATACTCCGTGCCGACCAGCCGTTAAGGGAACTATACAAATTGCTTCATTGCGATGGCACACCTGACGATAAAACAATTGGCAATGCTGTAAAAGCTGTACTGGATAAGGGTTCGGAAATCATCCGGCTGGCAAAAGAAGAAAGGAGAAAATACGACAATGGATAAGACAAAAATCATCGTGGTGGATGACAACATCGTGTATTGCGAGTTTGTCTGCAACCTGCTGGCACGTGATGGATTCCGCACCGTGCAAGCATTCCACCTCTCGACAGCAAAGAAGCTTCTGCTACAAGCGACAGAAAACGACATCATAGTTTCAGACTTACGTTTGCCTGAAGGCGATGGCATCGACTTGTTGCGCTGGATGCGCAAGGAGGGCATGATGCAACCGTTCATCATCATGACCGACTATGCCGAAGTGCATACGGCTGTTGAAAGCATGAAACTCGGCTCGCTGGACTACATCCCCAAACAGCTTGTGGAAGACAAACTCGTCCCTCTGCTACGGAACATATTGAAAGAACGGCACACCGGACGGAGCCGTATACCCCTGTTCTCGCGTGACGGCTCGGCGTTCCGAGCCATCATGAAGCGGATAAGGCTGGTAGCCCCCACCGACATGAGCGTGCTGATATTCGGGGAGAACGGCACGGGCAAGGAGCATATCGCCCACCTGCTGCACGACAAGGGCAAGCGGGCAGGAAAGCCGTTTGTGGCTGTGGACTGCGGTTCGCTCACCAAAGAGCTTGCGCCGTCGGCTTTCTTCGGACACGTCAGAGGGGCGTTCACGGGTGCGGACAGTGCCAAGAAAGGTTATTTCCATGAAGCGGAAGGCGGTACGCTGTTCTTGGACGAGGTGGGCAATCTCGCACCGGAAACCCAGCAAATGCTTCTGCGTGCCATACAGGAACGGAGATACCGCCCGATAGGTGACAGAACGGATAAGAGTTTCAATGTCCGCATCATCGCCGCCACCAACGAGAATCTGGAAAAGGCGGTCAATGAAAAGCGTTTCCGGCAGGATTTATTATACCGCCTGCACGACTTCGAGATAACCGTTCCGCCGTTGCGCGACTGTCAGGAGGACATCATGCCTTTGGCTGAGTTCTTCCGTGAAATTGCGAACCGGGAACTGGAATGCGATGTCATCGGCTTTGACGGTGAAGCCCGCAAGACATTGCTGACCCATGCGTGGCCGGGCAATGTCCGCGAACTTCGTCAGAAAATCATGGGTGCGGTGTTGCAGGCACAGACGGGTCTTGTCACGAAAGAGCATCTGGAACTTGCCGTGACGAGGGCGACCTCACCCGTCAGCTTCGTCCTGCGCAGCGATGCGGAAGACAAGGAGCGTGTCTTACGCGCGTTGAAGCAGGCGAACGGGAACCGCAAGGTTGCCGCCGAACTGCTCGGGATAGGACGTACGACGCTGTACAACAAACTGGAAGAATATGGATTGAAGTATAAATTTCAGCAACCATAGCCCATAATTCGCTGAATTTAGTTACCCACAAAAGTATGTTTTTTCAAAAAATAGTATTATATTTGCATTTAGAAAAAGTGTTCTTTTGATTTAATGCAAAACGAGGTAAAATACAGAACTTCGCTTGTTTCTAAATCGTTACCCATCAAGAAATAAATCTTTGCAAACTATTCAAATTCAGCGATAAAGACAATTCGTAATGTCTTGGACTATGGACAAACTACACGTTTCCAGATTCTTCTTCGGGAAGAAAAATATATTGTGTTGAAGCGGTTCACATCTCCGCCCACAAAGGGAAGTTTCACTATAAACTCCTTTTCGTCCTTAAGAATCTCCACTCGCGTGCCGTATGGGGCATATTGCCGTTGCAGATTCTTGATACCATGCAGAACCCAAAACCTCTGTAAAATAAAAGGCTCTATTTTTGATATTATCAATTAATATTGATTACATTTGTAACGTTTTATAATAGTTCATTAATAGTTAATAATTGAAAGAGATGTGCAGAACATATCTTTCAATTATTTAGAAACGATTATCCACCTTAAATCAAAATGTATCACCAAGGAGATAGGATAATATGGGAACTCTGTCTGAAAGGAGATCGTAATGCTTTTGAAGCCTTGTATCGAAAGTACTACCCTATATTATATAATTATGGAAAATTATATACCCAAGATGCGGACATCGTAAAAAACTGCCTGCAAGATTTTTTTTTGAAACTGATTTCCAACTATGCCAACCTATCACAACCTATTTCCATACATGCTTATTTATTGAAAGCTTTCCGCCACACCTTGTACAACAAATTAAGGTCGGAACAGGCACGCCACGACATCCAGACCGATTATACCGACAGTGTACTTAGCATCAAAGCAGAACAAATCATAGACGAAGAAGATTCCTCACCAAGAAACAGATTCATCTGCCATGCCTTGAAAACACTGTCTTCCAAACAACAGGAAATTCTATACCTATATTATATAAGAGAGCTAAGCCATGAGGAAATAGCCGAGTTATTGAACATCAACTACCAATCCAGTAAAAATCTACTCTTCAGGTCAATTAGCAAATTAAGAGAAATGCTCCTCCCTACGGAGGATGTCCGGAAATAAAAACATCCGCCTACGCTTCTCCTATTTACCACAAATCAACAACCACAGACAGTCTTTTCCGGAGGTTGTACCAACAAAAACATCTTTTATTGAAAAAAACAGAAAAACATGAGTACCGAAAACCATTGTAAACTGTAATATCTACAAAAGCAATATACAAATGGTCAAGAACAACATACGCAAAACACAATTTGAAAGTGAAATGAAGGATTTCTCAGACAAGGAAATAAAAGATTCATGGGACAACATCCGGCAAACCCTTCCCCTCTCTTTCTCCCCAAAAAAGAGAAAAGTAAAAGCCATTTTCCGATATTTGCTTGCAGGATGTTCGGTCGCAGCCTCCATAGCCATCATTTGTATCACTTCCATAAACAAAAACACCGATTACAAGGAATCCCAGTTCTTTACCGAACTAGTGTCCCCGGTTCCGGTCGGCAATCAAGTACAGCTGGTGTTTTCCGACAACCGGCAAATAGAATTGGAGAACAACTCCAACATCAATTACGATGAATCCGGCTGTGTCACCGTAAACAATGAATCGCCCCAAGCGCCCGAATCCGCAGAAACCGAAGAGCAGAAATTCAATCAGGTTATCGTACCGAAAGGAAAACGCACCCATCTCGTCTTGTCAGACGGTACGAAGATTTATGTGAACTCTGCCAGCCGTATCATATACCCAACGGTTTTCGCTACCGACAAGCGGATGATAGCTATAGAAGGAGAAGCCTACCTGGAAGTGGCACACAACGCCAAAAAGCCTTTCATCGTAAAGACCAAAGGCATAGATGTCAGGGTGTTAGGCACATCTTTCAACATAAATGCTTATGAACAAGACAATATCTCGGTGGTATTGGTAGAAGGACAGGTAGAGATCAACCCGGACAAAAAGACAAAAATGCTGCTGGAGCCCTCGCAAATGGCTTGTCTGGAAAACGGAATCCTGCGGAAAAAGGAGCAAGTGAACACCTTAAAATACACCTGCTGGAAAGATAATATCATGCTGCTGGAGAAGGAAAAGGTAGCGGAAGTATTGGACAAGGTAGCGCGATATTATGATGTCTCCATCCAATACGATAAAGATGCAGCTTCCCGAAGACTATCAGGAAAACTCAACCTTTGCGATTCCATTGAAAGTGTGCTTGACATCATAAAGGTTTCCGCCTCCCTGCAGATGGAGAAGACCGGAGACAACAAGTACCGATTTTATTAAAAGAGATAGATTCCCAAGTATTAACGAATAAAAACAGATTGCCTATGAAAATATGAAAACAATAAGCCAAAAAGGGTCGGATGACAGTTGGCGCTTCAATCCGGACCCTTCAAAAGATAATCCTTAATATAGTTCTAAGAATTTGACTACAAAAGTATGAAAAAAAATATTGCAACTAATCGGAATAGGAATTATTACATAAAATTAGCATGTTTATTGCTTTTTTCAGTACAGTTTTCCACCCTGAACACAACTGCTCTAGCCTCCTCCCATGCAGACAAAGAGATGCTGACGATTCTATTACAAGACAAGACTCTGAAGGAAGTATTTTCATATATTGAAAAGCACAGCAGCTATATCTTTATATATGAAGAGGCCGTCAACCTTGAAAAGAAAGTCAGCGTAAACTTCTCGGCCAAACCTGTGGACGAAATCATAAAAGAAGTTTTCTCCGCAAACGGACTCTCCTACACAATAAAAGGAAGACAGATCATCATAAAAACGAAAAATGAGCACCAACCGTCGGCACCTGCCACCGCACAAACCACCCTCACTGTCCGGGGTAATGTGAAAGATCATACGGGCACGCCGCTTGCAGGTGTAAACGTCATCGTCAAAGGCACAACAAGAGGAACCATTACCGACATCGAGGGTAACTTTGAGCTGCCCAACATAGCCAAAGGCTCTATCATACAGTTTGCCTATATTGGCTACAAGAGTCAGGAAGTGGAGGCTCAGGAAAATATGTCAATCGTCTTAAATGAAGACAACGAGTTGCTGGACGAGGTAGTCGTCGTGGGTTATGGAACCCAAAAGAAAGTCAACATGACAGGAGCAGTCTCTTCTGTAAAGTCTGATGCTTTGGAGAATCGTCCCATGAACAACGCAACCAATGCATTGGCCGGTCTGGCCGCCGGTTTGTCCGTCACCAACACGGGAGGAAGCACACCCGGCTGGGAAAGTCCCACTATCCGAATCCGCGGTCAAGGTACGTTGAACAATTCCGATCCGCTTGTTGTCATCGACGGTATGACCGGAGGCAGCATCAGCGACATCAATCCACAAGACATCGAGTCCATCTCCATTCTGAAAGATGCCGCATCATCGTCCATATACGGTTCGCGTGCCGCCAATGGGGTCATCTTAATCACTACCAAAAAAGGTACGGAAGGCTCTTCAAGAATTACATATAGCGGCAATGTGTCGTTTGAAAAAGTGGCCAAACGCCTGAACCTCGTGACAAACTATGCCGATTTCATGGAAATTCAGAATGCCGGTCTGATAGCCAACGGACAAGCTGCCCGCTTCTCGCAAGGCAAGATAGACGAATGGCGCAACGACGCAGGCAAGAACCCTACCATATATCCCAATACCGACTGGCAAGACCATATATACCGTAAAGTTTCTGTTGTCCAAACCCACAACATTACGGCGAATGGCGGTTCAAAAACAGCCCGTTACAATCTCTCTTTCGGATACGTCAACAATCCAGGTATGATATATCATACAAATTACAAGCGCTACCAGATGCGCGCCAATGTAGATGTCAACATCAAGCCTTGGCTGACCGTAGGTACCAATGCATACGGATATGTGGACTATAACAATCCTTCGGCAAGCACAGCTGCATCCGGCGGAGACGTAATCTGGGGTTACGGAGCATTCAATACCGTACCGGGCATGACGTTGTATGACCCCGAAACCGGCCTATATGGAGGCATTCAGAACCCGGAAGAGGAAAATATCAGCAATGCAAATCCATATCGTCGGATGTGGTTCTATAAAGAAGAATTCCCTACCATCACCCGCCGCACCGTAGCAAAGATGTATGGACGTATCACCCCTGTCAAAGGATTGACGATTGACGCCTCTTATACTTACAATGCTTGGGACCGCCGTATGGAACACCATCTGACCGACCGTGACTTGTTCCGCTTTACAAAAGACGGTCCCATTCTGCTCCGTGCAGGAGATGTCCGGACGTATATCAGAAGATATAATTACCGTAACGATTTCCGTTCGTCGGACGTGACGGCCCGCTATGAATTCAAGATTGACAAGCTCGATGCTTCGGTAATGGCCGGTGCCAGCCAAGAGTACAACAAATACGACAATGATTATTACCTGAAATACGATCTCGTCGACGAATCATTGACTGCCCTGGATGCAGCTTCCACACTGGGACGCATCACCGGCAACTATAACGAATGGGCCATGCGTTCCTATTTCGGCCGCATCAACCTAGTGTGGGACGACAAGTATATGTTGGAAGCCAACCTGCGCGCCGACGGTTCTTCACGCTTTGCACCCAACAAACGGTGGGGATATTTCCCCTCGGTATCGGCCGGTTGGCGCATCTCCCAAGAGAAGTTCATGGAGCCTTATCAGAACTGGCTCAACTCCCTGAAGCTTCGCGCATCCTACGGTTCATTGGGTAATAACGCAGCATCCAACAACTATATGTACCAAGCTCTGTATGCCACCACCAACTATGTACTGGGCAACACCATCACCGGAGGGTTCTCGCAGACAACCCTCTCCAATTCCCAACTGACTTGGGAAAGTACATATGTAACGAATGTCGGCATCGACTATGGTTTCTTGAACAACCGACTGACCGGTTCATTCGAATGGTTCAACAGAGACACCAAGGGCATCTTGATTTCACTTCCCGTACCTTTGGAGCATGGCACCTCTTCCGTTCCCAACCAGAATGCCGGTGAAGTAAACAACCGTGGTTTTGACTTTGACATCAACTGGAGCGACAAAATCAGCAAAGTGACCTACTCCGTAGGTTTCAATATGGGCTTCGTCAGCAACAAAGTGACGAAATTCCAAGGCGATGTCGCTTCCATCAGCGGAGTCCACAAGATTCAGGAAGGGAAACCCATCAACCAATACTACGTGCTGAAAGTAGACCGCATTGTTCGCGACCAGGCAGACTTGGATTATGTAGAGAACCTGGTAAAGAAGAATCCGAAATATTTCGCTACCTATCAACGTCCCGAACTGGGTGACTTCTTGTTTGCCGACACCAACAATGACGGTAACCTGGATGCTGACGACCGCGTAGAGATAGGCCACGGTGACAGTCCGAGACTGACATACGGTGCCAACTTCAGCCTGAAATGGAACAATTTCGACTTCAGTATGCTTCTTCAAGGCGTGGGCGACTACGACGTTTATTATAACAACCAAGCCTTCCGGTTTACCACTGTCATGGGTAACTCACTCATCAAAGATATAACGGACAACGCCTGGACAAAGGAAAATCCTTATAAATCCAAATATCCGATATTGCGTAACAGTGCAAACAGCAAGAACGATATGGCCAGCGACGCTTTCATTCACAATGCGGCCTACCTCCGTTGCAAAAACATTCAGTTGGGTTACACAGTTCCTGAGAAAATCTCACAAAAGTTCTTTGTAAAAAACCTGAAAATCTACACCAGCATCGACAATCTGTTTACCATTACCAGCTTCCCGGGATTGGATCCTGAAGTCGCAGCAACCGTAGGTTATCCTGCTGTCCGTCAATATTCCATAGGTCTCAATGTTTCATTCTAAAGCAAAATACGATGAAAGTTAAACATATACTATCCGCTTTTTTAGGCTTTGCCCTCTTGTTAAGCAGTTGTGAAAGTCTGGACTATACACGTCCCGACCAGTTGTCAAACACAACTTTCTGGAAAACAGAACTTCACGCCAAGCAGGCGGCTGTCGGCCTATACCAGGCTATGATGCAACCATGGTGTTTCGGGTTGGAGTTTGCCTTCGACATGTGTACCGACTTGGCCGACGGAACCAATCCCTTTGCCGACATTTCGCGAGGAACCTCTTTCGCTTCTACCAGTGGAGCCGTACAAAATCATTGGCAGTATCTTTACGAACTGGTCCATCGTTCAAACACCGTAATCCGTAATGTTTCGACCATGGATATCGACCAAACCAAGATCGACCCGATAATCGGTGAAGCCAAGTTCCTTCGCGCCATGGCCTACTTCCGCATGCTCAACTGTTGGGGAGGAGTGCCCTATTATGACGAAACCTGCATTATCGAAGAAGAATTCGCCACGGTGACCAGTCCGCGGAGTTCCGCCGAAGACATCCGCAAACATATCATCAACGACCTGACTGACGCCATCGCCAAGCTGCCAATCAGCTGGGAAACCGGAGATTACGGCCGTGCCACCAAGGGAGCGGCGTATGCACTTCGTGGCAAAGTCTACCTCTTCAACAAAGAATGGACAAAAGCCGTTTCCGATTTTGAAGAAATCGTGTACAACAAGACCAACGATTACGGCTACGAGTTGCACCCCAACTACGAAAACCTATTCCGGCTCTATAACGGCGCACGAAGCAAAGAGATGATTTTCGCCATCCAATCCATTGACGGTAATGTCGCAGGCTATGCCTTGAATATCGTCGGCTATTTTGGCAACAAAGCCACTATGCGACTCATTGCCAGCAACTGCATCGTGCCTTCTACCAAATTGGTCGATTTGTATGAGAAACCCAACGGACAGAAGTTCGACTGGGACGAGGTGTTCCCCGGATTCAACAACGGAACTTCACAGTTCCGCCACAAATGTCTGGCGGTTGCCATCAACGATGCCAGTACGGAAATCATCAGTACGCTGGACTGCGACGTAGAAAAAGTAACCGCCGCCTATAATGACCGCGACCCGCGCTTGTGCTGGAACGTGATTACTCCATTCTCTCATTACCTAGGTACCGATGCCGGTTCTAATCCGAGAGATAAACAATTCGTTATCGTAGATCCTACCAAAGGCGGCGCACCTATGGAAGCGCAGTCCTTTATCCGCAACTCGGAAGGCTGGAATTCATACTTCTGGCGCAAATGGATTCCCGAAGGCAACATGGACGGTTATTGGGGAGAATACAACCGTACTCCCTACGAATTCCCGTTGATTCGCTTGGGCGACGTCATCCTGATGCTTGCCGAAGCCTACAACGAACTGGGTGAAACTGATAAGGCGATTGCCGAAGTCAACAAGATTCGTGCCCGTGTCCGCATGCCGGAACTGAACTCCGGTCCGGCTTGGATGGCCGTTGGCAGTAAAGACGAAACAACCCAACGCATCCGCGACGAACGAGCCCGCGAACTGGCAGGTGAAGGCCAACGCTACTGGGATCTCCGCCGTTGGGGGCTGCTCGAATCTACGGTTAAGAATGCTACCGACATCCTTGGTGACTTGATGTACGAACGCGTATACCAGCCACGACACGAAATCTGGCCCATACCGTTTGTAGAGATGGAACGCAATCCTAACCTGACCCAGAACGAGGATTGGTAACCTTGGCGTAAACATATATCTTCAGGAGAACAGGCTTGTATGAAAAAGCCAAGCCTGTTCCTGCTTTCTTCTATAAGAAACGATATGAAAGCAGACGATTCCTGCCAGTAATATAGATGCTTTTCCCACCGCCTTTAATCAACAGAATATGAATAGAACCATAAGATTATGTATATCGTGTGTTTTCCCCATGGCGCTGATTCTCGGAGGATGTGACCAAGGAAATCCCCCCAAAGAGGTGAATGTCTACCCGACTCCCCAGGAAATGGACGTATCTGACAAGTGGATAAAGATACCGGAAGAAGGATACCGGATAGAGAGCACGGAAACACCTGACACGGATGCAATGAACTTGTTGAAGCAATCCGTACCCATAGCAGAACAAGCCCAACAAGCAATCACTATCGGAAAACTGGATAAAGCAACCGATGAAATGCAACGTTCGGGCGCTTATACCCTGACAATCAACAGTAACGGCATCCATATCGGAATCTATGACGACCGTTCCCTTTTCTATGCTGTCCAAACCTTTCGGCAACTAATCCTGGAAGGAAAGAAACTTCCGGTCTGCCTGATACGGGACTATCCCGACATAGCCTTCAGAGGAGTGGTGGAGGGCTTTTACGGTACTCCCTGGTCCTTTGAGAACAGGGTAGAACAACTGAGATTCTATGGCCGCATGAAAATGAATACCTACATATTCGGCCCCAAAGACGACCCCTACCATCGCTCCCCCTCATGGCGTATACCCTATCCGGAAGAACAAGCGGACAACATCCGCAGGCTGGTAATAGAAGCCCGGAAAAATAAAGTGGACTTTGTCTGGGCACTACATCCCGGAATGGATATCCGCTGGAACGACGCAGACCGGCAGGCCGCCATACAAAAGCTGGAGAGCATGTACGGCCTTGGAGTAAGGGCATTTGCCGTCTTCTTCGATGACATCGAAGGAGAGGGAACGGATGCATACAAGCAAGCCGCCTTCATGAACCACCTCAAGAAGGAGTTCGTAGACAAGAAAGGAGACATCCAACAGCTCATCCTATGTCCGACCGAATACAACAAGGACTGGGCAAAAACCGATTATCTGGATATTCTGGGTAAACTACTCGACCCTTTCATCCATATCATGTGGACCGGTGACAAGGTCGTGAGCGACATCACATGCGAAGGACTCCAGTGGGTCAACAGACGAATCGGACGTCCCTGCTACGTCTGGTGGAATTTCCCGGTAAATGACTACTGCCTGGCTCATCTGCTGATGGGGCCGGTGCATGGTCTGGAGAAGAATACGGCTACAGACATGCACGCCTTCGTCTCCAATCCGATGGAATTTGCAGAAGCAAGCAAAGTAGCGCTTTGGAGCATATCCCAGTTCACTTGGAACATGAATGGATTCAATCCGGAGGAAGCCTGGTACAAAGCATGTGAGGCACTTGTTCCGGAAGCTCCCGATGCATTCCGGCTCTTCTGCGAACATAACGCAGACATCGGTCCCAACACATGGATGTTCTTCAGAAAAGAGTCTTTCAATTCCGACAAGTTACTCACCCGGTTCTGGCAATCCTTAGCTGCCGGAACATATCTGGAGAAAGAAGCCGCCGAAATCATAAACATGTTTGCTCAGATAAGAAAAGCTCCTGAAACTATCAGAAGCAGTTCTGCAAACGAGCAGCTGATAAAAGAAATCGGCCCTTGGCTGACGCAAACGGCCAATGTGGGAGAAGCCGGTGTGGAAGCCATGAAAATGCTGGAACTTGCCCAAAAGAAAGATACGGAAAACTGCCGCGAAGCCTACCGTAAAACCCGGGAAGCTCTGGAAACGACAGCTGTTTTCAGCCGCCCTTACCGCCGTGGAGAGCAGGATGGCATCCGAAGCGGCTCCCAAGTATTGTTACCTTTCATCCGCAACATCGTGCAACATGTGGAAAACACCCTGCTCACCGACGAAAAACCGAAAGAGAAAGCGGAAGTACTGGCAGGTTCGCAAGCTTTCGACGAACTGTCTTGTTTCTGCGAGGACGATATGGTAGGATTAACGCCCCATTTCCCATTGGTGACAATAGCTCCCGGAGAATACTTCGGTTTCCGTATCGAAGAGAGCAAGCAACCGGTCGCACTGGTCTACGATTTGCGTAAAAGCAAATCCAAAGGACGCCAGTTCCAAGGGTCTATCGACGGGAAAGTATGGTTTCCACTACGGCAAACCGGAAAAGACCGCCTGGATACCCTCCGCATCCACGAGCCACAAACCCGATACATCCGCTGCCTCAACAAGTCGCAAACAGAAATGTCCATAGGAATCGGACGGTTCCTCGTTCTCACAGAGCCTGTCGCACCATAAAACAATCTTCAACAATCCATTTACATCATGAAAAAGAATTTTATACTTCACTTATTTATAGGAGGACTATGTATCCTCTTACTGACACCCCAAAGCACCTATGCCCAAAAAAAGGATGGGATAGAAAGAAGCGCCTTTTGGGGGAATTCCGAGAAATACCTGAACAGACAAGCTTTCAAGATGTTTGACCTGATAGACCAGGCCTTGACTGAGAATCCTCCGGTGACAGGTGCCCCAATGAACCGGAAACTAGCTCTCTATAACTTGGACGCCATGCTTCATGAGACCAAATATGACAATGGAAAACCCCTTGGCAACTTCATCGCTTCACGGATGGATAAAGTCATAACCGACCTTTCCAGTCCGGTGAAGAAAGGAATGAAGGTGTACAAGATATACAATGAGGGAATCGTAGCCCGCACTGCCTCGGTCACCTTGGCCTTCGACCTTGCCAGAGGATGGTGCCAAGGAAAAACTCTGCTACCCGATGCCTTGGTACAACAGATTGTAGACCGATGCGACATTCTGTTCCTCACCCATAACCACGGCGACCATGTAGACCCGGTTGTTGTGGACATGTTCCTGAAGGCCGGCAAGCCGGTGGTAGCGCCGACAAACATATTGCCGGACAAAAAGGAAATCTTGCATGAACGTTCCCATGAAATGATTGACAAGAAAATAGAGCTAAGCGACAACAGACACATCTGCGTAAAGATATTCCCCGGCAACCAAGACAACCTGATGAATAACATCTACGTAGTTACCACTGCCGAGAAAAAGACCATTGCCCATGTGGGCGACCAATACAACAAAGAGGACATGGAATGGATTGTCAACATCAAACAACACATTCCCCGACCGGACGCACTGGTTGTGAACTGCTGGACTCACCGGATGAACGACTTAGTGAACGGCTTCAATCCCAAACTGGTAGTTACCGGACATGAAAACGAAATGGGGCACACGATTGACCACCGCGAGGCTTTCTGGCTCACTTTCGAGAAGATGGAGAAAATCAGCAAAGACTACACAGTCATGGGATGGGGCGAATGGTTCCACTGCCGTTGATGCACAACCAATAATTTAAATCATACTTAAACAGGCACTTGCAATGAAAATAAAGACAATACTGACAGGATTGGCAACTACTGCCGCTATCCTCGCTGCTTCCACCCATGTGGATGCCAGGAATCCGAAACTAAGAGCAAACAATATCGACGCAATCATCAAGACCATGACTCTGGAAGAGAAAGTCGATTTGATAGTAGGAGCACGCATGTATCATCAAGACCCTGACGCGGCCCCTCACATCAAAGAGTCCTGGAAGGTTATTCCCGGTGCGGCGGGACGCATCAACCCGGTTCCCCGCGTGGGCATCCCTTGTGTGGTTCTTTCAGACGGTCCTGCCGGATGCGGAATCTTGCCGGTGGAAGGAGAAGAGAATTACTTCTGCACCCATTTCCCCATTGAAACGCTACTGGCCTCTACATGGGATGTGGATTTGGTAAGGAACGTGGGACAAGTCATCGGCAACGAAGCCAAGGAATATGGTGTCGACGTGCTGCTGGCTCCGGCCATCAACATTCACCGCCATCCGCTGTGCGGCCGCAATTTCGAGTACTTCAGTGAAGACCCGTTGCTGACCGGCAAGATGGCCGTGGCCTATGTAGACGGCGTACAGAGCAATGACATAGGAACTTCCGTAAAGCATTTCGCCGTCAACAACCAAGAGACCAACCGCATGAACAACAGCGCGATTGTCTCTCCGCGCGCCTTACGTGAAATCTACTTGAAAGCTTTCGAGATAGTAGTGAAAGAGAGCCAGCCCTGGACCATCATGAGCTCGTACAACCGCATCAACGATGTATACACCTCCGAAAGCCCGGAACTGCTCACCACCATCCTGCGTGAAGAATGGGGATATAAAGGCACCGTAATGACCGACTGGTGGGGAGGAGCCGACGGAGCTTCCCAAATGATTGCAGGCAACGACATGCTGGAACCGGGCACCAAGGAACAAGCCGCCCACATCATTGAAGGAGTGAAAAACGGTACACTCGACGAAGCCGTGGTGGACCGCAACGTGCGCCGCATCCTTGAGCTGGTAGTCAAGACTCCCCGTTTCAAAGGATACAAATACGGCAACAATCCCGACATGAAGGCCCATGCCTCCGTTACCCGGCAATCGGCAACCGAAGGCATGGTATTGCTGAAGAACGACAACCGGGCACTGCCCTTGTCTTCGCAAGACAAAAACATTGCCTTGTTCGGTGTGGTTTCCTACAACTTCTTCTCGGGAGGTACCGGCTCCGGTGATATCAACCGTCCCTACGTAGTATCGCTGCTGGACGGACTGAAAAACCAGAACATCACCGTGGATGAGAACATCAAAGCTCTCTATCAGGCCCACAACAAGCCACAAGAGCAAGGAGAGCAGAAACGTATCGGCGAAATGCCGATGGACACTGCCATCATCAAGTATGCCGCAAGAAGCAACGACATGGCCATCATCACGCTGGGCCGCATCTCGGGTGAGTATGTCGACCGGGTCTCTTCCGACTTCTTCTTGTCGGAGACGGAACGTGAATTGGTGAAGAATGTAACCCGTATCTTCCATGCGGCCAACAAGAAGGTAGTAGTGGTGCTCAACGTGGGCGGTGTCATCGAAACCGACAGTTGGAAGGATATGCCCGATGCCATCCTGCTCTCCTGGCAGGCCGGACAAGAGGGAGGAAACTCCGTAGCCGATATACTGACCGGGCATGCCAATCCATCCGGCAAGCTTCCTATGACTTTTCCGGTTACGCTGAGCGACCATTGCAGTTCGCTGAACTTCCCGATAGACCAGAAGATTGACCGCCGGTGGTCCGTAAAGACCGGATTGACGCACAAAGTGAAAAACGTGGATTATACGCTTTACGATGAAGGCATTTATGTGGGCTACCGATGGTTCGACACGCAAAAACTGCAGGTAAGTTACCCGTTCGGCTATGGTCTGAGCTATACGACCTTCGAATATGGAAAACCTTCGGTAGAGAACAGCCAAGGGGAAGTGACTATCCGGGTGTCCGTAAAGAACACGGGCGGGAAAGCCGGCAAAGAAGCAGTGCAGCTTTATGTGGAAGCACCTGCCGGCAAGCTGGACAAGCCTGTCCACGAGCTCAAGGCATTCGGCAAGACCCGCCTGCTGAAACCCGGCGAAAGCCAAGTCGTCACACTTACCATTCATACGGATGACTTAGCCTCATTCGACGAAGAACAGAATGCATGGGTCACCGACGGCGGCAAATACAAGTTTGTGGTGGCTGCATCGTCACGCGACTTGCGAGGCAGTGTCACTGCCGATGTCTCTCCTTCCGTCCGCAAGGTGAACGACGTGCTCCGGATGCCTGCCGCATTCAAGAAATAGCTACAGCCTCCCTCTGATTCACAGTAGGAGTTACCGGGAGTCGGCAGGAGTCATCGGTGGTGCACAACCATACCATCGAACTTTGACTCCTGCCGGCTCCCTACCATGAACAGAACAGATTGACAACTTGTCAAATTCAGAGTCACAACAATCCTCCACATCCTTCATCTTCTTCTGAAACGCGTTGTTCATCGGCATTCCCGGTGAAACTTCCTTCCCTCTTGCCGGCCGATGGTGAAGGAGGTTTTCGAGATAAAACAAATATCAGGCAAAGTTTCTTCAAACTAATTGTACCTTTGCAGGACTTTAAAACAGAAAGATAATGAAAGAAGAAACCTTCGATTATTCCAAAGTCCCCCATAACTTCGGCTTATGCGCCACTGACACATGCCCCCATGCCGACACCTGCCTGCGCCGGATTGCATATACGCATGCTCCCTCAAACACCATCTTCCTATATGTACTGAATCCGAAAGCAATGGAGACTACAGCGGGAAAATGCAGATATTATTGCCCGAACAAGAAAGTGCGCTATGCCAAAGGCTTTATCCACACGGCGGAAGCCATCTCTGTCGGCCAGTCCGCCGCGTTCCGCTACCGGCTCATCGGCTTATGGGGCATACGAAGATATTATCAGAAGCGGAAAGGGGAAACCTTGCTCTCGCCTGCCGAGCAGCAACAAGTCATTGCAATTGCCCGTAACTTAGGACTCCAACGGACGGAGTACTTCGACGCTTATGTAGAAGAGTACAACTTCACATGACAGCTCCGGTCACCTCACATGATAACTCCGGTTACCCCAAACGGTAACTT
The DNA here is from genome assembly GCF_004793475.1 of Bacteroides muris (ex Afrizal et al. 2022). GTDB lineage: Bacteria > Bacteroidota > Bacteroidia > Bacteroidales > Bacteroidaceae > Bacteroides > Bacteroides muris. The sequence goes on along the minus strand of NZ_SRYZ01000037.1, from coordinate 20,119 downwards.
CATTTACACTACGAGGTAAAAGGCTTTACACTATGATGTAACGACCGTTACAATATGGAGTAACGGCCGTTACACCCTATGGTAAACGGCTTTACATTAGAAGGTAAACAAGCGGTAAATACAATACGCTGATTTAAAGGGAAGTATTCAGTATAAGACTATGGCAGTATTTCACCTTCCGCTGTCACCTTTACGTAGATTTCCCTTTCCCCTTGCTCCATCTCTACCAAAAAGTAACTGCCATCGGGAGTCTCAATAAAGTCGGCATCATCAATGACATAACCGGGATGGGCAGCCGTAACGGCGTTCTTCACTACATCCTCCAGATGTCTCTTACTGATATCCCAGATAGTATAGGCCCATGCACCCTCAGCGGTGAACATCACATCCTTGCTGATACTTCCGTGCACGATTTCGACTTCCGTCATACCGTTCTTTTCTTTTTCAATATCCACAATGCGGGCATTGGGATATTTCTCTGCTATAAAATCTTTGATGGCAGCGGAAATATCAGAAGGGAGATAATCTTCGGGAGAACCGCCGTTGTGCGCATCGGCCACTTCCTTCACCAGAATGCCGTCCTCCGAATAATAGAGGTCCATTTCCTGATTACCTTTCTCCACTTCGATGATGTAGACAACAGCCATTTCCTTACGTTCCAGCTTGTCTACATCTTCCACCTTCCATACATTATAATAGGTACTACTCTCGTAAGAGCTTCTCACCGGAGCGGGAAGGTCTGCATAACGGAGGTCGGTTTCGGTCATCTGCCATACACCGTCTTTGGTGAACCAGGCCTCCTTTTCGAAATTGTCCTCATGGAAATCAGCCACATAATATGCACCTTTTGTTTCCCATTCTATACGCTGGGCATTGGGATGCTCCTTGGCCAACGCATTACTCAGTTCCGCGGGCACGGAGATTCCGTCGTTGTCGTCATCATCACAGCTTTGCAAGGCAAAGGCAAACACGCCTAACGCCAATAATAAGAAGTACTTTTCCAGTTTCATAGTCATTTCGTTTTTTTACATTATCAATACCAAGTTTGTTCATTTTGTATGGCAAAGATGAAGCCTAAATCTGGAAAGAATCTGGAAGAATACTCATATTTTGCAGAAAACAGCTATCTTTGCACTTCCAAAAGCGTTCATAACAAAAGAGATACATACTAACACAATGGAAAAGAAATTCAAACGTACCACCGTGACATCGGCACTGCCGTATGCAAACGGACCGGTTCATATCGGACACCTGGCAGGCGTTTATGTCCCTGCCGATATTTATGTCCGCTACCTGCGACTGAAAAAGGAAGATGTAATCTTCATCGGAGGCTCCGACGAACACGGAGTGCCCATCACCATCCGCGCCAAGAAGGAAGGCATTACCCCTCAAGACGTGGTGGACCGCTATCATACGCTTATCAAGAAGTCTTTCGAAGAGTTCGGCATCTCCTTCAACGTGTACAGCCGCACCACTTCAAAGACTCATCACGACACTGCTTCCGAGTTCTTCCGCAAACTGTATGACAAGGAAGAATTCATCGAAAAGACCAGTATGCAGTACTACGACGAGGAAGCCAAGACGTTCCTTGCCGACCGTTACATCACCGGCGAGTGCCCCCACTGCCATGCCGAAGGTGCCTACGGCGACCAATGCGAGAAGTGCGGCACCAGCCTCAGCCCTACAGACCTGATTAATCCGAAAAGCGCCATCAGCGGCAGCCAGCCCGTGATGCGCGAGACGAAGCACTGGTATCTGCCGCTGGACAAGCACGAGGAGTGGTTGCGCCAATGGATTCTGGAAGACCACAAAGAGTGGCGTCCCAACGTTTACGGCCAGTGCAAGAGCTGGCTCGACATGGGCTTGCAGCCGCGTGCCGTGAGCCGCGACCTGGATTGGGGCATCCCCGTTCCCGTGGAAGGCGCCGAGGGCAAGGTGCTCTATGTATGGTTCGATGCCCCCATCGGCTACATCAGCAACACCAAGGAGCTGCTGCCCGACACGTGGGAGAAATGGTGGAAAGACCCCGAAACACGTCTGGTGCACTTCATCGGAAAAGACAACATCGTGTTCCACTGCATCGTGTTCCCCGCCATGCTGAAGGCAGAGGGTAGCTACATCCTGCCGGACAACGTGCCGAGCAACGAGTTCCTGAACCTGGAGGGCGACAAGATTTCCACTTCACGCAACTGGGCGGTATGGCTGCACGAGTATCTCGTTGACTTCCCCGGCAAGCAGGATGTATTGCGCTACGTGCTGACAGCCAACGCACCGGAAACAAAAGACAACGACTTCACCTGGAAGGACTTCCAGGCACGCAATAACAACGAACTGGTTGCCGTATACGGAAACTTCGTGAACCGCGCCCTGCAACTCACCAAGAAGTACTTCGACAGCGTAGTGCCTGCCGCAGGCGAACTGAACGAATACGACCGCGAGACGCTAAAAGAGTTTGCCGACGTCAAGGCAGAGGTAGAGAAGCTGCTGGACGTATTCAAGTTCCGCGACGCGCAGAAGGAAGCGATGAACCTTGCCCGCATCGGAAACAAATACCTGGCCGACACAGAGCCGTGGAAGCTTGCCAAGACGGATATGGATCGCGTAGCCACCATTCTCCACATCTCCTTGCAGCTGGTTGCCAACCTTGCCATTGCCTTCGAACCGTTCCTGCCTTTCAGCAGCGAAAAACTTCGCAAGATGCTGAACATGGACAGCTTCGACTGGGCAGAACTGGGACACACCGACCTGCTGCCTGCCGGACATCAGCTGGGCACCCCCGAACTGCTGTTCGAAAAGATAGAGGACGACGTCATCCAGGCACAAGTGGACAAGCTGCTTGCCACCAAGAAGGCAAACGAAGCCGCCACCTACAAAGCAAACCCCATCAAGCCGACCATCGCTTTCGAAGAGTTCGAGAAGCTGGATATCCGCGTAGGTACAGTGCTTGAATGCGAAGCTGTGCCCAAGATGAAGAAGCTTCTGAAGTTCAAGATTGCCGACGGACTGGAAAACCGCACCATCGTCAGCGGCATTGCCCAGCACTACAAACCGGAAGAACTGGTAGGCAAGCAGGTGCTGTTCATTGCCAACCTCGCTCCACGCCAATTCAAGAACGGGCTGGTAAGTGAGGGAATGATTCTCTCTGCCGAGAACTACGACGGTTCGCTGGCGGTGACCTCACTGCTGAAGGAGGTGAAGCCGGGCAGCGAGGTGAAATAGGCTTGTACTTGTAAATGATAACACAGAGACACGAAGGCACAGAGAAAGAAAAAAGGGAAAAGGAAAACTCTGTGTTTTTGTGTCTCTGCGTTCAAAACGCCCTATACTTCTGCATTCAATCAAGAAAATAAACTATGTCCGATACATCACTCAAAGAAAAAACAGCCAAAGGCCTCTTCTGGGGAGGATTCAGCAACGGTATACAGCAGTTGTTGAATCTAGGTTTCGGAATAGTCCTTGCCCGATTGCTGGATGCTTCGGATTATGGTATGGTAGGGATGCTTACCATCTTCTCCGCCATTGCCGCCGCCTTGCAGGAAGGTGGTTTCATCTCTGCACTGACCAACCGGAAGGAGGCTTTGCATAAGGACTACAATGCCGTGTTCTGGTTCAGCCTGATGTGCAGCACTACTATATATATCTTGCTCTTCTTTGTAGCGCCACTGATTGCCGATTTCTACCATACTCCCGAACTGGTACCGCTTTCCCGCCTCTCCTTCCTGGGATTCGTCATTTCAAGCATGAGCATCGCACCGAGAGCCTATCTGTTCAAGAATCTCAGAATCAAGGACACTACCATCATCTCCATTTCAAGTCTGATAGTCTCCGGCATTGTGGGCATCACACTCGCTGCCAACGGATTCGCCTATTGGGGGATTGCATTGCAAAGCATCTCTTTCATCACCGTAATGACGATTCTTAACTTCTACTTCTCGCGTTGGAGACCCCGCTTCCGGTTCGACTTCACACCCATTAAGGAGATGATAGGGTTCAGCAGTAAGATAATCATTACGAATATCTTCACCATAATCAATAACAATCTGTTCTCCGTCCTGCTGGGTAAGTTCTATTCGGAACGGGAAGTAGGCAACTTTACCCAGGCAAACAAGTGGAACGGCATGGGACATACCACGATTACGGGCATGATAAACGGCATTGCACAACCCGTCTTTACCCGGGTTGCCGACGACAAGGCACGGCAACTCGCCATATTCAGAAAGCTGCTGCGCTTCACCGCCTTTATCTCTTTCCCCGCCATGCTGGGATTGAGCTTGGTATCGAAAGAACTGATTATAATCACTATCACGGAGAAGTGGCTGCCCAGTGCCGATATCTTGCAACTGTTATGTATTTGGGGAGCATTTATTCCCGTCAACAATCTGTTCTCCAACGTGCTCATCAGCCGGGGGCATTCTTCTATCTATATGTGGAGCACCATCAGCTTGAGCCTGCTGCAAATAGTAGCTGTATGTGCCATATACCCATACGGGTTGGAGTGGATGCTGCGTATTTTCGTCATTATCAATATCGGCTGGCTGTTTGTATGGTTCCGTTTTGTCAAGAGGGAGATAGGATTAAGACTGCGCGATATGCTGAAAGACATCTCTCCTTATCTCTCCCTATCCATTGTACTCGTAGTATCAACTCACTATGCCACTCAACCCATAGAAAACCTATACTTAAATATGGCAGCCAAAATCATTATGGTAGCCGGGCTTTATGCACTGGTTTTGTGGAAACTACAATCTACCATCTTCCGGGAAAGCATTGAATTCCTCTTAAAGAAAAAAAGAGCATGAGCCGCATAGCCTATATCATATCCGCTTATAAGGATGCTCCGCATCTGGCACGCCTGGTTGCCGCATTGGACGACCGGGCAGACTTCTACGTACACATCGACCTCAATGCCGATATACACCCTTTTGAAGAAGCCTTGGGAGACAAGGTCACTTTCGTGCCCCGCCACCGGATAAGCTGGGGAGGATGGGAACAAGTGGAATACCAGAAAGAATTGCTTGCCGCCGTATTGCACAGCGGTATCCCCTATACCCGCGTAGTATGCCTGAGCGGGCAGGACTACCCATTATGGAGCAACAACGCCATCCACCGCTATTTCGAGGAGCATCAAGACACTGAATTCATCGGCGGTTTCAACCTGACACACTGCACCGTGAAACAGCAGTTGCACAAGATAACCCATTACCACCCTTTCCGTGACTTGCCTTGGAAGAGTATATGGTGGAAAAACAAACTCATCGTAGCATCGCGCAAGCTGGCACAGATACTCCCCATCCGGAAAGCTCCTTTCGCACCCTTGGAAGGCAAGCAGGCAGATGTCTATTTCGGTTCCGACTATTGGGCCATCACGCTGCCCTGCGCACGATATGTATATGAAAAGCTGTGCACGGAGAAGGATATGATACGCTACTTCAAGACTTGTTTTGTACCCAGCGAACTGTGCATACAAACTATTGTTTTCAACTCCCCTTTTGCCTCAAAAGGGCTTCTTCTAGAGGGAGAATACCCCGGACTTACCCGTCTCACCCCCTTGCACTACATAGACTACGGCGCATCCATCCGCGTGATGACACTCAAGGACCTGCCGGTATTGCGGCAGTCTGGAAAGATGTTCTGCCGGAAAGTGGTAAGCGGGGAGTCCGCCACACTGATAGAAAAACTCAAGTCCGATTTCGCAAAAGAAGATTGAACTGAAAAGTGCTCCTTTCAACTATTATCATTATTTTTGCAGACATCAATCAAAAATGGTATCCATGATGAAGCAATATACCCCGGAAGAACTGACCCAACTACATCAGGTGTTATACGAAATACTAGAAGAGATTGTGCGCATCTGCGACAAACACAATATCCCCTATTTTGTAATCGGCGGAACAGCAATAGGGGCACTCTATGACAAAGCGATTCTTCCTTGGGATGACGACATAGATATAGGTATGAAACGGGAAGACTATAATAAGTTTCTCCGGATAGCTTCCCAAGAACTGAAAGAGCCATACTTTCTCTCATGGATAGAAACAGATCCTCATACCCCCTACTACTTTGCTAAGGTCAAAAAGAACAACACCCTATTCATAGAGGAAATGTTCAAGGATGTACCCATGCACCAGGGAATCTTTGTCGATATATTCCCCTTCGACCGTATTCCAGACAACAAGCTATTGCGGAAGATACAATATGAAACCGTCAACTTTATGAAATGCTGCCTGATGGGAAAAGAAGTATGGCTGTGGAAGCATTTCGGAAAATGCCAAATATCCAACCCTACCAATCGTGGAGCTGTTGCCTGCCTTCTGAACCGGATAGTTGATATGACACTCTCTAAAAAGACAATCTACCGTTTGATGGTGATAATGCAAAGTTGTTTCAACTCATGGAAAACCTTATATTACAACAATGTGATTACCACCACCGACCATGTTTTGGAGACGAGTCTCAACTGTCTGCAATCGATTCCGTTCGGTCCACTACGTCTGAAAGCGCCCAATGGACTGAAAGAGTTCCTGCTCTACAACTACCCTACCCTGCACCGCTACACGGAGGAAGAGCAAGAAAAAATAAACAATCACTATCCAGCAGCCCTTGCCTTCGACCTACACTTAATCCAGACATCATGAAAACATTATCCACAGCCCCCGTAGCCCTGTTTGTCTACAATAGGCTGCACAACACCAAGCAGACCATAGAGCATCTGAAGAAGAACAAACTTGCCGACCGTACTCCCCTCTACATCTTCAGCGATGGCGGGAAAGACAAGAGATCATGGAAAGAAGTGAACAGGCTGAGAAAGTATCTACACACTATCGACGGATTCGGCGAGGTACATATAGTAGAACGCCCGGAAAACTACTATTTAGAAAACAACATTATCGAAGGCATCGCCTACGTACTGCAACACCACGACACAATTATCGTACTGGAAGATGACATCTGCACCTCACCTGTCTTTCTGGAATATATGAACAATGCCTTAAACAAATATATCCATACCCCACAAGTAATGCATATAGCAGGTTTCACTAACCTGGATATCCAACAATCGGACGACACCTATTTCACTCCCCACATGAGCGGATGGGGATGGGCGACATGGAAAGACCGATGGCAGCACTTCGTCCATTTCACCTCGCGCAAGGAAGCCCTGCAAGGAATGACTGTAAAAGACTTCGAGAAACTGGAATACGGCGGTAACTTCCACTGCCTGCATTCACTCGACAAACATCCTATCCCTTGGGACATCTGCTGGGAAATAGCTATCTACAAGCAGAAAGGTCTCTGCCTATCCCCCACCCACACACTGATAAAGAATATCGGAATAGGTAATGGTACCCACTTCAACTCCAGCCGGCTATTCGGATGGTACGAGTATGACCGACCTTACCGGACGGAAAGCATCATCCTAAACAATATTCCCATCAAAGAAAACCCTGCCATCGAAGCCCTCTATGCCCAAGCGCTAAAAAATCATGGCATGAGATATAACTTCCTTGGTAGAATGGTGCGCTGGGCTTATCTCAAAATCAAAGCTAAACGTACATAAGGAAGAAGATTTCAGAGCCTAACAGGTGCTGTTTCTCCCCGAAAACCACTACTTTTGTCTCATATTTCCGACAAGAAGGGATAACTTGAAGCAAAGAACGCTATGGAACAAGAAATCATACAAAAACGAATACACGAAGTAAGAAGGTTTCCTTCTGATTTCATGTTTCAACTGACAAAGGAAAAATGGGACAACTTGAAGTCACAAATTGTGACTTCAAGTTGGGGCGGTACACGCAAACTGCCTTTCGCTTTCACCGAGCAAGGACTTCCCGCAGTGAACAGCCATCAGGAATTGGAGGATTTAAAGAAGCGGATAAAGGCATTAGAGGAGATTAGTGAAGAAAACCTCTCTGAACTGAACGACCTCTCAGAAGACAGCCGTAGAGAATTTGACGACATCTACCTCGCTCTGTCGCAATTATCCCAGAAGAAAATAACGCAACAGCAACCTATCGTTTACAAAGCCATCCAAAAAAGAAGAAACGAACAACAGTCATGAGAGTACTACTTATCAATACATCCGAGCGCATCGGCGGCGCAGCCATCGCCGCCAGCCGTCTCATGGAATCGCTCAAGAACCACGGCATCAAAGCCAAGCTGCTGGTACGCGACAAGCAGACCGACCAAATCTCCGTTGTGTCACTGGACCATAACTGGCGCATGGTGTGGAAGTTCGTCTGGGAGCGCATCGTCATCTGGAGCGCCAACCGCTTCAACAAAAAGAACATCTTTGCCGTCGACATTGCCAACACGGGAACAGACATCACCTCACTGCCCGAATTCCAGCAGGCAGACGTCATCCATCTGCACTGGATAAACCAGGGGATGCTCTCGCTGAGGAACATCGAGAAGATTCTCGCCTCGGGCAAGCCCGTCGTCTGGACTATGCACGACATGTGGCCCTGCACCGGCATCTGTCACCATGCCCGCGAGTGCACCCGTTACCGGCAGGAATGCCACAACTGCCCCTTCATCCATGAAGGCGGAAGCAAGCGCGACCTCTCCTACCGTATCTTCCGGAAGAAGATGAACCTTTATAAAGGAAGACGAATCAACTTCGTGACATGCAGCCACTGGCTGGAAGAACGCGCCCGCACAAGCGCCCTCTTCAGCGGACATGCCGTGACGTGCATCCCCAACCCCATCAACACCAACCTCTTCAAACCCCGCAACCGACAGGAAGCCCGCAACCGTTGCCTCCTTCCGCAAGACAAGAAGCTCGTGCTGTTCGGCTCGGTGAAGATTACGGACAAGAGGAAAGGTATCGACTACCTGATAGAATCGTGCCGCCTGCTGGCCGACAAGCATCCCGAACTCCGGGAACAGTTGGGCGTGGTCGTCTTCGGCAACCAGTCGCAACAACTGGAGAACCTGCTTCCATTCAAGGTCTATCCGCTGAACTTCGTCAGCAACGAACACCAACTGGTGAACATCTACAATGCCGTAGACATCTTCGTGACCCCCTCTCTGGAAGAAAACCTGCCGAACACCATCATGGAAGCCATGGCGTGCGGCATTCCCTGCGTCGGATTCAACGTAGGCGGCATTCCTGAGATGATAGACCATCTGCACAACGGCTACGTGGCACAATACAAGTCCTCGGAAGACTTTGCCAACGGCATCTACTGGACGCTGACCGAACCAGATTACCCGAGCCTCTCGGAACAGGCCTGCCGGAAAGCCGTATCCCACTATTCGGAGAACGTCGTCGCCAAGAAATACATTGACCTTTACAACAAAGTGACCGGAAGAAATGCATAACCACCCCACCCCGAAATTCAGCATCATCACCGTGACCTACAATGCCGAAGCGGTACTGGAGGACACGATTCAAAGCGTTATCTCGCAAACCTACCACCACGTGGAATACATCATTGTGGACGGTGCGTCCAAAGACGGCACGCTCTCCATCATCGACCGGTACAAAGACCGCATCACCCGCATCGTGAGCGAACCGGACAAGGGACTGTACGACGCCATGAACAAAGGCATCCGCCTTGCCACCGGCGATTACCTCTGCTTCCTCAATGCCGGCGACAGCTTCCACGAAGACGACACCTTGCAGCAGATGGTGCACTCCATCTCCAGCAGCGAACTGCCCGACGTGCTGTATGGCGAAACAGCGCTGGTGGATAAGGAAGGGCACTTCATCCGCATGCGCCGCCTCTCCGCCCCGGAAGCGCTTACCTGGCGAAGCTTCAAGCAGGGCATGCTGGTCTGCCATCAGGCCTTCTTTGCCAAAGCTTCCCTTGTGGAACCCTACGACCTGCAATACCGCTTCTCCGCTGACTTCGATTGGTGCATCCGGGTGATGAAAAAGGCACGAACCTTGCACAATACCCATCTCACCCTCATCGCCTATCTGGAGGAAGGAATGACCACCCAGAACCGTCAGGCATCCCTGCGCGAACGCTTCCGCATCATGGCGCGGCATTACGGACTAATGAGTACCGTAGCCCATCATGCCTGGTTCGTATTACGGGCCGTGATAAAGAAATAGCACAAATTTCGAGGACAAATATACTTTGTTCCCGCAAGACCTATACCTTGCGGGAATCTCCCCTATACCCAGCTCTCTACAGTATAGGAGTGAGTACCTAAAACATCCGGATGTTCTGCATATTAAGTCCTATACCGTGAGGGGCTAAGTCCTAAGACGTAGGAGATTAAGTCCTAAGGCAAAGGAGGCTGGGTAGCTGCAAGCAGCGCCTTCAACTCTTTTACCCCTTCCGAAGCTCCCTTTTGAATGACATGTATCGGACGCATGACGTGCGTGTCCACCGGCTTGGGGTCTATCAGATACACTTCGGTGGCACGGGGCACGTAGTTCAGCAGTCCCGCAGCGGGATAAACGTTCAGGCTGGTGCCGATGATGACGAAGATGTCCGCCTGCTCCACATACCGGATGGCAGTCTCAATCTCCGGCACCGGCTCGCCGAACCACACGATGAACGGGCGGAGCTGCGTACCGTCGCCCGCCTTGTCGCCCAACTTTACTTCATATTCCTCCGGCGCCAGTTCCTTGACGAAATGCGGATTATAAGGGTCGCGGCTGGAACAAACCTTCGTCAGTTCCCCATGCAGGTGTATCACCCGCGTGCTCCCCGCCCGCTCGTGCAGATTATCTACGTTCTGAGTGACGACCGTTACATTGAAAACCCTTTCCAGGTCGGCAACACCCAGATGCCCGGCATTCGGCACCACATCGAGCAACTGCTTGCGACGTTCGTTATAGAAATTAATGACCAGTTCCGGGTTACGTGCATACCCCTCGGGAGTCGCCACCTGCTCCACCGGATATTTGTCCCATAATCCGCCCGCATCACGGAATGTGCTGATGCCGCTCTCGGCGCTCATACCAGCACCCGACAATATGACCAAGTTCTTCATTTTCCGCTCCTTTCCTTTATTAAAGTAAGACAAATATAAGAAGAATGTTCAAGTTGTGATATAAATAAGAAAAATTAAATACTTAAAAGCCTTATCATTCAAATAAAAGACGTACTTTTGCCACTCATAAATTTGCAATAGACTGGAAAAGAAACCAATCCGGTCGTCAACAAAAGAATCTTATGGACAAATTCAGTTATGCTATCGGCCTTGGAATAGGTCAGAATCTTTTAAGCATGGGTGCCAAAGGCATTGCAATAGATGACTTTGCACAAGCAATCAAAGACGTTTTGGAGGGCAACCAGACGGCAATCAGCCACACAGAAGCCCGTGACATCGTCAACAAGTACTTCGCCGAACTGGAGGAGAAGATGAACGCAGCAAACATAGAAGCCGGCAAAAAGTTCCTGGAAGAGAACAAAAAACGCGAGGGAGTTGTTACGCTTCCCAGCGGACTTCAATACGAAGTTATCACAGAAGGAAACGTCGGTCACTATGCCAAAGCAACCGACCAGGTACAATGCCACTACGAAGGCACACTGATTGACGGAACGCTGTTCGACAGCTCCATCAAGCGCGGCCAGCCTGCCACATTCGGTGTAAACCAAGTGATACCCGGTTGGGTGGAAGCCCTTCAGCTTATGCCCGAAGGTGCCAAGTGGAAACTCTACATCCCCAGCGACCTGGCATACGGAGCGCAGGGTGCCGGCGAGATGATTCCTCCCCACAGCACGCTCGTATTCGAAGTCGAATTACAGAAAATTTTATCTAAATAAACAACAAGTAAAAGCAAAATGAAAAAAGTAACATTTCTCATGGCTCTTGCAGTAGCTGCCGGTATGGCATCTTGTACTGCTCAAAGTCCGAAAGCTGATTTGAAGACGGACATCGACTCATTATCTTACGCCATCGGTATGGCACGTACAGAAGGTTTGGACCAGTATCTTGCACAACAAGGCATTGACTCAACCCAGATGTCAGAATTCCTGAAAGGTTTCAACGAAGGCGCAGCCAAAATCGATAAGAAAGATGTGGCTTACATGGCCGGTCTGCAAGTAGGCCAGATGGTCAGCAAGCAATGGGTGGAAGGCTTCAACCAACAAATCTTCGGCAACGACTCCACACAGAGCATCAGCCGCGAAAATCTGCTGGCAGGTTTCGTAGCAGGTGTCATCGGCAAGGGTGGTGCTATGGATATGATGAAAGCTCAAGAGTACATGCGTACTCAGATGGATGCCATCAAAGAAAAAGCAACTGCAGAAAAGTATGCTGACAACAAAGCTGCCGGTGAAAAGTTCCTGGCTGAGAACAAGGCTAAAGAAGGTGTAGTAACTACCCCGAGCGGTCTGCAATACAAAATCATCACCAAAGGTAACGGTGCTGTTCCTGCCGACAGCAGCAAGGTGAAAGTAAACTACAAAGGTACGCTGATTGACGGAACAGAATTCGATAGCTCTTACAAGCGCAACGAACCTGCTACTTTCCGTGCCAACCAGGTAATCAAAGGCTGGACAGAGGCCCTCACCATGATGCCCGTCGGCTCTAAGTGGGAACTCTATATCCCCTACGACCTGGCATACGGTTCAAGAGAAACCGGTAGCCAAATCAAGCCGTTCTCTACTTTGATATTCGAAGTGGAACTGTTGGGTATCGAGAAGTAATGTAACAATCCGAAGGGAGGGGCAAAACCCTCTTGATACTTCTTTTAGGCGCGGATTACGAGGAATAACGCGGATTTGGTAAACTAAATCCGTGAAATCCGCGTAATCCGCGCCTAACCGTTATCCTCACTTTTATTCATTTTTCTATCCCTTTTCATAGATAAATTAAAATAAAGTCCTATATTTGCTTACTATTTGATAACAAGAAGAACTTTACTTATTTACTATTATGGAAAAAATAGACAATCTTGACCGGCAGATTCTGGAAATCATTTCCCAGAATGCCCGTATCCCTTTCAAGGACGTAGCTGCTGAATGTGGCGTGTCACGTGCTGCCATCCATCAACGTGTACAGCGCTTGATTGACCTTGGCGTTATTGTTGGCTCAGGCTATCATGTAAATCCCAAGTCCCTTGGATACAGAACCTGCACTTACGTAGGAATCAAGCTGGAAAAGGGCTCCATGTATAAGACGGTAGTTGCTGAGCTGGGCAAGATTCCCGAAATCGTAGAATGCCACTTCACCACTGGTCCGTACACCATGCTGACCAAGGTATATGCCCGCGACAACGAGCATCTGATGGATTTGCTGAACAACAAGATGCAGGAGATTCCTGGCGTAACCGCTACCGAGACCTTGATTTCCCTGGAACAGAGCATCAAGAAGGAGATTCCTATTTGCCCCGAGAAATAACGAACAACAATGGATTTCTTGAACGAATATCATCTGTCGGGCCTTGTCATAGGTATCTGCACATTCCTCATCATCGGCTTGTTTCACCCCATAGTTGTGAAAGCCGAATATTATTGGGGCACCAAGTGCTGGTGGATTTTCCTTTTACTCGGCATCGGCGGCATCATCGCCTCCCTTTATACAGAGAACATCATGATATCCTCCCTTCTGGGCGTCTTTGCATTTTCCTCGTTCTGGACTATCAAGGAGATATTCGAGCAGGAAGAACGAGTGAAAAAAGGCTGGTTTCCTAAGAATCCAAAACGGACTTATAAGTTCTAAGGACAAAGATTACAAGGAATTTTATCCAAAAGCCTTGCATATTTCAATAGAAAATGCTACTTTTGCCCTCGCTATCCAAGCAAGGATGCATCGGACTTGTAGCTCAGTTGGTTAGAGCAACAGACTCATAATCTGGAGGTCCCTGGTTCAAGCCCAGGCTGGTCCACGAAGAAAATAAGCGTTAATTGCATGAAATCAAGCAGTTAACGCTTTTCTTTTTGTCCCTCACTATGAGTTGGGATAGGCTCAAATCAATAGAAAGTTGGCGGAACGTACAATGTTAAGTTTGATATTTTTGGGAGACACACCTAAAAACACAAAAGCCAACTAACTAGCAATAAATAAGTTGACTAATTCTATAACATTTTCCAAATATCCCTATTTAAAAGAATAAACCAAAATCTAATAAGAGCCTGTTTAAATTTTCCTCAATAATAATCTTATAGTGGCTAATTTGACCATTTCCTCTGCCGAATCGAATGTTAGTTCATAGTTTCGGCAGAGCCTTCTATTGTAATCCATCCATGAGAATGTTCTTTCCACAATCCATCTCTTTTGAATGGGTCTGAATCACTGTTCCTTGTACGCGCTGATAACAACCTGAATGACATATCCGAATTTCTTTCTTATGTTATCGACAAGTTCTCCTCGGTAACCTCCATCGGCAAGGATGTTTTTTACACTGGAGCACATCTCCTTAAGAACCCTCATCAGCAAATAAGCGGCTTTACTGTCATGCACATTAGCTATGGTGACCATAACGGCAATAAGAAAGCCATGCTTTGACCACGTTTCACACGTACATGCCCACGTAATTTCTCTAACAACAAGTCAAAATCCAATTGAGAGGCCCATTTGCGATAGTAGTAATAGACCAACTGCCACTTGGGAAAGTCAAGAGGAAGCATCCGCCATTGACAACCTGTCTTTACCAGGTAAAATATAGCGTTCCAAATCAATCGCAAATCATATTTTCGCTTTCTTTCTTGCAGGTTCAATACTTTTGTTATATATTGCCAATCGGTTTCCGTTAAATCTGTCTGATACATCTTTTTTAAAGTTTGGTCGCATCAAAGAAAGAAGTAATCTGACGGATACGGAAACCTCTTTAGAAAAAGATTTCAGTCATTTTTAAACAGGCTCTAAAATAAAGTTCATCTCTCAAGTGATTATTTAACCAGTATTTCATATTTTTGCAGATAAATTTCTGAATCTTTTACGACAAACATGAAAACATTTTTGAATATTAAGAGAATTTTTCTTTTTGTTATCCTTATCATTAGTAGCACCATAAGTAGGTGTCAGATTTATAAATACATAGGATTGGAAGATGGTCTGAACAATCAAAAAATATATCATATCCAGAAAGACCGACGAGGCTATATGTGGTTTCTGACCCAAGAAGGAGTAGACCGTTATGATGGAAAACAAATCAAACACTACAACTTTTCAGATGACAACATGAAGCTGGATTCACGTATTGCCTTGAACTGGTTCTATATGGACAATGAGGATATTTTATGGGTTATCGGTCAGAAAGGGCGTATTTTCAAATACGATTCGCAGCATGATAAATTCGAACTGGTTTACATACATCCGGAGTTAATCAGAAATAAGTCACAAGCATTTCTAAATTACGGCTATTTGGATAAGAATGACAGAATCTGGTTATGTTCTAAAGATAGCATCGTATGGTATGATACTCGGACTGGAACCGCTTCACATATAGCGACACCGGTTAACAGCGAAATAACCGTCATTGAGCAAACGGACGGCAACCATTTCTTTATCGGTACGGGAAACGGACTGTTTCGTACCCAGACAGAAAGAGAAACACTGAAGCTGATACCCGACGAAGTGGCAGAAAGTATCGGTACACCTGTGCATGAGCTCTATTATCATACAGTTTCAAAACAGTTATTCATAGGAAACTATAAAGAAGGAATACTTGTGTATGACATAGGAGGAAAAGGAAACATTATCCCCTGCCAATCCCCCAATAATGTAGAGTTCAACCAGATTGTCGCTTTGAACGACCATGAGCTTCTGATTGCCACAGGTGGAAAAGGTGTATATAAGCTAGACTTGAATACATACATGAGCGAACCCTACATAACGGCCGATTACAGCAGTTATAACGGGATGAACGGAAACAACATCAATGACATTTATGTGGATGAAGAGCAACGAATTTGGCTTGCCAATTACCCTACTGGCATCACCATCCGTAACAACCGTTATGGGAGTTACGACCTGATAAAGCATTCTATTGGCAACAGCCACTCACTGGTAAACAACCAAGTTCATGATATAATGGAAGACAGTGACGGTGACCTTTGGTTTGCAACCAGCAACGGTATCAGCCTCTATCAGACTGATATAAAAGAGTGGCATTCCTTCTTCAGTTCCTTTGATTCGGTACCGGATGACGAGAATCACATTTTTTTGACGCTATGTGAAGCCTCCCCCGGCGTGATATGGGCCGGAGGATTTACATCCGACATCTACAAGATAGAAAAGAAGAAAGGATTCAAGGTAAGTTACCTTTCTCCTGCTACCATTGCAGGAATACGTCCTGACCAATATATATTCGACATCAAGAAAGATTCGGACGGCGATATCTGGTCCGGTGGATATTATCACTTGAAATGTATCAATCTAGAGACTAAAAATATACGTTTATATCCGGGAGTAAGCTCCATCACCACCATTCAGGAAAAAGATGCCCAACAAATGTGGATTGGCACACAAATGGGACTCTACCAGCTTGACAAGAAATCCGGAGATTACCGGTATGTAGACTTGCCCGTCGAATCTCCCTATATATGCGCGTTATACCAGAGAAACGATAGTATCCTATACATAGGTACCCGCGGGTCTGGACTGCTTGTATATAACCTCTACAAAGAGAAGTTCATCCATCAATATCGTACAGATAATTGTGCGCTGATTTCCAACAACATCTACACCATTATTCCCCGTCAAGACGGAAACCTGCTCATGGGGACAGAAGACGGGATTACCATTTATTCACCCAAAGGACACTTCTTCCGCAATTGGACACGGGAACAAGGATTGATGAGTGTCAACTTCAATGCCGGCTCTGCTACCACCTACGGCAAAAACTCACTTGTTTTTGGCGGCAACGACGGTGCGGTCAGGTTTCCGATAGATATACAGATACCGGAACCACATTACTCACGTCTGTTACTGCGCGATTTCATGATAGCCTACCATCCCGTTTACCCAGGCGATGACGGTTCTCCGCTGCAAAAAGATATTGACGAGACCGACCGACTGGAACTGGCCTACGAGCAAAACACTTTTTCACTGAATGTTGCCTCCATTAATTACGATTATCCTTCCAACATTCTTTTTTCATGGAAAATTGACGGTTTTCATAAAGAGTGGAGCCGTCCGAGTCAGGATAACCGGATTATTGTAAGGAATCTGCCTCCCGGCAGTTATACGTTACAGATTCGTGCCATATCCAATGAGGAAAAATACAAGACCTATGAAACAAGAAACATACAGATTGTCATAACGCCTCCGGCATGGGCCAGTGTTTGGGCTATGATTGGATATGCAATACTGCTGGTACTGGTTACGGGCATCATATTCCGTATCATAATGCTACACAAACAGAAGAAAATTTCGGATGAGAAAACGCGGTTTTTCATTAATACAGCCCACGACATACGTACTCCGCTTACATTGATAAAAGCCCCATTGGAAGAAGTTGTAGAAAACCAAATGGTAACAGAACAAGCGTTGCCGCATATGAATATGGCTCTCAAAAATGTAAACAACCTGCTCCAGCTGACAACCAACCTGATAAATTTTGAACGGATAGATGTCTACTCTTCCACCCTTTATGTTTCTGAATACGAACTGAACTCCTATATGAACAATGTTTGCGCCACATTCCGCAAATATGCCGAGATGAAACACGTCAGGTTTGTTTATGAAAGCAATTTTGACTATCTGAATGTGTGGTTTGACAGTGACAAGATGGGATCTATTTTGAAGAATATCCTATCAAATGCATTGAAGTATACACCTGAAGGTGGCAATGTATGCATTTATGCCTGCGAAGGAGAAAACTCCTGGAGTATTGAGGTGAAAGATACTGGGATCGGCATTCCCTCATGTGAACAGAAGAAATTGTTCAGAAATTATTTTCGAGGAAGTAATGTCATTAATCTGAAAGTAACAGGTAGTGGAATCGGGTTGATGCTGGTATACAAACTGGTCAGATTACATAAAGGCAAGATTCAGATTCAGAGTACCGAACATCAAGGTACTTGCGTACAGGTTACTTTCCCGAAAGGGAACAGCCATCTCCATAAAGCAAAATTCCTCTCTCCACAAGCACCGGATAGATATTCGGAAGCTATCATGCCTCATGACACTTCAGAGATATCGGCATCCATGGAAATATCCCAAACAAACAACTCTTTACAGCGTATTTTGATAGTGGAAGACAATGATGATTTACGCAATTATCTTGTTAACATGTTCAAAACGGGCTATAATGTTCAGTCTTGTCCCAATGGAAAGGAAGCACTTGTTATAATGCGAGAATTCAATCCAGCTATTATCATATCCGACATAATGATGCCCGAGATGGGCGGAGATGAATTCTGTTCGGTTATAAAAAACGACCTTGAGATGTCTCATATTCCTATCATCTTGCTGACCGCGCTAGGGGATGAAAAGAATATGCTCGAAGGGCTGGAAATCGGAGCAGATGCCTACATCACTAAACCCTTCAGTGTGGGAATACTCAAGGCAACGGTTAAGAACATACTTGCAAATCGTGCTTTACTCCGTCAGGTTTATAACAGCATCGAAGATAAAGAACAAAATCTTCCAACCAATTGCACCAATAACCTGGACTGGAAATTCATAGCCTCTGTCAAAGAATGTATAAAGAACAATATGGAAAATGCAGACTTCAATGTGGACATGCTCAGCAGCCTGCATCACATGAGTCGTACAAGCTTCTTCAATAAATTAAAAGCATTGACCGGTTATGCTCCAGCCGATTATATCCGGATGATACGTTTGCAACACGCCGCACAATTATTGAAACAAAACAAATATACAATAACAGAGATTGCCGACATGGTTGGATTTTCGGATGCAAAATACTTCCGCGAAGTATTCAAGAAATATTATAATGTAAGTCCAAGCAAATTCAACAAACAACAGGAAGAACCCGTTGATGGAACCAATTCATCGCCGCAGTAGAGCGGCACAATGATATGATGTGCCGGCAACTTACTGAAATCAGAGCAAAATTTTGCAGGTTGCCACGGCCCGTTTTCCTTGATTCCGTCAAGGGGTTCAACTACTGACTCGTATGATTATCAGATATCTACCCTCTCCTGTGTTTTTCTGCCACCATAAGCACCGGCAACGCAGCACAATACGGCTCCCAGCAAAATAGCGAAAAACGAAATCAAAGCCGAGCGGGCTGCGGCATCTGTTGCCTTATCGGCAGCCACCAATGTCTTATGCTTAATCTCTTCCCATTCCTGTGCGGCTTCCTGTAGATTTGCCTGCAATTTGCCAATCTGTTCTTTAGCTTCCTTGCGTGCATCTTCCAACAAGTTCATATATTGTTCTATCGCCTTGTCCGCTTCCGCTTTGGACATATCGGTATTGTTGGCCATGGCTTTGGCCAAGTCGTTCCGGTCAATACTTTTGCCTAAATCCTCCACACGCTGTTCCAGACGGTCCAGAAAACCGGCAATCGTTTTATCCGCTTCCTGCGGAGAACGGGCAATTTTTTTCACGGACTTGGTCAAGTCATCCTTCACAACTGCCAGCTGTTTCTGCAAATAATCCGGCTGAAGTTCGGGCACATCGCTCTTTACCAATGCAGTACGGATATTCTGAGATATGTTTCCTTCTTTCATGGAGGCGTTAAAATCTATCTTGCCGAACAGTTCCTCCGCTTCCTCAGACAATGCGGAAACCCCGTTGCCCACAACGCTGCCTGCTCCCGACAAAACGCTGCCCGTAACGGACGAAACCGCTCCGAGTGCATTTGCCGTCACTTTTGCAGCACCGGCAGCCAGGAAGATTCCCAGTACCACGGCAACAATCAGAGTAGTAGCCCAAACCAAAAAGCCATGGATGATTCCATCCATACCGGCCAGTTTTCCGGCAACAAAGCCACCCGCCGCCATACCGACAATCAGAATGACTGCAGAACCAATCCCCACAGCAGTGCCTATGCCCGCAGCAGGATGATCGGACAACGGGTCAAACATAAACAATCCGATACTCGAATTCAGGATAGACAATAAAACAGAGATTGCCAATACAGTCATGACACCTCCCAAAACACTACCCCAGGACACTCTGCCCTTCAATTCCGCTAAACTTAATCTTTTCATAATCGCTAGGTTTTAGTTAATACTATATTCACACTACTGTCCCATTAAAATCTGAAAAAGTTCTTTGAAATTATTGAAATATAGTT
>NZ_SRYZ01000036.1 GCF_004793475.1 Bacteroides muris (ex Afrizal et al. 2022) | reverse complement strand
ACTATATTTCAATAATTTCAAAGAACTTTTTCAGATTTTAATGGGACAGTAGTGAGAAGACCTTATTAAAGATATTTCTTCATTGTTAGAAAATGGAGATAGAGAGATTGATGATACTATTGCTGAAACAGAAGTTATATCTAATAATGCCTCTTGTTTAAAAATGTTTTTCTATTTATGTATGATTATTTATGCAGCTTCTAGTGTATTATCCATAATAGGACTAGATAAAAGAGATTTTGCAAGAAAATATGCAGAAAAACATGGAATAACATTTGCAGAAGCAGAGTATTATATATTTCAGGAAATAGGAGTATTTCCTATACAATATAGAAAATATGAATTTCGTTATCAAGACGGAACAGATGAAACAGTAGGGTACGTTGTCTTTGGATTGACTTTTATAACCAATTAATTTGCAAAAATAAATTGATAAAAACAATGTAATTATGAATAAATATATCGGAATATTATTGTTTTGTCTTATGTTGATATGTGGTTGCAACGATAAGAAAAAAGAAATTACAATTTCGACCCCAGAGAAAGATGCCAAAGAAATCGTAGAATATTATAAAGAGGTTCAACAAAAAAAAATGAGTTTTGGTGAATATGAAAATATTATTAGAACAAAAGCAGATATGTACATTGAAGAAGGTCGAGATACAGAGGAAGTGCAACGTTTTTTGAGATTGGCAAATGAGGCTATAAGTAAAATTGCCACAGAATAATCTTTTAGATTAAACTGACACAAAAAAAGTGTATCAATAGGTCTTTTGATAGATTATATTGATACACTTTTTGTTTTGATACACAAGCCTCATCAAAGTAACAGATTACGTATCTTTTCAATAGGGTTTTCGCTAGTTGAGGCTGATGTCATTGCATGATAAACCGTTTCAAACTTTTTCATTCGTTTTGTTGCTCCGCTGCGTGAACTGAATTTACTTCTAACATCCTGCTCCAGTAGTTTTAAGTCACCGTTGTACCTTTCGAGAATGATTTTCATTGCCCAATTTTCGTAATCATCAAAAGTTGTGTCTGGCATATTGGCTGTAGAATTACCGAAAACCTTGTCAAATTGAGCAAGGATAGGGTTTGTATTGGAATTTAGTACACTGAATATTTTGGTATCGGTCAAATTCAGATACTTCATTATCTTTTTAGGCGTGTCTAATGTGATTTCAAATCGAGTTTTTCCTTTGAAATAGTCCATTACTGCTTGTGGTTGTGATAGGCTATTCAAAAAGTCTTTATTGTGGCTGGTATATATTTCTTTTTCTTTATTATATAAGGTGATTGTCTCCGTACAATCTTTGGATTTCACATCTTTTGTAAAAGTGATGCCCTCTTTATCGTAATGTGCCCACTTGAAGCGTCTATAGTTGTTTACTTGCGAATTAAGAACGTCCAGAAGATTATCACTTAGAATAAGGTTTGCGTCATAAGTTACATCTACTGATGTAATTGCCCCATTTAATAAGATACTATCTACGTCAATCTCACAAATATTTAGTTGGTTTATATTGGTTAGACATTCTTTAATTGTATCTCTTGAAATTAAGTCTGGATATTTTTCTTTCAAAATCTTACTGGAAAATTCAAGAGTTAAGGTTTGTTTTACATAACTGACAGCTATATAAAGGTTGTAAGATATATTTATATCATCTTTTGAACTGTAAAATATACCTATTCTTTCTCCACTACGTGAATGAAACATTTCATTAAACTTCACTTTTGTAGCAAGAAGATATTTATAGTTGGATTTAATTTTAATTCTATCAGAAGTGATTAATCGTTTCTTTTCATATTGCGATTTCATTAAAAAATTAAAGTTATTCTTTTATTCTTGTGGGAAATGTACTCTGTAGGCTGCAATTTCCCCCTTTGATAATGGAATATTTCAAAGGATTATGAAAAGAGAGGGGTTATTGCCCCTCTTTTTCTGTTTTATCACTTAGGTTATCATCTGGTTTGACTGGTATAGTCTTCCAGTAATTAGTCATACCTTGTGATATTGCTTGGATATGCGAAGCTGACTTACTTCTACCTCTTAATGATTGACTGATTTTTGCTTTGGTATCATCACCAAGATTGCGATGCATTCTTTTTCCTATATTATCCATACTAATTGATTTTATATTAGATAAATAGTAAAATGAAGTAGGAATGTAAAGAATAGTAGGTTGATTTCATAGAAAAATATATCTGGACCAGAAAATTTCATTCATAGCCCCGTTTGTTTTAATCAATCATACCTACTAAAAAGGGGTATTCTGAGAGCCGAGTTACGGTGTTATCTTCTATTTATTAACTAGATAAGAAGTAAATACAAACTCATTTTGAATCTAATATATTATTTACTGTACTTGCCTATTTTCATTAAATATTCTACCTCCAATATTGAGGCTTGACTTTCATAACGGTATGAACTCTCGCAGTTCCCAAATCAAATCCAAATCATGTAAGAATTGGTTCGAGAAAAGAACGCTTAGGGGTACGAAGATAAAAGCTAAGTAATTAATAATTCAATACTTAGCTTTTTCTTTTTATCGGAGATGTTCCCAAATTGTTCCCAATCATCCTTATGTATTCCACCAAAGATGGGGCATTTACTTCATGCCATCTATTACTTTTAGTATAGAATCGGGCTTTTCTACCATTCGCAATACAGAATCCGAATCAAATCCCATATATTCTATATAGGTTCGTATTAACTCATAATGCTCTTTAGCATATTTTGTATCTATCGCACGTGTAGCGTTGAAGCAGATAGGTTCATGATGTGCTATTCGGTTACGAAATTCACGGATGGCAGTCAGTTGGTTGTAGATGTCTGTTTGCTTTAAACCATGCGCTTTGTTGGGGAATATTTGAAGAAGTGTTTTTCCTCCCATGCGGTAATTGCGTCTTGTAAACAGATAAGTCCAGAAACCAAATGTAAAGGAAGCTACCATCTTATCGTTGTTGTACACTCCCATATTTGTATAAGTGCGTTGTATGCGTACTATTTCGGAAGCTTCCTGTTCAAGTAATCCATTGGGTCTTGCTTGGTTGATTATCCAATTATCATCATTGAAATATTGTTTGTAGTGAGCGTTTATGGCATTGCGTAGCATTATCTCAAACATACTGATAACCCCATAAAAACGTTGGCTCAACTTGATGTTGTATTGGTATAGACGCAAGGTCTTGGCTTTTTCATTGCCGCTTGCTTGTGCGTATTTATTTAATCTTGCAGGGGATAGTACCTGCAAACATTCGTCATATTTCATTTGGTATAAGTTTAAAAACAAGACTTCTCTTGCAAATATAGAAAATAATGCCTATATTTGCAAGCGTAAGACCCTGTTGTCCCTGCTGAACAAGCAAACTTCAGGGTTATTGTTTTTTTATGCACTTATGGCAACGGCAGAACAGCTCCGTTGTTTATGGGCTAAATCCAATTTGCTATCCTTTTCTCCACCAATATATTCAAAGAGGATAGGGAAGAATAATTCTTTCTTGGCGTAAATGCCAAAGTGAAGGAGCCAATCAGCCTTTCTTAGACTTTATGGCAGGGCAGTTGAAGAAATCCTTTCTTTGGAGATTGAAAGGTTCAGTTCTTCTCAGAAGAAAGGGCTCAGTTTTATGTTTTAGAGGCGTGAGAACTTAACTCTCGGCAACAGACATTGAAAGCCAATGACTTATAAAAAATGCCCAATCTTACACCCAAGAATGTAAAGTTGGGTGTTTGTTTATTGAGAGGCAAAAAAAATAGGATACTATATTTGACTATAATATCCTATATTCATTCAATAAATATTTATCGTGGCTAATATTATTCTCCACATATAAACATGTTCTGATAGTTTATCACAAGCCGCTTGAATGACAGTACGAAGTCTGCACCTAAAGAACCGGAAAACAACTGGCTGCTGGATTCCGTATTTTTTATGACTTCCGTGTCATGCAATGTTACAGTGGAACCAGCCACTTCGAAATGGAATTCGGGCAATACCACAACTTTTGTCTGTGATATTCCGCCAAAACCTCCACGGGAAGTAATCTTTTCTGCGAGTCCGTCTATGGCATCGGGGAATGTTTTTGTGAACTTGTTTCCCAAATCAGATTTTACATTTCCGGTATCAAAAATCAAATCGAAAGGTTGTCCATTATAACTGATTCTCACTTGGGGAGTGTTTGACGACAGATACATATTCGATTCTCCGTCTGACGGTTTGTGCGGAAAGACAAACTGTCCAGCTTCATTGTCTATGATTATTTCTTTTGCATCTCTGATAAAATGGTAGCCAAGTACTCCGTCAAATGCAAATACCGAGTCCACTTCATTGTCAGGAGGTGCGACCATAAAAACAGGGTTATGATATACCAGTTCTCCTATTTTTATAGAATCTGCCGTAGCAAGCTTTACAAAACCAATCTCCATTCCTGATACGGGAATCGAATCTGCTACAATCTTCAAATTTGTTTCTTTCGCATACTTTTCTGAAACGAAATTACCAAACGAACAACCCGTATCAAAAATATAGTTCTTCGTTATTCCGTTTACTTCCACTGGTATATAAATATGTTTCCCTCTTCCTACTGTTTCCGCACTCATCGGTACCGTAACATCTCGATTGGGGCGTTCAAGATAAGGCTTTTGTAGATTGGCAAGTGCTTTGCCTACTTTTTCTATAAAAACAAAACTATAAAGAGCTTCAAACGGTGCAGATTGTTTAAGTGCGTTAATCAAATCTTCTCCAATTTTTCCGGCTTGTTCGTACATACCCAAATTCAAAAGATTCATACCTTGTAAAGCTGCCATTCCTATTGAGGTTTCAGCTCCCATTTCATTTTGATGATGTAATAATAGGCTATCAAGGGCAATAGCAGCATTTTCCAATTTGTTGAATCCGATACCCAACTGCGCATCCGCTACGAAATTAAGCATTTTTACGCTTACTGAGTCTTTCAAATTCGGGTATTCTTTTCTTAATTGGAATAAATCGCCGCTGTTCAGGATTTCTCCCATTTTTACATCTGCTTGTGTTTGTGAATAAACAGAATTATACCCGAACAAGAAGGTAATGAGAATGACTGTAAGTCTATTTATAATTTTCATACTAATTGTATAACAATAGATTAAACATAAAGCAAATATAGTATATAAAACACGAAAAAGGAGCTATCAAAGAGATATTTGATTACTCCTCTTTACGTAGTTTGATTAATTTAACAATTACAATTTAAATCCCCTGCTTTTTCTTGGTTCTTCCACCGTTTGTTGCAAACCTTGCCTTAGTTTCTCCCATTGCTCCTTGAACCATTCACCTATTGGCTGTCGGTTTATGCGGACGCGCGGTGCTGCCGGAAGTTATTATGTAATCACCAAGCTTACAGAAGCGGAGATGACATTGCCCCGTCAAGGAGACGGCTGGCAGAACACCTGGGTATTTAAAGCTAAATAGAATAATTATAGAGTGTTTGGATGGGGCTGAGTTCAAAATATATTTTGAGGTACTCAGCCTCATTTGATTTTTAAGTAAAAGACCACGGTGAATAGTACGCGGTTTGATAGGAATTGTTGGCAAAAAACTTGTGAATGCGCTTATGTATTTGAATTGCCATTTGATAAAATAATTGGTGAGAATCTGGGCCCTGATTCTATAAGCTTATAAACAAGCTAATTGCAAAGACTGTTAATGGATTGACGGCTTTGCGATTAGCTTGTTTACGTTTGGATGGTCTGTTATTGGCTATGGATAGAAAGATTATTTCTTTTCGTAGTCGAAATATTCGAAATCTACATACGCTTTTGAAGCGTCGGAACTGGCGGTGGCATATAGTCCTAACATGATTCCCGTGAAGCCGCCGGCTGTTTCTGTGCTGATATAGCGTGTATTCATCCGGCCTAGTTCCTTGAATGTCTTGCCGTCTGTGGCATACTCGAACATATAGAGTTCATTGTTGCCTCTTACGCGGAGTTGTACTTTCCCTTGGGAGAGAATGATTTCCTTTTCCGTATGAGTCAGTTCGCCCAATTGGTAACGTAGCGATACTGCTTGTTTCCCGTTTTCCAACTGTTTGACGAATAGGTCGTAGTGGGATGATTCGAACATGTAGACTGTCAGACCGGCCTCGTCGCCGGCGATGGCTTTTTTCAGTTGCATGGAAGTAGTGGCTGTAAAATCAATATGTTCTTGGCGGCGGCATACGAAGGTGGGACTGCCTTTCCAGTCGTTCAGGCCGATAGGGGTTGCTTTCAGGTGAAGATTGCCGGAAGCAAAGGTGTAGTTCTCCGGATGGTAGTTCCGAAGATAAACCCATTCTGAACCTAATTCCTTGTTCTTGAATTCGGTGCGTACTGGCTTCTTGGCGAAAGGCTGTTGTGGCAGGGTGGGGACATCCATCTTCAAGGCGATGCTTCCGTCTCCGTTCACCACTGGCCAGGCATTCTTGTCCCAGCGCACGGGGGCGAGGAACGTTTCGCGTCCCAGCAAATGGTGTGTGCCACATTGAGGACGGAAAGCAAGGCAGACCATCCACCACGAGCCGTCGGGGGCTTGCACCAAGTCGGCATGACCGGTTCCTTGTATCGGGCTGTCTTGGGCGTTCTTATTGATGTGGGTTAGGATGGGGTTTGCAGGATTGCTGTCATACGGACCGTCTATATAGTGGCTGCGGGCAATCGTCACTTTGTGTCCGTATTCTGTGCCACCTTCTGAAATCAGCAGATAATACCAGTCGTCTTTCTTGTAAATGTGCGGCCCTTCAGGGTGCCGTCCACCCGTACCGTTCCAGATGCGTTTGGACTCGTTGAGTTGTTCGCCGGTTTTGGGGTTGATTTCGCACAGATAGATACCTACGCCCGGATTGCTGACAAGGTAACACTTGCCGTCTTCAAAATAGAGGGACGGGTCTATGCCGCCTTGCTTGAGCCATACGGGTTCTGACCATTCGCCACGCGGGTCGGTAGTGTGTACAAGGAAGTTGCCTTTGTCGGACACGTTGGTGGTAATCATGTAGAAGGTGCCGTCGTTGTAGCGGATGGTGGGTGCATAGATTCCTCCCCACGGGCCGGCGTCGTGAAGCGGCAGTTGTGAGGGGCGCGTCAGGCAGTGTCCGATTTGTTCCCAGTTGATGAGGTCTTTGCTGTGGAACAACGGTACGCCCGGAAAATATTGGAAACTACTGTTGACCAGATAAAAGTCATCTCCTGCGCGGCAGACACTCGGGTCAGGATGGAAACCGGGAATAACGGGATTTTGATAACCTTGCCGGTTTTGTGAAAAGCAGGACAGGGTGAGCGCCAGTCCTAAAAGTAACATCATCTTTCTCATAAATGCATTGTATTTTAAATAGTTTATCAGATATATGAATTAGGGTAGTTGAAGGAAATGTTTATACACAAAAATAAAGTATTCTTTCGGTTCAAACAAGCCGGATGTACCCGATGTCATTCAATGATTACTTTTGAACCCTATTCGGAAACAAATGATACCGTTGCAGATAACATGGCATCGGTGTGTTTTTCGCCTTTTCCGCTACTTTTGCTTTCACTGATTTAGCCATTATTTTAATACGTAAAGACATGATGAAGAATATCATTGGAAAATTCCAAACTTGCCTGGTGCTGTCGGCACTGCTTTTCTCTTCATTCGTTGCCGCATGTTCCGGCAATGATGATACTATGACTCCGGAAATAACGATTCCTGCGAACATTCTGACGGATGGAATGACTTTCTCCAAGACCAAAGGAACAAGTACACTGAACATCAAGTCAAACGTTGCATTGGAAGTTACCAGCAGTGCACCGGAGTGGTGCAAGGTTACGGCCGAAAGCTCTGCTTCGAGCAGTATTCTGAAGTATACCGTTGCGGCAGAAGCCAATACGGACACGAGCGACCGTGAAGCCAGGGTAACGGTGAAAGCTGGAGGCAGCGAAGTAGGGAGCTTCACTGTGAGGCAGACGGCTGCGGACGGACTAATCATATCCAACTCTACTTCTTTCGACCTGCCTGCTGCGGGAGGAGATGTATCTGTGGTAGTAGAAACCAATGGCGACGTACAAGCCGTTTCCGATGTTTCTTGGATAAAGGCGGTCAATACCCGTGCCATGGAAAGCAAGATTTTCAAGTTTGCCGTCTCTCCCAATCCTCTGGGAGCGCGCGATGGCCATATCACTTTTACTTTGGGTAGCCTGACGGAGACTGTGACCATAAAACAGGCTGCGGGCGAGGTCGGCAATATGGGAAGCGACGCCAGGACACTTGCCTCCAAGATGTATGCAGGTATCAATATCGGCAACACGCTGGAAGCTTGTGATAACAAGAACAAGATAGCGAGCGAAACGTTATGGGGAAATCCTAAAGTGAGCGAGGCATATATCAAGGGGCTGAAGGCATTGGGATTTAATGCGGTACGCATCCCTTGTGCGTGGGATTATTACATTGTGAATCCATCGACCTATGAGATAGATGCTGCATGGCTCGACCGGGTTAGCGAAGTGGTGGGTTACTGTGTAGCCAATGATATGTATGCCATTGTCAATATCCATTGGGATGGCGGTTGGCTCGAAGAGAGTATCATTTATGGTTACAGCAGCGAAATAGATGCCAAGCAGAAAGCTATCTGGACACAGATTGCCAATAAACTGAATGCTTATGACGAGCATCTGCTCTTTGCCGGATGTAATGAACCCGGACAGCAAGATCAGGGGAACGTTGGGACATCGGCCATAGATGCCATTCTGAAATATGAACAGACCTTTATTGATGTCGTGCGTGCCACCGGAGGGAATAATGCGAGCCGTTGCCTGATTGTGCAAGGTCCTTATACCAATATCGACAAGACGGTGAACGACTACACGATGCCCAAGGACGAAGTACCCGACCGTCTGATGGTGGAAGTCCACTTCTATGATCCCTATCAGTTCACCATGATGAACCATGACGAAACCTGGGGTAAGGTATTCCTTTATTGGGGTAAGGACAATCATGTGTCCGGCTCCATTCATAATGCCACCGGTTATGAAGAAGATTATGTGAAGCAGCAATTCCAGAAGATGAAGACGGCCTATGCAGATAAGGGAATTCCTGTGATTGTAGGCGAGTACAGCGCCATGAAGCGGACAAAAGAAGACAAGATAGAGGGTACTTCCGAACTTGCCTATCCCGACATTGACCAGGAAATGCACAACAAGAGCCGCGCCTATTGGAATGAGGTAGTCACCCGAGAGGCGAAAAACCACGGTTGTGTCCCCTTCTATTGGGAAACCGGCGGTGACATGAACCGTGGTACGGGTACGGCGAAGGAGGCTTATGCCATTGAGGGCATCATGAAGGGAGCCGCAGCCGGTAAATACCCTTACTGATTGAGTGGTGGATAGAATAAAAGACAGTTTTCAAAAGTATCATATAAATAGGTTTTATAGGTTACAAGGATTGTTGATATAGTTTTTTTTGATTGGTTATGGAGAAGTATGTCCGCGAGGGATATGCTTCTCCTTCTTTAAAAATCCTTGTCTTTCCTTGCTTTTCTGTTCGTTTTTCACTTCATTTGCAATAAAAATAACTTCCCTTAGCTCTGATAGTATGAAAAGACTGCAACTACTGCTCTTGTGGGTTTGGATAGTATGTTTCTCTGCTGCTTCACACAACTACATGTTTAAACATTTGGAAGTGAAAGACGGACTTTCCAATAATCAGGTTAATGCCATTTATAAAGACTCAAACGGATTCATGTGGTTTGGTACAGCTTCGGGATTGAACCGATATGATGGTTATGATATAAGGATTTATCGCAGCCAGAAGGATGATGAGAAATCTCTTCCCGATAGTTATGTCGAGGATATACAAGAAGATGCGTCCGGTAATTTGTGGATACGTACAGGAGGCGGGTATGCCATTTACAGTTCGGCTTCCGATGTTTTCAATCGTAATGTGGAAGCTTGGATGTGGAATGTCGGTCTGACCGGAAATCCTTCACTTGTCTATATTGATAAGGAAAAGACTTTCTGGATCTATATTAATGGTAAAGGTGTTTACAGCTATAGAGAGGGACAGAAAAATGCCGTAGCAGTGAAGGGGGGGGCTGAACTGCTTGCGAAAGCCGAAGTGTCCGACATGAAAGAATGCGGCGAAGGAATCCTGCTGGTTCTGAGTAACGGTATCTTGGCTTGTATAGATGAGGAAAAGCAAAATATCAAGTGGACCAATCTGGGTATTGCCGAAGATTGCAGGGAAGTAAAGAATGCTACCTTTGATTTGTTTGTCGACCATAGTGGGCGAGCATGGATATTCAGTGTGGAGGGGATGTGGATTTATAACCTTTCTCAGAAGGTTTGGGAACAGCGTTCTCCCCGAACGGACACCTACAATACTGTACGTGCAGTGGCACAGGATAAATACGGATGTATATGGATAGGCAAGGATCAGGATGGCGTTGAATTGATAGAACCGGCGGGAAGGAAAATCCGTCTGGCGAATGATCCTAATAACGGGCGTACTCTGTCCAACAATACAATAACGGCTCTTTATGAAGATGAGGCCGGTACGATGTGGGTGGGAACCTACAAGAAGGGCGTCTCTTTCTATAATGAAAGTGTCTTCAAGTTCGGCATTGCCGATGTAGGCGACATCAATTGTGTGGAGGACGGAGGCGGTGATATCGTATGGGTGGGGACAAACGACCGCGGGTTGATTCGCTGGAATAGTGTGACAGATGAACGTATGTTTTTTTCGCATACGGCAGATTCTCGTTCTATCTCGAGTGATGTCATAGTCTGCCTTCTTCGGGACAGTAGCGGTAGAGTGTGGGCAGGTACTTTTTGGGGCGGACTGAATTGCTATGACGGGAATCGCTTTATCCATTACCGGTCCCGTAAGGGAGACAGCAACTCACTGGCATACGACAATGTATGGGCATTGGTAGAAGATGCGGATAAAAATATCTGGATTGGTACGTTGGGGGGAGGATTACAATGCTTGAATCCTCAGACGGGAATATTTACCACCTATTCTACTGGCAATTCAAACCTTGTGTCGGATTATATCTCATCCCTCTGCATCAGCTGTGACAATAATCTGATTATCGGTACTTCGGCAGGGATGGCTTTCATGGACTTGAAGACCGGCGAGATTACAAATTTTGCAGGTACAAAGTCGGGTAAGACGAGGCTTTCCAACCAAAACATAAATCAAGTTTACGAGGATAGTCGTGGCTTGCTATGGATAGCCACGCGTGAAGGCTTGAATGTATATGACAGCAAACGGGATGAATTGTACGAAGTGCCTATCAAGCCCAGTTTCTCCAAACTATTGATATTAGGTATTACGGAAGATGAAAACAAAAGTATATGGATTAGCACCGGAGGAGAACTGATAAACGTGGTGTTGTCCGTTGACAGCAAGACGGAGCAGCCCGTGTTCCGTTGCTATATCTATAATGACAAGGACGGTTTGCAGAGTTGTGACTTCAACCAGCGTTCCCTCAAACGACTGCATACGGGCGAGATTGTAGTGGGAGGACTGTATGGACTGAATCGCTTCCAGCCGGGCAACATAAAGTATAACCGCACGTTGCCTAAGATTATGTTTACCGGTTTCCAGTTGTTCAATGAAAACGTGAAGGTGGGCGAGGAATATGCAGGACGTGTCATCTTGAAGGAGGCTTTGAATCAGAGTAGGGAGGTTGTTCTGGATTATAAGCAGAATGTTTTTACGGTACTGTTTGCTTCGGACAATTTCGTGCTGCCCGAAAAGACACAATATTTCTATAAACTGGAAGGATTCAATGGAGACTGGCTGACGAGTATGTCCGATATGCATCGCGTCACCTATACCAGTTTGGCGCCGGGAACTTATACATTAAGAGTGAAGGCTACAAACAGTGACGGATATGCGGGCACTGAAGAGGCTTCTCTGAAGATTGTCATTCTTCCTCCTTTCTGGATGACTCCGTGGGCATATATCGTTTATGCTCTTCTGGTTGTAGGAGTCATCTTCTTTTCACTTTATGCCGTACAACGAAGGGAACGTAATAGGTTTAAAATCCGCCAGATAGAGGAAGATGCGAAGAAGAGGGAGGAGTTGAGCCAGATGAAATTCCGCTTTTTCACGAATGTCAGCCATGACTTGCGTACACCGCTTACGCTGATTATATCGCCGATGGAAAGTATGATGAAGGAGATTACGGACGAAAAACTGCATGGCAAGCTACAACTGATGTACCGCAATGCGCAGCGTTTGTTGAATCTGGTCAACCAGTTGCTCGATTTCCGTAAGAATGAGATGGCAGGATTGCATCTCACTTTGTCCGAGGGGGATATTGTGGCGTATGTGCACAGCATCTGTACTTCTTTCCTGATGCTTTCCGAGAAGAAACATGTACATCTGACATTCTTTTCGGCCATGGAGTCGCTGAATATGTCATTCGACGAGGATAAAATTGGTAAAGTTGTGATGAATCTTCTATCCAATGCCTTCAAATTTACCCCGGACGGGGGACGTGTGGATGTGGCATTGGAAATGTCGAAGGAGATGTCCGGAAGATTGCTGATAAAGGTATCGGATACCGGTGTTGGTATTAGGGATGAAGACAAGGAGCGAATTTTTGAACGTTTCTATCAGGTGGAGCAGGAAGAACCGGAACTCCAGTCAACGGGTAGTGGTATTGGCTTGAGTCTGGTACGCGACTTTGTGACGCTGCATGAGGGCACGGTGCGCGTTGTTGACAATGTGGGGTCCGGCAGTGTGTTCTTGGTTGAGCTTCCGGTTAAACATGTGCATGTAAGTTCTTCCAAGCTTGCACCGCTTGCAGAAGAGGTGGAAGAGCATGAGGAACTTTTGCCGGGCATGGAAGAAGAACCGCTTCCGGATAATCTGCCGGACGATATGGAGGAGGACAATGAAGATGAAAAAGAAAAGCCGTTGGCCCTGATTGTGGATGACAATGAAGATTTGGTTGCCTTCATGAAAGATAGTCTGAGCTTGTATTTTCGTATGCAGTCGGCTTCCAATGGGCGGGAGGCTTGGCAGAAGATACCGGAGCTGATGCCGGATATTATTGTCAGCGACGTAATGATGCCCGAGATGGATGGGAATGAACTGTGTCGCTGGGTAAAGACTGATAAACGCACGAGCAACATTCCGATGATATTGCTCACTGCACGGCAGGCTGTGGAAGATAAAGTGGAGGGGTTGACCATCGGTGCGGATGATTATGTGACGAAACCTTTCAATGTGGAAATCCTTATTCTGCGTATGCGCAAGCTGATTGACTTGAGCAAGAAGCGCAAGGCAAAGTCGCTCATCGACCCCGAACCAAGTGAAATAGCCATTACTTCGTTGGATGAAAAACTGGTGGAAAATGCCATCAAATATGTGGAGGTAAACATCGGCCGATGTGATTTGTCCGTAGAAGAGTTGAGCCGGGAATTGGGCATGAGCCGGGTGCATCTTTACAAAAAACTCCTGCAGATAACCGGTAAGACACCCATTGAATTTATCCGTGTCATCCGTCTGAAAAGAGCTGCGCAGATGCTGCGCGAGAGTCAGCAAAATGTATCGGAGATAGCGTATCAGTTAGGCTTTAACAACCCCAAGTATTTCAGCAAATATTTTAAGGATGAATTCGGTGTTTTGCCCTCTGTTTATCAGGAAAGAGAGGGTAAATAACAAAAGATACCCCTTACAGAAACATATTCTCTTTTAGGAGAATCAAAAGTACCCTTTTGTTTCAACATCGGGAGGACTCGTTTTTGAAGGAGACTTTTTATTTTTACATCGGAGAAAATTCACTTTAAAAACAATAATATGAAATTGAAAGACACTTCAGTTTATTTGCTTGCCGGATGGATGCTCACCGCATGTTCCGGAGGCGGATTCCAGAAAACCGGGAACGGTGTTGTTGTGGAAATCAAGCAACAGCAACCGACGGATGTACGTAAAGTAAGATTGGAAGTGATGGGCGAGAAGCTCATTCACGTATCGGCTACTCCTGAGAAGGAATTTTCGAAGGAACAGAGCCTCATTGTTATCCCTCAACAGAATAAGACTGACTTTAAGGTCGAAGAGCAGGGCGATGAAGTGACTGTCAAGACATCGGAATTATGTGCCATCGTATCCAAGACAACGGGTGAGGTACGCTTCACAGATGCCGACGGCAAGCAGATTCTGGCTGAAGACTCTGACGGACGGACTTTTAATCCGGTGGAAGTGGAAGGTACGAAAGGATATACAGTACGTCAGGTATTCCAGTCGGCAGGCAATGATGAGGCTTTCTATGGCTTGGGCCAGCACCAGGCGGATGAGTTCAATTATAAAGCTAAGAATGAGGAATTGTTCCAATATAATACAAAGGTATCTGTACCCTTCATCGTGTCTAATAAGAACTACGGTGTGCTTTGGGACAGCTATTCGCTCTGCCGTTTCGGTGACCCGCGTGACTACTCACAGCTGGGTGATGTCTTCAAACTTTATGATAAAGATGGCAAGGAAGGTGCTTTGACCGGTACATATATTCCGGGTAAGAAAGATGTAGAAACCCTTGTACGTCGTGAGGATTCCCTTTATTTTGAGCATCTGGACCGTGCTGCCCATCTGAACAAAGTGGTTAATTTGCCTGCGGAGTTCCCGTTCGGAGGGGCTGACGTAATTTATGAGGGAGAAATAGAACCGGCAGAAAGCGGTTTGTTCCGTTTCATACTTTACTATGCAGGCTATATGAAAGTATATATTGATAATGAGTTGGTGGTTCCCGAACGTTGGCGTACGGCTTGGAATCCTAACAGCTACAAGTTTGCCGTCAATCTGGAAGCGGGCCACCGCGTTCCGCTGAAGATAGAGTGGAAGCCCGATGCCGGTATCTCTTACTGCGGTCTGCGTGCATTAAGTCCGGTGGCTGATGAAGAACAGAACAAACTCTCCTGGTGGGGTGAAATGCAGTCTGTGATAGACTACTATTTCGTTTATGGTGATGATATGGACGATGTGATTAGCGGCTACCGCACATTGACAGGGAAGTCTCAGATTATGCCGAAATGGGCGATGGGTTACTGGCAGAGCCGTGAGAAGTATAATACGCGTGAGGAGGTTCTCTCCACCCTGAAGGAATTCCGTGAACGTCAGATTCCTATCGACAATATCGTAATCGACTGGCTGCATTGGAAGCAGGATTCTTGGGGAAGTCATGAGTTCGACCTCGAACGTTTCCCCGACCCGAAGGGAATGGTCGACTCTATTCATGCCATGAACGGACGTCTGATGATTTCCGTATGGCCCAAGTTCTATGTTACGACGGAACACTTCAAGGAATTTGACGAAAAAGGCTGGATGTACCAGCAGGCTATTAAAGACAGCATCAAAGACTGGGTAGGTCCCGGCTATCTGGGTTCTTTCTATGATGCTTATGATTCCGATGCACGTAAGCTTTTCTGGAAACAGATGCAGGACCACTACTATCCTTTGGGTGTTGACGCGTGGTGGATGGATGCCAGCGAACCGAATATACGTGACTGTACGGACTTGCAGTACCGCAAGGACCTTTGCGGTCCGACGGCACTCGGCCCTTCTGCCAAGTTTTTCAATGCATACGCACTGATGAATGCCGAGGCTATCTATGACGGACAGCGTGGCGTGGAACCGGACAAGCGCGTCTTTTTGTTGACACGTTCCGGCTTTGCAGGCTTGCAACGCTATTCTACCGCCACCTGGAGTGGTGACATCGCTACTCGCTGGGAAGATATGAAAGCGCAAATCTCTGCCGGCCTGAACTTTGCTGTCAGCGGTATTCCCTATTGGACTATGGACATCGGTGGATTCTGTGTAGAGAACCGTTATGTGGCTGGCCAATTGGAATTCAACAAGACCGGACGTGAAAATGCTGATTATAAGGAATGGAGAGAGTTGAATACCCGTTGGTATCAGTTCGGTGCTTTCTGCCCGTTGTTCCGTGCACACGGCCAGTATCCGTACCGTGAGGTTTGGAATATCGCTCCGGCTGGACATCCGTGCTACAACTCCATCGTTTACTATACGAAGCTGCGTTACAACATGATGCCGTATATCTATTCTTTGGCAGGTATGACTTACTTCGATGATTATACCATCATGCGTCCGCTCGTAATGGACTTCACGGCCGATGCAAACGTCAACAACATAGGCGACCAGTTCATGTTCGGTTCTGCCTTGATGGTGGCTCCGGTTTACGAATACGGTGCACGTAGCCGCGAGGTTTATTTTCCGGCAAGCTGCGGTTGGTATGACTTCTATTCCGGCAAGTATGTGGACGGTGGCCGGAAGCTGACAGTGGATGCCCCTTATGAACGTATTCCGCTTTACGTCTGCGAAGGTGCTATTGTACCTTATGGTCCGGACATGCAATATAGTGACGAAAAACCGGCTTCGGAAATCACACTCTATGTTTATACGGGCAAGGACGGCGCATTTACGCTCTACGAGGATGAAGGTGTGAACTATAACTACGAGAAGGGACAATATGCCACTATACCGTTTGCCTATAACGATGCTGAGGGCACATTGGTTATCGGCGACCGTACGGGTGAATTCCCCGGCATGCTGAAGGAACGTACTTTCAATGTAGTGAAGGTAAGCAAAGACCAGCCGCAACCGTTCGATTTGAAGGCGAAAGGCACAACGGTGAAGTATGACGGAAATGCACAGACCGTAAAATTATAATCGGAATGATAGACGACGGTGCCAGAGAGAGAAAACCTCCCGGTGCCGGTCTTGTTGTTTCTCGGTGCCGGCCACTTCCCTGCTTCCGAATAGCTGTGAGAGAGGAATAGGCACCCGATAATTTTTTAGATATTTATTACCATGAATAGAATCATATTGTCTTTGGCCATCGGGCTGTTCCTGCTGGCCGGTTGCAATGCTCCTAAAGAGGTAGCCGGTGATGACCGCAGCTTGGATTTTACTGCCGGCTGGGCCTTCCGCTTGGGAGACGATACGGCGGCATCCCGTCCGGATTATAATGACGCCGACTGGCGGAAACTGAACTTGCCCCACGATTGGGCCATCGAAGGAGAATTCAGTAAAGACAATCCTTCGGGGACGGGTGGAGGTGCACTGCCCGGTGGTATAGGTTGGTATCGCAAGACTTTTACTGCCGATAAGGCCGATGAGGGTAAGTGCTATCGCATAGATTTCGATGGTGTCTATATGAATTCCACCGTTTATATCAATGGACATGAATTGGGAACACGTCCTTACGGGTACATCTCGTTTAGTTATGACCTGACTCCCTATATCAGGTGGGGAGAAGAGAATGTGTTGGCTGTCCGTGTAGACAACGCCGAACAACCCAATTCACGTTGGTATTCCGGTTGCGGCATCTACCGTAATGTGTGGTTGACGAAACTGAATCCGGTGCATGTGGCACAGTGGGGTACCTACGTGACGGCAGAAGAAGTGTCGAAGAACAGTGCCCGGTTGAAGATACGCACCAGTTTACAGTACGATGTAGAGACACAGACGGAAGATTCCGTGCAGCAGGCCGACGGTACATATGTTGTATTCGATTCGGAAATTATTCCTTTGGCTGATGTCGTCCTGCAATCCCGGTTAGTGGATGCCAACGGCAATGTGGTGGGTGAGGCTGTGTCGGAAGCTCAGTTGACGCCCCTTGCTCCGGCGGAAGTGGAGCAGGAGATACGTTTGAAGAATCCCCGTCTCTGGAGTATTGATACGCCCTACATGTATAAGGTGGAAAGCATTCTCAAGGATAAGCAGACCGGCGAAGTGCTCGACCGTTATTATACTCCTACCGGCATCCGTACTTTCCGCTTCGATGCACAAAAAGGATTTATCCTGAATGGTAAACAAGTGAAGATAAACGGTGTCTGCATGCATCATGATCTGGGTTGTCTGGGAGCTGCGGTGAATACGCGCGCCATCAAGCGCCAGTTGGAGATTCTGAAAGAAATGGGTTGCAACGGAATCCGTTGTTCCCATAACCCTCCTGCACCGGAGCTGCTCGACCTTTGCGACCGTATGGGCTTCATCGTGATGGACGAGACATTTGATATGTGGCGCAAGAAAAAGACCCGCCACGACTATTCGCGCTATTTCAACGAATGGCACGAACGCGATTTGACTGACCTTATCGTGCGTGACCGCAATCATCCTTCCATCTTCATGTGGAGCATCGGCAACGAAGTGCTGGAGCAGTGGACGGATGCCAAAGCCGACACCTTAAGCCTGGAAGAGGCCAACCTGGTCTTGAACTTCGGTCATAGTGCGGATATGCTGGCAAAGGACGGAGAAATGTCCGTCAACTCATTGCTGACAAAAAAACTGGCGGATATGGTGAGGGAGCTCGATGCCACACGCCCCGTGACGGCAGGTTGCAACGAGCCGAACCCGAACAATCATCTGTTCCGTTCCGGGGCGCTCGATATTATCGGCTTCAACTACCACGACGACTGGTTTGCAGGTGTTCCCGAGAACTTCCCCGGCAAGCCGTTCATCGTGACGGAAAGTGTTTCCGGCCTGATGACACGCGGTTATTACCGGATGCCGAGTGATTCGATGTTCATCTGGCCCGAACGTTGGGACAAGCCTTTCTATGATGCCTCGTTCTCTTGTTCCTCCTACGATAACTGTCATGTTCCTTGGGGCAACCGTCACGAAGGTACTATGCGTCATGTGAAGAACAACGACTTTATCAGCGGACAATACGTCTGGACGGGTTTCGATTATATCGGTGAGCCTACTCCTTACGGTTGGCCGGCACGCAGCTCTTACTTTGGCATTATCGACTTGGCTGGCTTCCCGAAGGATGTTTACTACATGTATCAGTCCGACTGGCGTCCGGACAAGGTGCTGTTGCACCTCTTCCCGCATTGGAACTGGACAGAGGGACAGGATATCGATTTGTGGGCATATTATAATAATGCCGACGAAGTGGAGCTTTTCGTGAATGGAAAGTCGCAGGGGGTGCGTAGCAAGGGAAAAGACGATTTCCACGTCATGTGGCGCGTGAAGTATGAACCGGGTACGGTAAAGGCTGTTTCCCGCAAGGAAGGAAAGACCGTGGCCGAGCAGGAGATTCGGACAGCGGGCGAACCTGCGCAGATTTGTCTCACTCCTGACCGCAGCACCATTCAGGCAGATGGTAAAGACTTGAGTTTCATTACCGTCGAAATCTTGGATAAAGATGGGAATTTGTGTCCGAATGCCGAAAACGATGTGACCTTTGCAGTAGAAGGTGTCGGCTTCATTGCCGGAGTGGACAACGGAAGCCCCGTTTCTATGGAGAAGTTCAAAGACAATCATCGCAAGGCTTTCTACGGAAAGTGCCTGGTAGTAGTGCAGAACAACGGTGAACCGGGTGGTGTCAAGGTGACGGCTACGGCTGATGGACTGAAAAAGGCGACGACAACGATTAAAGTTAAATGATAATTTGATGTGCCAATATGCCAATGACTTGCGGCACGATGGCATAGTATGAGCACAGTGTAGCCAATTAACACATTACCATATTAACCAATTAAGATATGAAGAATAAATTTTTTGTAACCCTATTATTGGCATGCTCCATCAGCACCGTGTCTGCACAAACACCGGTCTATATGGACGATGCACAACCTATTGAAGCACGTGTAAAGGATGCACTCAGCCGGATGACGCTGGAAGAGAAGGTAGCCCTTTGCCATGCGCAGAGTAAATTCAGCAGTGCGGGTGTTCCGCGGCTCGGCATTCCCGAGCTTTGGATGAGCGACGGCCCTCACGGTGTCCGTGCCGAAATCAACTGGAACGACTGGGGATATGCCAACTGGACCAATGACAGCATTACCGCTTTCCCGGCCTTGACTTGTCTGGCCGCTACCTGGAATCCGGACATGTCTGCCAAGTATGGCAAGGTCATCGGTGAGGAAGCGCGCTATCGTGAAAAGGATGTGTTGCTGGGTCCCGGCGTCAATATCTACCGTACTCCGATGAACGGGCGTAATTTTGAATATATGGGCGAGGACCCTTATCTGGCCAGTGTGATGTGCGTACCTTACATCCAGGAATTGCAGAAGAACGGAGTGGCAGCTTGTGTCAAGCACTATGCGCTGAACAACCAGGAACTATGGCGCGGACATATTGATGTGAATCTTAGCGACCGTGCTTTATATGAAATCTATCTGCCGGCATTTAAGGCTG
This sequence comes from Bacteroides muris (ex Afrizal et al. 2022), assembly GCF_004793475.1. Lineage (GTDB taxonomy): Bacteria > Bacteroidota > Bacteroidia > Bacteroidales > Bacteroidaceae > Bacteroides > Bacteroides muris. The sequence goes on along the minus strand of NZ_SRYZ01000036.1, from coordinate 18,782 downwards.
CTGTAGAAGAGGGAGGTGTCTGGAGCATTATGGGTGCTTATAATAAGATTCGCGGCCAGCACGCCTGCCATAATGATTTTGCGTTAAACAAGATTCTGAAAGACGACTGGAAGTTCGACGGCTGTGTCGTTACCGACTGGGGCGGTGCACACGACACCTATGAGGCTGCCGTCAACGGTCTGGATATTGAAATGGGGTCTTACACCAACGGTTTGACATCCGAAAGTGCATTTACCTATAATGATTATTACCTTGCCAACCCTTACCTCCGCATGTTGAAGGATGGCAAAGTACCGATGTCTACGATAGACGACAAGGCTTCCCGCATTCTTCGCCTGATATTCCGTACGGCGATGAACCGTCAGAAGCCCTACGGTTCGGTAGCTACGGAAGAGCATTATGCTGCTGCTCGCGAGATAGGCAATGAGGGCATTGTGCTGTTGAAGAATGCTCCGGTGATAAAGAAAGGCGCTCCATTGCTGCCGATTGATGCAGCCAAGTATCAGAATATCCTGGTGGTGGGCGATAATGCCGTACGCTTGCTGAATCAGGGAGGAGGCTCTTCCGAGCTGAAAGTGAAGGATATGGTATCTCCGCTGGATGGCTTGCGTGCCGCTTATGGCGATAAGGTAACCTATGCGAAAGGCTATGCCGCCGGTCGTCCGATGTACGGTCGTGCAGATGAAATTTCGCAGAATGTGGTAGACTCGCTTCGCGTAGAGGCCGTGGAAATGGCGAGAAAGGCAGACTTGGTGGTGCTGGTAGGCGGATTGAACAAGAACCACTTCCAAGATTGTGAGGGTGGCGACCGTCTGGAATACGGCTTGCCTTTCGGGCAGGACGAACTGGTTGAAGCTTTGCTGGGGGTAAACAAGAACTTGGTTCTGGTGCTTCTCAGTGGTAATGCGGTGGAAATGCCGTGGGTATCCCGGGTTCCTGCCATTGTGCAAGGCTGGTATTTAGGCTCCATGGGTGGCAAGTCTTTGGCTGACATCCTGAGTGGTGCGGTGAATCCAAGTGGAAAGTTGCCCTTCTCTTTCCCTGCCAAGTTGACTGATTGCGGTGCACATGCTTTTGATGAACTCAGTTATCCGGGCGACAGCATCAAGCAGGAATATAAGGAAGATATTTTGGTGGGCTATCGTTGGCACGACACCAAGAAGACTCCGGCCCTCTTTCCCTTTGGTCATGGTTTGAGCTATACTACCTTTACATATGGCAAACCGGTGCTTTCTGCCAAGACCATGACTGCCGACGGTACCCTGACGGTGACAGTTGCCGTGAAGAATACGGGTAGCGTTGCCGGAAAAGAGATTGTACAGCTATATGTAGGCGATGACAAATGTAGTGTACTCCGTCCTGTAAAGGAGTTGAAACGTTTTGCGAAGATTGCTTTGGCACCGGGTGAGGAGAAGAACGTGACTTTCACCCTTACTCCGGATGATTTGAAGTACTACGATGAGATTTCCGCAACTTGGAAATACGAACCGGGCAAGTTCAAGGCATACGTTTGCGCTTCGTCTGCCGATGTCCGTGGTGTGGTTCCGTTTGAAATGAAATAGCCTTATGAAAATATTTGCCACTTTATTTTTGCTTGCAGCCCCGTTGCTGCTTCGTGCAGCCGATGCACCTGCCGACAGTTGTAATCATCAGTTATACTATACGTCGCCTGCCACTATCTGGGAGGAAACTCTTCCTTTGGGCAACGGGCGCTTGGGTATGATGCCTGACGGGGGAATTCTCAGTGAGCACATTGTGTTGAATGAAATATCATTATGGAGCGGAATGGAGGCGGATTATAGCAATCCGGATGCCTCGAAGAGTCTGCCTGCCATCCGACAACTGTTGTTTGAGGGAAAGAACCGCGAAGCGCAGGAGTTGATGTACAGCAGTTTCGTTCCGAAGAAACAGGAGACTGACGGGAGATATGGAACCTATCAGGTACTGGGTGATTTGGATATAGACTTTACCTATAATTCTTCATTGTCCATTCTCAATTCTCCATTAAACAACTATCGCCGTTGGCTTAACTTACGCGATGCGGTGGCATACACGGCTTTCAGGCTGGAAGATGTCGATTACCGTCGTGAGTATTTCGTTTCCCGTGACCGTGATGTCATGCTGATTCATCTGGTTGCCGGACGTGAGGGGGCTCTGAACTTCTCCGCCCGCTTGAGCCGTGCGGAACATGGTTCGGTGACTGTCCAAGGGAACACCCTTGTGATGGACGGCATGCTGGAGAGCGGCAAGCCCGGTTTGGGCGGTATGAAATACCGCGTGGCCATGCAACTTGTGCAGAACGGTGGTGAATCGTCTGTCTGCCCGGAAAACGGCATCCGCTTGAAGAACGGGCAGGAAGCCTGGCTGATACTTTCTGCTGCTACCTCCTATGCCGCTGCCGGTACCGACTTCCCGGGCGAGCGCTATGCAGAAGTCTGCGACAGCCTGCTCCGTCCTTTCACCGCTTCGGCTAATTCTTCCTCCTCCATATTCCATTCTCAATTATCCAGCCATGTTGCTGCCCACCGTTCCCTTTACGACCGTGTTTCCTTGACGCTTCCTGCCACGGCGGATGATACGCTTCCGACGAATGAGCGCATCCTCCGCTTCACACGGCAGGAGTCGCCGGCATTGGCTGCTCTGTATTATAACTACGGACGCTATCTGCTCATCAGCAGTACCCGCCCCGGCAGTCTGCCGCCCAATCTGCAAGGACTCTGGGCGAAGGGAGTCTCGACTCCCTGGAACGGAGATTATCATACGAACATCAATATCCAGATGAATCACTGGCCCTTGGAGCAAGCCGGGCTTTCCGAACTCTGTCAACCGTTGACAACGCTGATGGAGCGTCTTGTCCCTTCGGGAGAGGCAAGTGCGCGTACCTTCTATGGCGATGAGGCAGATGGCTGGGTGCTTCACATGATGACCAATGTGTGGAATTATACTGCTCCCGGTGAACATCCCTCTTGGGGAGCCACCAATACCGGTGGTGCCTGGCTGTGTGCCCATTTGTGGGAGCACTATCTGTATACGCAGGATAAGGATTATCTGCGCCGTATCTATCCCGTATTGAAAGGTGCTGCCCGGTTCTTTAGTTCTACCACTGTGCAGGAGCCTTCGCATGGCTGGCTGGTAACTGCCCCCACTTCTTCTCCGGAAAACAGTTTTTATGTGCCGGGTGACAGCGTGACTCCTGTCAGCATCTGTATGGGGCCTACTATGGATGTGCAACTGCTCACCGAGCTTTATACAAATGTCATTGCCGCCGCCCGCCTGCTGGAGTGTGATGCGGATTATGTGGCGAAGCTTGAGGCAGACTTGAAGAAATTCCCACCCATGCAGATCGGTAAGGACGGATACTTGCAGGAATGGCTGGAAGATTATAAAGAAGTGGATGTGCACCACCGCCATGTTTCCCATCTCTACGGTCTGCATCCGGGAAACCAGATTTCGCCGGACGCTACCCCCGAGCTTGCCGAAGCCTGCCGGATGACCTTGAACCGTCGTGGAGACGGGGGTACCGGTTGGAGTCGTGCTTGGAAGATAAACTTCTGGGCTCGTCTGGGCGACGGAAACCGTGCCTGGAAACTCTTCAAGAGTTTGCTGCATCCTGCTGTCAATGCTGCGACGGGAGGTCATGGTAGCGGTACTTTCCCTAATTTGTTCTGTTCGCATCCGCCTTTCCAGATCGATGGCAACTACGGTGGTGCGGCGGGAGTCGGCGAAATGCTGTTGCAAAGCCATGAGGGCTTCATCCATCTGCTTCCTGCCCTGCCGGACAGCTGGACTACCGGCAACTTCCGTGGAATGCGCGTGCGTGGCGGCGCTTCCATGGACTTGGACTGGAAGGATGGACGGGCAACGAGGGCTGTTGTTACCGCTCTTGTTCCGGGTAAATTCACAGTAAAGATGCCCGCAGGTGCTGTCCGTGCCGAGGTGAAGATAGGAGGACGCACGCGTACTTACAAGAAACCGGCATTCTCGCTGGACTTGAACAAGGGAGAAGAAGCGACGGTGTATTTCTTCTGATGATTCGGACAGAAGAATAGAAGATGTTTTAGACAGAAGAACAAAAGAAATAAAGCAAAATATGTTCTTTTGTTCTTCTGTCTAAAAATAGTTCCCCGACAAAATCATCAAGTTATTTGTCTTTCGTGCCCGAATGCCGTACATTTGCAGCGCATGTAGAACAAATATCTTGGATAATTATGAAAGATGGAGTACGTTTCTTCTTCTCGTTTCTCGGCTTGCTGGGAGCGTTGGCAGTTCATGCGCAAGTCAATGAGTTGCCACGTTCCACACCCGAGGCAGAAGGAGTCCCTTCCAAGGCTGTCACTGCCTTGTTTGATTCCCTGATGGCATTGCCGGAAACAGATATCCACAGCGTGGTGGTGCTGCGTCACGGCAAGGTCATCGGAGAAATCTATCCGGCTCCGTTCGCGCCGGAATATCGCCATACCATGTATTCCTGTTCCAAAACCTTTGTCGGGGCTGCCGTGGGGCTTGCCATTGCGGACAACCGCTTGCGCTTGACAGACCGCGTCGGTGCCTTTTTCCCGGAGCTTCTTCCGGATTCGGTTTCCGCTAATCTGGCAGACATGACTGTCCGCGACCTGCTTACCATGACATCGGGCATCACTCCCGACTGGAATATGCGCAACCTCACTCCCGACTGGATACGTGCCTTCCTTGCCAAACCGGTGAAGACTCCGGGCAAGAAGTTTGAATATGATTCGATTTGCAGTTACATGCTTTCTGCCATTGTACAGAAGGTGACGGGCATGACCTTGCTGGATTATCTCAAACAGAAGCTCTTCACCCCGATGCATATCACGGATGTTGCGTGGGAGATAAGCCCCGAAGGCGTCAATACCGGTGGATGGGGGTTGCATATCCAGAGCGAGTCGTTGGCTAAATTCGGATTGCTGTTGCTGAATCGGGGGATTTGGGGAGGCAAGCAGCTGCTCCCGGCTTCCTGGGTGGAGCAGATGATGACCAGGCAGATAGGAGATTATGGCTATCAGATGTGGCTTTGCGAATATCCGGGTGCTGTACGCGCTGACGGGGCTTTGGGACAATACATTCTAATCGTTCCGGATAAGGATATGGTAGTGGTCATTACCGAATGTACGTTGATAGATGGCCGTCGACAGCGGCGTCTGGTCTGGAACCGCTTGCTGCCGGAGGCCGGGGAGCAGGCATTAGTGCCCGGCAAGGACTACAGGCGCCTGCAGAAGAAGCAGAGTTCTTGTCAACTGCCGTTGGTGCAGGGAAAGGCGGCTTCCTCCCTTTCGCAGAAATACGCGGGCAAGCGAATCCTGCTCGGAGAGAACAAATACGGATGGCAATCCATCGAATTGCAATTCAAGCAGAAAGAAGTGGTGATGACCGTGGTGGATAAAGACGGAAGCACTTGCAGTCTTCCGTTTGGCTATAAGCAATGGCTGAAGGCGGCAAGTGATGGCTATCCTCCGTATTCGGTTGCCGCAAAGGGGCGTTTTAAGGGTATAGAAGGCCCTTTCCAAGTGGCAGGCAGTTATGCGTGGACGTCATCTGATGCTTTGCGGCTGAAAGTACATTATGTCAACTGGATAAGCGCTCTTGGGCTTACGCTCCGGTTTGAGGATAACAAGGTACTCCTGACTGTTACGGAGAACTATTCTTCGGGTGAAGGGGTGACTTTCGAAGGGACATTAGCACATTAAAATAATGAATCGTATTTTGCTTACTCTAAAACGGCCTTTTATATGGCTGTACCGTTTCCGGCACCGTTGCGGCTACGGTGTACATTCTCCTTTTGCCTTTAACCTGATTACACATGTAATTTATGAAAGTACGGCTTATTATAAATATGAAGAGCTGGTCAAGGCACAGAAGCAACTGGAATTGGAGAAAGACAAATACTGGAAGTACGAATCGAAGAAAGTGAAACGTCTTCTGTTCCGTCTGGTAAATTATGCCCAGCCGGAGACCATTGTGGATGCCGGTACGCTTGCCGCTTCTGCGCTCTATCTGAAAGCCGGAAAAGAGGGGGCGGATTATACTTCGGCTTCCGACCTTTCCGAACTTTTTCTGGAGAGCGGTGTTCCCGTCGATTTCCTTTATTTGCACGACTATCGTCGTCCCGGGTTTGTAGAGGAGGTCTTCCGTATCTGTGCCGCCCGTACCGGAGGAAAGTCTGTCTTTGTGATTGAAGGCATCCGTTACACTCCGCAGATGTTTGCCCTTTGGAAGCGTATGAAGCAGGATGGACGGGCGGGCATTACGTTCGACCTGTATGACCTGGGTATCATATTTTTCGATAAAACAAAGATAAAACAAGACTACATTGTCAACTTTTGATTATCTTTAGGCGTTTAAAGGTTACAAGCAACTCATAACTTATAACTCAATGAAGATATATACAAAAACCGGAGATAAAGGAACCACCTCTCTTGTAGGCGGAACCCGTGTATCCAAAACGCATATCCGCCTCGAAGCATACGGTACGGTAGATGAACTGAATTCCAATCTGGGTCTTCTTATCACATACCTGCTTGACGGGAAGGATAAAGACTTTTTGCGGCAAGTGCAGGACAGGCTTTTTGCCGTAGGCTCTCATCTGGCCACCGACCGTGAGAAAACGGAGTTGAGAGTGGCAAGTGTCATCAGCCGGGAGCAGGTGGAAATGGTGGAGCGGGAGATAGACCGTTTGGATGCCCTTTTGCCTTCTCTTTCAGCTTTTATTCTTCCCGGCGGAAGCCGCGGCGCGTCAGTCTGTCACGTTTGCCGTACGGTTTGCCGCCGTGCCGAACGTCGGATTCTTGCTTTGGCCGAACAAGTGGAAATATCTTCGGAATTACTGGCTTACGTGAATCGTTTGTCTGATTATTTGTTCGTCCTTTCTCGTAAAATGAATCGAGACGACAAAAAAGATGAAATATTTTGGAATAATAGTTGCATGTGAAATAAATTGTTATACTTTTGCCAAAAAATAAAAGTAGGACTTAATATATACCATTTTAATACTAGAGACTATGTATTGGACATTGGAATTGGCGTCTAAATTGGAAGATGCCCCTTGGCCGGCAACCAAGGATGAATTGATAGATTATGCCATGCGTTCGGGTGCTCCGCTTGAAGTGATTGAGAATCTGCAGGAAATGGAAGATGAAGGCGAGATTTATGAAAGCATAGAAGATATTTGGCCCGATTATCCCAGTAAAGAGGACTTTTTCTTCAACGAGGAGGAATATTGATACGCTTTAAAAGAAAAAACTTACCGGTATGTCTGGTAATATTTTGAAACATAGGAAGAAGTAATTCCAAAACCGATAACTATGGTTGAAGAATTACTTCTTTTTTTTTAATACCCCCCTATAATAATGATGGATGTACAAGAAGCAACAACACGCCGGTTACCGGATTTGAAGGAAAGGCATCTGCCTGAAAACTGCCGCGAAACCGTAAACACGATTTTGAAGGAGACTTACGGCTACGAACAGTTTCGTAATCTTGAGATTTACGATAACTTGTTCAAAGGAAAAGAGAAACTCTGCATTTCGCAGGGACAGCTGATAGAGAACGTCATACTGGAGGCTGAGAAAGCCTGGAAAGGTGAAGCGCAGGTAGATAATATTTTGTTGACCGCTCCTACCGGTTCCGGAAAATCCTTGTTGTTCCAGCTTCCTGCCATCTATCTGGGGAAGGAGTATAATCTGCTTACAATCGTAGTCTCTCCTTTGAAGGCGTTGATTGTAGACCAGGTGGAAAGTCTGCAAGAGCTGGGGTATACGCGCGTGGCATACGCCTCGTCCGATTTGTCGCCGGAACAGAAAAAGGAGGTTTACCGGCAGGTGCGCGAGGGCGAGATTGATTTGTTCTATCTCTCGCCGGAATTGCTTCTTTCTTACGACATCAAGCATTTTGTAGGCGAACGCCGCATCGGTCTGGTGGTGGTCGACGAGGCGCATACGGTAACAACATGGGGCAAGGAGTTCCGCGTGGACTATTGGTTCCTGGGGCGCTACCTGACTGCTTTGAAACAGACGCTCGGCTATGGTTTTCCGTTGTTTGCGTTGACGGCCACGGCCGTCTGGAATCCGAAAGGGGGCAACGATATGATATTCGAGACCATCCGTTCCCTGCAGATGGAGCCTTGCGTGCTTTATGTGGGTACGGTGAAGCGTCGGAATATAGGCTTTGACATCCGTCAGATGGAGATAGAAGCCGGAGAGACATACGACAAGGCAAAGCAACGCGTGATTGCCGCGCGTATCGAAGATTTCCTGGACGGCCATAAGTCATTGCTCTATTATCCTTTTGCCGGTGGCATTGACATGCGGCTGAAGACGTGGGTGAAGCCTGCGGACTGGCGTCTGGTGGCTTCCTATTATGGCAAGAAGGAGAAGGAACAGAAAGCTGCCATTGTGCAGGAGTTCAAGGAAGGAACCAAGAAACTGATTGTGGCCACCAAAGCCTTTGGCATGGGAGTGGACATCAGTGACATAGACCGCGTGTACCATGTAGCGCCATCCAGTACGTTTGTCGACTATATCCAGGAGATAGGGCGTGCCGCGCGTGATGCGGAGATACGCGGCATTGCCGCTACCGACTACCATGAACGTGACTTCTATTATATGAAGCGTCTGCATCAGACGGGGAACATCGCCCAGGAGCAGTTGGTGCTTATCCTGAGAAAGCTCATGGAGGTGTATCGCATGAAAGGGGAGAAGCCGGAAATGATGGTGTCGTTGTCCGATTTCGAGTTTGTGGTGAAGCTGCCGCGTACAAGGAACAAGCTGGAATATGAAGCGGAGCTGGGACAGCTCATCAAGACCGCCTTGCTTTGGCTGGAAGACGACTTGATGCAGCGTCATGGAAAGCATCTGCTTGAAATCAGCCCCAAGAATCTGTTGACCGAAGGATATGTCCAGGACAAGACTGGTGATGTCTTTGCCCGTGAATTCCGGGGCTATCTGACAAAGGTAGAAGGGGAGGACGGGGTTTACGTCGCACGTCTGGAAGCACTTTGGGAAGAGCGTTTCCCGGAGCTTGGCTACAAGGAATTCAAGCAGAAACTGAATAATGGAACGTTGTGGGAAGGTGCCCGTGCCGTGTCCGTAGGCAAGCATGAGGTACTGTTGAAGGAAGATGCCGCTGTCATCCGTGAGCGGATGGATGCCTTGTTCAAGAGCCTGACGGCGATGCTGAAAACAGCATTGATAAAGTCGAAAGGACGTTTTGATGAAGAAGAGCTGCGGGCTGTCTTTGCCGAGCACGGCATGGACGTGCGCTCTGCCAAGCGCTTTATCGGTTCCCTGCTCGAGAGCCGCACGGAGGAAGGCCGTAGCGTAAGCTACATCAGCAGCGTGAAAAAGAAGGATTCCAATGAACTTTCCTTTACCGTGACCAAAGGCTTTGATTTGCTTCTGTCGCGCTATCAGAAACTGTTCGGCCAACGTATAGTGGGCAATAAAGGAAAACGTCTGCTGTTTTATTGCACGCCTTTCTCCGATTTGAACATGCTCCTTAATCTGCTTTCCATGCTCGACTGCCTATCGTTCAGCGTGGAGGGCGGCGGCACGCCTTGCGTATTCGTCCGTTTCAATGACCCCGGAATCCTGCAGGAGCTTGCGTTTCGTGGCGATTACCGCAACCTGATTCTGGACACCAACGAGCAGATATTCCAGGAGCAGATAGACTTGTTCTCCTTTTTCTTCGGGACGGATAAGTTGACCGATGAACAGCGCTGGGACTTTATAGAAGATTATTTTACGGGAATGGGAGTGGACAGCTTGAAAAAGAAATTTACGTCCTTATGGTAGTAAACCCCAATAGACGTGTCATCTCGCCGCCAATCGTCCTGATTGGCGGCGCTTTTGTGTCATGGCCGGCGTCACGGAATTTGACGGCAACTATATCCAAATGTTTTTAGTAGTTATTGTTCTGTTTTCTGGTACGCCAGCCGTTCGTCTCCATTGGCCAGAAAGATGATACCGCAATATTGAAATCCGTGTTTCTTCAGTATATGCTGAAGGATATGATTGTCGCGATGGGTATCTGCACGCAGATTGGGAAGCTGCGCGTAGCACCATTGCAGGCAGGCATTGGCCACTCCCTTGCTGTGTTCTGTGCTTGCCAGCCGGTGGATGACACCGTATGGAAGCGTGTCTTCCAGCCATTCGCCTTCGTAGATATGCGAATATGTGGGGTCGTTTCCGCGGATGAAGGCAAAAGTTCCGATGATTTCTCCGTTGTCGTCAATGCACACGTAGCTGTTGCCTTGTTCGATGTCGGTCGCGACGAGTTTGCGGGAGGGATAGTTGCCCGTCCATTGTTTCATGTTCCCGTCTTTTCGCATGATGCGCTTTGCTTGCTCGAAGATGTCCATCAGGAGTTCTGTTTCCGCAGGTCGCGTCTTTCTGATTTCTATCATAAGTTCTTCACGTTCGGGGTGTTATTCCATTATTTTTACCCGGTTTGTCTTCTCCAGCAGGAAGCGGCTCCGGTTCCAGTGGAAAGGCTTGTATTCGTTGTTCTTTTTGAGGATGTTGTGCCGGAATGTCAGTCCGTCCACCGATTTGGCATAGAGGATGGGGGCGTCGAAGGTGTCGAATTCATTCTCTTCGATAAGGATGCTGCCTTCCTTGCCTCCGTGGAAGTATTGCCGCTGTCCCTCCAAATCGGGTATTTCGGGATAGATGGAGATGATGGCGTTGGTGAACTGGAACTGGCTGGTCAGCGCATTGACGAAGCGGTTCTTGCGGATGACGACGTTGCGGCAGGCTCCTGTCTCGTACCATCCGTTGCAATCGCCGCACAGGAGGATGGCTGTTCCCGAAGTATGGTCGAACAGATTGTTTTCTACGATTACCCTTTGCGGAGTACTGAACAAGGCACCCCGTGCCCGGTTGTTGCGGATGATGTTTCCTTTGAATTCCACTTCGGGTGTCCAGGTGAGGTTTTCGATGCCGTAGCCTTCTTGTTCGCAGATTTGCGGGTCGATGGGGTCGCGGAAAGTAATCCTGAACTCGCGTACTCCCGCCGTTTCCTGCCTGTCTGTGGGAGAAATGCCGGTTATCCGGTTGGTTTTCCCTATTATGTCCATGGTGGCCGAACGGATAAACTGGATGCTGTCGCCCGGTTCTCCCCATTCAAATCCCCACGACTGGTCGTGCATGTATCGTCCGACGAGGGTATGGTCGTCAATCCGGTTTACCACCTTCAGGTAAGTGCCGTGCACGTTGATGGCATCGTCCATCATTCCTTCGTATAGGCCGTTGCAGGAGATGATTTTTCCTTTGCAGCCCGAGAAGTGGGTGGCGTCGGCCTGGGTGGTGAAGTAGCGCGGGTCGTCCGCTCCTTTCAGGCAGACGCCGAAAGCATCGAGGGTGATGTTCTCGCACAGTTGGGCAAGCAGTCCCATGCCTTCGGCATAATGCACCTTTATATTCTCGAGCACGGTATTGAGGTTCCGGTGGAGAAAAATGCCGGGAGCGGGGCGGTGCCAGGTGCGCATGGCCACCACGGTGCCCGGTATGAGGCGGCTGTCTTTCCAGTGCGGGGCGGTGAGGGTGCCTGCCGGGGTGGCGGTCACTCCTTTGGTCTGCATGTAGAGGTCGCTGGTGTTGTAGACGATGTGGCGTTTTTCTTCTTCAAAGGCAATGCCCGAAGTGGGGCGTGTACGCCATCCCTCGCCGTAGGCCTCGAACAGCGAGTCCTTGGAGATGCGCCACTTCACCCACGGGGCGGGCATGAACGTGATGCCTCGTTCGGCGTTGTTCTCTGTCACCCGGATCTGGGTGATGTGCGGATTGGCAAAGTCGATACTGAAATTGCGCAGGGTGCAGTGGGCGGAGTGGAGCAGTGCCAATGGGAGCATCCGTCCGTGGAAGATGAGTTCGGCGCCGTTGCCTTCCAGCGTAAAGTGCCTGAAGCCTTCCAGTTCAATCCCCACTTTCTTGGGGTTGGTCTGGTCGTGATTGGAGATGTAGTAGGTGCGGGTAGCGGCACCTGCTTCATGGAAGAAATACTTTCCCTTGGCAAAGCGCAGTACGATGCTGTCTTCCGGACTGCATTCGGCCTTGATGCGGTTGACGACCCGTTGCAGTATGGGGCTGGCATTTTTCCGGCTGTCGGGTTTCAGCCCCATCCGGGCAAGGTCATAGATACGTTCGGCACTGTTCAGTCTGTTCGGGTAGCTCAGGCAGCTTGCCACGACGAGTAAGAGGCATGCTATTTTGTTCAATTTCATTTGTAGTGTATGTTTGGGTTAAGGATTATCGGATATTTTCGGTTTCTTCCGACAAGAGGCGCTGCACGGCTTTGGCTGTTTCCACGCAATCTCCTTCCTTGACGGAAGGGTAGGGGGCATGCTGCAAGGTCCAGGGTTCCTCCAGCGAATAATAGTCTATGTCGGCGGCGGGGTCGTGGTCGGGCAGGAGGTTCAGGCGGTCGAGCCAGGTTTTCCAGCGCAGGTAGTAGAAGTCTTTCAGCAGGCCGTTCCACTCTTTATGGGCATAGTCGTGCAGGCCTCCCCCGTCGGCAGCCTGGCGGTTGCCCCAGGTGGTGACTTGTACCCGGGCGTTCCACTCCAGCCAATCTTTTTCAGCCGGTGTGCCGCCCAGGCGGCGGGCTTGTCCTATCCAGCTGCCTACCTTGAATTCGGGACGGGTGGCAAGCAGGCGGTCTTGCAGCAGAAGTAGCTTGAGGAAACGGTCGGAAGCCTGTCGGAGCAGCGGTTTGTCTTCTGCTTCATAAGCTGCTTGGATAACTTTGTAAATCAGGCGTCCTTTTTCTGCCACAGCCTGGCGGGTGATGTCAATCAGGTCGTATTCAAAGTTGTTGTTTCCCTTAAACTCTTCGGCTTCTTCCAGCAGCAGGGCGGCGGCGCGAATCACATCGTGCGGGCGGTAGTAGTCGGACATTTCCGACCACGAGGAAGCCTGATAAGCTTTCAGCGAAGGGCGGGTGCAGAAGATGGATTCGTGTGTGCCTTGCTGGGTAGAGCGCGGAGGGCAATTGTATATGGAGTTTCCCAGCAACACCCACGCCTCCCACAGCCGTGGCGTACACTTGCCGTAACGGGCGGATATATATCCCTTCAGCCACTCATCCTTGGAGAATGCGGACGACCGCCAGGGCAATTCGCAAAGCAGCTCGTACATGACGGGATTGTTCTCCGAGCCTTCCATCGTCATTCCCACACCTTTCAGGCTCTTCCCGAAGGGGCTTCCGGCAGCTTTGTAGTATCCGTCGATCACGTGTTGCATCTTTCCGTGCAGGCCCACGTTGCCGCCATAGTTCAGCAGCATGCAATAGAGCCATCGGTGTCCGTCGAATCCGTTCTTCCGGTACCAGGACGATTCGGGGTCGCCCCATTGCGGACGGCTTTCGGAGTAAAGGTCCAGCACCAGCATGTCTCCTTCCGGCAGGTTGCGTATCATTGCAGACCGCGGATTGGCACCCCATGCCTGAATCACCCAGGCGGCGTTCCGGCTGTTCTTTTTCATTGCCTGCCAGATGGCTTTTCCGGCGGCGTCCAGGTCCACTCCCGCCACGTTGCCGCCTTCGTGGAACGGGTCCATGCTGTAGAAGTCGGCTTTGCCGAACAGGCGGTTCATCTCTTTGTAATACAAGTCGGCTATCTCCTGGAAACGGGCGTCGGTGGGTTGCAGGAAGGCCGGGCGGTTGTAGCCGCACCACTTGCCCGGGTCGGCCACGTTCACTCCCAGTTTCTCCTTGGCATTGTGGGGAAGCATGCCCGAATATCCCGGCAATACGGGGTGGATGCCATACTCACGCATGCGTTTCAGGATTTTCTTTTGCAGTGCGATGCGGCCTTCATACCATGAGTCGGTGTTCGGTCCGCCCCATCCCTCCAGGTTGTTCATCAGCCACCAGGCCTGGAAGGCGGGACCCGCCACAAACTCGTTAACTTCTGCTTTGGAATATCCCAGCCTGAAAAGTACGTTGCGCCAGACGGCATCTGTGCCCACCAGGGCCAGCGACAGGTTGATGCCGTGCAGTGCCATCCAGTCGAGCTCTTGTTCCCAACGTGCCCAATCCCAAAAAGCCATGGTATAAGAGAAGGTACAATAGTTGAAGTCATAACGATAGGCGGAGGCCGTTTCGTGCCTTTCTCTGTGCAGCACGGGAGGCAGCGCATCCGGAAGCTTGGCAACCATGTTGTTCCACGACAGATGGATGCCTGCATGATACTTCAGGTACCAGTTCAGCCCTACGGCAATGCTGATTGGGTTGTTTCCGCGGATGACTACCTTTTCTCCCTGTTGGTCCAGTTCAAAGAAATCTTCGCCCGCGGTGGATTTCTGTTCTATGACGAACTTGCCCGAAGAGCCCGGCACCACTCTTTCCAGCAGACCCTGAACGGGCGACATGCCCGAAACGGCCGGGAGCAGGCAAAATAATAGTATATAGCATATATAAAATCGTTTTGTAATTGTTTGGCACTTGTTGCGGAGCCTGTTGAGAGGTTCTTTCCGTCCGTTTGTTTTTCTTTTCATAATAGATGTCGTTTAAGGGAGAAATGAATGCTTCGAGCGCAAAGATGGGAAAATTAATGGAAATACAGTGCATGCTTCCTATCTTTTTGCTGGTTATGAGCACGTTTTTTTTCGTTTAAAGGAGTCACGGGAGTATTGGCTTTAACTCCTGAGCCGACTTGTCGGCTGATAACTCCCTTTAACTTCTGAGCCCGAAGGGAGATAACTTCTTCTAACTCCTCTAAATGAACGAGCCGTGCGCTGCTGTCGAACAATTTTTTGTGGATATTGTTCCTTTAGGAGGATTTTGCATATATTTGTCCCATAATATTAAACACAATGAATTATGAAAAAGTTTTTTAGTGCTTTCGTGATAGCCGCGTGCTGTATGTTCATGGCTATGCCCGCACAGGCCCAACTGTTGAAGTGGGGTGTCAAAGGCGGTGTGAATATGACGAAGATTGACTGGGATGGCGGATATAAGGGAAACAAGGACAATTCCGCCGGTTTCTTCATCGGTCCGATGGCCGAATTGACCATCCCCATTGTAGGCCTGGGCATCGACGGTGCCTTGCTCTTCTCCCAGCGCGGCAAGGACGAAGTGAAGCAGACCGGTATGGAAGTACCCGTCAACCTGAAGTATACCATCGGGCTGGGTAGCCTGTTGGGAATCTATGTGGCTGCCGGTCCCGATTTCTTCTTCGATTTTAAGAAGAAAGACAACATCGACCGCAAGAAGTCGCAGGTGGCGCTTAACTTGGGTGCCGGTGTGAAGCTGCTGAAGCATCTCCAGCTCGGGGTCACCTATCAGCTCCCGATGGGCGACTCGTTTACGTGGACGGAGGCCGGTAAGGCTTTTGGTGCCAAGAACAAGACTTGGCAGGTTTCTGCGGCTTATCTCTTCTAAGAGAGAGTCTGTGATATGTATATGATACACCCGGTTGTTCCGCTATGAAACAGCCGGGTGTATTGTGTAAATAGCCTTACGTATTTCGGCCGGAGCCGTCTTTTTGCAAGTGAACGACTACGGTCGTTCGATTGAACAACCAGTGTCGTTCGATTGAACAACCGGTGTCGTTCGATTGAACAACCCGGGTCGGTCACTTATATGTGGAGTCTGCATGAGCACGCTAATGAATACATCAGCACCACTCTCTTTGCTTCCTTAGATGAAACAGCCCTGAGCATTAGGTGAAGAGGAAAGAAGTTTCACCGGAAGTGACTGTGGGATAGGGAGAAAGCTTGAAGGGTGAAGCTTGTGAGGAGGTGAAAACCTGTTTTTTGTATCTTAGGGAAGCTGAAAAAGAGAGGCCATCTCAACATAAAAGTTGAGATGGCCTCGCCTTATAAGTGTCCTTCCACTGTTGTGGAAGGTACGTTGTCCGTCAATTAGGGTTTAACGTCTCTGATAACTTCGATTGTGAAGTTGAATGATGTTGTGCCCCAGTCGTGCTTGTAAGATACTGTCACTGTTACAGTCTTGGTATAAACTGTACCGGTCGGGTCAATGTTGCATACAAGTTCATTGTTTTCATTGATAGTCCAGCCTTCGGTGTTAGTCGTGAACTTCAGACCGGTAGATGTGTCTTTAGTTCTATACAGTCCTGCTGCATTGGCTGCTTCTGTCAATTGCTTGTTCTTGTAGCTGACAATAGTCTGATCGATATAATCTTTCAGTACCAGGTTTTTCCATGCAGTTGCAGCGAGTTCCTGGAACTTGATGACTGTACCCTTGGCCAAAGTAGGATCGTAATGCTTGCCCAAGTTTGCAGTATTCTTGAAGTCTTGCAGCGGGCTCTTCACTGTCCATGTGTCGGTTCTGTAGAAATTGTCTTTATGAACTTCAGTATCATAAATGTCAATCTTCAGTTCCTTAACCTTGGCTACGTCTACGCTCGGCTCAAACTTAACGGTGTAAGTGTTATTGTTAAATGTAAGCTGACCCTTGTTCATCAGTTCTTTCACATAAGCATTCTGCTTGTTGGCATCCAGATTATACTTGGCAACTGCGTCAGCCGGTTTGATAATGTACATATCAGAGAAGCTGTTAGATTCCAGAGTATATTTGGTCTTTTCAGCATTCCACTTACCGATGATGGTTTGTGCGCTGTATTCTTCTTTAACAGTAGCATCGAAGCTGCGAGTCACGGCAAGGTCATTGATAGTAGTGATGAAGAACTTGTTATCAATCCGGTTTTCTACGGCATACGGAGTGTAAATTCCATTGTGTTTAACATTTTCCCACATTAGATAGAACGTATTCTTCTCAACTTTAGTCTTAGGACCGATGAACAAGAACAATGAGTCGGTTGCATTGCCCTGAGCTTTCTTGAACCATACGAATGCTTCGTCTGGATTGACACGAACATCTACAGACCATGCATTGTCAGCAGGATAATTCTCAATGCTGTTGAATGCTTGTTCATATCTAACCAATTCTTTTGATTCATTGTACACAGCTTTGTACAGAGGCCAAACTATGTTAGAACTATAGTTAGTCAGAATGTCACGACCACCGATAGCAGTTTCGAATGCACGAACATCCAGTTTCACAATCTGGTTGCTTGTCTTATAGCCCAAATTGAATGTAGTATCGCCCAGCGGAGACAACTGGATAGTCTCAATGCTTTGTTCTACTTCAGGACGTACAGCTTGTACAAGTACATAGTTGTAAATAACCAAATCGTGTACATCCTTAACCTGAGACTTAACGGTAGTAGTAACCTTAACTACGGCATACTCATCGATAGCTGACGGCTGCAACTCTTCCTTAACGGCCAGGATACCTTCTTTGGCAACCTTTTCTGCATCAAAGATACCTTTCTTGATTACTTCGCCCCACATTTCCTTTTCTGCATTCTCATCAATCAATTCAAACTTCTGCTCAAATTGAATGCCTGCATCAGCAAGCAGTACACCGTTATTCAAATTCAAGGCTGCACTGATAGAATCGTTCAAATTATAAGTTGCTTTATAATCAAATCTACCAATACTATAAGCGCTTTGGCTGTTCTGGCTGAAATACTCCTGTATTTTATCTTCTGCATTTACGCGTACATTTTTTATTGTACTAGCAGAAGCATATTGAGACTTCACATTGAAGTAGTCTGATGCAGAAACATATTGTCCGTACATCTTGACATCCAAAGAAGTAGCATAGCTATTGTATGTTTCACCGATATTCAGCGATACATTTCCCCACTTGGTTATTTCTGTTTCCGTAGTCGGGTCAAACCATGTTATACTTCCCCATCCATTAGTATATTTATCCTGAGCATTCTTAAAGTTTACCGGAGTCATCTTCACCCAAATAACACCTTCTTGTTCTTTGTCGAAATCCCAATCCAAAACATTCAGCTGCGGTTGTTCGGCAGCTCTTGTCAGATAAGTATCAGAGAAGAAGAGTTCTGCATCGCTCTTTGAGAATTTAGAAGGATATACTTTGAAAGAAGCCTTTGCAGGAACTGCTGCAAACAAAGTATCCGTATCTGTTTCGTTTTGTGGATAATACAACTGGTAGGCTACAGCGTAGTCATTCTTGTCATCGGCAGCCTGCTTCCTGTATACGATAGTTTGCAAGCCGTTGAAAGCAGAACCTTCCATCAGCAAGGTATACGACTGGCCGTCGATTGTAACCTGCATAGTTCCATCCTTTTCATTGTAGATCATGGACGGAATATTCACATTGTATTTGAATGAAGTTCTATATTCGCCAATGCAGATATAGCCTTCTTCGTCTACCTTCACATAGTTGCCGACAACTTCTTCAACATCTACGTTAGTACCGTCCGCGCCTTTTGCCTTGATTTTCTGACCGGCATCGTTCAATACATACTCATAGGTTTCGCCTTCGTCCACACTGATCATCCAGTAGTTTTCGGCATCCACCTTGAACTTCGGAACGATTGTAGCCCCGGTTTCACCCTTCGGGCCTTGAATACCCTGAAGACCTTGGTCACCTTTCTCGCCTTGAGCACCCTGAGCGCCATTCTTGATAGTCAAGGTTTCGCCGCCGGCAAAAGTCAGCAAGTAACCTCCTTCCACAGGAGTGTAGCTTTCAATAAACTTCTTGCCATTGATTGCGGCAAGGATGTCATCAATCTGTTTTTTGTTTGCATCGATTTGCTCTTGCAAGCCATTGATGTCATCATCATAGTCCTTACAAGAAACAAATGTTCCTGCCGAGCCTACCATCAAGGCACTGAACAGAATCACATTTAGAAACTTTTTGTTCATAATTGAAAAACTTTAAATTTATAAATTTAAAAAAATAAAAAGTGAATAATTTCCCATTTC
>NZ_SRYZ01000035.1 GCF_004793475.1 Bacteroides muris (ex Afrizal et al. 2022) | reverse complement strand
AACTATATTTCAATAATTTCAAAGAACTTTTTCAGATTTTAATGGGACAGTAGTGGCTCTTCTTGTCAACAGATTCTCTGCGGTTGTTCATTACCTTTTGGTAAGAGACTATAAACGAACGCATTAGAAACAAAAAAGCGTTTTTTAATCGTACGTTTAATGAACACCTATTTCAAGCCTTTACAAAGCACATTCGGAAAGCTAAAAACAAGAAAAATTTAACTGATTATACATGCTTCATATACTACTGATATTCAACGCAATGCGACTATTGCCATTCCTCGTCAGGAACATTTTTCTATCAAACATTTTGTCATTACAAAAAACGTATCTATCTTTGCGTTCATTAAACGTACGTTTTTTAAACAGTATATCATCCTATATATCAACCACTTAAAATTAATTCCCACACATTTTTCTCCAAGTCCCCCTATTTCTCTCCTACTTTTTACACTTTCGCATTTTTTAACCAGATTAAAAAACGGTTAAACGAACGAAGAATTACACAAATGAAAGAACTCAAAAAAAGAAGCATCTCAACAGTAACGAGCAGAGAAGCATGTCGTATCAATCTGATACACAGAAACCAAGAACAACGAAAGTAAAAGAACACTGCTCCATAGTGGATGAAAAGCTATTGGCAGAACGGGTTTACTACGGAATCCAGACCCATGTTTATGTAGGTTACTTAAAAGCCTTTAAATCAGGCTATTTTGAAGGCACAAAAATCAGGAGAATAACGGATATAGCCAAGTTGCTCGTAGCATCCGAAAACTTCACAAAGAGAGCCAGAGGAGAGCAAAACCCTTTGACTTACAGCACCATAATCACCGAATTGGAGAAGGTATGGGTCATCATAAAACGGGAAGACACCACACTGATTGACCCATACGGATATGATGTAAGGATAAATCACTGATAGTTCAGCACCCGGAAAGGCAGTAATTTTGCCGCCGTCAGCAACCGGACAGAAGGGCTACACCTTTCTCGTCGGATGGTGTAGCCTCAACAAGGCAAGGGCGTAGCCATCCGTACTGAAAGGAGTAGCCCTTTTTCATTGCTGATTATCATACATTCACTAACCCTAAAAACATAAAAAATGGGAAAAGAAAAAACTGAATTTGAGGAGAAATTTGTATCCAAAACAGAAAAAACAAAAAAGCTATGGGAAAAACGGATTACAGAAAACACGACATTAAGCATGGAGTCTGTACAATGAAATGAAAGCCCGCATCGTAATACCCGGAAAGTACATACTGAAATTACTCAGGGGAGAGAGTTAATAATACAAGAAAAATAGAACATTTAGCGGTAATCCCAATGAATTACCGCTATCTTTTTACTCAATACGTTTAATAACTAGAATTTCTTGTTTCTTCGCCCCTTCCACAGTCTAGTCATATCCTCCAGCGTCTTGCCTTTTGTCTCTGGTACGAGTTTCCAGACAAACAGTGCAGCTATCACACAAATGATTCCGTATAAGCCGTAGGCAAACATGTGCCCGAACTTGTCTCCCATATCTCCCAAAGTCATATTGTACATCGGCACGAAGGTGGCAGATACAATAAAGTTGAATATCCACTGGAAAGCCACGGCAATAGCTACTGCAGCACCACGAATGGTATTCGGGAAGATTTCAGCAATCAGCACCCAGCAGATGGGACCCCAACTGAACATGAACGAAGCACTATAAACCATGATGCTGACAACAGCCAACATTGGAGGAAGCCCTGCCACAACATTACAAAGGGCTACTCCGAAAGCACCTATCGCCATACCGATAGAACCCGAGATGAGCAGCGGTTTGCGTCCCCATTTCTCGACTGTAAAGACAGCCAGTAATGTAAACAGAATATTGATGATACCCATGATGACAGTCTGCACCATCGGGTTGCCCATCCCCATCGTTTCGAAGATACGCGGTGCGAAATAGAGTACGGCATTGATACCTACTGCCTGCTGGAATACGCTCAGCATGATACCGATGAAGATAACCATCCAGCCGTATGTGAAAAGTCTTTCCGTCTTTTCCTCTGCCGTAGCCTTGATTTGTGCCAGAATGACCTTTGCCTGAGCCAATCCATTGATACGGCTCAACACTTGGAGTGCCTTTTCATCCTTACCGCTCATGGCAAGATAGCGCGGCGTTTCGGGAACAAACAGTACAAGCAACGCAAAGATTCCTGCAGGAACGGCTTCGCTAACAAACATCAGACGCCATCCCGTCTCGGTGACCCATGCTGCCGCTTCGGGATTCAGAATCCGGTTAATTCCTTCAATGGCTTTTATCACCGGATTTGAATTCTCACCCAAAATGAGGAAGTTCACGAAGTAAACCACCAACTGGCCGAAAATAATGGCAAACTGATTCCATGACACCAGAGTCCCGCGAATATTGCTCGGTGCAATCTCCGCAATGTACATCGGACAAATGGCAGATGCCAAACCTACACCGACTCCTCCCAATACACGATAGAAATTGAATGCTACAAGCAGTGAATAGGAAGGGATACCATAATCAAAGAAAAGAAATTCCGGATTGTATGAGCCCAATGCCGACAGAAAGAACAAGACACCGGCTATGAAAAGAGAATTCTTACGTCCCAGATTGGATGCGAAGAACCCCGAAAGAGCACTACCGATGATACATCCGATAAGTGCGCTGGAAGAAGTGATGCCGTGAATCGCATCTGTGTAGACAAAATCAGAAGCACCCATAAAGAATGCTTGGATCCCTTTGTCGGCGCCGGATATAACTGCTGTATCGTAACCGAAAAGCAACCCTCCGATTACGGCTACAAGAACAATGGAAAAGAGGTAGAGTTTACTGCCTTTTTCTGTATAATTCATGATAATTTTGATTTAATTGATAATGGAAAATGAAGAATGGATAATTAGGATTATCGACAGTTTGGCATAGTCACTGCATGGCAACTGTCAATTCTCCTAATTATCCATTAGATTAGCAGTACATGTTTACGATTGCCTCATACAGTTCCTGCTTGCCGCTGGTCTGTTTCGGCTCACCGTTAGCTTTCGCGTATGCCACCACATCTTCCAGCGTCAATTTGCCTTCTTCAAATTCCTTACCCTTGCCATTGTCGAAAGAAGCGTAGCGTTCGGCCAGCATCTTCTTATAAGGTGATTCTTCGAGCAGTTTGGCTGCGCTTTCCAAGGCACGTGCCATTACGTCCATACCGGCAATATGGGCGATGAAGATGTCTTCCAAGTCGGTAGAGTTACGACGGGTCTTGGCATCGAAGTTTGTACCACCGTTGCCGAAACCGTCGTTACGGATAATCTGCATCATGGCCTGGGTCAGTTCAAAGTTGTCGATGGGGAACTGGTCTGTATCCCAACCGTTCTGGTAATCACCACGATTGGCATCGATGGAACCGAGCATGCCGTTGTCTACGGCTACTGCAAGTTCGTGCTCGAAGGTGTGGCCTGCCAAAGTAGCGTGGTTCACTTCGATATTCACTTTGAAATCTTTGTCCAGATTGTGAGCCTTCAAGAAACCAATAACGGTCTCGGTGTCTACATCATACTGGTGTTTTGTAGGTTCCATCGGTTTCGGTTCAATCAGGAAAGTACCTTTGAAGCCACGGGCACGGGCATAGTCACGGGCAATGGTCAACATCTGTGCAAGATGCTCCTTCTCACGCTTCTGGTCTGTATTCAGCAATGACATGTAGCCTTCGCGCCCGCCCCAGAATACATAGTTTGAACCTCCCAGTTCGATGGTGGCGTCGATGGCATTCTTGATTTGGACGGCAGCGCGTGCCACTACATCAAAATCAGGGTTGGTGGCTGCACCATTCATATAGCGTGCATGACCGAATACATTGGCGGTACCCCACAACAGCTTGATGCCGGTTTCAGCTTGCTTTTGCTTGGCATACGCCACAATTTTCTTCAGGTTGGCTTCGTATTCTTCAATGCTCTCGGCTTCTTCGCATAGGTCTACATCGTGGAAGCAATAATATTCGATACCCATTTTCTGCATGAATTCAAAACCGGCATCCATCTTGTTCTTGGCGGCCTGAACCTTGTCTGCCTCACCGTTCCAAGGGAATTTCTTTGTCCCGCCACCGAACTGGTCACCGCCTTCTGCACAAAGAGTGTGCCACCATGCCATGGCGAACTTCAGCCATTCGCTCATTTTCTTACCCATAATAACTTTATCGGCATCATAGTAACGGAATGCCATGGGATTCTTGCTCTCTTTACCTTCGAATTTAATCTTCCCTATTCCGGGAAAATACTCTTTTGTTGCCATAAGAATTTAATGTTTTAATGTGAGAATACGCTAATGACAGACATATTCATCACGAGGTTAATTATTTAATTTATTGTTTTGATATACTAACATAATTAATGTACCACTATGCTAATGGCCTGCGGTGTGATAGCACAACATAAACATGACGCAGTCAATTAGCATATCAGACAGTGTTTCCAGCGTGCATATGCATCGGCATAAGCCTGTCGGTCTGCCACTTTCGGCTCTATCACCTCGAGTTTCTCAAGCGTGACAAATGCTTCGTTGTTGTCTTTGTATATACCCACACCGATTCCTGCACCTTTGGCGGCACCGACAGAACCGTCGGTATCATACAGTTCAATGACAGCTCCCGTCACACCGGCCAATGTCTCGCGAAATAGCGGGCTAAGGAACATATTAGCCTTGCCGGCATGAATTTTCTGCACGGGGATGCCCATTTGCTCCATGATGTCGATTCCATATTTGAAGGAAAAAACGATGCCCTCTTGTGCTGCACGGATAATATGTTGTTTGCCGTGCTGGTTGAAGTTGATGCCATGAATAGAGCAACCTATTTCCTTGTTCTCCAGCATACGCTCCGCACCGTTCCCAAAAGGCAAGATGCTGATGCCTGCACTGCCAATAGGAGCTTGTGCAGCCAGCTGATTCATATCATTGTAAGAGATGCCTTCGGGAGCAACGGTGCGCTTCACCCACGAATTGAGAATGCCCGTACCGTTGATGCACAGCAGGACGCCCAAACGGGTTTGCCCGGCAGCATGGTTGACGTGTGCAAAGGTGTTGACACGTGATTTGGGATCATAATTCACTTCACCATTCACGCCATATACCACTCCAGAAGTACCGGCGGTAGAGGCTATCTCACCGGGATTGAATACATTGAGGGAAAGAGCATTGTTGGGTTGGTCGCCGGCACGGTAAGTGATAGGCGTACCTTCTTTCAAGCCCAGTTCTGCGGCAGCAGCTGCATTGACACGTCCCTGCTCAGAGAAAGTCGACTTGATGTCCGCAATCAGAGAGGAGTCGAATCCATAATAGTCCATCAGAAAGTCTGCAACCCGGTTGTTCTTGAAATCCCAGAACATTCCTTCGGACAAACCGGACACGGTGGTACAGATGGTGCCACTCAACTTCATGGCGATATAGTCGCCCGGCAGCATTATCTTATGAATCTTTTCGTAAACGGAAGGCTCATTTTCCTTAATCCAGGCCAATTTGGAGGCTGTGAAGTTACCTGGAGAATTCAGCAGATGTGAAAGACAAGTCTCCTCTCCCAATGTCTCGAATGCTTTTTGTCCGTAAGATACAGCTCTGGAGTCGCACCAGATAATGGCGGGACGCAATACCTGCTGATTTTTATCTACGCATACCAAGCCATGCATCTGATATGAGATACCGATTGCTTTGATGTCTTCTGCGTCTACCCCCGATTCTGCCAGTATAGCTTGTGTAGCCAGCTTTAGATTTCCCCACCAATTTCCGGGATCTTGCTCTGCCCAGCCGGGCTTTACTGCCATTATTTCCGCTTCAGTCTTGGGAAAGAAGGCAGACGATACGCATTTGCCGCTTTCCGCATTTACCAGACTCGCTTTTACAGACGAGCTGCCAATGTCATAACCTAATAAATACATTCCTATCAATTAAAATTAAAGAATTAACAATTAAAATCGGGAGAATTACCGTCTAACCTTACTGTATATCTTTTTGTCGAAACGGTAGTAGCGTGCCGCCCGGTGGGCCACGCCTTGCTGCTTTTCTTCCAAAGGGACGACATACTCCATCAGAGCTATCTTTTTATGGAAATTGCGTACGTCGTACTGCTTGTCGTACACCAGTTCGTACAGAGTGCGAAGCTGGGATGCTGTAAATTTACGCGGCAACAAGTCGAACAGCGAAGACGGGTTGAACTCGACGTACTGGCGGACATAGGTAATGGCTTCCTTGATAATCAGATTGTGGTCGAATGCCAGAACCTTTATATCCGGCATGGCTACCCAACTAGCTTGATAATCGTCCAAACCACGGTTCAATGCGCGGTCTATCTTCACCAGAGAAAGATAGGCTATGGTAACAATGCGTTCTACCCTTGACTGCATGGCACGCTCCAGCCAATGCACATCTTTGGGGTCTTTCGTGCGGTTTTTTGAACCGAATGCCTTGAACTGCATCAAGTTGACGTTCTTCAGTCCCGTCAATTCATTCAATACCCGTTTGGCAGCTTCATCCAAATCCTCATCCATGTAAATCAAACTTCCGGGAAGTTTCATATCATGGAAGACTTCTCCTTGTTCCTCTCCTGCACGCTTAACCAGCAGAACCTTCAGCTGTTCTCCGTCAAAACCAATCACCACACAGTCCACAGAGATATGATTGTTTGCCAACGGTGTTTTTTGTTCTATGTTTTGCATAATATGTCTCTTTAAGCGCTACAAATATAAACAGGTTTTTCCAATTCACAATAAAGGAAAATAATATTTTTGCAATACTACAAAGCATTATTTTTCAAACAAATACATATCTTACTTTATACAATATCATTTTAGGATATTATCGTATAAGATACAATATGTAATTTACAAGAATACACAGGGGGCTAATTGTAGGAAGCACGATAATGAGGAAGTATTTCATTTATAAGTATTTCAGCATTCGGGCACCATAGAAGTTCCAGACATACATATTGTATTTTAGCTTTTCCCTAAAAGTAAGGGTATTGCACAAAAATATCCGTTTGTGCGGTGAATATCAGAAAAACCTCTACCTTTGCAGCACTTTTTATTTAAACACTAAAAAACGAGTAAATATGAAAGCATTTGTATTTCCGGGGCAAGGTGCCCAATTCGTTGGCATGGGAAAAGACCTGTACGAAAATTCGGCATTAGCCAAGGAACTTTTTGAGAAAGCAAATGATATCCTCGGATATCGTATCACTGATATTATGTTCAACGGGACAGATGAAGACCTGCGTCAGACTAAAGTGACCCAACCTGCCGTATTCCTTCATTCCGTTATTTCCGCCCTCTGCATGGGCGATGACTTTAAGCCGGAAATGACCGCCGGTCATTCACTGGGCGAATTCTCCGCATTGGTTGCTGCCGGTGCACTGAGCTTTGAAGATGGTCTGAAACTGGTGTATGCCCGTGCCATGGCTATGCAAAAGGCTTGCGAGGCACACCCCTCCACCATGGCAGCCATCATTGCCCTGCCGGATGAAAAGGTAGAGGAAATCTGCGCCCAGGTAAGTGCCGAAGGTGAAGTTTGCGTGGCAGCCAACTATAACTGTCCGGGACAGATTGTAATCTCCGGTTCCATAGAAGGTATCAACAAGGCTTGCGAGCTGATGAAGGCCGCAGGTGCCAAGCGTGCTTTGCCGTTAAAGGTAGGCGGTGCATTTCACTCTCCGTT
This sequence comes from Bacteroides muris (ex Afrizal et al. 2022), assembly GCF_004793475.1. Classification (GTDB taxonomy): domain Bacteria; phylum Bacteroidota; class Bacteroidia; order Bacteroidales; family Bacteroidaceae; genus Bacteroides; species Bacteroides muris. The sequence goes on along the minus strand of NZ_SRYZ01000035.1, from coordinate 32,432 downwards.
GATGGACCCCGCCAAAGTTGAATTGGAAGCAGCTATCAATGCAACAGAAATCCATGCTCCGAAGTGCCCCGTATATCAGAATGTAGACGCTATGCCTCATACTGACCCGGCAGAAATCAAGAAGAACCTAGTGGCTCAGCTGACGGCATCGGTACGTTGGACACAGACAGTGAAGAACATGGTTGCCAATGGTGCTACCGATTTTACAGAATGTGGTCCCGGTGCAGTGCTGCAGGGTCTTATCAAAAAGATTGCACCGGAAACAATAGCTCACGGGATTGCATAATTCTTTAAATTCAATATTTTTCAAGGCTGTCTTTCTCCAAATAGACAGCCTTTCTTGTTTTAGTGAATCATTTCTTTATGTTTGCCACTGACAGCAAAAAAAATAGGATATATGGAAAAGATAATGGAATTCAGAAATACCTTGGCAGTTCCTATTCATAAGTTGTCGATAGACTCTCTGGTACACGAGGTATGCCTCTGCCCCGAGTATTTTGCAGATATATACCGATTGACATACGACGCGAAACAGACAGTATCATGGCGGGCTATATGGGTATGCGAGAAATTGAGCGAAATCCATCCCGACTGGTTCATTCCACTGTACGATGAAATCATTCAACGGCTGATAGACTGTACACACGACGGTTCCAAACGTCTCCTATTATCTATACTGTATAATACTCCCATCACTGCTCCACTCTCCATCAATTTGCTGAATTACTGTCTGAATCACATGCTGTCTCCGCACGAAAGCATAGGAGTGCAAGCCCTTTCTATCAGAATGGCCTATCTGCTTTGCAGGAAAGAGCCGGAACTGCTGCAGGAATTACAACTGATACTGGAAAACACAGAACCTGGTTTATATTCAACAGGAGTCAGAACCACTATTCGGAATATACTGAAAAAGATACATGCTACAAAAAAGCGCGAATAAACAAAAAGTAATTGCTGCAATAAAAAAGTACGTTCTTTTGTTTTTTATTTCCGTTTTTCCCTTACCTTTGTTGCTGTAAAGACAAAGGGGTGCCCTGACGGGCTGAGATTATACCCTCGAACCTGATGCAGTTAGTACTGCCGTAGGAATTGGATATTTCTTTCTTCACTGAACTTGCCGTTACAGCACTTCTTTGTATTTACTTCCATTGTTTTATTTCTTTAATGAACAGAAAAATGAAAGTATTGGTCAACAACAAGGAAGTGAAAACCGGCGCCACTACCCTTTCACAACTTATTGAGGAACTTGCCCTATCGGTGCAAGGCATTGCCGTGGCCGTGGACAATCGTATTGTTCTCCGCACGGAATGGACAAAATGTGCCCTGAGGGAATATATGTCCATCATCATCATCAAAGCAGCTTGCGGAGGATAAGGAAGATGAAGGACGAAAAACTGAAAAACGGAGGGATACAGTTCATTACGCATTATACGGAACGATATTCGTATTCGGATGCTGCACGCATAGCCCTCGAAGGCGGTTGTCGCTGGGTGCAGCTGCGCATGAAAGACACACCGGTGGAAGTGATAAAACCCGTAGCCTTAGAGGTGCAAGCCCTTTGTCGGCAATACGGAGCCACTTTCATCGTTGACGACCATGTGGAACTGGCAAAGGAGTTGCATGCCGACGGTGTACATCTTGGAAAGAAAGATATGCCCATAGCCGATGCACGCCTGATGCTGGGCGAAGAGTACATCATAGGCGGTACTGCCAATACTTTTGAAGATGTACTGCAACACTACAAGGACGGTGCCGACTACATTGGCTGCGGCCCCTTCCGCTACACCGCGACCAAAAAGAATCTAAGCCCGATATTGGGACTGGAAGGATATACAACTATCATCCGCCGGATGCAGGAGAAGAATATACACCTTCCGATAGTAGCCATCGGTGGAATAACCATAGCGGATATTCCCGCCATCATGCAGACGGGCGTAAGCGGAATCGCCCTTTCCGGTACGGTACTGCATGCAGACAGTCCGGCAGATGAAATGAAAAGAATCATGAATTTATAAAATGAAGGAGTTATCGAAAAACACAATACTGATATGGAAAAATTAATGATTGCGGGACGTGAATTCAACTCCCGTCTGTTTTTGGGAACCGGGAAGTTCAATTCCGATGAAGTGATGGAGCAGTCTATCCTGACATCCGGTACAGAAATGGTGACAGTGGCCATGAAACGCATCGAACTGGATAATAAGGAGGATGATATGCTGATGCACATACAGCATCCCGGCATCCAGCTTTTACCCAACACTTCCGGCGTGCGCAATGCCGAAGAAGCTGTTTTTGCCGCACAGATGGCGCGTGAGGCTTTTGGCACGAACTGGCTGAAACTGGAGATACACCCCGACCCCCGCTACTTGTTGCCGGATTCCGTGGAAACGCTGAAAGCTACGGAGGAATTAGTCAAGTTAGGATTTGTGGTACTGCCCTATTGCCAAGCCGACCCCACGCTGTGCAAGAGGCTGGAAGAAGCTGGTGCCGCCACCGTCATGCCGCTGGGTGCTCCTATCGGCACAAACAAAGGACTGCAAACAAGGGATTTTCTGAGAATAATCATTGAGCAAGCCAATATCCCCGTAGTGGTGGATGCCGGTATCGGTGCCCCGAGCCATGCGGCAGAAGCTATGGAAATGGGCGCTTCGGCTTGCCTGGTGAATACTGCCATCGCAGTAGCAGGCGACCCCGTGGCTATGGCGGTAGCTTTCAAGCAGGCTGTAGAGGCAGGGCGCATGGCATACGAAGCAGGTCTGGGCATACAAGCCGATAATTTTGTTGCGGAAGCCAGCTCACCGCTGACAGCATTCTTGAACTTATAACCTGATAATGAAATGAACCAGAAGATAAAATTCCCCCGTTCCGAGAAAGTATATTTGCCGGGTACTTTGTTTCCCGAATTGCGCGTAGCTATGCGCAGAGTGGAACAAGTGCCCAGCACGAACTTCGTAGATGGAGAAAAAGTAATTACTCCTAACCCCGAAGTGTATGTGTATGATACCAGCGGACCGTTCAGCGACCCGACCATCGAAGTGGATTTAAAGAAAGGACTGCCCCGCTTGCGCGAACCATGGATACTGAAGCGCGGCGATGTGGAACAGCTTCCCGAAATAACGTCGGAGTATGGACGCATGCGCCGCGATGACAAGTCGCTCGACTCTCTGCGTTTTGAGCATATCGCCCTGCCTTACCGTGCTCTTCAAGGAAAATGCTGCACACAGATGTACTACGCCAAGCAAGGTATCATCACGCCTGAAATGGAATATGTGGCGATTCGCGAGAACATGAACTGCGCAGAGCTGGGAATAGAGACACACATCACACCGGAGTTTGTACGCCGGGAGATTGCTGCCGGACGCGCCTTGCTTCCTGCCAACATCAACCACCCCGAAGCGGAGCCGATGATTATAGGCCGCAACTTCCTGGTGAAGATAAATACCAATATCGGTAACTCCGCCACTACCTCCAGCATTGAAGAAGAAGTGGAAAAGGCATTGTGGAGCTGTAAATGGGGCGGTGACACGCTGATGGATCTCTCCACCGGAGAGAATATCCACGAAACGCGCGAATGGATTATCCGTAACTGTCCCGTTCCGGTAGGCTCTGTCCCCATCTACCAAGCCCTGGAGAAAGTGAACGGCAAAGTGGAGGACCTTACTTGGGAAATCTACCGCGATACCTTGACTGAACAATGCGAGCAGGGAGTGGATTATTTCACCATCCATGCCGGTATACGCCGCCATAATGTACATCTGGCCGAGAAAAGGTTGTGCGGTATCGTGAGCCGTGGCGGCAGCATCATGAGCAAATGGTGCTTGGTGCACGACCGCGAGAGTTTCCTTTACGAACACTTTGATGACATTTGCGATATTCTGGCACAGTATGATGTGGCCATCTCTTTGGGAGACGGGCTACGTCCGGGGGCTACGCACGATTCTAACGATGAAGCGCAGTTTGCAGAACTCGACACGATGGGCGAGCTCGTGCTACGTGCTTGGGACAAGAATGTGCAGGCTTTCATCGAAGGTCCCGGTCACGTGCCCATGCACAAGATTAAAGAAAATATGGAACGCCAGATAGAGAAATGCCATGATGCGCCTTTCTATACACTCGGTCCTATTGTGACGGACATCGCACCCGGCTACGACCACATTACTTCTGCCATCGGTGCGGCACAGATAGGTTGGCTGGGCACGGCGATGCTCTGCTACGTCACTCCCAAAGAACATCTGGCACTGCCCGATAAGGAAGATGTGCGTGTTGGTGTCATCACCTATAAAATAGCCGCCCATGCCGCCGATTTGGCAAAAGGGCATCCTGGAGCACAAGTGCGTGACAATGCACTGAGCAAAGCGCGTTATGAATTCCGCTGGAAAGACCAGTTTGACTTGTCACTCGACCCGGAACGCGCGTTCAGCTATTTCCATGCAGGAAAACATGTGGATGGAGAGTACTGCACGATGTGCGGACCAAACTTCTGCGCAATGCGATTGTCGAGGGAGTTGAAAAAGAAATAAACAGGAGGCACATTGTCATATTAAATCATTTATTTATCATAGAACACTATGTTTTCAGACGAGTTAGAAAATATATCCTGGGAGGAAACCACGGAGCGTATCCATGCCAAGACGGATGCAGACGTACGCCGTGCACTCTCCAAAGAGCACTGTAACGTAGAGGACTTCATGGCCCTGGTGTCACCCGCCGCCACTCCCTACCTGGAAACGATGGCGCGTTTGAGCAAGAAGTATACCGAGGCGCGTTTCGGGAAAACCATCTCCATGTTCGTGCCTCTCTACATTACCAATTCCTGCACCAATTCCTGCGTGTATTGCGGTTTTCATATCAGCAATCCCATGCCGCGCACCATATTGACGGAAGAAGAAATCGTGAACGAGTATAAAGCCATCAAGAAGCTGGCACCTTTCGAAAACCTGCTGTTGGTGACGGGAGAAAACCCGGCAAAAGCAGGCGTGCACTACATAGCCCGTGCACTAGACCTGGCAAAACCCTACTTCAGCAATCTGAAAATAGAAGTGATGCCCTTAAAAGCGGAAGAGTATGCAATGCTGAAAGAGCACGGCATGAATGGCGTGATTTGTTTTCAAGAAACTTACCACAAAGCAAACTACAATATTTATCATCCACGCGGCATGAAGTCCAAATTTGAATGGCGTGTCAATGGTTTCGATCGTATGGGGCAGGCGGGTGTCCACTCCATCGGCATGGGAGTGCTCATCGGTCTGGAAAAGGAATGGCAGACGGACATTACCATGATGGCTTATCATCTACGCTATCTCCAGAAACATTACTGGAAAACGAAATACAGTGTCAATTTTCCGCGTATGCGTCCTTCGGAGAATGGAGGTTTTCAGCCTAATGTCGTCATGAGCGACCGCGAACTGGCACAGGTCACTTTTGCCATGCGCATCTTCGACCACGATGTGGACATCTCCTACTCCACCCGTGAGCCTGCCGATATACGCGACCACATGGCGACTCTCGGTGTGACCACCATGAGCGCCGAAAGCAAGACCGAACCGGGAGGATATTACAGCTATCCGCAAACGCTGGAACAGTTTCATGTCAGCGACGAGCGCAAGGCTGTGGAAGTGGACAAAGCACTGAAACGTCTGGGACGAGAACCGGTGTGGAAAGATTGGGATGCGAGTTTTGATTTGAAGGCTTTCAAGTGATAAGCGAATGAATATCTCTGTATCCCATTTACAAAACTTCAATAACAATGAGCAAATGAACCGATACGACAGACAAATATCCCTGCCTGAGATAGGAAAAGCCGGACAAGAGAAACTGCGCAATGCCAAGGTATTGATAGTCGGCGTGGGAGGATTGGGTTCTCCCATTGCCTTCTATCTGGCGGGGGCAGGAGTCGGAACGCTGGGATTGGTAGATAATGACAAGGTCAGCATCAGCAACCTTCAACGTCAGGTTTGGTACACTGAAGCTGACGTTGGCGATTCCAAACCTCTATGCTGCGCCCGCCGAGTACTGGGGTTGAACAGCACCATAAAAGTGGAAGCATACCCCTTCCGTCTGGACAAAAAGAATGCCGGGGAACTGATAAAAGACTATGATATAGTGGTAGACGGATGCGATAACTTTACTACCCGTTACTTGCTGAATGACACATGCAATGCCTTGAGCAAGCCCTATGTCTACGGTGCCATCCAAGGCTTCGAAGGCCAAGTATCCGTCTTTTGTTGCGGTGAAGGCGCGAAAACCTACCGTGACCTCTATCCGGATGAAGAAGGGACACTGCTCATGCCGTCTCCGGACAAATCGGTTATCGGTGTGACTCCTGCCATTGTGAGTAGCGTAGAAACCAACGAGGTGCTGAAACTTATTTGCGGCTACGGCGAAGCGTTGGCAGGAAAACTATGGACGATTGATCTAAGAACCATGCAGTCGTATATTCTCTCATTATAGACAAATATTCGTAAAGATATGACACTGATAGTCATTACCACACCGCAATTCTTCAAAGGAGAGGCAGCGGCAGTTACCTCCTTATTCCGAAACGGATTGGAAATACTCCACCTGCGCAAGCCGGAATCCTCGGCTGAAGAGATTGATAGTTTTCTTCGACAGTTACCGGTGGAATATATGTCGCGCATTGTCACACACGAACAATTCCAACTGACATCCGTCTTCGGTCTGAAAGGAATTCATCTGAACGGACGCAATCCGCAGATGCCTGCCGGATATACGGGACATGTCAGTTGCTCTTGTCACTCTCTTGAAGAAGTGTTGAAACATAAATCAGATTGCAACTATGTATTCCTTAGCCCTATTTATGACAGTATATCCAAAGAAGGCTACTCTTCCGCTTATTCCTCCGATACTTTGAAGAAAGCGCAGCAGGCAGGTATTATCGACTCAAAGGTGATGGCATTGGGCGGCATCAGTCTGGAACATCTTCAGGAAATAACCTCTTTAGGTTTCGGAGGTGCCGCCCTATTGGGAGATATTTGGCAGCAGACGGAAGAAGATTTTCTCCCCCACTTCCTCCACCTAAAACAATTTTTCTGTCCCCCCAGACTGTCCCCCTTTAATTTTTAATTTTCCCATGCTTCCTCCTACTATCCTTTCTATTGCCGGTTCCGACTGTTCGGGCGGTGCGGGCATACAAGCAGATATAAAGGCCATTTCTGCTTTAGGCAGTTATGCCGCTTCCGTTATCACGGCTGTTACTGCACAAAACACACTGGGAGTACAATCGGTTTATCCGATACCTGCAGATATGGTCAGGGCACAAATCATATCCGTAATGGATGATTTACAACCGGATGCCGTCAAGATAGGTATGGTACATGATGCCGGTATCGTAACTGTCATCGCCGGATGTCTCAAAAAATACTGTCCGAAATTTGTGGTGTATGATCCGGTCATGGTATCAACCAGTGGACGGTGTTTGATGACCGAAGAAACCATCCGTGCCATTAAGGTAGAATTGTTTCCGCTATGCACTCTCGTCACTCCCAACCTGAGTGAAGCGAGCTTGCTATGGGGGCAGGTCATTACCGACACTGTGGAGATGCAGCAAGCAGCCCGTGAATTATCCGGCAGATACAATACCGCCGTCCTCATCAAAGGCGGACATTTGGAAGGTAACAACATGTGCGACGTACTTTATTACCAGCAACCTTCTGCCGGGGCTGACGACCTGCCATCCGGGTGCATCCTCTACTCCACCCCAAAAATAGAAAGCCGCAATCTGCACGGCACGGGGTGTACCCTTTCATCTGCCATAGCTACATTCCTTGCCGGGGGCAGCAAGCTCGATGAAGCAGTCCGTAAGGCTAAAGAGTATATAAGTACTGCGATAAACCAAGGGAAAGATATGAATATAGGACATGGGAACGGTCCGTTATGGCACTTCCCTTTGTCGGAATAGGAATAGGCCGAAACGCATTATCTGTTTACCCTAAACACATTATCTATCAGCCTCCGGTACATTATGTATTTGACGCTAACGGATAATGCGTTTCGACGAGCCTGCTGCTTAATAGCGTATACCCAGAATTTTCTTGGCATCGTCTTTCTTGAACAGTGAATCAATGATGTCTAAAATCGCTTCGTAGTTTTCCGGATCTGCGATATTGGAGGCGAATATTCTGAGAACTTTCATCTTGTCGTCATCAAAAGTATACAGTGCCATCAGACTGGCGCATTGCGCACAGTTCAGACTGTTGTTTCGGGCAACGGTTCTCATCATTTCAATTTGATCATCCTTGAAAGGGCGGGACTTCACCCTTTCATAAAAATGCCGGAAGTCTTCGGGATGCATCCCCTTGACGTAAACCGGAACTGGAGAATCTATCACAACTCCACCGGAAACTACCGGCAACGTACATGGCTCTCTGGAGAATGAATCCATCGCAACGACTCTTCCACCTTCAAAAGTCACGACAATCTGAGTTCGGGTAATATTACTTTTACCGGACAGCACTCTGGAATATTCCCATTCTTCTATATCCCGGTCGAAGCGGCGATATTCGGGAGTTCCCAATATCTTGGTGACTTCCTGCCTACTCATCCCTTTCTGGATACTGTTCAACACATCTGCCTTAGCATCATAAAACAAACTGGAACAACTGGTGAATCCCATCGTCATTACCAGTCCCGCAATAATTAGTCTAATTGTCTTCATCTTATCGAGTTTTTAGTTGTAGCAAAGGTAAGAAGAAACATGGATACACCTCTTATTATCCCCCTATTTGTGAAAAGGGATTTCCCTACTTTTTTAGCCATATACCTAAATAATATGGAAATAATCCGCTATTTTTGCAGATACTATCACTATAAATAGGTAAAACACATGGAAAAAGCAAAAGTATACTACTCTGACTTGCGTACCTCCCCTACATCCAATCTTTTGGATAAAATGGAACGCTTGCTGAAGAGGGCAGGCATCGAGCAGCTTCCTTTGAAAGACAGCTTTGCTGCCATTAAAATCCATTTCGGCGAACCCGGTAATCTGGCATACTTGCGTCCCAATTATGCAGCTCGAATGGCAACCCTGCTCCGCAGCCTGGGAGCCAAACCTTTCCTGACGGACTGCAACACACTGTATTCCGGTCGTCGTGCCAATGCCGTAGACCACTTGCAAAGCGCGATGGAAAACGGCTTCAACCCCATTTCGGCCCAGTGCCAAGTCATTATCGGCGACGGACTGAAGGGAACGGACTACCGCGAAATCCCTCTGAACGGAGAATATTGTCCGGCGCCAAAAATCGGTGCAGCAATAGCCGACGCCGATATTGTAATCAGCATGAACCACTTCAAGGGACACGAACAAGCCGGCTTTGGCGGTGCTTTGAAGAATCTGGGCATGGGATGTGCCAGCGTAGGCGGAAAGCTGGAACTGCACTGCGCCTCGCAACCCAAGATTGATGTGGAAAACTGCATAGGCTGCAACATCTGCGTGAAGCACTGCGCACACGACGCCGTGCACCTCAATACCAGCCGCAAGGCAGAAATAGACTACACCAAATGCGTAGGTTGCGGACAGTGCGTAGCCCTCTGCCAGCACGACGGTGCCGTGATGGGAGCCGAAGACACTTCCGAGCGCCTGAACTACAAGATTGCTGAATATGCCCTCGCTGTCGTTATGGGCAAGCCCCATTTCCATATCAGCTTCATCATGAACGTATCTCCCGAATGTGACTGTTGGAACCACAACGATGCCGCCATCGTGCCCGACCTCGGCATTCTGGCTTCGGCAGACCCGGTTGCATTGGACAAGGCATGTGCAGACATGGTCATCCAAGCCCCGATACTGCACAGCAACAATCGCCTTGCCACGGCACACGAGCACGACGACTTGTGTGGACGCGACAAGTTCCACTTGATGCACCCTGACACAGACTGGCTTGCCGGATTGCGCCATGCCGAGAAAATCGGATTGGGAACCATGGAATATGAATTGATGAAAATTTAATTTAACTTTTTCAGCTTCAAGCAGTCACTATAAAAACAAATTTATCAACTAATACTTAATATTATACAAATGGAAACATCTGCAAAACTTTATTCTTTGCCTTTCAGCAACGTAAAGACCTATCTATTCGCCCTACTATTCGTGGCAGGAAACATCGCGCTACCGCAACTCTGTCATCTAGTCCCGACAGGCGGTCCGACGCTGCTTCCCATTTATTTCTTCACACTGATAGCTGCTTATAAATATGGTTTCAAGGTAGGTTTGCTGACGGCTCTCTTGTCTCCGGTCGTTAATCATCTGCTTTTTGCCATGCCTGCAGCAGCCGCGTTGCCGGCCATACTTATAAAGTCCGGTCTGCTAGCCGGAGCCGCCGCTCTTGCTGCACGCTATGCCAAGAATATCTCTTTATCGGCATTGCTGGGTGTAATCATCTCTTATCAAATTGTCGGTACAGCTTTTGAATGGGCGCTGTGCGATAATTTCTTTCTGGCTGTGCAAGATTTCCGTATGGGCATTCCGGGTATGCTGATTCAGTGGTTCGGAGGATATGCACTGTTGAAAGCAATCGCAAGAATCTAATCATCTTATATTATACGCCATACGGACAGCCCCACAACGCTGCAAGTAATGGCACAAGCTAAAAATGTTCTTGCCACCACGCCCAGTAAGGATAGAAGAGAAGCATCTGACACAGATGGGTGGTATTTATTAAAGAAAACAGCATTGTGCATATGTACGGAACAAGTTGCAGTGGTTGTGAGTATGTCTGCCCTGCCCGTCCTTTCCGCGCGGCATATATCGAGGGAAACAGCGTACAGCAGGAAGCTATGCCTTTTATTGAAAAGAAAGAAGAAGTACAAGTAGACGATTTGGGCTTTTAATTGAAGAATGTAGCGCTCATAGCATTCTTTTTCTGTCCTTCTTGGAATATTTTTCCGTTATTTTCCTTTCTCCCTACAATAAAATCATTAATTTCGTGCCGAACAATATATCATATTTTCAACATGGAAGTAGTAACGAACAACTGGTTCACTAAGAAATATCCAATAGGTTTTGCCTTGAGCGGCGGTTTCATCAAAGGCTTTGCCCATTTGGGTGCCATGCAATCTTTATTGGAACATGACATCAAGCCCAATATACTTTCCGGAGTCAGTGCCGGAGCCTTGGCCGGGGTATTCTACGCTGACGGCAATGAACCGCATAAAGTTCTTGACTACTTTGCCGGACACAAGTTTCAGGACTTGACCAAACTGGTGATTCCCAAAGTGGGATTATTTGAACTGGGAGAATTCATCGATTTCCTGAAAAGCAATTTGAAATCCCAAAAACTGGAAGAACTGCAAATTCCTCTGATTATTACTGCTACTGATTTGGACCATGGACGTCTGGTACATTTCCATAAAGGTGACATCGCCGAACGCATAGCAGCTTCGTGTTGCATGCCTGTATTGTTTGCTCCGGTCAATATAGACGGTACACATTACGTGGATGGAGGTCTGCTGATGAACCTGCCGACCTCTACCCTCCGCCGTATATGCGAGAAAGTGATTGCCGTGAATGTCAGCCCTCTGATGGCAACCAAGTATAAAATGAACATTGTGAGCATTGCCTTACGTTCCTATAACTTTATGTTCCGTTCCAACTCTTTTCCTGAACGCGAGAAGGCTGATTTGTTGATAGAGCCTTATAATCTGGAGGGATACAGCAATACGGAGCTGGAAAAGGCAGAGGAGATATTCATGCAAGGATATAATACGACCAATGATATATTGGAACGCCTGCTCATTGACAAAGGTAGCATTTGGAAAGAATAAAATAACCATTCTATAATATAGAAAACAAAGAAATGAATGACAAAAACAAATTGATTATTTATCAAGTGTTCACCCGACTATTCGGAAACAACAATAACCATTGCATCAATAATGGCAGCATCACCGAAAACGGATGCGGCAAGATGGCTGACTTTACAGCCAAGGCGTTGGGGGAAATCAAAAAACTTGGCGCTACACATATCTGGTACACGGGCATCATCGAGCATGCTACGCAAACTGACTACCGCCGTCACAATATCCAACCCGACCATCCGGCTATTGTGAAAGGTAAAGCCGGATCTCCCTATGCCATCAAGGACTATTATGATGTAGATCCGGATCTTGCCAAGGATGTACCGGAACGTATGAAAGAGTTTGAGAATCTGGTGCAGCGCACTCATCGAAGCGGTCTGAAGGTTATCATAGATTTCGTTCCCAACCACGTAGCTCGTCAATATCACTCGGATGCCCAGCCGGATGGCACCTCACAACTGGGTTCAAACGATGATACCAACTATGCATTCAGCCCATATAATAACTTCTATTATATCCCGAAATCGGAACTGCATGGCCAATTTGACATGAAAGGTGCAGCCGCCGAACCTTATAGGGAGTTTCCGGCAAAAGCTACCGGAAACAACCGTTTTGACGCTTATCCAAACATCACTGATTGGTACGAAACTATAAAGTTGAATTATGGAGTGGATTATCAGAACGGCGGAACTTGCCATTTCGACCCCATTCCCGACACATGGGCCAAGATGCTGGATATCATGCTATTCTGGGCGGGAAAGGATATAGACGGTTTCCGCTGCGATATGGCCGAGATGGTTCCTGTAGAATTCTGGGAATGGGCAATTCCGCAGGTAAAGGAGCAATATCCCTCTCTGCTGTTTATAGCCGAAGTCTATAACCCGGGAGAATACAAAAATTACTTGTTTCGTGGCAAATTTGATTATTTATATGACAAAGTAGGACTTTATGATACATTACGAGCTGTTACTTGCGGATATGAATCGGCAACTGCCATCACCCGCTCTTGGCAAAGTCTGGGAGGTATAGAAAAACGCATGCTGAACTTCCTGGAAAACCATGACGAGCAACGCATCGCTTCCGACTTTTTTGCCAGTAACCCGCGCAAGGCGATTCCGGCACTCATTGTATCAGCCTGCATGAACACCAATCCGATGATGATTTATTTCGGTCAGGAGTTTGGTGAGCTGGGCATGGATAGTGAAGGTTTCAGCGGTCGGGACGGACGTACCACCATCTTCGACTATTGGAGTGTAGATGCTATCCGTCGCTGGCGCAATGGCGGCAAGTTTGACGGTAAGATGCTGACGGAAGACCAGAAACACCTATACAGCATTTATAAACGGTTGCTGACTCTTTGCAATGAGGAAAAAGCTATTTCCCAGGGAGATTTCTTCGATTTGATGTATGCCAATGTCAACGGATGGCGCTTTAATGAACATAAGCAATATACATTCCTGCGCAAATTTGAGAGAGACCTGCTGCTGTTCGTCGTGAACTTCGACCATATCTCAGCAGACCTTGCCATTAATATTCCTTCACATGCTTTCGACTTCTTGCAAATACCGCAAATAGACCAGCACAAAGCTACGGAGTTGCTCAGCGGAAAAGAAGAAAGCATAAGTCTGCTTCCCTACAAGGCTACCAATGTGTCCGTCGAAGGATATGGAGGAAAGATACTTAAGATAAAGCTATAATGGAGTCATAGCCCAGATGATTTCATAAAATCCGGCACTGGTTATGCGGAACAACACAGGTTTCATAATCATTTCGTAGTTTTCCGCATAATCAGCGCCAATTCTTTATTGGTTCTCTTCCATATACTCCTTCAGCCGATATAGCCGCGTGATGGCAGGATTATAAAATACATCAGGATAATGTGCATCTATATCACTCAAGTTAGCTTGCACAAAGCGTTTTACATCCACTATGTTCTCAGCATCAGATAATGTTACACTTTGAGGGAAAGATGTACTTTCTGCCCAAGCTATCAGCGATTTAACGCTATCTTCATCAAACTTATATTCGGTCATATTCTACATATTTTCTTGCAAAGATAGTGCAAACCGGATATAGAATAAAACGACCCGCTCATTTTTATGCAAAAGTTATCCTCATCTGCATGAACAAAATCCCAATTTGTTGTGTTATATAAATGTGTTTTTCATAGTATTAGATATAAGATTAATTAAAAGGACGTACCCGCTTGTGATAAGTAAGTACATCAAAAACAGAAGCGTCTGTTTGATTGATAAATGTGTAAGGAGCATCGGTTTACCAGAGCCGATGCTTTTTTTTACCCTTCTTTGTAGCATGTTAGAAATATTATCCGTAAATTTGGCAGATAATAAGGAAAGAATATGATATGAATATCCCTGTTATATTTCAATTTTTGAAAGAACTGTCTGCAAACAACAATCGTGAATGGTTCAATTCTCATCGGGAACTGTATGAATTCGCCCGTAGCGAGTTTGAGAACTTGCTTACAATAATTATCTCCCGTATCTCTTTGTTTGATGAAAGTATCCGCGGTATAGAAGCAAAGGACTGCACATACCGCATTTATCGCGATATACGCTTTTCCGAAGATAAAACTCCCTATAAGACCCATCTGGGAGGCTATATCAATGCGAAAGGAAAGAAGTCCAACCATTGTGGCTATTACGTGCATTTGGAGCCGGGAAACTGCATGTTGGCCGGTGGTAGTTATTGTCCTCCTCCGCCATTGTTAAGAGCTCTGCGACAAGCGGTATATGACAATATGGATGAGTTTCGTAGTATAGTGGAAGATTCCGCTTTCAAGCAATACTTTCCCGTCATCGGAGAAAATTTTCTTAAAACGGCTCCAAAAGGATTTCCAAAGGACTATCCCTATCTGAAATACCTTCAGTGTAAAGAGTATACAGTTGCCTGCTACCAACTGGATAGCTTCTTTCTTGCTCCAGACTTTTTGGATTGTATGGATGACATCTTCAAGCAGATGAAGCGTTTTTCCGATTTTGTGAATTACACCATAGACGACTTTGAATAATTTACCTATTATATAGTATAACTAACTTAAAACATTTAAATTATGGTTATAGACAGACTTGAAAACATAGAAAAATATACGTTGTTGCATCCTCTGTTTGAGCAGGCCATTGATTTTTTAAAATCACATGACCTGCACTCTTTGGAAATCGGCAAGACCGAACTGAGAGGAAAGGACTTGCTGGTCAACGTGGTCCAGACAAATCCAAAAGAAAAAGAGAATGCCAAACTGGAAACCCATAAAGACTATATTGATATCCAGATTCCATTATCCGGTACAGAGATAATGGGTTATACTGCTGCTAAAGACTGCCTCCCCGTTGATGCCCCCTACAATGCGGAAAAAGACATCACTTTTTTTGAGGGACTGGCAGAGGACTACATTACAGTAAAGCCTGGTATGTTTACCATCTTTTTCCCTCAAGATGGGCACGCCCCGGGCATTACTCCTTACGGTGTAAAGAAAGTGATTGTGAAAGTTAAAGCGTAAATTTATCAATATCCAAAACTCATCCTTTTTATGGAAACATTGAATTTAATCAAGAATGACCCATGGCTGGAACCTTTTGCCGATGCCATCAACGGACGTCATCAACATGCCATAGACAAAGAATTGGAACTGACCAATAAAGGAAAGCTAACCTTATCTGATTTCGCATCCGGATACCTATATTTCGGTCTGCATCGAACTAACGACGGCTGGGTTTTCCGCGAATGGGCGCCCAATGCAACCCAGATATTTATAGTCGGAACTTTTAATGATTGGAAGGAAGAAAAGAAATACAGCCTGAAACGCAAAGCAAACGGCAATTGGGAAATCAAACTTCCTGCCAATGCCATAAAACACGGTGATTTGTACAAACTGATGGTACATTGGGATGGCGGTTGCGGCGAACGTATCCCTGCATGGACTACACGTGTCGTTCAGGATGAGCAGACTAAAATATTCAGTGCCCAGGTCTGGGCTCCGGAGAAACCGTATAAAATGAAAAAGCGGTCTTTCAAGCCGTCTACGGATCCTTTGTTGATATATGAGTGCCATATCGGTATGGCTCAGCAGGAAGAGAAGGTGGGCAGCTACAAGGAGTTTCAGGAAAAGATTCTTCCCCGTATCGCCAAAGAGGGATATAACTGCATACAGATTATGGCTATTCAAGAACATCCATACTATGGTAGTTTCGGATACCATGTTTCCAGTTTCTTTGCAGCATCTTCCCGTTTCGGTACTCCAGAGGAACTGAAAGAGCTGATTGATACAGCCCATAATATGGGGATTGCAGTTATCATGGACATTGTCCATTCACACGCAGTGAAAAATGAAGTGGAAGGCTTAGGTAACTTTGCCGGTGATCCTAACCAATATTTCTATCCTGGTGGACGCCGGGAACACCCAGCCTGGGATTCACTTTGCTTTGATTACGGCAAGAACGAAGTTATTCATTTCCTGCTATCTAACTGTAAATTCTGGTTGGAGGAATATCATTTCGATGGCTTCCGTTTTGACGGAGTAACCTCCATGTTGTATTATAGTCATGGCTTGGGAGAAGCGTTCTGTAATTATGGAGATTATTTCAACGGACATCAAGACGACAATGCCATTTGTTATCTGACACTTGCCAATCGGCTTATCCATCAAGTCAATGCCAAAGCCATTACCATTGCCGAAGAAGTGTCGGGAATGCCCGGACTTGCAGCTAAATATGAAGATGGCGGCTACGGGTTTGATTACCGCATGGCCATGAATATTCCCGATTATTGGATTAAGACAATCAAAGAAAAAATAGATGAAGACTGGAAGCCATCCAGCATGTTCTGGGAAGTGACCAACCGCCGCAAAGATGAAAAGACCATCTCCTATGCGGAAAGCCATGACCAAGCTTTAGTGGGTGACAAAACCATCATTTTCCGTCTGATTGATGCGGATATGTACTGGCACATGCAGAAAGGAGACGAGAACTATACCGTAAATCGGGGTATTTCTCTCCATAAAATGATACGTTTACTGACTACAACTACTATCAACGGTGGTTATCTTAACTTTATGGGCAATGAATTCGGACATCCGGAATGGATTGACTTCCCCCGTGAAGGTAACGGCTGGTCTTGCAAATATGCCCGCCGTCAATGGGATTTGGTGGATAATAAAAACCTGGCATACCATTATATGGGTGACTTTGATGCTGCGATGTTGGGAGTTGTAAAAAGCATAAAGAATTTTCAGGCTACTCCGGTCCAAGAAATATGGCACAATGACGGTGACCAGATATTGGCCTATATGCGTAAAGATTTGATTTTTGTATTCAACTTCAACCCCAAACAGTCTTTTACTGATTACGGTTTCTTGGTTCCTGCCGGAACCTATGAAGTTATTTTGAATACTGATAATCCAAATTATGGAGGTAATGGTTTAACAGATGATACCATCAAGCACTTTACCATCCACGACCCACTTTACAAAAAAGACAAGAAGGAGTGGCTAAAGCTTTACATACCGGCACGTACAGCCGTTGTGCTGAGAAGAACCAAGTAGTCATTTCATAATACAAAAAAGGAGGTTGTGTCAAAACGCTGGCACAACCTCTTTTTATGCACAAAGCCCCGACTTTCACAAGCCCGGGCTTTGTTATTACCCAAAGTTTTTGTGTCTTTAGGCATAAAGTTTTTCGTTATGGCAAAGTTACATTTTCGTCCTTACATTCCCAACCCAACAGTTCTTTTTCCCGGAAGAATTGATGAAAACATAGCAGCGAACAATCCGGTTCGCATAGTTAATACTGTTGTTGATAACCTCAATCTTGACAATTTCAAGAAGCTTTATAAGGCAACCGGTCGTTGTCCTTATCATCCTGAAATGATGCTTAAAGTGATTATCTATGCCTACATGAACAATATCTATTCGTGCCGGAAAATAGAGAAGCTTCTCCTGCGTGACATTCATTATATCCGGCTTTCCGGTAATGAACATCCGGATTTTATTACCATCAACCGTTTTTGAAACCGTGTAGAAAAGGAAATAAATACCGCATTCACGCAGTTGGTTCTTGTCCTTGCCGACAATGGTACAAAGCTGATGGATAAGATCCGCATTCTCCTGGAGCAGGTGGATGAAGTCATAGCCCAAGAGAACTCCATGAAAGACACACCCGTAGAGTTCACTCCCGCCATGCTCTCAGATATAGTGAATGGACTTAAAGAGGTGCTGGAACACCAGCCTGTAACAAAGGACAAGGAACAAAAGAAAGTCATCCGGGAAAAGAAGAAACAGGTCCGGGAACTTGAGCAGTACCGTGACAAGTTGATGGAATACGACAACCATCTTGATACTCTTGGAGAACGCAACTCTTACTCCAAGACCAATCCTGATGCCACCCTCATGCGCATGAAAGAAGACGCCATGAGAAATGGGCAGACCAAACCCGGATATAATCAGACCACGTGTGACTCAAAATACGACGAATATTAAGCCTTATTACCTAATTACTGGAAAAATAGTCGCATAGACAAAAAAAAGAAGAACGACTATTTTAGACAAAAAAAGAAGGGGATGTGCCTTAGTTTTGACACATCCCCCTCTTTTTATTTAGGAGCCTTTTATTTCAATTGACTGTCGATGAAGTTCAACATTGTTTTTGCATTATCCATCATCTTCTTTTGAGCAGGTTTGTCTACAGAGAGCAATGGAATAAGTTTACCCAAATATTCTTTGGCTTCCTTGAATTCAACTTTTGCTTTTTCTACATCTGTTTTCATGGTATTGGCACCCTTGCTATAATATAAAGAACCCAGACTATTAAGCGCATTTACATTATCTGCTTGGATAGCTATGGCCTGTTTAAATGCTTCTTCGGCTGCATCCATCTTTTTGGCTTTCTGCGCCATAATACCTTGATTTACGTAATAAGTGGCATACAATTTAGTCAAAGTCTTATTACCGGGATTTACTTCCAATCCTTCCTTTAAAGTAGCAATATACTCATCATTTTTCTTCAAATCTTTCAAAGCGCTGACTTTACCTATGTAAGCATTTGCCAAGTTATACTTTTTCTGCACAGCAATATCAAAATACTTCAAAGCTTCGGCAGGTTTCTTAATCTTATCGGCACAAACACCACAGTTATATGCAATTACAGAATCTTGATTGTTTGTTTGTGTCAGATAAGTACTAAATTTTGTGTAAGCTTCCTGATAATTTTTAGCCTCAAGAGCAGCTTTACCATCATTGACCAACTGGGCAGGGTCAGCATTCTGCGCAAAGAAACTCGTAGCTGCACAACATAGTGCGATAGATAAGATTAATTTTTTCATATGCTTTAATTCATTTAAAAGTTGATTTTCAAAGTTAGTTTACAATGGCATAGAAGCAAAAACTTTTTACTTCTTTTAAGGTTTTTAGCACAGTCATAACAAGTGTTATTTTACGTAAAAGAAATATCTGAACACGGCTTTTCCATTTAAGTTTTTATTTAGTGGAACAATTCCCTCTACCCATACCAGTACGATATAGAAACTAGTTCCATTATTGATAATCAAAGGTCTACAAATATATCAAATTTATTTTGGGGACGTTCCTGACCAATAAAGACGGCCATGGAGGCAAAGATACATTGGCAGTAGCCATTCCCGGAACAAAAAGCGACAAGATCATATCATTGCCGTTACTTCTGCACCTTTCTTGCCGCTTCCGATAAACATGCCCACATAAGCCAGAGAATCCTTTGCTATCTTGATAGACAAAGCCTCTCCACCAGTAGTATAGGCTTCCACAACTCTCACATTGATTACCGCATAAGCGAACTTGTTTTTCAAGTCCGCACAAATCGGCGTAAATCCGGAAAGAAAACTTCCCACTACCAGGTTCTGCGTGTCGAGTTTGAACGGGCCACGTCTACGAATACCGGTCTGGACATCGTGGCGTTCCTCTTGCTCAACGGGCGGAACTAAGTCATACTTAAATCCTGATGACATAATTAATTCTTGTTTTGTTCAACAATAGTTTTCGTTCTCTCGTCAATCATCTTAGCGATAGATTCAGATTCTTTCTCAATCTTCTCTTCCGCCGTTTCGGAAGGGGTTACGCCCTTGAAGTATGCATCCAAGTCCTCATCGTCCTTAATGGCGCATCGTTTGGCGTAGTTTTCGGGAATACCATATTCCTTAGCCTTTGCCAAAATCTGCTGGCTACGTGTTGCTTGAGCCTTTTCCATTTCAAACTGTGTTAGCTTGTCAGAAAGGCTCTTGTTGGAATCAATTAAGGCTTGCGCCCATGCAGGCACATCGTCTTTATTTTCTTCCGTTTTGGTGGTTGTGGTAGTCTCAATTGGCTTACCGTCTTTAAGGTTATGTCTCTTCTCGTAGTTGGAAACTGCGGTCTTGGAAGCATCCCCGGCACGGAAATCACCATAGGAATTAAGCACGTCCGGAAAACTGATACCCTCAACAACGGAGTTTACCTTTGTCTCGTCCGTTACACCCTCTGCCTTTTTAGTAGCTATTCGGGTCAAGATAGCAGTGTCCACCCCAGCGAATTTCTGTTGTAGCCCTGCCAAGATTTGTTCTAAATTTGGAATATAATCTTTATCCCTTTATAATAAGGGCTTTGGGCAGATAACCCGATTTTGAGGTAACGAATTGCCAACCGTTCTTGTTGCTGTACTCTGCTCAGATATGCTTTCTGGCATCTCGTCTGTGCCACAAAGATAGTACATTTTCTCCAAAAACACGTTAACGGACGAATAAAATATGTACCTTTGTAAGCGAATCCCATATTTAAAACGAACCGATTATCATGATAATAATATTAAAGCCTAATAAGTTTTATTCTCCAAGTAACCATCGGAGGGAAAGATATAATACTCCAGCAGAAAAAGGTGATTATACAATAGAAATACCATCATTAGAGTTTGGAGAAGAAGGCTATGCTTCACTAAATATCGTAGGCCGTCAATTACATGATGATGAAGGTTTGCATTTTGGCAATATAGAACTTGTAGGATTGAAAGTGATATGCAAACGAGGAGAACCTCTTTACCATGGATTGCCCGAACCTAAGACATATGAATATATTATGACTCTATATCTATATGATGTAAATGGGGAATGGCAAACCTATAATTTACATGGTACGGATATCAGTTTCTTGTTATATACAATATTGCCGCTTATTAATTTAACATTAAGAGATGGTTGCCTTATCTCACAATTGAATTTTGATTGGTTAGAATGGCAATGTAATGCTTGGGAGTGGGGAGAAGCCAATGGTCAAGGTAGAGGATTCCTTTTTAAAGAGGACGATATTTACGACTTCGAAAGTCTTTACCGATACCTCAAATCTTTTAAGATTGAGGCAATTAAACAATCTGTATACAGAAGGGGTGGAGGTGTATATTGGACTGATGTCTATATCTGTTTTAGATGTATTGATAACTACATTTCTAACTTAATAAGCGATGCGCTTGGTGTGAAATTTATCATATCAGGAGATACAACAAAAGTTATAAGCTATAAACTAGAATTAGATAAATATGAATGTGATGGCTATTGCCCCAATAATAGTTCAATACTTAGTAACAATGAAGCCGAAAAGTATAGAGAACAGATTGAAATGAAGCTTTTGATTCATGTACTCAGAGCATTTGATTTGATTGAACTAAAAAAGAATCGGCTTATCAAGTGATCTTTTGCTTGGAATTCTCACCAGCGAGAAACATTGATATAAAAATACAAAGGACTGAATTTATGGATTTTGTAGGATCTGATATTAGAAATAAAATTAAGGAGCTTGGTAAATTGTGGAAATCATCAGAAAATCAGTTAACTGTTTCTATTGATATTTTAACTTCGTGGGATACTTTGATTTCGGAATGGGCTAAAGATGAGAGTATGCCTCTTATTATAAGAAAAGGTAGCAGCAGAGGACAAGAATTTACTCATCCGTCAGGGAGAAAAGTTATAATTTCCGATAATACATTTGCCTTATGGGTGTACCGCAATGTTTTAGATGGAAAAACTTATAACCTATTGGAACTGAGAAATAAATTGAATAACAATGAGATACCAATGGTTTATGCTTTGACGAAAGAGGATAAGAAAAAAGCAAAATACACCAAAACTTTAGGTAAAGATGCATTGTCTGCTAATGATGCAAAATGGAAATTATGTCACATTGAACCAGTCGGAATGAATAGTCGTAAAAATATTATGGATTTGGATATAAATAAAATTGTAATGTATTTTAAGAGATATGCAAATCCTATGAATATGTTTATATTACCAAAGGAAATTGGTGGGTTAGGAGAAATTCAAGAATTTATAGACGAACAAAGATATTAAATAATCAACTCCCGTTTAATGTTTTCCCTAAAATCACTATAAGCTTTCAGTACATTATTAGAACACTTAACAATATTTTGCTCATCTTTCTCTACAGTTTCATAGTATTTACGAAGCCTCTCTGTTGTATCATTGTCAGGATATTGTATTTCTCGTTTTCGATACTCTTGAGACATCCATATTTCTTTTAATTGCTCTTGAGTATATTCTTTTTCCGGTTCTTCATATTGCCAATACTGTGTATTATAGGCATTGCAGATTTGGCAAGTTAATGATTTTAATTCATCTAAGGTTATTACCAATTTCATAAAACTATCATTAAGACTTGTGTTTACAAATCTATTTTGAGGATAGTCTTGGAAGTATTGTATATAATCCCAGCACTTCTCATACCAACGAAAGAAGCGTCCAGAAGAACGGAAATCTGTGATGCTATTGATAAATTCTTCTTCTGAAGCAAAAGACATCATTTTATAAAAAATATCAATATCATGTTTCTTGTAATCAAATTTATTTCTTTGAGCAACAATGTTGTCGTAGTTTGATATAATATCATTGAAAACGCGTACAAGAAATAATGATTTAGCTGATTTCTTTTCACCATCTTTTTTGCGATATGTAATTATTCGATGCTTAGATATGTCAAAAGGTTGAGTTTCAACATCGCCATATTCTTCATTGCATATACAGATAACTCTGTCCCAACCTAACGAACGAACAGCAAATCCCAATTCAAACATAACATTGGGATTGGGATTTGCACGCTTTTTATTTCCTTTTATATCAAGTGTGTATACCGAAGTTATATCACATATAAAAATGTCCGACTTGATTATTTTTGTTAAAATTGCATCTGGGATATCTGGTGCACCTGTAATGCCTCTGGCATCTTCAAGGAGTTCTATTTCAACATTCAATTCTTTAAATGCCGAAAGTATTTTATCCCTTATATATCCTCGATTTGCATAACCTCCGATATAGGATTGCCATGAATAAAAGACTGCAATTTTTTTATCAATCATATCGTTTTAGAGTTTAATCGTATTTCTATAAAAAGAAATGTTCCTTTAGTGAGTAAAGATTTTTAGTCTCTCACAAGCATCTCTAATATCCACAGAGTCGCAAACCTCTACATATTGGTTCCAAGAATAATAATCATTTTTAGTCTCCGCAATTTTATAAGCTAATTCCTTTAGTTCTTTTCCAACTTTTAAAGATGAATACCGTAACCCCAATTTATATGTTCTTGCAACATCACCATATTTTTCCATCTTAGATAATAAGATATTTGAAACTTCTTGGTAATATTGCCCTCTTGGGTATTTATCAAGGTATTTCATGCACTCATAATCTATTTCATATTCTTTTGCTTCTGTTATATTAGAATACATTGTACTTTCTGTACCATTATACATATCCACAAAAGGAAGACAAAAACCTATAAGGCACAATGAGCATATAATAGCCACTCCACTTTTGGGTATAATTTTAATTCTGTTTTTCATTTATATTTGTCTTTGAATTTATACTGTTTTGACAAATACAAAAGTACAAAAAATCCGTGATGTAACATCTTACAAACACGGACTTTATTATGATTTACAACTTAATACCCCGATTTTGTCTCTTTGTAGGTATTCCCAACGCTTCCATAAACTCGTCTTTCTTTCGCCTGAACCAATTGACATGTGAAACGCCGTCTATGTTGAGTTCAAATTTACCTTCCGTATCCTGTTTGAGAGAACAAACCGCACCATCAGTCTTGAAGCGTTGGTTAAATTCACGGGAATATAGTTCACCTCTAATGGAAACATCCTTGAATGTGCATAGCTTTCTAATGACAGTATCGCCAAAGTTCAAAGTTTCACGCAAGAACTTTATTGTCGGCATCAGTTTCTCCACATACGGGAAGTAACGTTTGACGAAATCCACAAACTCGGACAACTTGCGGTTCTGTTGTTCGTATGCGCTTTTCATCTCTCGCATCTGTTTGATATGCCGTTCTTCACGTTCTTGGGCTTCATTTGCAAGTTCAGAAATACGGTTTTGCAAGACGACATTTTGCCTTTCCAACGTCTTGACCTTGTTGCTTCCGAAAAGAGAACCGACACTTTCCGCAATGTTGGTGGCTGCGGTCGCGGCAGCCCCTTTCAGTTTCTCGGTCTGCACCTCGTTCTTGGCTCGCCTGAGTTCTTCTTGTGCCGTTTCCTTGTGGTCTTGGAGTTGCCCTATGTCTGTTCGCAACCGTTCCGTCTGCTGCATCAGGTCACGGTAATACTGCCGTGTGGAAATATGCTTTGCTTCCGATCCGTCAATGCCACGTTGCAACCCATAACCGCTCATGGCTTGGGCGTAGGTGTCCTGATAGGATTTGAGTTTGGTACGTGTCATAATCTCATTGGCACACAGTCGGGCTGTGTCGGTCGGTTTCTTGCGATATCGCTTCTTTACCTGTTCCTCTTTCTTCTTGCGTTTGCGCTCTCCCTTGACTATCGGGACAAGGGTGGCGTGTATGTGCGGTGTCTGCTCGTCCATGTGCAGGACTGCCGACACGATGTTCTCCCTGCCGAATGTGTCAGCAAGGTATTTCAGATTGTCGCTGCACCATTCATCAAGTCTATCCTCGCTGGTGATACGTTCCATATCCTCGTGCGTTCCCGTGAGCAGGACACGGATAGCCCTCACTTGGTTGTTGCCGATTTTGCGTGCCAGTCCTGCATTGTCCAATCTATGTTGTATGGCTTGTGTCCTGTTCTCCACTCCGTCAGGAAACCGAACAAGTTCCCGATTGAGGTGCGTTCTGTTCGCATCTGCGTTTTTCGGATGTATGGTTCGCTCTATGTGCGCTGACATGGCGGCATCCGTTCCGCCTGTCTTCTCCATGTGTAATACTGCATAACCCATATATAATTTTCCTTTATTCTTGAATTGTGAAACAATAATGATTATTCTATACGGCTCTTGCCGTTAGTCTTTGGGAGAGTCCAGAGAGGTGCAACCTCTTTGGCTTATTGGGGAATTTTCAGCGATATGGAGTATTGCGGCTCGGAAAATTCCCTAATAAGCTACGGCATTTTCCGTCGGTAAATATCCGTGTCGCTGCAAACACCCTCTCCCTACATCTTCAGCCCTTGCTTTTTCGGTGGCTGCATCATCCGTTTTGCGGATTGGACTTGCTTCTCCTGTTTCATCGGCTCAGCCGATTGGGACAAAGGTTTGCTGCACAGGTAGTCGTTCAGGTCTTTGTACCCGTTGTAGTTTGGGGAGAAGTCCCTGATACGTCCGGCAAACTCTCCTGCCAGTTCCCAATACGCTTTCCGCCCTGCCTCGTCATTGTCAAGCAGACAGTGTATACGCTCGTACCCGTGCAGCACGTCTATGGCTTTGGATACGTTGGAAACGGAATTGAGAATAACGTAATCCTGCCTGTCAAGGTCGGGCATGGTCGGGCAGTTCTTCATCCGCAAGGTGAGGAATGAAAGATAGTCCATCATTCCCTCTAACACGAGGCATTTCTCTCTCGGCTCTCCCGACTGTCTGATATGGCTGATGTCCTTCGGGGCGATGCAACCCTTGAAGAAACGGTTGCGTACCTCATAGCCTCCTGCCACATTCGGGAACCCGATGGCGAAATAAGGCTTGCCGTTATGGACGAAGTGCAGTTCCTTACATTCAGCTTGCGCCAATGCAGTGTTTATTCCACGCTCCTGCAAGTAACAGAGTAATGCAGGGTGTGTGAGTTCTTTCACCTCCAAATGTTGGAAACATGGTTCGGAGGCCTGCTGGCGAAAAGAGAAAGACACGGGACGGACATGCGGTACTTGTTCCGCTATCTTACCAAGCAGGTAAGGCACATAGTCCGAACCGTAAAGTTCCTGCGCTAAAGCGATGATGCTGCCTCCTTTGCCCGTTCCGAAGTCATACCATTGGTTAAGTTCGGTGTTTACCTTGAACGAGGCTTCCGTTTCCTCCCTGAACGGTGATTTGTACCAAAGGCTTTTGCCCTGCTGCTTGACGGGACTATAGCCCAAACTTTGCAGATAGTCTGCGATGCGTATCTTCTTTGCTTCCTGTGTAGTCATAATCTTCCTATGGTTTTAATGGTGAATGAAAATCGTTGATTCGTTGAATAGCATATTTAATATGCTTATATCTACACAAATAGATGTTCAACATCCGCTCAACAAACCACTCACCAAAAGAGAAACCAACAATAAGTCGTGGCTTTATGCTCAACTTCTCTTTTGGTCTGTTGAGATTTTGTTGAGAGTGTATATCGCTTATTATCAGTATGATTATATCCTTATTCAACAATTCAACAAAAAGACAATGGATTTACAGCGTTTCAAGTTGCTGCCTTGTGACGGTATAAAAGCGTCCCACCCTCCTTATCGGCTCATACCGACACTCCCGATTGTAGTTCAGTTGGTAGGTGATGTATGTCAATCCGTTCGGTGCTGGCGTGAGCTTCCAACACTCCTGCAATACCTTCCTTACTTGGTACTTCTCCGCCTTGACATACGTGTTTGCCAACAGCGTGAGCATGTCGTTACAGCAAAAAGAAAAAGTGTCGATACCCGTGCTTGCCATGATATCAAGTATAAGTTCACATATCTCTATCTCCAATCGGTTGCGGTTGCTGCGGATAATCTTCTGCAAGGCTTCGGTATGCAGCAATGATGGGGCAAACCACATACGGCTCTCTTTTTCGGTGGAGAGTTGTCTGTGCAGCAAATGGTATAGGAAAGCAGGGATTTCCACTTTCAGCTTTTGCAGAAAGTCTGTATCGTCCGATTGCAAGCGGTCTATCTTCCGTACCCAATAGCGTGTTTCCCCTGCGTCTATGATGACGGGCAGATACTCGTTGTTGGAACACAGCACGAATTTGGCGAAGAAGGCAATCTCGTCACGGTCTTTGCCTTTGGCTTCCACCTTGTAGGATAACGTGGTACTGAGGTTTTTCAACCGCTCACTGTCCTCCCTGCGGCTCAGCAACACTTCATCCACCACGATAAGTAATTTCCCTGCCCAATCGGAATTGAACTGGCTGCGGAAGTCCTCGTTGGTGTTGAAGGTCACATTATTCTGAAACAGGGCTTTCAGGAAGTTCAAGAACGTACTTTTGCCCGTATTGCGTTCCTCCGATACCAACAGCAGGATTGGTAATTTTTGAACAGGTTGCAGGTATAGCAGCTGCAGGTAGTCCATTCCCAACTCGTATTGTTCCCCGAAGATATGATGCACTAACGAACGGATAGAGGGAAAATCACCCTCCATCGGTTTGTGGTCTATCGGTTCATAGAGGTTCAGGAACTTGTCCACTATCGGACGGTAATTCACATGGTCGGGCACCGTGCAGAAGCCGTCATACTTCGGTACGGTAGCGAGAAAGTGCTTGCCATAGTCCTGTCGCAGGGTCTCGTTGTTCCACACGATTCGTTTCTTCACATAGCCATCGTTCAGTCGGGGCTGGTTCACTAACTTGTAGAGGGTCGTACCCACTCGGATAAACTCCTCCTTGCTGATGTCTGATTTACTCATTGTTCATACGCTTAAATGGTTGATAAATAATCGTATGCAAAATTATGGCGAGCCGCTTAAAACCTTGATACGCAAATCACGGCAGAATGGCGCAAAAAACACAAGGAATGAAAAACTTGCAGCATATCGGAGAACATGACAACAAAAAGTCCCGAAGAAACACCACTTCAATGGCAGTTTCTTCGGGACTTGTCGTCTTAATACGTATGAATGGCAATACGCCTATTCAAACACTCGTATAAATGAGTTGTTGATAATGGGAATACGTATTGGTTTCATTACTTCATGTCGTCATATCAATATACTTCATGCCTGATATTTAGGTACTTTTATTCCATTGCCCAACGAAAAGAAGATGCTTGTTTTCTCTTTTCGCAAGTACAACTTTTCAATCATGGCATTGCGTACCCGTTCCGCTCCGTATGAGTGGATGCGGAAAGCGAGGGCGATAACCATTTCAAGGCTGTAAACATCCATGCTGTATTTATCCGACAGACGGATATGCCGTTGCGCTTCATGTTCTGTCAATACTCCGCTTTTATAAACGGCTCGGATTGCGGCACGGACAGTAGGAGCAATAACCCCGAACAGGCTGACAAGTTCAGCTTCGCTCATCCATACCGTTTCACTCGGTATAGTTATCGTACCGTGTTCCGTAATTTCGATGATATTTCTTTTCATTGTCCTGCCATTGATATGTTGTTAAACGATTGGTTTAGTCTGTTGCCGAGCATGGTAAGGTCGTTATCCAGCTTCTGCGTTGTGATTTTTGCGTAGATTTGGGTCGTGACAATGTTCGTGTGTCCCAAAACACGGCTCACGCTCTCAATCGGCATCCCCATACTCAAGGCGAGCGTCGCGAACCCATGTCTGGCGCAATGAAACGAGATGTCCTTTGTTATCCCGCACTCTTTCATCACCTTTTTCAACGGTTTGCAGATAGACCAGTAGTTGAGATTAGGAAAAACGAGGTTGTCCTCCTGCAAGGAACGGTAACGCTCTATTATCTGCATAGGAATATCCAGCAGTTTCACTTGGAACGGAACTTTCGTCTTGTGCCGTTTGGATAATATCCACTTTTCTCCGTTCACTTCCACGATGTTGTCATTGGTCAGTTCCTTGATGTCCACGAAAGAAAGGGCGGTGAAGCTGGCGAAAACGAAAATATCACGGATATAGGACAGTTTTGCATCCCCGAACTCGTGCGTCATTAACGCTTTCAATTCGTCTTCCGTCAGGTACTCACGCTCCTTCACATTCGGGCTGATATGGAACTGGGCAAACGGGTTTCTCGGTATCAGTCCGTTGAAGTGCGCACGCATGACAACACCTTTCAGCCACATGCACTTTTCCCATATCGTCCCGTTATGCAGTCCGGCCTCCGTTGAGAGGTAGGCTGCGAACTCCTTGATGAAGTCGGGCGTAATCTCCAGCATGGACATATCAGTCCGCCTGTAGAAAGACTTGATGAACGCTGCCACATGGTTTCTTGCCCTCACTCGTGAGTGGTAAGTTGCCATTACCCTGTCCTTGCCGACACGCTTCTTGAATACTTCGTTCTCACGGTCGAACGCTTTGAGCAGTGTCTCGTACTCGCTGCCGATACCTTGATAAGCATTGCGCACCATTTCTGCCGTAACGAATGCCTCACGGTCGGATAGGCGTTGGTAGTGTTTGATGATTTGCGCCTTGATGTTGTCCAAAGCTAAATTGATGTCCCGTGCTCCCTTGCTCTTGCCTTTGGCTCGGTTGCCCTTGATATCCCAAAGCGTTTTCGGGACACTCTGCTTGCAACTGAACTGCGCCACAGTCCCGTTGATTGTCACTCGCCCCATGATGGGGACAATACCGTTTTTCTCCTTGCTGCCGTTCACGTAGAACAGCACTTTGAATGTACTTCTTGCCATACTCGTTTTTTTGTTTGCAAAGTTATTACTCAACGAGTTAGACCTTGATAAGCAAGTCGGCGCAGAACGGCGCAATCAATGCAGGGAGCGTTAAAAATGCATCTCGCTACGGGTAACGATTTGAAAACCGTTCTGCTTCATAGAACTGCTTTCCTTTGCGTTTCCCGTTTTTTGCGGTTGGCTTCGTTTGGCACTGTAAACGCTTTAATGATAGTCATTTCAGTGACATTTCAACCTCTTTTCTCGGTTATTCCAAAGATTTTTTGTAAGATTGTCATACCGTATGAATTTGATTTATAAATCTCTACGGTAAATTTCGTTATTTATAAAGAAGATGAAAAATTATCAGATAGGTGATACACGACAATAAAACGATTGTCGTAAAATTGTATAAAAAAAGGCGTGATAACAGTCACACCTAAATATTCTTCTTATGAACTAATCAGAAACCCAACATCGCGGCTGGAGGTATATTCAGCACTCGACATAGCAATCTCGCAATTCTGAGGGTCGGTTCCGAACGTCCAGAAATATAGTCATTCACACGCGATGGACTTATACCAATCTCACCAGCAAGTTGCTTTTGACTCATCCCTTTCTCTTCAAGAGATAGCTCTATCAATTCCGCAACAGTCGGTTTTTCTATCGGATAATGTTCTTTTTCATATGCTATCACAATATCGGACATAAGTGTAAGCTCCACCGCATTCTTATCATTTGAAGGCGTATTGTCATCAACCAATGGCAGAAGTTCCTCCACTCTCGCCAAAGCAAATTCATACTGTTCTTTTGTTACTTTATTCATACTTCTATCTCTTAAATGGTTGAACAATCTATCTTATCGTAATCTTTATGAGTACCAACCCAGCGAATGAAGACATACCCAATTGTAAACTTAACAACGACAACCAACCGATAGTTGTTGCCTCTGATATTGAATACATAGTGTTGATTACCTACATAATCAACCACGGCTCTTTCATTTAAGATAAAAATAAAGACATATTATCCCTTACCCGGTTTGTTGAGAATCGGGTGATTTTTTTATGATTGTACTTCAAGCAGTTATCTTTTTCTAAAAATCAGATTTATTTCATTTTTGGCAAAGAAACCGCATTAATCGGGTAAAACTCATTGAGACATGGCGCATAAGTTCTGCCACGCCTTTTCTCTTGTCAGATCGCTTTTTGCGCAACCCTTTCCATATAGAAAATACCGAGTAGACAATTCTTTGTATTGTATCAAGGTTGCGGGCGGCCTTTGCCGACTTGCGCTTCACCTTGTCTTGCAGCAGATTTACATCCAGTCCCCAATGCATACTTTCTATCGACCAGTGATGGCGCACAATGGAACCCATGGAGGGCGTGTCAGCCGGCAGACTGCTCACATACAGACGTTTTTCACGTGTATTTATCGCGGTCGTCTTTCTGACGGTCTGGGCCATGTATTCTATAATCGTCATGTTTCCGCCCCATTTCTCCTTGTCGGCAATAATTTCGAGACCATCATATATGTTGTATGTTCTTGTCTCGATTCTTCCATGACCGAGTTCGGGACCATCAGTATAAGAATATAGCGGCTTATACTCTTTGAGTCTGTCTTCCACTCCGTAACGTAGCGAAGGCTGGTTGGCCTTGAGTTCAATGAGAAAATCAGCACCTTTACCTCTTATCCTGTCTATGATGTCCTTTTGCATGGACATGGCGTCGGCTGTCACAGTCTTTCCGGCAAAATCAAGTTTGTCGATAAGTTGTGGGATAGCCTTTATTTCATTGCTTTTCTCCGGACAGGCCTCTGTTGCCAGCGTTATGCCTGTGTTGAACGAGTAAGCCGACACGATATCCAGATTTCGTCCGTTCGCCAGAACCGTGCCCCGCTCGGCCTTGCCGTCAATACAGATTATCTCCCGCCCTGATCGGCTACACAACTGAGCATGAAACACTTAGACAAGTTCCTGCATCCTGTCGGCCATGGCGCAGTCATTTATCCCACTATCTACTCGGCAAAGGGTCGCTTCGGACGGTACTCCATTTTTCAACATCCCCATTTTGCGGAACTTTTTGATATTGTGTTTGCCGAAAGCAATTATATCAGCACGACCGACAAATCCAGAGGCACGACCAAGTACCATCAGCATTATGATATCCCGGAGTCTGTGACGGTGGTTTCCCTTGTCTGTTCTGCGGAAATCCGGCACTGACGAGGCAAAATCAACCAGTCTGTCCATTATGCTGCACGCAGGGTAAAAACGATGTTTCTTTTTAATATATATTAAACCGAAAATATTGCATATCAGGCGAATAATGCGTATTTTCGCGTAGCGAAAATCGAGGCAGAAGAGCCTTCTCGACCACTCCGCCTCTTTTTTAAATTTTAATTTTATGATAAAGAAACACCGAAGGCGGTGCTTCGGCATCGCTGTGTGCAAAGGTAGACATTTTCGCTATAAAATACCACTATTTTCGTAAACTTCGACCGATTTTAAATGAAAGAGCCGTGATAATCAACTGAAAGAAAATCCACTTTAATGTCTGATAGGTTCTTCCATTCAGCTTTTTCCGCTATATCATACCAACGTTCTAAGGCTATGCGTGAATCCTCATACCCTTTCGTCTCGTAGAACTCTTTCAATTTTCTATGTGATACAATTCTCATACCTCTCTTATTTGATGCAAAAATATAGAAGCTGTTTAAAATTTATTGAAGATAAACGTTATTGCAATGAATAATATATTGTAAATCAGTAGGTTAATTGGAGGTTTATTTGTAGCTTTATGAGTGTCAATCAATTAGAGTTATGGAACAATACTCAAC
>NZ_SRYZ01000034.1 GCF_004793475.1 Bacteroides muris (ex Afrizal et al. 2022) | reverse complement strand
ACTCTCTTTATTTGATGATTTCTAAACGAACGCGATTTTTATCGCACCAGTAGTATTGTTAACTTTAATTTATTAAATGCATGAAGCAAGTTAATCTTAGAATCTGTCAAACGATTCTTACCCTAATGTTAGGGTTATTCTTGTCTGTAGGCGCTTATGCACAGAACATCACTGTGAAAGGGCATGTGAAAGATGCCTTGGGTGGCGTGATAGGCGCGAGTATAGTGGAAAAAGGGAATGCTACAAATGGTACTATTACCGACTTTGACGGTAACTTCTCATTGAATGTTCCGAAAGGAGCCACTTTGGTTATTTCTTTCATCGGTTATAAGACTCAGGAAGTGGCTGCGGCTCCCAGTATCATTGTAACTTTGGTAGAAGATAGCGAAATGCTGGACGAAGTTGTGGTTGTGGGCTATGGACGCACAAAGAAAGATGACCTTACCGGTTCGGTTACTGCTATCAAGCCGGATGAACTCAGTAAAGGTATCACAAACAATGCACAAGACATGTTGGTCGGTAAGGTGGCCGGTGTCGATGTCATTACTTCTGGTGGTACTCCGGGTTCCGGTGCTCAAATTCGCGTGCGCGGCGGTTCTTCTCTGAATGCCTCGAACGACCCGTTGATTGTCATTGATGGCTTGACTATCGATAACAACACGGCAACAGGTATGAGTAACGTTTTGGCTATGGTCAATCCAAGTGATATTGAGACCTTTACGGTCTTGAAGGATGCTTCTGCTACAGCAATCTATGGTAGTCGTGCTTCGAACGGTGTTATCATCATCACTACCAAGAAAGGTAAGAGCGGTTCTGCTCCTAAGGTATCTTACAATGGCGACATGACAATTTCCATGATTCAGAAGAAATACGATGTGCTCGACGGTGACGAGTTTCGCGCACTTGTTAATGGCATGTGGGGAGAGAATGCCGGCACCGTAGGCTTGGGCGATGCCAATACCGACTGGCAAGACCAGATATTCCGTACTGCCATCTCTCACAATCACAATGTCTCGATATCCGGTGGCTTGAAAAATATGCCTTATCGTTTGAGCGTGGGCTACAACTCTTCCGATGGTATTGTAGAGACTTCCTGGATGCGTCGTGCCAATGTCGGCCTGAATCTTTCTCCGTCTTTCTTCGATAACCATCTGAATCTGAAGGTTAATGCCAAGTATATGTACGAGAAAGACCGCTATGCGGACGCAGGTGGCGCCATTGGTGCAGCTCTTTCCATGGACCCGACACAACCCGTCTATTTCGCTGCCGACAATCCTCGCTCTCCCTTCTTCGGCGGTTATTTCCAGTACTCACAGACTCCTCAGAATTTCAATTCGGAATGGTTGTACACCAATAATCCCAATGCTCCGCAGAATCCGTTGGCTCTCTTGAAAATGAAGGATACGGAAGCTGCCGCCAATGACTTCACGGGCAATATTGAGGCTGACTATAAGATTCATGGTTTTGAAGACCTGCATCTGCACGCCAGCTATGGAGGTCAGTACACGGAAAGTAAGCAGGATGATATAATCTCCAAGTATTCTTATTCCAATAACTATTATGGATGGAACGGTGTGACCCAGTATTATAAGTATAGTATTACTGCTAATGCCTATGCCCAGTACATGAAAGAGATTGGAGCCCATAACTTTGATGTCATGGTAGGTGCAGAAGAGAGCCACTACCACCGCAACGGTTACAACTATGGCCAAGGTACAGACCCTTATACCGGTGAGGCATACAATCCAAGCTCAAGAAAAGAGCAGGAATGGGCTACGCACTACTCTTTGGTATCTTATTTCGGTCGTTTGAATTATACGTTGCTTAATAGATACATGCTTACGGCTACGTTCCGTGCCGACGGTTCTTCACGTTTCCACGAAGACAACAGATGGGGGTACTTTCCTTCAGTAGCGTTTGCATGGAAAATCAATGAAGAGGCGTTCATGAAAGATCTCACTTGGTGGAATGAATTCAAGTTGCGCTTGGGCTGGGGTATGACCGGTCAACAGGATATAGGTACGGACTTTGGTTATGTCACTCATTATACCGTCAGCGATTCTTATGCCCAATATCCTTTTGGTGATATTTATTACGGTACCATGCGCCCGTCGGCTTACAATCCCGACTTGAAGTGGGAGACTACTACCACTTACAACGCCGGTATCGATTTGGGTTTCCTGAACAATCGCATCACTGCCAATGTTGATGGTTACTATCGTGAAACCAAAGACTTGCTGAACACGGTTACAATTCCTGTAGGTATGCAGTTCGGTTCCGTACTGACAAAAAATATCGGCTCATTGAAGAACTATGGTTTGGAATTCTCTATCAATGCCAAACCCATTGTGACAAAGGATTTCACTTGGGACTTGAGTTATAACATTGCTTGGAATCATAATGAAATTACCGACTTGGTAGGTGGTGATGACAATTTCTATCAGATCGTACAAAGTACCAACATCAGCCGTGGTAATAGTACTCGAATTCAAGCAAACAAAGTCGGTGAACCCGTTAACTCGTTCTTTGTATACCAACAAGTATATGACGAGAACGGCAAACCTATCGAGGGCATGTACGTGGACCGTGACGGTAATGGACGCATCGACGATGGTGACCGCTATTTCTACAAGAAACCCTCTGCTGATGTCATTATGGGTCTTACAACCAAGTTCCTTTACAAGAATTGGGATTTGAGCATGTCTTTCCGTGCTTCTCTTGGCAACTATGTTTATTATGACTTCTTGTCAAACCGTGCAGTGGTCAGCCAATCCGGTTTGTACACTAACAGTACGCTGCACAACACGACTCCGGAAGCTGTAGCATTGGGCTTCACCGGTGTGGGAGCTGGTAACGACAACTATCTGAGCGATTATTTTGTTCGTAACGCTTCGTTCTTGAAGTGTTCTAACATCACTTTGGGTTATTCGTTCCCGGCACTGTTCAAGGTTGGCGGTCATGAAACATGCTCAGGCCGTGCATTCGTGACAGCACAGAATCCTTTCATCATCTCCAAGTACAAAGGTATCGACCCGGAAGTGTCAAACGGCATCGATTCTAATCCCTATCCGCGTCCTTTCAGCATTCAGATTGGCTTGAACTTGAATTTCTAATCCATTTAAAGCATATTAAAGATGAAACATATATTTTTGAAAACAGTCCTTGCCGCCCTTCTGATGGGTGGAGTGACAACGTCGTGTATCAACGACTTGAATATATCTTCTGTCGACCCGCAATCCAGCTCTACTTACGGAGACATGGAACTGCTGGCGAAAGTTTACAGCACATTGGGTCTGACCGGACAGAGAGGTCCTGCCGGTAGTGGTGACATCAGCAGTGATGAAGGAGAAAGCGGTTTCTATCGTACCACCTTCAACTTGCAGGAACTTTGTACGGACGAGTGCCTTTGGGCATGGCAGACCGATGTCGATATTCCTCAGATTACCAATATCGGCTGGACTTCTTCATCAGTCCGCGTGCAGTGGGCTTTCCAGCGTCTGGCATTTGACGTGACACTTTGCAATTTCTATCTTGAGAATACAGAAGGTAAGGCGGAAGAGGCCGATTATAAGCGTTATCGTGCCGAAGTACGCTTCTTGCGTGCGCTTCACATGTGGTATTTCCTCGACCTTTGGGGAAAGGCGCCTTTCAAGACTAATTTCGACATTTATGAATATCCGGTAGAGAAAGCAGGCAAGGAACTTTATGACTGGATTGACAAGGAACTGACCGAGATAGAACCGCAACTTGCCGAAGTGGGCGAGTTTAACAATTCCACGAACTTTGGTCGTGCCGACCGCGGAGCCGCTTATATGCTTCATGCCCGTTTGGCATTGAACTCCGAGGTTTACACCAAAGGTGCAGTGAAAGACTATCAGAAAGCCATCGATTACTGTAACCTGCTTGATGGCAAATATGAACTCTCCAAAACCACGAAGAACGGTTATACAGGCTATGAACAAGTATTTATGGCCGATAATGACCA
Source organism: Bacteroides muris (ex Afrizal et al. 2022) (assembly GCF_004793475.1). Taxonomy (GTDB): domain Bacteria; phylum Bacteroidota; class Bacteroidia; order Bacteroidales; family Bacteroidaceae; genus Bacteroides; species Bacteroides muris. The sequence goes on along the minus strand of NZ_SRYZ01000034.1, from coordinate 37,061 downwards.
GAACACGCAGGCCATGAGAGAAATCATCTTCCCTATCCGTCAGGACGGCGTTAAGACCAAAAGCTATAGCGGTGCCAACTATCTGGTAAGTTCCACTCGTATCACCGGAATGCCTTACATGGGTACTTCCAACGGTTGGAGTTGTAACTTCTCACGTGCGGCTTTGGTGCAGAAATTCTTCCCGACTATCGAAGATTGTCCGCTTGCTACCGTTGAGGCACCTAAAGGGGCTACTGAAGCCGACATCATTGCACTTGATGAGGCTGCTGGTACCACCACCAAGGATGTTCAGAGAGCAGCCAACGACCAGCGTGCGCTCTTCTATTCCGGTTGCGGTGGCGGACTCCGTAAGTTGCAGACCGATCAGATTGCAGGTTTCAATTCCGGTCTGGCCATCGTGAAATGGAGCAATATCCGTACGGATGGTGAGCCGACTTCACACAACGAATTCCCCGACGTGGATATTCCTTTGTTCCGTTATGCCGAAATGTATCTGACTCGTGCCGAGGCCAAGTTCCGTCTGAGCGGAGATCCTCAGCAGGCATACGATGACATCAAGGTACTGCGCGACCGTGCAGGTGCTTCTACTCCTGCCACCATCACTGAAAGATATATCATTGACGAGTGGTGCCGTGAGTTCTATATGGAAGGACGCCGTCGCAGCGACTTGGTACGTTTCGGGCTTTTCACCGGTGATGAATATGTCTGGGATTTCAAAGGCGGTGTAGCCGAAGGCAGAGGCGTGGAAAGTTACTTTAATGTATATCCTATTCCGGCCGATGACATCAACGGTAATGAGAATCTGACTCAGAATCCGCGTTATTAATAGAAGATTTGTCGAATCATTAAATTAGGAACAATAATATGAAAAAAATATGGTTAGGAATGTTGCTTCCTATTCTGACAATGGTGATGGTCGCCTCTTGTGAGAATGATATGGATAGCAACCCTGTATTCCACGAAAATACTACAGGATTTGTATTGAATATGCCTGCCAATGCAGCCAATAATGTGCTGGATTTGCTGGCTACCGACGAGTTGAAGTTTACTACCAGTCAGCCTGATTACGGTGGCATGCCTCTGAGCGTGAACTATGATTTGCAAATGTCTTTTGAAGACTTTACGGCAGAAGAGCCTGTATATACTGTTTTGACAAGCTCTATCTCAACTGTTGTCAGCGTGTCGGGCAGCAAACTGAACAATGCGGTTGTGACCATGTTCCAGGAAGCCAATGAAGGCGTGGAATATCCTTCCGGTGAAGTGAGAGACATTTATGTTCGCTTGCATGCCAATGTGAACGGATTGGAACTTGGGAACTGCTATTCCAATGTTATCAAACTGCAAGTGGTAGCTACCTATCAGGCTCCGGACATAGCTCTTCCTGAAACTCTTTACGTATGTGGGTCGAGCATTGGTGAAGCTTGGAAGACTTGGAAGCCGCTTGCCAAGACATTTGGTTTGGACGGACATTACTTTGCCATGGTGTATCTGACTGACGGAGCAGAATTCAAATGGGGTACTTATCCGGAACAATGGTTGGGATATGCCGATATTAACAAGTTCAATGATGAGGTAGGTGCCGGTCTTTCTGACAACGGAGGCAACATTAAAGTTGCAAACGAAGGTTGGTATGTGCTGTGCTTCGATGCTAAGATTAACGGTGAAGCGATAGACTATACATTGAATGTTTATCCGGGAGCAGTTTACATCATTGGTGCCGCTACATCTTCTTGGGATGATTCAGATCCGGCATCGCAACTGACGGCTCCTGCAGACGCTACGGGCGAGTGGGTATCGCCGGCATTTACCGGAGGAGGTGAGATGCGTGCTTATGTGAAAGTAGGAACGTATGAATGGTGGCGTACGGAGTTCACCCTCTTCGAAGGCAGTCTGTACTGGCGTAATGTTGACATGCCTAACAACTGGGCTGAAAGTGTAGGTAGCGAATATAGTGTACAAGTGCTTGGAGGACAGAAATTGTATGTCAAGTTCGGTACTCCGGGTGTAGATGCCAACGATACCGGTGTGGTGAAATAACCTGAATGAATACTTATTTTAAAAGGAAAAACATTATGAAGAAAAATCAAATACTTGTAGGCTTGTTCCTTGCCGGAATGACCTTAGGTGCTTGTACGGATGATTATACGGATTGGGCTAACCCCCAATCCAATCCTTCCGAGGAGGCGGCCGCTAAATATGAAATCAATTTTGCCGCAGGCGCTGATGCCACCATTATGATGGATGATGTGTATGCTGAGTATAAGGATGATGCAGAAGGCATCCAGGGTGATGCCGTTTCCATTGCAACGCTGTCGAGCAGTAATGCCATGATAGAATCCGTCTCTATTGGTAGTGTCAATGTAAATGGAAATGCCATTGCGGCGGAATTGAAGAATGGACAGGTGATGGTGAATACATTGGAATTGGATAGAATTACTCGCGATGTGTTCAAAAGCCGTGCTCATGTGGAACGTACGTTGGATGTAACAATGAATGTCGCCGCAAAATTGACGACAGGCGAGGCTGTTGCCGTCTCCGGTGCTTCGCAAGTGAAATTGACTCCTGTTTCTACTCCTGAGATTTGTGAGGACGGATATTACCTGTTGGGCGATTTCCAAGGATGGGATCCGGCAAATCCTGTCGTGATGACAAAGAAGGGTGAGGGAATTTATACAGCGGTTGTAAATACGACAGGTGATTCTTGGTTTAAGTTTTATCGTGCTTACGATACGGCTAATCCCGATTGGGACACGATTGTCAATCCGGGTCAGATGGGAACAGTTGAAAACGGTGACGCTGCGACGGAAAACTTTTTGGTATGGGTAGGCGATTCTTCTTGTGAAGCGGTGCAGACTCCTGTCATTAGTGGTGCCAATGATTATATCGTGACTTTGGATGTTGTCAATATGTCATTTAAAGTGGCAGTCAAGACTGTTGACCTCTTTATGACCGGCAGCAACTATGGTTGGGGTGATACATGGAAACAGTTAACTCCGATTCATAGTGCCGAAGGCGAATTCTGGACTATTGTATATCTGGAAGCTGGCGAACAGATTAAGTTTGCTCCGCAAGCCGGTTGGGGAAATGACTTTGGTGGCGAGGCAACGATTAATGACGAAGCCGGTGCCGGCTTGACTGCTGATGGCACCAATCTGTTAGCTAAGAATGCCGGTTGGTACTTACTGCACGTAGTGAACACAACCGACCGCATAGTCAATGTGCTTGCTCCGAATATTTATCTGATTGGCGATACTGCTGCCGATGGTAAATGGGAGGTTGCGGACGTTAACAAATTCGCCGTTCCTACAGGAAAAGACGGCGAATTCGTATCTCCTGCCTTTGGGGCTGCCGCTGAAGTGCGTATGTGCGTGAACTTTGGCGGCTACGACTGGTGGAAGACTGAATTCATCGTTCTCGATGGAAAGATTGTATATCGTGGTAGTGGTAATGACCAGGAACGGGTAAAGGTTGCTGCCGGTCAGAAAGCTTATCTGAACTTTACTGACGGTACAGGTTCTTTCAAATAATCTTTTTTCTATTAAGAATAAAGCCCTTTTCCTCGCAATGGAAAATACGAGGAAAAGGGCTTTTGTGTTTTCGTTAAACAATCATTTACAGATATTGATATGAAGATTTTTAGATTAATGTCCACTTTGTTTTTTCTGCTTGTATTGTGCTTGGGAATTCATGCGCAGCAGCGTCTTCTTGGCGGGGATATCTCTTTGTTGCCAAGTTACGAAGAAGCCGGAACCGTATATCGTGACGAAACGGGAAAAGCCGTCAACCCCCTTGAATATTTCAAGGAAGAAGGTTGGAATGCCATTCGTGTACGTTTGTTTGTGGAACCGGATAGGGCTCCGGCGGAGCATAAGGGAGAAGGGGTATGTCAAGATTTGGATTATGTTATGAAACTGGGGCAAAGAATAAAAGAAGCCGGATATCAGTTTATGCTTGATTTCCACTATTCTGACACGTGGGCCGACCCAGGCAAGCAGTTTATGCCGTGTCGTTGGAAGAATAGTAGCGTGGCATCGCTTCCCGACAGTGTTTATCAATATACCAAAAAGAGTCTTGAAGTAATGGTGAAAGCCGGTGCATGCCCCGACTTGGTACAAGTGGGGAATGAGATAACCAACGGAATGATGTGGCCTGCGGCAAAGGTGAATCCGCTTGGAAAGGATAACTGGGACATATTTGTAAAGCTATTGGAGAGTGGTGCCAAGGCTTGCCGTGAAGTATGTCCACGGGCAAAGATTATTATTCATACAGAGAAGGCGGGTGAATGGGACAAGACGAAATCTTATTATAACCATTTGCGACAGCTCGATTATGATGTTATCGGACTTAGTTATTATCCTATGTGGCACAAAGCGGTGGGAGTTCTTGGTGCTACGCTCGATTCTCTTGCTGTAGATTTTCCCGATAAGGAAGTCATGATTGTGGAAACAGCCGCCTATTATTCGCATGAAAAAGACCAATGGGCAAAGAGTGCGGACCAGTATTCTGAATTTTATCCCATCAGCACTGAAGGGCAACGCATCTTTACTCACGAACTGGTTGCCGAATTGTGCCGTCATGCCAACGTGACCGGTCTATTCTGGTGGTTTCCCGAAGAAAATGCTTGCGGAAATACTGTGACGGAAGGTTGGCTGAATCGGGGGCTTTTTGATAATCGCACTGGTAAAGCGCTTCCGGCGATGAAGGAATTCAATAGGTTTATCCGTTAACTTCATCCAAGTCTTCCATAAAAATAGAACCGGCTTTTGGGTGGTGCGGTATGAAAAATCCTCAACTGTAATTGATAGTTTATGGTGATGATATTGGGGCTTACAAACCTGTCATTTTCAAATTCGCTGAGTACTTGCGATGAGGCGGATTTGAACTTCGGCAATTACGGGAAGAGCGAATAGTTTCCGGTCGTGCAAACGTTTTCGTAAATTAACCGTGCTTTTTCATTACACTCTGCCTGGTAGCTTCTTTTTCTTCTCTATCTTTGAATCAAGTAATAAATTGAGAATCTAATGATATGAAGAAGATTAAGTTCCTTTCTTTTTTCTTATTTTTTGTGTTTTCATTCTGCTTGGTAGCTTGCAGTGATGATAATAGTACTACACCAACGCCGGAACCGGAGCCAACTCCGTCAGAATGGACTGTGATAACTGCAACTCCTACAGATTGGGATGGGGAGAAACGTGCGGATATCTCTTATCAGTTACTGGTTTACTCCTTTTCCGATAGCGATGGTGACGGTTATGGCGATATTAATGGTTTAATTTCTAAACTGGATTATATAAATGCTTTGGGGGTGAAGGCTATTTGGCTTTCTCCTATTCATCCATCTCCTTCGTATCATGGCTATGATGTGACAGATTATACGAAGGTGAATCAGAAGTTTGGTACGGAAAGTGACTTCGACCGATTGGTTGCCGAGGCTCATAATCGGGGTATTAAGATTTATCTGGATTATGTCTTGAATCACACGAGTGTGGAGCATCCGTGGTTTTTGGCTGCAAAATCTTCTACTGACAGTGAATATCGCAATTACTACATATTCTCTCAAGACCCGGAAGCTGACATCAAGGCGGGAAAAATTGATATGATTTCCAGTGAAGGGGGAAACGGATATAATTCGGGAGAATGGTATTCTACGACAGCTTCAACAGATGTCGTGAGCGGATGTTATAAATTTGTGCTCGATTGGTCGAATGCTTCAAAACCTACGGTGACGGTGAGCGTTGCAGAAAAGGCGGATACGGATAATACAGACCAGACAACTGCCGATGCCAAGTATCTTTATTATGGTGACCCTGCTGTCTGCAAGAAATTTTATGATAAGGGGAATGGCATTTTTGAATTGACAGTGGATTTCTCTTCGCCTTGGGGATTTTTGATTCGTACCAGCAATACGGATTGGGGCAATCATAAATATGGTGCTACTTCTGCCGGTACTCGTCTGAAATATGATGAACCTTTTGCTTTAAAACAAGGTGAGGGTGCTGCGGATATTATGTTTGAGTCTATGAACTTATGGTATTATCACTCTCATTTCTATACAGCTTCCTTTGCCGACCTTAATTACGGCAAACTTTCTGATTTGAAAAGTTCTCCGGCATTCAAGGCGGTGGTTGCGGCAGCTAAGGGATGGATAGACCGTGGAGTAGACGGATTCCGTCTTGATGCAGTGAAACATATCTATCATAATGCCGGAGGTTCGGAGAATCCTACTTTCCTTAAGACTTTCTATGATGAGTTGAATACGTATTATAAGCAGAAGGACAAAGCTGATGAACTTTATATGGTAGGTGAAGTCCTTTCCGGTGCCAGTGAGGTAGCTCCTTATTACCAAGGGCTTCCTGCATTGTTTGAGTTTGACTTCTGGTATCGTTTGGAGTGGGCCATTAATAACAATACGGGCTGTTACTTTGTAAAGGATATCATGAGCTATCAACAGCTTTATGCTGCCAACCGGTCGGATTATATAGAAGCTACCAAACTTTCGAACCATGATGAAGATCGTACAGCTTCTAAATTGGGTAAATCTGTTGACAAAGAGAAACTTGCGGCTGCAGTCTTGTTGACCGGTCCGGGTGAGCCTTATATCTACTACGGTGAAGAGTTGGGGCTTTATGGAATGAAAACTAATGGCGACGAATACGTGCGTGGTCCGATGTTATGGGGTGACAATACGGTAACCGCTTATACGGACAAGGTAGACAAGGGCGTGGCTTCCAGCATAAAGTCTGTGGCGGAGCAGAAGAATGATGAAAATTCTTTGCTGAATGTTTATGTTCGGTTTGCCAAACTGCGCAACACCTACCCTTCATTGGCCGAGGGTAAGATGTCGAAGCATGGCACTTATAATGAAAATAATGCAACCGCAGGTAAGGCTATTGCTGCTTGGTATATGATGAAAGATGCAGAGAAAATGTTGGTTATACATAATTTTGGAGCTTCTGCCACCGAAATTACGTTGACGGATAAGATAGAGAAAGCTGTCGGAGTGAACGGAAGTATTCAGCAAAAGAAGGACAGCGATGGTACTATGGTAAAAATGGGAGCATATAGTTCTGTAGTATTTAAAATATCCCAATAAGTAGCAGTCTATTATTCATACATCTTTATCAGCACCCGATTCAGCCAGTTCCAACGGAAACGGAACCAGCGTCGGGTGCTGCTTTGTTTTCCTCCAAAGCGGAGAACGAACTCACGGTAGCCATGTTTACGGAAGGGAAGTCCCACATCCATGAATTCCAAGTGGCGGTATCCGCGTTGTTTGGCATCATCCAGTGCTTTCCATACGGCAATAATACCCGGATATTGCAGGGCGTAAGTCTTGCGCATGCCACCGGAGAACCATAGATAGGCACTATCATCCGAATAAATGCATGCACTGCCACCGATAATTTTTTCTTTATAAGTAACGATGAAGATTTTGCTTTGCTGCCCTTTTGTCAACTGGTTTTCGAGATGCTGAAAGAACTTGATGCTGGGGAAGTGGCGCCGTATCTTGGAAGAATATACGTGGCGCAACATCTGGGCAAAACAGAGAATCTCCTCTTTGGTACGTGCTTCCCGTACTTGGGCGCCGTTTTTGAGCCCTTTCTTTATTTGCCGGATACGTGACGGGCTGAAACGCTCTTCCACCTTTTCGACGCTGTGCAGCGAGTTGCGTACCCGCAGCCAATTGATGGCGATGTATTGGTTGTCTCGGAAAGATTTGTATCCGAACATGGCATTTTCCAGGTTGCGGAACTCGATGAGAAAAGAATCGCGCAATGCTTCATTGGTAAGCCTTTGCAGCATGTCACTGAAGATAATCTCTTTGTCTGCCTCGTTATTGAAATATTCTCCCGTACCGTACACCTCACATCTTTTGATGATGCCGGGGGGAAACATGCGGACACTTTTACGTATGGCGGCAAGCAGTTTCGCAACGGGCTTGTCATCTTCGGATGCTACAATGAGTATGGGGGTATACCCCGGAGTTGCCTCGTAGATTCGGAACAACTCTGTGGAATGGAAGGTGTTGGTGCCTGGCAGGTCAGGAACCTTGCTCCCACGGTAATATGTAGTGAGTTTCAAAGGCATGGTCTGCAAATTTAAAAAATAATCTCGTATCTTTGCAAAAATTATTGTTAATGTGCCAATCGGTTAATGTACTAATGTGCCAATGACCTGCGGCGTGATGGCGCAGCATAAACACTGCACAGCCAATAGGCTCATTAGCATATTGCACATTAAATCATTATGGAAAGTTTCAGTGAATTGATAAAAGCCCGCCGCAGCATGCGGAAGTTTACAGAAGAAGAATTGACACAAGAACAAGTCGTTACTTTGATGAAAGCAGCCCTGATGGCACCCACGTCGAAACGCAGCAATGCATGGCAGTTCATAGTGGTGGACGAGAAGGATAAATTGAAGGAACTGTCATATTGCAAGGAGCAAGCATCGCAGTTCATTGCCGACGCGGCACTGGCAGTAGTGGTCGTTGCCGACCCACTGGCAAGCGATGTGTGGATAGAGGATGCTTCCATTGCCTCTATTTACCTGCAACTTCAGGCTGAAGATATGGGATTGGGAAGCTGCTGGGTGCAGGTGCGCGAACGTTTTACGGCTTCTGGTATGCCTTCTGGCGAGTATGTGCACGAGATGCTGGATATTCCTTTGCAACTGCAGGTGCTCAGTGTCATTGCTATCGGCCATAAAGGGATGGAGCGCAAGCCTTTCAACGAAGACAATCTGCAGTGGGAAAAGATACATATCAATAAATATGGAGGAAAGTAATAGTGAGTGCAGCAAAAGCAAACAATAATCGTGATACATATAAGGCCACTGCCATCACACTGATTGTATTCGGCATTCTTTATTTGATAGACAAATTGGTGCATTTCTCCGCAATCGGTTTGCCGTGGGTGATGAATAAGGATAATTTTCTGCTGTATACCGCAGTGGTTTTTTTGCTGTTCAAGCATGACAAGTCGGTGGGATTGGTATTGACTGGCTTATGGCTGATATTGAATTTCGGATTGATAACGGCTTTACTCGGTACGATGTCGGCTTATCTGTTGCCATTGGCACTACTGGTATTAGGGGCTATTCTATATTGGTTGGCAACAAGATAAGCGTATGGCGGGAAGAAGTATAGAAGATACGTCTATTGCCTTTATCGGTGCCGGGAATCTGGCTACTAATCTGGCAAAGGCTTTTTATCGGAAAGGGTTCCGTATTGTGCAGGTCTACAGCCGTACAAAAGAATCTGCGCAGGAGTTGGCACAGACGGTGGAGGCGGCATATACCACGGAACTGCAGACGGTTACGAAGGAGGCTCAACTTTATATCGTTTCGCTGAAGGACGCGGCTTTTGTAGAATTATTGTCCGCAATTGTTTCCGGAAAGGAGAATGCTTTATGGGTGCATACAGCCGGCAGTATTCCTATGAATATTTGGCAGGGACATATTGCACGTTATGGAGTGCTTTATCCGATGCAGACTTTCAGTAAGCAGCGTGAAGTGGATTTTGGGCAGATACCGTTTTTTGTGGAAGGCAACTCGGAAGAGGATATGCAGCTTCTGAAGGATATTGCTTCGGCCCTATCGGAAAAAGTGTATGAAGCAAATTCTGAGCAACGCAAGAGCCTGCATCTGGCAGCTGTATTTACGTGCAACTTTACTAACCACATGTATGCTCTGGCAGCCGAACTGTTGAAAAAATATGAACTGCCTTTTGAGGCAATGCTCCCCTTGATAGACGAGACAGCCCGCAAGGTGCATGAGCTGGAACCGTTTGTCGCACAGACAGGACCGGCTGTACGCTACGACAAGAATGTCATCAACGAGCATTTGCGGATGCTTGCCGACGAGCCGCAAATGCAGGAATTGTATCGGGAGATTAGCGAGAATATACATCGGATGGTAACGAAGTAGTCCGTCGTCTACAGAGTGGGAGAAGTGTGCCACATTGACACCGTCGGTTTCAATACTTGACACCAACAGTTTCTTGTATTGATATCGGCAGTTTCTTATATTGGCACTGACAGTTTCTTGTATTGAAACCATAAGTGCCGGCGCTTGAAAGATTGTGAAATTCGTATCCTATTGTGTATAAGTGTTATAACGAAATAATAAAAAAAGTGCAATGAGTACTATAAACTATGATTTGAAAAAGATAAAGGCTCTCGTTTTTGATGTGGACGGCGTGCTGAGTGCCAATGTCATTCCCATGAGCTCGGAAGGAGAACCTCTGCGTACGGTCAACATAAAGGATGGCTATTCTTTGCATCTGGCAGCCAAGCAGGGGGTGTTGCTGGGCATCATCACCGGTGGACGTACGGAAGCTGTTCGCAAACGTTTTACGGCTTTGGGCTTTGCTGATGAAAATATTTACATGGGGTCGTCTGTTAAAATACATGATTACTGTGATTTTCGTGACCGTCATGGCTTGAAGGACGAGGAAATATTGTATGTAGGCGATGATATTCCGGACATTGAAGTGATGCATGAGTGCGGTTTGCCGTGTTGCCCGAAGGATGCTGTTCCTGAGGTGAAGGCGGTAGCCCGCTATATTTCGTATGCAGAAGGCGGGTATGGTTGTGGTCGCGACATCGTGGAGCAGGTCTTGAAGGTGCAAGGGCTCTGGATGGCTGATGAAAAGGCTTTCGGCTGGTAATAATTGTATGCAGAGGCACAGAGATACAGAGTTTTCACTATTCGAAGCACGTGTCTCTCCTGTTTTAAATGTGTCTCTGTATTTGTCAAATAATTGGTAATATGTTAGATAATCTGAAGAAATATAAGGTGATTCTTGCTTCTAACTCTCCGCGAAGGAAAGAATTGCTGGCAGGTTTGGGAGTGGAATATGAAGTAAGGACTTTGCCGGATGTGGACGAGTCCTATCCGGAGGCATTGAAAGGGGCAGAAATTCCCCTCTACATATCTAAGAAAAAAGCGGATGCCTATCGGAACATGATGCAGCCGGGTGAGCTGATGATTACAGCAGATACCATTGTCTGGCTGGATGGACGGGTGCTTGGGAAGCCCGGGGATAGGGAGGATGCCATGCAAATGCTGCGTGACATGTCCGGACGTACCCATGAAGTGTTTACCGGTGTCTGTATCACTACTGCCGGGTGGCAGCGCAGCTTTGCCGCAGCAACCGAAGTGCGTTTTGCCGGATTGAGTGAAGAAGAAATTGCCTGCTATGTGGATAAATATCATCCTATGGATAAGGCAGGAGCCTACGGCGTGCAAGAGTGGATCGGGTTCATCGGAGTGGAAAATATATCCGGAAGCTACTATAACATAATGGGACTCCCCGTACAAAGGCTGTACAGGGAGTTGCTGACTATTTAAATCAAGTCCATTATCAAAGGAAAGTCCTTTTCATCGAGCCCCTGCTTGATGAGCATTTTTTTGTCTTTGCAGAACATTTCTCTGAAAATATCCTGCCCGCCATATTCCAAGGCTGCTTTACTGTAAAGTTCGGCGGCCTTTTCTATGTTGCCCGTTCTCCAGGAAACATGTCCGGCATTGAGATAGTCTGCCGCGAGCGGCTTGGAGGCAAGTATCTTTTCGTAATACTTCATTGCTTGTTCATGTTTGCCGTTGACAAACGAGCACCAACCTATAGCACGCCATGCCTTGATGCAATTACTTTCGATGAAATCCAGCTTGAAGAAGTATTGCAGTGCCTCTTCATATCTTTCTTGTTCGGCAAGACAGCTTCCGGCGTAGAAAAGGACATTATGGTTTTCAGGCTGGATTTCCTCTACCTTCTTGTAGTATTCCAATGCGGATGTAAAGTCTTTTGTCTGTCGGTAGCAAGTAGCGAGATGGCGGATTGTCCAGACATGGTCGGGTTTCAGGACATCGGCTTTCAGGTAAGCGGCTATCGCCTCCTTGTACCGCTTTTCTTTTTGCAGGCAATAGCCTGCTTTTTGATAAATGTTGGCATCTGCCTGCTTCAGGGCTATCAATTCTTTGTAAAGTTCCAATGCTTCTGTCGGATGCTCTTTGCGGAAGTGGAAGTCGGCAATGGCAATCAGCAAATCCGGTTTGCACAGAATCTCTTTGAGTGTCGGGATACGGTGTAGGGTAATCTCCTCCTTGAAGATGTCGCGGAACTCGTGTCTGCGTTGGCTCAACTTGAAGAAACGATATAAGTCGTGGATATACTGGTTGCTGATGACATCCGGGCGTTCGGCATACTGTCGCAAAGCGGAGGATTTGCTTTCGTCCATGAGTGTATCCAAATCCTGAGAAGTCATCTGGCTGAGCATCATCGTACGCTGTGACTGTGGTATGTGTGCCATTGTAAAGCAGAGGGAATATTTGTCGCTATTGCAGAAGAAACCGGATTGGAGAATCAGGGAGAGGATGGCATTGTCTCCATTAGGCTTGAATCCGAATTCCTTGATGATACTGGAGTGATGCATGTCGAACGGATAGAACCAGTTGTACGGTTCCTTGAAGAACGGATAAGTCTTGAGTTGTGCAAACGTACTCATATAGACGTCAGCACCTTCCAATTGTAATTCGTTCATTTCTCGTATTTTGTCTCCTAGTCCGGAACTTTCAAAAGCTTTCTCCCAATCCGGATTAAGGTCGTTTTCCTCAGGGTTCTCTTCAAAACCGAACTTCATGTTGCGCATGATGTTTACGTTCCTCATCATCTCTGGAATGATTTCCTCACGCATCTTCTTGTTTATCTTTTCTGTTTCCTGGCTGCGGAGCAGTTCGATGTAAATTCGGTTTAGTTGTTTGCCGAAACTGCCGTCCTCATTGAGCAGGGAAAGGCGGGCTGTCAGTTCGGGATAGAGCTGCAAGCGGGTAGGATGAACAAGAAGAGTGAAAGCAATTCCCACCAGAGCCCGTTGGTTTACTTGCGTATTGGCATGTGTGAAGGCATCCAGCAACCATGAGAATTTGTGGGCGTCAAAGCATTCTATCAGACTGAGCATGACAGCGCTGGTGAACAAGCATAAGTCATTGACGGGAAGCATTTCTGATTCCAATAATCCTTTGGCCTGCTGTTCTGCTTCTGTAGACCAGTTGCTGTTACTCCATGTGGAGAGGAAAAGGACTTGGGCGGTTTGTTCGTGCCGTTGCAGTATGGCATCCAGGCCTTGGTTGTCTGGCATCAGCTGGCAGACGGCTAAGTCATCGGGGAAAGACTCCAATACCTTCTGTAGGGTGGCAATGTTGTATTCTTTTGGAAGGCGTTCGCGGTTATTGCGCAGGGAATGGTAGTAGTGTGTGGAAACCCCGTCAAGCAGGGATAGACGGGCTTGGTCAGCGATTTCCCAAGTCTCGGTCTGTATTTGGCAGTAGAGTTTCTGCCGTGCAGGGTCGCTTATTCCTTGGCGCATGTATTGCAGCATATACCGGTAGGATGTTTGCACTTGTTCCAAGCGGTTGCGGAGAGCCCAGTTTCCACTGTTCCATAAGAAGGATTCCAGTTGCGACTGAGCCTCTTTCAACCGTTGTTGCTTTAGCAGGGCAATGATATGCAGATATTGCTCTTGTATGGTTTTCTCGTTCATAAATTTGTATCTTTAAGAAGGTATACTTCACAAAAGTACAAAAAGAATACCAAAAATAGAATTCCTTTTTGAGAAACCATTCAAAAAGCTGCCTTACAGCAGTCCGCTTGAGCCCAGTAAAATCAGCATGGCATATCCCAGTATCAAGCCGATGGCTCCCATAATGAGACCTACTTTTTCCATGTCTTTTTGTTTAATCATGCCTGTGGCATGCGCCAGTGCATTGGGCGGGGTACTGATGGGTAACACCATTGCAAGGGATGAACCGAGAGCCACGCCTACCAATAAGGTGAGTACTCCTCCCATGGGTTGAAGCGTATCGCGCATACTGATACCGGCAATGGCAAGGATGGGGACGAGCAAGGCGGCAGTAGCCGTGTGCGAGATGAAGTTTGCCATGGCATAGCAGATAAGCCCTGAACCTACAATCATTACGATAGGCGACCATGTGTTGAAGGGGATAGCCTCAATCATGTGTTTGGCCAGTCCGGTTTCATTCAATGCCACGCCTAAAGCGAATCCGCCGGCAACCATCCAGAGTACGCTCCAACTGATTTCTTCAAGGTCTCGTTTCGTAATGACTCCAGTAATACAAAATACCGCTACCGGAATCATGGCTACTACATTGGAATTGACGCCGGTAAACTTGTCGGACATCCATAACAGTACGGTAATGGCAAAGGTGATATAGACCACGATAGAGCGCCAGTCTTTTTGGGCTTCGCCTTCTATCTGCAGTTGAATGGTCTTCTGCTTGAAAGGGAACAGGCGTAGAAGAATGAACCAGGCGATAAACAGCACGATGATGGTATAAGGCATCATAAAGCTCATCCATTCACCGAAGCCGATATTCATGTTCAAACCTTCGGGGTCGTTCAGGTATTTCAAGGCAATGGCATTGGGCGGTGTGCCGATAGGGGTTCCCATACCACCCACGTTGGCTGCTACCGGAATGGCGAGTGCCAGGCCTATTTTCCCTTTTCCGTCAGCGGGAAGCGCTTTCAATACCGGGGTGAGGAAGGTAAGCATCATAGCAGCGGTGGCTGTGTTGCTGAGGAACATGGAGAAGAAGGCAGTCACTAAGATAAAGCCTAACAGTACGTAGCGTGACTGTGTACCGAAGGGTTTTAGCATTACTCGCGCCAACAGCACGTCCAGACCACTCTTCGTGGCGGCAATCGCCAGAATGAATCCGCCGATGAACAGCATGATGATGGGGTCGGCAAAACAGTGCATGATGGATTTGTACTTTACTGTCTGTCCCAATTCTTCGGGAGAGTAGCCTTGCCTGAAGAACCATAGGCTGCTGTCAGAAACGGTTAACAGCAGTAACACCACAATCAGTACGGAAGTAGTCCATGCCGGTACAGCTTCGAATACCCACATCAAGGTGGCAAAGACGAATATGGAAATCAGTCGTTGTTCAATTAAGGTCAGGCCTTCCACTCCAAAGGCGCTGATGGGAAGAATCCACAACACCAGAGCGATCGAGCTGGCGATAATGAGCTTGATAACTCTGGATACAGTTCGGTCTTCTGCCAAACGCTTAGCTTTCTTAAGTTCTTGATAGGCTTCCACTAAATGAAAACCTTTGAATATTTTATACATGGTATTGGGGTTAAATGGTTATTGAATGATTATTTATTTTATATGTGAAACTCTGTTTAGAAACGCCAGTAGAGCTGCAAGTCAAAAGTGTTGTAATGGCCGTCATTGGCGGTACTTCTGTTGTTCGTGTAAGTGTAGTTTGCCTGTATTTTTAGGTTTTTATAGAAATAGTAGTTGGCGGCAAGGCAATAAAGTGCCTTTTGCGAACTCCACTCTTTCTTGTCTCTGTATACATCCCATTTTGCATAAACTTTCAATTTAGGACTGAGTGGAGCGCCTATCATTACGTACCAGGCGTCTGCTTTGTCCGAGGTGCCCTCTTTCAGGATGCCGTTACTGTCATAGTCGGTTATTTTGTGTCCTTCACTAGTGGCATATTCGGCGCGTACGGTCCATGCCGACTCATACTTCAGACCGAATGCCATGCGGTTGCGGTCGACGGTGATTCCGTTTTTCGTATAGTCGCCTGTCCAGCCGAATACTCCGACGGCAAGCTCCTTGACGGGATGGACATAGACTCCTCCGATGATATCCTTGGAACGGTTCTCGTCCTTATGGTTGATGCCTTGCCCGTTGTAGACACCTACCTGATAGTGGACGAAGTTGTGCCTGTTATTACCTATGGGCAGAAAGTCGCCTTGGAATTGAAGCCCCAAGTCACGTCCGTTGCTGGAATGCTCGCCTACGCGGTCGCTCATGCCTGCCAGTTTGGTGATGAGTTGGGAATAGGCACCGAAACCAATGTCCCACGGGTTCATGGGGTTCTCGAAGGTGAAGGCGCGTTTGAATTGTCCGAAGCGTACATAAAAGAATTTGTACTTTTGCCATTCCGCCCAGGCATCCACAATGCGCACACCTTTTTCGTTAGCGTAGTCTCCCGGTTTGCCGTTCAGCTCTAATTGTAGTTTATATTTAAAATCCAGAACTTTACCGTCCACATAGGCGCGTACTAATCTTATGTCAAAGTCTGTATGGCTTTTGGTGCTTGCATCCAAGTCTTGGTCAGTGATTGTTGCTTTTCCTATGACGTAGCCACCGAAGGACGTTTTTTGTATCAAGTCTTTCTTTGCTTTTTCTCCAATGGAAGCCTGTGCATGGGCAAGTGTAGTCAGCATTAAGGCTAATAGTAGTATGATGTTTTTCTTTGTGATTTTCATTATTAATAGATATAATAAGACAAAAAGAAGAGCTGCACTCAAATATTCGGTTTGTGTTTTCCGAAAATTAAGTGCAGCTTTATATGTGCTTTACTTATTTTTATTCGTTGATTGCAGCGATACCTGGAAGGACTTTTCCTTCGATTGCTTCGAGCAATGCACCACCACCAGTAGATACGTAAGATACACCGCCTGCCAAGCCGAACTTGTTGACACAAGCAACAGAGTCACCGCCACCTACGAGTGAGAAAGCACCGTTTTTGGTAGCTTCTACGATAGCTTCGCCTACAGCACGTGAACCGTGAGTAAAGTTCTCGAATTCGAATACTCCCGTCGGGCCGTTCCAAAGGATAGTCTTGGAGTTCTTGATGACATCTGCAAAAATCTTTTCAGTCTCAGAACCGATATCAAGACCTTCCCATCCATCAGGAATTTCGTTAACCGGGCAGAACTTGGTGTTGGCATCGTTGGAGAAAGAATCGGCAATCTTGGCATCAACAGCTAAAACAAGGTTTACACCTTTTTCTTTTGCTTTCTTCATCAGGTCAAGAGCTAAATCCAGTTTGTCATCTTCGCAGATAGAAATACCAATCTTGCCACCCATAGCTTTGGTGAAAGTATAAGTCATACCACCGGCAATAATCAGGTTGTCTACCTTGTTCAGCAGGTTTTCAATGATTTCAATCTTAGAAGAAACCTTGGAACCACCCATGATGGCAGTAAACGGACGTTGGATATCGTTCAAAACTTTATCAACAGCTTTTACTTCTTTTTCCATCAAGTAACCGAACATCTTGTTGTCCTTGTCAAAATATTTAGCAATCAATGCAGTAGAGGCATGTGCACGGTGAGCGGTACCGAATGCGTCGTTTACATAGCAATCTGCATAGGAAGCCAATTTCTTGGTGAATTCTTTCTGGCTTTCTTTAACAGCTGCTTTGGCCGCCTTCTTTTCTTCGTCTGTTGCATCTTCAGCCAAACCGCGGGGTTTGCCTTCCTCTTCAGCGTAGAAACGGAGGTTCTCAAGTAACAACACTTCACCCGGTTGCAGAGCAGCAGCCTTTACTGCAGCTTCTTCACCCATGCAATCGTTAGCAAATTGCACCTCAACACCCAACAACTCTTCGAGATGCTTCAGAATGTGCTTCAAAGAGAACTTGTCAGCAGGACCTTTCGGACGACCGAGGTGAGAACCGATAATTACACTACCGTTATCGGCCAAAATCTTCTTCAATGTAGGAAGAGCGGCACGCATACGGGTATCATCTGTAATGTTGAAGTTTTCGTCCAAGGGCACGTTGAAGTCCACACGGACAAATGCCTTTTTCCCGGCAAAGTTAAATTGATCAATTGTCATAATATTCTATATTATTTAAAAGTGTTATTAATTTCTTTTTTGTGAGCGCAAAGTTAGTATTTATTTCTTTTTTTTGCTATTAAACCGTTGTTTATTCTTTATCTTTGTCGCTCTCTTTGCTAACTTTATATTTCTGGCAGTAATATTTGCACATTAATTGCAAACCGCAGTTATCACATTGGGGAGTACGCGCTTGGCATACATATCGACCGTGCAGGATAAGCCAATGGTGAGCTATGGGGATGTCTGTTTCCGGTATATGTTTTACCAATTCTTTTTCGACACTGAACGGAGTTGTACATTTATCAGATACGAGACCTAGGCGATGGCTGACCCGGAACACGTGTGTATCTACTGCCATAGCCGCTTTATTGAAAACGACAGATTGGATGACATTGGCTGTTTTGCGGCCTACACCGGGTAGTTTTACCAGTTCTTCAAGAGTATCGGGGACCTCACTGTGAAAGTCTTTCACCAGCATTTGAGCCATGCCTACAAGGTGTTTGGCCTTGTTGTTTGGATAGGACACGCTGCGGATATACTCGTATACCACGTCGGGAGTAGTAGCAGCGAGTGCTTCGGGAGTAGGGAAGTCCCGGTAAAGGGCAGGGGTAATCATATTGACGCGTTTGTCCGTACACTGTGCAGAGAGAATAACCGCTATCAACAGTTCGAACGGATTGTCATAATGCAACTCTGTTTCGGCTACGGGAACGTTCTCCCTGAACCAAGCAAGGATTTTTTCATAACGTTCTTTCTTTCTCATCTTAATTTGTTTTTATGATAGTGAGGAGATACTTTCAGGTTGAAATAAAAGATGGAGATAACCGTGAGGCAAGCTCCGAAAAAATATGCCATATCGAAGGAGGTAATCTGTGCGATATAACCTCCTGCTGTCAGACCTATGCCAATGCCTACATCCCATGAAGTCAGGTAGGTAGAGGTTGCTGTTCCGCGCTGGTTGTTGGGAGCCAGGTTTACGAACAGCGTATTGAAGGCGGGGAACATTGTTCCGAAGCCTACTCCTAATAGGAGGGCAACCATAAAAAACAATATGTTTGTCAGTTCCGGGACGGTCTTCATCAATAGTCCGCAGGTGGACAATATGAAGAAACAGCTACATACTAGATACAACCCTAAAGTTATGACTTGGGTGATACGTCCCTTATCCACTTGTCTGCCAGAGAACATACGGGACACTGCCATGCCGACGGCCATAAAAGTAAAGAACAATCCGGAATTCAAGGTAATTCCTATTTCTTTGGCATACATGGCTACATAAGTACTTGTCATGCCATATGGTATGGAAAGCAAGAGCAGTGCGATTCCTGCCGGGATACCTTTCAGTAGCACAAAGCGGTCCAATGAGATAGGTTCTCGTTTGACGGGTTGTTTGGGTGGGGTCTTGACGAGGCATGCGGCAACAAAACCGATAGTTCCCGATATGAGCGAGCAGGTGAAAATCGTTTCAAAAGAATATATGTCATGCATGAAAAGGCCAATCATTGGACCGAAGCTCATGGCTGTATTGTTCATCAGTCCATAATATCCTACGGCTTCGCCGCGACGGGATGAAGGGGTAATGTCAATCACAATTGTATTTCCTGCTACAGTAACCATTCCAAATGCAAGGCCGTGGACAACCCGCAACATAATGAATATGGATAGGACTCCCGCCAACATGTAACCTGCGAAAATGGTGATAAAGATGAAATATGCCACCAGATAAAGAGGCTTGCGGGCCAGTGTGTCGAGCAGGTATCCCGAAAACGGGCGTATACAGAGTGAGGCAATGGTGTAGCATGACAAGATGACACCTACTGCTGCATTTCCGGTATGGAATACCTCAGTCAGGTAGAATGGAAGAACCGGTAGTATCAGATAAAAGGCAAAATACAAAAGGAAATTGGCAGCCAGGATAAGGCAATAGCCGGAGGTTACAAGTTTGTCTTTTGCCATAGCGAAAAATAGTGGTTAGCGATGAGTGGTTAGTGATGGGTGATTAATGATATGCTGAGAATGCGCAACTTATTAATCACTAATCACTAACCGTTATTCACTATATTTAGTAAGCACTCTCGAATTCTTTCAAGAAGCGTGTGTCATTTTCAGAGAACATACGAAGATCTTTCACCTGGTATTTTAAGTTGGTGATGCGTTCGATACCCATACCCAGGGCATATCCGCTATACACTTTGCTGTCTATTCCGTTCAGCTCCAATACATTCGGATCTACCATACCGCATCCCAGAATTTCTACCCAACCCGTATGCTTGCAGAAAGGACAGCCCTTGCCGCCGCAGATGTTGCAGCTGATATCCATTTCGGCACTCGGCTCTGTGAAGGGGAAATAGGAAGGACGTAGACGAATCTTGGTGTCACTGCCGAACATCTCTTGAGCAAAGAGCAATAAGGCCTGCTTCAAGTCAGTGAAAGACACATTGCGATCTACGTATAAGGCTTCTACTTGGTGGAAGAATGCGTGTGCGCGGTAGCTGATGGCTTCATTACGGTATACACGTCCCGGACAAAGTACGCGGATAGGAGGCTGTGTAGTCTCCATAACACGGCTTTGCACGCTGGAAGTGTGTGTACGAAGAATGATGCTGTGTGATACGTTTTCTGTATCATTTTCGATGAAGAATGTATCCTGCATGTCGCGTGCCGGATGGTCTTCGGCAAAATTCATGGAGGAGAATACGTGCCAGTCGTCTTCCATTTCCGGTCCATCGGCAATGTTAAATCCCATACGGGCAAATATATCGATGATTTCGTTTCTCACGATGGAGAGCGGATGGCGGGTTCCTAATTCTACCGGGTAGGCTGAACGGGTCAAGTCAATATCGTCACAGCCGGTATCTTGGCTTTCGAACTGTTCTTTCAAAGCGGCAATCTTTTCTTGTGCTTTGTTTTTCAGTTCGTTCAAGCGCATACCCACCTCTTTTTTCTGTTCGGCGGCTACATTGCGGAAATCTGCCATCAAGTCATTGATGGCTCCTTTTTTACTGAGGTACTTGATGCGGAGTGCCTCTAATTCCTCGGCGTTAGCGGCTTTCAGCGCCTCTACTTCCTGCAGAAGCTGATTGATTTTAGCTATCATATTGTTGTTATCTTATTTATTTTCTAAGTTAAAAACGGTGCAAAGATACAATATTATCATTGTTTTGCCTCCACTTGGGGAAGATAATTTGGTATCAATGGTACAAAATCTTATGTGAAGAAGAAATGATAGAGGATAGGAGAAAAAGTGATATATATGTAAAAGTCTTCATATTGTTTATGGAAAAACATAAATGAGCGTTGTTTAGTGACTTTTAAAATATACTTTTACTATCTTTGCGCCCCGTTTACCGTTCTATGGAGGTGGAACAGACTGGCGGTTGGTATTTATTAACATACGTCAGAGAGAGTTAACGGACTATTGTTGCATTAAAGTTAGAGTTTGAATTGATGAAATTGAAGACAATCCTGCCAGTCGTGGCAGTTGCGGGAGTACTCATGTGTGAGCCTGCCGTATTGTTGTATGCCGGTACATCTGATTTTGCTTCTCCCGAAGCTATGGGATGGTTCCGTAAGAAAAAGAAGAGTGAAGCCAAGGACAGCGTTCAATCCAAGAGCGACTATGAGAAATTGACAGGTTCCGGTGCTATTGCCTGCAAGGGAATGTTCAATGTTTACCAGAAGAAGAGCGATTATTACTTTGAAGTGCCGGCAAGGCTGCTGGGACGTGATATGCTGGTAGTAAATAAATTGCAGCGTGTTCCTTCCGAACTGAATGAGGCGGGTGTAAACCGTGGTACGAATTACGAAAATCAGATGGTGCGTTTTGAATTGGACAAGGCTGCCAACAAGCTGTTGGTACGTCAGAGTCGTCCGCTTCCGTTGGCACCGGATGAGGATGCCATACGGCAGTCTGTACTAGATAATTATATTTCTCCGCTGATAGCCGGCTTCAAGATAGAGGCATTCAATAACGACTCTACCATGATAGTGGTCAAGGTCAACGATATTTATGATGGTACGGATACGAGTATCAATAATGTCTTTACGAATATCAACCTGGGAACTTCAGCCATCAAGAATCTCTCCCGCATTTTATCTATCAAAGCTTTTGAGAACAATGTGGTAGCTACTTCCGAACTGACTACTAAGGTGACCGAGGGAACAACGACTGTGTTTGTTACGGTCGAAGTCAGTTCCTCTCTGTTGCTGTTGCCGGAGAAACCGATGATGGGACGTCTGGATAGTCCGCGTGTAGGTTATTTTACCAATCCGTTATTGAATTACAGTGACGGTCAGCAGCGTGTAGACAGGAAACCGTTCATCACTCGCTGGCGTCTGGAACCGAAACCAGAAGACCGGGAGCGTTACCTTCGCGGTGAATTGGTGGAACCGGCCAAACCGATTGTGTTCTACATTGAGAACTCCACTCCCTATCGTTGGCGGAAATATATCAAGCAGGGAATCGAGGATTGGCAGGCTGCTTTTGAACGTGCCGGATTCAAGAATGCCATCGTTGCAAGGGAGTTGACGGACAGCATGAATGTGGATAAGGATGACGTGAACTACTCCGTGCTGACCTATGCCGCCTCCACCAAAGCCAATGCCATGGGTCCCTCTATCCTCGACCCCCGTTCGGGTGAGATATTGGAAGCGGACATCATGTGGTGGCATAATGTGCTGGGCATGCTTCAGGAATGGATTACAGTGCAAACCGGTGTCGTACGTCCCGAAGCAAGAGGAGTAAGGCTGCCGGATGAACTGATGGGTGATGCCATGCGTTTTGTGGCATGCCATGAGGTGGGACACTCGTTGGGCTTGCGTCACAATATGATTGCTTCCTGGACTTTTCCGACAGATTCCCTGCGTTCCAAAGCATTTACAGACCGTATGAATACCACTTCTTCCTCTATCATGGACTATGCACGTTTCAACTATGTGGCACAGCCGGGTGACGGTGTTACGGTGCTTTCTCCCCATATCGGCCCGTATGATATGTTTGCCATAGAATACGGTTATCGTTGGTATGGTAAAGAAACCCCAGAGGCAGAGAAGGACTTGCTTGCCGACTTCCTGAGCCGTCATACAGATCGTTTATATAAATATAGTGAGGCGCAGGATGTACGTGATGCCGTAGACCCGCGTGCGCAGAATGAAGATTTGGGCGATGATGCTGTCCGCTCATCTCTGCTGGGCATTGAGAACTTGAAACGTATTATTCCTCAAATCATCCAATGGACTACTACCGGCGAGAAGGGACAGACTTATGAAGAAGCTTCCCGCTTATACTATGCGGTTATCAACCAATGGAACAATTATCTTTATCATGTATTGGCAAATATCGGTGGTATCTATATAGAGAACACGGTTGTGGGCGACGGACAGAAAACCTATACCTTCGTAGAAAAAGAGAAGCAGCAAGCAGCCTTGAAGTTTCTGCTGGACGAAGTGCTGACCTATCCCAAATGGCTGTTCGACACGGAAGTGGGAGAGTACACCTATTTGCTGCGTAACACTCCGCTGGGCGTAGTGGAGAATGCACCGACACAAGTGTTGAAGAATGCTCAATCCTATATTCTTTGGGATTTGCTGGGCAACAACCGCCTGATGCGTATGTTGGAGAACGAATCGGTGAACGGCAAAAAGGCTTTCACGGTGGTAGAGCTGATGGATGGCCTGCATCGCAACATCTTTGCCACTACGGAACGCGGTGCCTTGCCGAACGTCATGACACGCGCCTTGCAGAAGAACTTCGTAGATGCACTGATTACAGCAGCTGCCGAAAGCGAAGGAGTGAAAATAAACAAAAAACTGATGGACAACCACTTCTTGCTAGACCATCAGACTGCCCTTTGCAGTTGTGACGAGTATGCCGGTAAGACCTTGGATGCCGACCGTATGGGTGCCCACCGCGAACTGAACTTCTACGGTTCGCAGATAAACCGCGTATCGGATGTCATTTCAGTGAAGCGTGGCGAGTTGCTCCGCATCAAGGAACTGCTTCAGAGCCGTTTGGGTACATCGGATATAGCTACTAAATATCATTATAAGGATTTGATTTTGCGTATCAATACGGCACTGGGGATTAAGGGCTAGCGATTAGGGATTAGCGATAAATCGTTAGTAACTAACCCTTAATCCCTAATTTTGAGTATTAATTTAATTTTATATGTAACGCATGAAAAAACGTGTATTAATCGTTTTGCTATGCCTTGTAGGAGCTTTGTCATCTGCTTTTGCTGCAGAGAAAAAAGTCCGGGGCGTAGTAATATCTTCAGAGGATAACCTACCGCTTATCGGTGCTTCCGTTTATGTGACTGCGGAAGACTTGAAAAAGGCGGGGGGTGCTCAGACTACAATGGGGGTCATCACTGATGTGGATGGTCAGTTCTCTATCGCTATACCTGCGGGGATAACCCGTTTCTTTTGTAGCTACGTGGGATATGACGTATTGGAAGTGAAGCTTGTTCCGGGAAAGGAACATTATGAAATAACACTTCATGCATCTTCCCAAATGCTCGATGCCGTTGTTGTGACGGGTTACCAGACAGTGGAGCGCCGCAAGCTGACGGCAGCGGTATCCAAACTGGATATATCGGACGAGACCATCGGTGCGGTAAAAAGTATCGACCAGGCACTTGCCGGACAAATTGCCGGACTTTCTGTCAGCCCGACTTCCGGTGCTCCGGGTGCTCCGGCAAAGATACGCATTCGCGGTACCGCTTCATTGAATGGTACACAAGACCCTTTGTGGGTGCTGGACGGCATTCCTTTGGAGGGAACGGATGTTCCCGAACCGGATGAGCTGAATGACATCACCAACATGAAGCAATCTTCCATTGCAGGCTTGAATCCGGCAGATATTGAGAATATCACCATCCTGAAGGATGCGGCAGCCACTGCCATCTATGGTGCGAGGGCAGCCAATGGCGTCATTGTGATTACAACAAAGAAAGGGAAGGTCGGTAAACCGGTTATCAGTTTCTCGTCCCGGTTTGCCTATACTCCTACATTGAGCCTTGACCGGTTGAACTTGCTGAACTCAGCGGAGAAAGTAGGATTGGAAATGGATATAATCCGTGATAACTATTCTCCGGACAATCATAAAGGAGGCGTATATAATATTCTTTCCAATTACAATGAGTTGTCTGCTTTTCAGAATGGAGGATGGGATGCCTTGAGCAGTGATACACAAGCTGCCATCAACCGTTTGAAGAGTGTTAATACAAACTGGGGAGATATCCTTTTCCGCGATGCTTTCAGCCAGGAATATAACTTGAGCCTTTCCGGCGGTACGGAAAGGGTTACGTATTATACCTCTTTCGGCTATTATAAAGAGGATGGAAATGTGGACGGTGTGGGTATGGACCGTTTCAACTTGGTAGGAAAGACTTCCTATAAGGTGAACAGTATACTGAAAGTGGGTGCCTCCATGTTTGCCAACCGTCGCAAAAATACCAATTATCTGACAGATGCATACGGTATGTCGAATCCCGTGTTCTATTCACGCAAGGCTAATCCGTATTTTGAACTTTATGACAAGAATGGCAACTATAATTACGACTACGATATTCAGAACAACACTGATAAGGATTTAGGATTCAACATCTTTGAAGAACGGCAGAACACGTCTAATGAAAGCGTGGTGAATTCTTTTTCATCTATATTTGATGCGGAGTTACGGTTCAATGACAAGTGGAAGCTGACTTCCCAGTTTGGCTATCAGTTGGAAAAAACTTCCAGAGAAGAAATAGCGGACTGGGAAAGCTATGCCATGCGCTATTACTATAAGTTGAGCGAATACTCCCAAGGTGGAGAAACCAAACACTTTCTGCCCGAAGGAGGTATGCAGAAGTCTTATGAAAACTCCAATTCACAGATTACTTGGAAGGCGATGGGAGAATATCGCGACAGCTTCAATGATATTCATGAACTGGAAGTGATGGCAGGTACCGAACTGCGCAAGACTTGGTACGAAACCTTGTTCTCGGCAGGGTATGGCTTCGACCGCAAGACGTTGACCACCAAGCCGGTGATTTTCCCCAACGAAAGTTACGCCACGTCTTTCCCGCTCCATCAGACGACGTATAAGGAGAATGCTTATGTGTCTTTCTACTCTACGGCATCCTACTCTTTGTTGAACCGCTACACGGTGGGAGGAAGTATCCGTTTTGACGGTTCCGATCTTTTCGGTGTGGATAAGAAGTACCGCTATCTTCCTCTTTATTCTGTCAGTGCCTTGTGGCGTCTGTCACAAGAACCGTTTATGCAGCAGGCCAAGTGGGTAGATAACCTGGTGTTCCGTGCATCTTACGGTCTGCAGGGAAATATTGACAAGAATACTTCTCCGTTCCTGTTGGGTACATATCGGTCGGAGAGTATTTTGCCCGGAGTATCGGAAGATGTAATTATCATTAATTCCGCTCCCAACAAGAAGTTGCGTTGGGAAAAGACGCAGTCTGTCAATGCCGGCTTTGATTTTTCTGTATTGAACCAGGCTATCAATCTGAGCGTGGACTATTATTACCGTAAGGGTACCGATTTGATAGCTTTGCGCATGCTTCCTCTGGAGACGGGCTTTACTTCAATGAACGTCAACTGGGCAAGTATGGAGAACAAAGGTGTGGAAATCAGCTTGTCTACCCGTAACATAACGACAAAAAACTTCTCCTGGTACACAAATTTCAATTTTGCCTATAACGGTAATAAGGTATTGCAGGAAAACATACCGGAGCAGCAGACCACTCCGGGACGTGAAGGCTATCCTGTAGGGGCAATTTTCGCACTGAAGACTGCGGGAGTGAATAAGGAAACCGGTAATATGATGTTCTATAATCCGGAGGGAGAGAAAGTGACCTTGAAGGAGCTTTACCGCCTGAAGGACGAGTGGGGGATAGGTATTGCCTCTTCCGATGTAACTGCAGCCGAAGAGAGAACCTTTTATTCGTATATCGGGAGTAGCGATGCTCCTTATACGGGAGGTTTGATTAATACCTTCAGCTATAAAAACTGGGAGCTGAATGTCAATTTCTCTTTGACGTTTGGCGGATACGTACGTACGCAGCCCTCTTATGACATCATCAATCCGGATTATGGCAAAAACTATAATGCTGATGTGCTGAACCGTTGGACTCCGGAAAACCCCGATGCAGAGCTTCCGGCATTTATGCTGAGTGCTTCCAACCCGGAAGAGTATTCCTGGTATGATGCTAAAACCATCTGGAGAGATTTGGATATCTGGGTGAAGAAGCTGAACTACGTACGTTTGCAGAATCTGCGTCTGGGTTATCGTATCCCTGAGCTTCTGACAAAGCGTTTAGGAATGAACTCGGCAACGGTATCTGTTGAAGGACGCAATCTCTTCGTGTTCGGTTCGGGATATAATAACTACATGGATCCGGAGTCGATGTACAACCCTTATGCAACTCCCGTACCCAAGTCGGTTACATTCAGCTTGAACTTGAATTTCTAACTTTAAAAGCAGAAAGAAAATGAAGAAAACAATAAGTCTGATGATAATGGCCTGCATGCTTCTGCTTGCGGCATGCGACAACTATCTGGATATACAGCCTACCGGTAGTGTCATTCCCAATTCTTTGGCTGAGTATAGAGCGTTGCTTGCCCGTTCTTATAAGGACGTGAGTAAATTCAGTGACCGGGGAATGGCTTGTTTCCGTTCCGACGAGATGCAGGTTCGGGATAATGAATATGACCAAAATTATTATATGGATATAGAGCGCTGGAACGACCTTGCTCCCAATGCCTATACCTCATCGTTTGAATGGGCCAAGTATTACAATGTGCTTTTTATTGCCAATCACGTTATTGAGAGCAGAAGTGATATTAAGGAAGGCACTGAGGAAGAGATAAATCAGCTTGTAGGAGAAGCGTATATGCTCCGTGCTTATGTACATTTCTTATTGGTAAATCTTTATGGACAGCCCTATACTAAGGAGGGAGCTTTGGATACCAAATCGGTACCGCTGAAATTGGATACGGATTTAGAGAAAGTCCTGAAACGCAATACGGTGGAAGAAGTTTATACTTCCATCCAAGCAGATATTGACGAGGCACGCAAACTGGTCATGAAGGCAGAATGGGAACAGAGATATTCATATCGTTTCAATGCGGCTTCGGTAGAGGCGTTTCAATCACGCGTATCCCTTTATAAGGGCGAGTGGCAGGCGGCTTGGGATGCTGCTGAGGCAGTGCTTGCCGTGAAGTCTGTATTGGTAGATTTGAATGATGCCGCTGCAACTCTTCCTAACAGTTATAATTCCGTGGAAAATATTACTCCACTGGAGACACCTCTGAGCAGTACAATCAATGGGGCTGCTCTGGCTACTCCGGTTTTTCTCTCCCTTTATGCTGAGAACGACCTTCGGCTGGACAAATATTTTGCTGAAACGGATGAAAAAGGTTTCCGGAAGAATAAGAAGGCGGGAAGCAATAACTACTTGTGTACTTTCCGTGTGGGTGAAATATATCTGACGGCTGCTGAGGCTGCTGCCCGACTTGGAGAACTGTCTCAAGCACGTACTCGCCTGCTGGAACTGATGCGGAAACGTTATGCACCGGAGGCCTACGAAGCGAAATCCGTTGTTGTCAATGCCATGGATAAGGAAGCGTTGGTACAGGAAATATTAGATGAACGTGCCCGTGAACTTGCTTTTGAAGGACATCGCTGGTTTGACCTTCGTCGTTCCACCCGTCCGCGTTTGGAGAAAGTGCTTGATGGTACGCGTTATGTACTCGAAGAGAATGATGCCCGCTATACATTGGCCATTCCGAAAGAAGCCATAGAAGCCAATCCGGGATTGCTGAACTGATAAAGATAACCGGTAAAGATAAAACTCCCCGATTCCCTGCGCAGTTCAGCCGAGAATCGGGGAGTTTTGTCTAAATGTGGATTGGATATGTGTTTTTTACGTACCTTTGCACCGTTTTTGTAATAGACAATATAAGATGATACAGAATCAGAGGCCTACTATCCGTAGAATTGCTTTTCCAATTCTTATAGCATTGAGTATTTCGCATTGCTTGAACGATATGCTGCAATCAGTCATTTCGGCGGTATACCCTTTGTTCAAGGAGGATTTATCCTTGAGTTTTGTCCAGATTGGTCTGATTACGTTAGTGTATCAGATGTCGGCGTCCGTGTTTCAGCCTCTAATGGGATTGTTCTTTGATAAGCGCCCCATTGCCTGGTCATTGCCGATAGGTATGGGCTTTACTTTGGTCGGTATCATGAATCTGGCTTTTGCTACTAATCTGTATTGGTTGCTGGCTTCGGTATTCATTGTGGGTATCGGTTCGTCTGTACTCCATCCAGAGGCATCGCGCATTGCCTTTCTGGCTTCCGGCGGAAAACGCGGACTGGCGCAGTCTCTGTTTCAGGTGGGTGGGAATTTGGGAGGCTCACTTGGACCGTTGCTGGTGGCTTTGCTGGTAGCTCCTTACGGGAGGAGATACATTGCCTTTTTCACGGCTTTTGCCTTGATTGCTATCGTGGTAATGATTCCTATATGCCGTTGGTTTCGTTCCTACTTGAACCACATCAAGAAAAGCCCGATGTTTGTGGCAGGAAAGATAGAACGTCCCCTTTCTTCAAGGATGACGGTGTTGTCCATAAGTATTTTGCTGATACTTATCTTCTCCAAATATATCTATATGGCAAGTTTGACGAGCTACTATACATTCTATCTGATTCATAAATTTGGTGTCACTGTTCAAGACTCACAGTTCTTTTTGTTTGTCTTTCTGGTGGCCACTGCCATCGGAACATTGGTGGGAGGTCCCGTAGGTGATAGGGTCGGACGTAAGTATGTTATCTGGGCTTCCATTCTTGGAACGGCTCCATTCAGTATGATGATGCCTCATGTAGGGCTTGCATGGACGGTAGTGCTGAGTTTCTGTGTCGGTCTGATGCTTTCTTCCGCTTTTCCTGCCATATTGCTGTACGCCCAGGAATTGCTACCCAATAAGTTGGGTTTGATTTCCGGATTGTTCTTTGGTTTCGCTTTTGGAATTGCCGGTATCGCTTCGGCTGTGTTGGGAGGTATGGCTGATAAATATGGTATCGAGGCTGTTTATAATGTATGCGCTTTTATGCCTTTGTTGGGGTTAGTGGCTTGCTTTCTGCCTAATTTGAAAAAGAGATAGAGATTTTTATTCCCATTGTCAGCCATACGGAGAGAACGAAAGGTGCGGTCAATGTAATAATTCCCCAATTCATTCCCACAATTTGCAATACAACAGAGAGTAAAACGGAACATACAGCCCATATACAGCTCATCCAGCTTTTACCTCCTAAAGCAAGGGCACACAATGCGCCATTATATCCCATCAGACCCATATTCAAAGCTTTGGAATCCACTCCCAATAATATGGCTAGGAGGAGGGGGAAGTGCTCCCAATATGGTATATACTGCTGCATTCCGGGAATTCACGAGAATGCCTGCAAGGAAAAATAGTCCGGTCATTATGTTTCCTTGAAACATCACCTGGCCTATACCCATATTGAAACATTGTAAGTAATTTATGGAGGAAGAAGCGGGTGTTTCTGTATCAGAGACGAGTAGCATGTCAGGCATCAGCCAACTGCACAATCCCAACAGCATCCATACAGAAAGGATAAAAGGGGTAGTGAAGTCCTGAGATAAGGGCTGTCAACGTACTTATTATGTTGCTACTTACAGCCAATAGCCCCATTTGCCATGAATTCAAAAAGATTCCAATCAACATCAATAATCCGGATAATGCATTGTTTTGGAACAATTTTCTACTGACCCGTTCTCTGGCGGGGTGAGGGTAATAGCAAAAAAAGAGGAATATTCTTTTGAATTTCCTCTTTTGCGGGTGGCAGATGGGACTCGAACCCACGACATTCAGAACCACAATCTGACGCTCTAACCAACTGAACTACAGCCACCATGTTAGTGCATTTCTTAAATGCGGTGCAAAGGTAGGGATAATTTTTAATAATGCAAAGAATGAAACGTTTTTTTTTGAGATTTCTGCATTATTTTTTCTTCTCGTAAATATCTACATTGTGCTGCTAGAGCAGCCATAGGGAACTTTTAATGAAGATTTCCAGGTATTTACGGGTTTCCGGTGTTAAATGTTTTGCGGGAAAAATGGCAGGGGTGTCTGACTCTGACCGATGTAAGAGGGACAGGTGGGTAGGGAGAGAGGATGTTTTTCCAACTGCAAAGTGATAATGAGGCCGCTGTCAGTGCTAGTCTTACTCATATTGGAGATGAAATTTCCCAAGGAGTAGACTATGATGTGCTGTTCAGTACTGTTGGTACGTAGTTCCGTCGATTAAATGACGTGAGGGGGTAAACCGATAGTATGTGTTATGCCTTGTTGGAGCAACCAATTGGCTGGCTCGCGTTGTTCACGGTTGGGAAGGGACTGATATTCCTCTTCTCAATGTATGCAGATAATGATGGCATCTGGTTGGCGTACTTTGGCACTTTGGATATCTTGCAGGATGGTATTCTTATTAATATAGTTACGATATTGGAAGAGGTAACCTTGATGCCGTAAGTATAATGGAACAGAGTAATGCGAAAGTCGTTTCTGCAGATGAACAGAGGATAGTATTGTCTGCGATTTGACAGATTCTAGTAGGTGCCTGCGAACGAATACCGGAGAAGTAGTCATATTTTCCTTCAGATACATATACTGCATTTATTTGTACCTGATGCTGCATCATGTCATCTACGAATAATAGCATGAGGAGTGTCAAAACGCTGGCACAACCTCTTTTTATGCACAAAGACCTGACTTTCACAAGCCCGGGCTTTGTTATTACCCAAAGTTTTTGTGTCTTTAGGCATAAAATTTTTCGTTATGGCAAAGTTACATTTTCGTCCTTACATTCCCAACCCAACAGTTCTTTTTCCTGGAAGAATTGATGAAAACATAGCTGCGGACGACCCTGTCCGCATAGTCAATGCAGTTGTTGATAATCTCAATCTTGATAATTTCAAGAAGCTTTATAAAGAAACGGGGCGCTCAGCTTATCATCCTAAAATGATGCTCAAGGTAATTATCTACGCTTACATGAATAATATCTATTCCTGTCGTAAAATAGAGAAGCTTCTTTTGCGTGACATTCATTATATCTGGCTTGCCGGTCATGAGCATCCGGATTTCATAACCATCAACCGTTTCCGTAACCGTGTAAAGGAGGAGATAAACAACGTTTTCACGCAGTTGGTTCTTGTCCTTGCCGACAAAGGTTTCATCAGCCTTGATGTAGAGTATATCGACGGAACCAAGATTGAGTCCAAAGCCAACAAATATACTTTTGTCTGGCGCAAGACAGTCGAAAAGAACCGTACAAAGCTGATGGATAAGATCCGCATTCTCCTGGAGCAGGTGGATGAAGTCATAGCCCAAGAGAACTCCATGCAAGAAACACCCGTAGAGTTCACTCCCGCCATGCTCTCAGATATAGTGGATGAACTCAAAGAAGTGCTGGAACACCAGCCTGTAACAAAGGACAAGGAACAAAAGAAAGTCATCCGGGAAAAGAAGAAACAGGTCCGGGAACTTGAGCAGTACCGTGACAAGTTGATGGAATACGACAACCATTTTGATACTCTTGGAGAACGCAATTCCTACTCCAAGACCGATCCTGATGCCACCTTCATGCGCATGAAAGAAGACGCCATGAGAAATGGGCAGACCAAACCCGGATATAATCTGCAAATAGGTACCGGGAACCAATTCCTCATAGACTTCCGACTGTTTCCTAACCGATACACTGACCCTCATGCCTTTCTTCCACTCCTTTGAGCAACGCTATAACCGCTTACTAACTGTCGGTGTGGCAGACTCCGGTTACGGATCGGAAGAAAATTATCGGTTCATGCAAGATAATGGGATAGAAGCCTTTGTCAAGTACAACCACTTCCATAAAGAACAGCCTCCCCGTTATACCCCCAATCCATTCCATGCGGAGAGTCTCCATTACAATGCGGGGGGGATTATTAAGTTTGTCCTATGGGGCAGCACATGAACCGTATAGGAACTGGACGTGACAAAACAGAGAGCGGATACATCACCGAAAGTGCCCGGTATAAAGCACAAAGACGTGAAGGGTGTCCTTTGCGTGGCAGTTACTTTAAAGCTCGGGAGAACCATATTATAGAAGTCAACCACCAGTTAAACCAATACAAACGGCAGGCACGGGAAAGGTTACTCCCGGAAGAAGGCATCAGGCAGAGGGGAAGGCGATGTATAGAACCGGAAGCAGTTTTTGGACAAATGAAACACAACATGGCATACAAAAGGTTCCGGCATGTGGGAGAAGACAAGGTTACAATGGACTTTACCTTCTTTGCTATAGCTTTTAATGTCAAAAAAATGTGTACAAAACTACTAAAAGCAGGAAAGAGAAGGAGTGCACACACTATATTTATCTTTATCAGACCACGTGTGACTCAAAATACGACGAATATTAAGCCTTATTACCTAATTGCTAAAAAAATAGTCGCATAGACAAAAAAAGAAGGGGATGTGTCTTAGTTTTGACACATCCCCATGCTATGTAAAGCAGCAATTAAAATGGCAAGCATTTTCATTACCTTATTATTGATAGATTACTTTTTTGCCGGCGAGCAATGTATTTTTCATAAGGGAAACGATGGTCATCGGACCTACGCCTCCCGGTACGGGAGTGATGAATGAACATTTAGGAGCTACTTCATCAAATTTCACATCACCGGTCAACTTGAATCCGGATTTCTTGGAAGCATCGGGTATACGGGTAGTACCTACATCAATAACGACAGCACCTTCCTTGACCATTTCTGTCTTAACAAAGTTCGGTTGTCCCAATGCAGCAATGATGATGTCTGCTTCTTGGCATTCCTTTATCAAATCTTTGCTGCGGCTGTGGCATACGGTTACTGTGGCATCACCGGGATAAGCTTTCTGCATCATTAGGGCAGCCATGGGTTTGCCGACAATGTTACTGCGGCCCAATACCACGCATTTCTTACCTGAAGTTTCTATCTGATAACGCTTCAGCAGTTCAAGGATACCGTTGGGGGTAGCGGATACATAGCAGGGAAGACCAATAGACATCCGTCCCACATTGATGGGATGGAAACCGTCTACGTCCTTGCGGTAATCGATGGTTTCAATAACCTTTTGCTCGGAGATATGTTTGGGCAAGGGAAGCTGTACAATAAAACCATCCACATTTGCGTCCTCATTTAATTCGCGTACTTTGGCAAGTAGCTCTTCTTCTGTAACATCTACTTCGTAACGGATAAGGGAGGATTTGAATCCGCAAACTTCGCATGCTTTCACTTTGGCAGCGACGTAGGTTTCGCTACCTCCATCGTGTCCTACAAGAATAGCGGCCAGATGTGGGCGTTTCCCCCCATGAGCCACTATCTCGGCTACTTCTGCTGCAATCTCTTGCTTTACTTGCTCTGAAATTGCTTTTCCATCAATCAGTGTCATAGGCTATTATCTTATCTTTTTAATTTCGGCATCATCTTGCCCATTTTATTGCCGGTGACCATCTTCATCATCTTGCGGGTCTGGTCAAACTGTTTCAGCAGGCGGTTTACTTCCTGAATATTCGTACCGCTACCTTTGGCAATGCGCTGGCGACGTGAACCGTTCAGAATGGCCGGATTGCTGCGTTCTTCCGGAGTCATGGAGTAAATGATGGCTTCAATACTCTTAAAGGCATTGTCGTCAATGTCTATATCCTTGATGGCTTTGCCTACACCTGGTATCATGGAGGCGAGTTCCTTTAAGTTTCCCATTTTCTTGATTTGTGCAATCTGGCTTAGGAAATCATTGAAGTCGAACTGGTTTTTGGCAATCTTCTTTTGCAGGCGTTTGGCTTCTTCCTCGTCATATTGTTCCTGCGCACGTTCCACCAA
The DNA here is from genome assembly GCF_004793475.1 of Bacteroides muris (ex Afrizal et al. 2022). Classification (GTDB taxonomy): domain Bacteria; phylum Bacteroidota; class Bacteroidia; order Bacteroidales; family Bacteroidaceae; genus Bacteroides; species Bacteroides muris. The sequence continues at coordinate 2,485 of NZ_SRYZ01000034.1, read as the reverse complement.
AGATACGATGTCACCCATACCGAGGATACGGTCAGCCATGCGTGAGGGGTGAAATTGGTCTATGGCATCCAACTTTTCACCAGTACCTACAAACTTGATGGGCTTGTCAACCACCGAACGGATAGAAAGGGCGGCACCACCACGGGTATCACCATCCAACTTGGTCAATACTACACCATTGAAATCAAGTCGTTCATTGAATTCTTTGGCGGTGTTTACAGCATCCTGACCGGTCATCGAATCCACTACGAACAGAATTTCGTTCGGATTGATGGCTTGCTTAATAGCGGCAATCTCGTTCATCATTTCTTCGTCTACAGCCAGGCGCCCGGCGGTATCGACGATTACAAGATCATAGCCTTTGGCTTTGGCTTCTTGGATGGCATTTTGGGCAATGACTACCGGATTTTTGCTGTCCGGTTCCGAGTACATCGGTACGTCAATTTGTTCAGCCAGTACGCGTAACTGCTCGATGGCAGCAGGACGGTATACGTCACAAGCCACCAATAACGGTCTTTTGTTTTTCTTGCTCTTCAGCATACGAGCCAGCTTTCCGGAGAAAGTTGTTTTACCGGAGCCTTGCAAACCAGACATCAAAATAACGGCAGGCTTGGAATCGATGTTTATTTCAGAAGTCTCGCCACCCATGAGCTGAGTCAGTTCATCATGCACGATTTTTACCATCAGCTGGCTGGGCTTGACGGCTGTCAGCACGTTTTGTCCCAAGGCTTTTTCCTTAACGGTATCGGTGAAATTTTTGGCAACCTTATAGTTCACGTCGGCATCCAAAAGTGCCTTACGTACGTCTTTCAAGGTTTCCGCAACATTGATTTCGGTGATTTTTCCCTCACCTTTCAAAATTTTAAACGACCTTTCAAGTCTCTCGCTTAAATTATCGAACATAGTATCTAATTACAATTTACAATTACAAAATTACAAATTACTATTATTGAGGCGCAAAAGTACAAAAAATCCCTTTAATTGTCTTCTTTTGAAGCCGAATATTATTGAAGACTTGCAGTAGGATGGACGAAAAGAATGAAAGTGCTGGTCAGGACACTGATAAATATCTGTATTATTCTGTTTTTTTAGAGCCTGTTTAAATATTCCTCAATAATAATCTTATAGTGGCTAATTTGACCATTTCCTCTGCCGAGTCGAATGTTAGTTCATAGTTTCGGCAGAGCCTTCTATTGTAATCCATCCATGAGAATGTTCTTTCCACAATCCATCTCTTTTGAATGGGTCTGAATCCCTGTTCCTTGTACGCACTGATAACAACCTGAATGACATATCCGAATTTCTTTCTTATGTTATCGACAAGTTCTCCTCGGTAACCTCCGTCGGCAAGAATGTTTTTTACACTGGAGCACATCTCCTTAAGAACCCTCATCAGCAAATAAGCGGCTTCACTGTCATGCACATTAGCTATGGTGACCATAACGGCAATAAGAAAGCCATTCTTATCCACTATGACATGCCGTTTTATGCCTTTTACCTTTTTGTTTCCATCAATACCGTTCAAAGAAGCATTGTTCCCCCATCTGACGCTTTGACTGTCCATAATTCCTACACTGGGTTCCATGCTTTGACCGCGTTTCACACGTACATGCCCACGTAATTTCTCTGTAAGCATCCGATAAAGTACACTAACAACAATGGCCGCAACTCTTTCGTTAGAGTATGCAGCCATTGCTAGTATATGGTAGTAACAGTCATTCCTTTTTCCATCGGTGCGGTAGGAGTTGCACCAGTTCATCATACGATGCTTTCTGCATATATGGCATCCTTGCAATAACATCATTCAGGTAATTCCTCGGATTTACTTCATGTGCCTTGCAGGTAGCCAGCAGTGAACAGACGACACTCATACTGACAGCAGCCTCATGATCGCCACAGAACAGATAGTTCTTTCTACCTAATGTAATTGGACGGATGGCATTTTCCGCCAGATTGTTGTCGATACGTATCCTTCCGTCCATTAGGTAACGCATCATCAAGAGGCAATTAAATAACTGGCGGACATAAGTATCTCCAGTACGAGTTCTGTTAGAGTAGGCATTCAAAGTTCGGACGATTTTATATGCTGACTTTTCATCTTCTATCGAGTCGTATTTTTTATATTCGTTCTCGTCTATGATTTTATGATATAAAGCATCGTAATAGCGAACCATGTCAAAAAAACGGCTTCCGTTGATGCAAATCTGATCTATCTGGAAAGGGAACTCCATCTTTGACCGATCTATCAATCTGGACGGCTCATTAGCATAAAACGATGAGAAGAAGTGACATATAATCCTCCTTCTTCTTATCCACGATTTTGGCATAGATTTCCGTGGTCTGAATGTTGGAATGTCCCATCAGCTTGCTTGTGGTAAAAAGGTCTGCACCGAGCGTGAGCATCATCGTTCCGAACGTGTGCCGTGTACAATGGAAAGTGATAGGCTGTGCAAGGAAAAGCGGACAGGTGAAGATAAAACGTAAA
>NZ_SRYZ01000033.1 GCF_004793475.1 Bacteroides muris (ex Afrizal et al. 2022) | reverse complement strand
TCGCCGTTTTAGAGGAAGCCCCCGAGTCAGAAATGACGAGGGGGCTTTTGCTTTTGGCAATCTCATAAACTTTTGCTATATTTGCGTCGAACTAATTTTATATCAACGTTTAAAGCAAATTGAAAGTATGAAGATTAAAGTTTTATTATTGGCTGCCGTTGCGGTAGCGTTTTCTTTCGTGGTGACATCTTGTGGTAATAAGAAGGCAGCAGATTCTAATGCAACTGAGGTAGATTCTTGCTGTGCAGCAAAAACAGAACAAGTATGTGACTCTGCAAAAAAGGCATGTTGCCAGGGAGCTGATTCAGCAGTATGTCCTAAGACTGCATGTGATGGTGCCAAGTGTGACAAACCTTGTGAGAAGAAGTAATTCAGAACTTGTATTGAACTGATGAATAAGTAAAAGGTGTACCTTGAGGTACGCCTTTTTTGTAATATATTTCAGTGATAAATGAATATAAGCTTATAAAATGATATTTTTTATCGAAAATAAGTAATGAATTTGTTTGTATAGTACGAAATAATACCTACCTTTGCAACGTTAAAACAAAAAAGAAGATGATTCAGAACTTTACATATATTCTACTGTGTGGTATTATTATTCTACTGGCGAAGTTTAGTGGAAGTGAGTGCTGTGCGTGAATATATATGTAAGATGCAATGACATATGAAGCCTTTCTCACTTCCAAGTGCGAAAGGCTTTTTTTATGGGACATAAATTAAATACAATAAAGCAATGAGTGACAAATTATTTATTTTTGACACAACGCTCCGCGATGGCGAGCAGGTTCCGGGATGCCAATTGAATACAGTGGAAAAGATTCAGGTAGCCAGACAACTGGAAGCTTTGGGGGTAGATGTGATTGAAGCCGGATTTCCTATTTCAAGTCCGGGAGATTTCAATTCGGTCATTGAGATATCAAAAGCTGTGACATGGCCCACTATCTGCGCCTTGACACGTGCCGTACAGAAAGATATTGATGTAGCGGCAGAGGCTTTGCAGTTTGCCAAGCGTAAACGTATCCATACTGGGATTGGTACATCTGACCCGCACATTAAATATAAATTCAATTCCAATCGTGAAGAAATTATAGAGCGTGCAGTGGCTGCCGTAAAGTATGCACGTAAATATGTGGATGATGTGGAGTTCTATGCAGAAGATGCAGGCCGGACGGACAATGAATATCTGGCCCGTGTGGTAGAAGCTGTTATCAAGGCGGGTGCCACTGTGGTAAATATTCCCGATACAACGGGATATTGCCTGCCTGGTGAGTATGGCGCGAAAATAAAATATCTGATGGAACATGTCAACGGTATTCATAATGCCATTATTTCTACTCATTGCCACAATGACTTGGGCATGGCTACTGCCAATACAATGGCTGGTGTGCTGAATGGTGCCCGCCAGGTGGAGGTGACTATCAACGGTATTGGTGAACGTGCCGGGAATACTTCTCTTGAGGAAGTGGCGATGATTATCAAATGCCACAAGGACATAGAAATCGAGACCAACATTAATACACAGAAGATTTATCCAACCAGCCGTATGGTGTCCAGCTTGATGAACATGCCGGTACAGCCCAACAAAGCTATTGTAGGTCGTAATGCTTTTGCCCATTCGTCGGGCATCCACCAGGATGGTGTGTTGAAGAATGTACAGACTTACGAAATCATTGATCCGCACGATGTGGGTATTGATGATAATTCCATCGTATTGACAGCCCGTAGCGGACGCGCAGCCTTAAAGAACCGTTTGTCGGTATTGGGAGTACAGCTGGATCAGGAAAAGTTGGATAAAGTATATGAAGAGTTCTTGAAACTTGCCGATAAGAAAAAAGATATCAATGATGACGATATTCTGGTATTGGCAGGGGCAAATCGTACGCAGAACCACCGTATCAAACTGGAATATCTTCAGGTGACCAGTGGCGTAGGGGTTCGTTCGGTTGCCAGTCTGGGATTGAACATCTCCGGTGAGAAGTTTGAAGCCGCCGCCAGTGGAAACGGTCCGGTAGATGCCGCTATCAAGGCTTTGAAGAGGATTATCGACCGCCATATGACCTTGAAGGAATTCACCATCCAGGCTATCAGCAAGGGTAGCGACGATATGGGTAAGGTACACATGCAGGTGGAATACGATAACCATATTTATTATGGGTTTGGTGCCAATACCGATATTATCGCGGCATCGGTGGAAGCTTACATCGACTGTATCAATAAGTTTAAGGAGTGACGGGTTACGAGCTGCAAATAGCGAGTAATGAAGTTTAAGAAGTAAAATTAATGGTTTACAAGTTGCGTATGTAAGATGCCGGGAAGGTTCTTGTAGCTTGTGACTAACAACTAAAGAATATGAATACATTATTTGATAAAATCTGGGATGCCCATGTGGTACAGAAAGTGGAAGACGGTCCCACACAGCTTTATATTGACCGGCTTTATTGTCATGAAGTAACCAGTCCGCAAGCCTTTTCGGGATTGCGCGAACGTGGAATCAAGTGTTTCCGTCCGGAAAAGATTCTCTGCATGCCCGACCATAACACGCCGACGCATGACCAAGACAAGCCGATTGAAGACCCGGTTTCAAAGACTCAGGTAGATACACTGGCCAAGAATGCGGAAGAGTTTGGATTGGCACATTTCGGCATGATGGACAAGAAGAACGGAATTATCCATGTAGTAGGTCCGGAACGCGGTCTGACCCTACCCGGCATGACCATTGTTTGCGGTGACTCGCACACCTCAACCCACGGTGCGATGGGAGCGGTGGCTTTCGGTATCGGTACGAGTGAGGTGGAAATGGTAATGGCCTCGCAATGTATTCTTCAGACCCGTCCTAAGACGATGCGTATCACTGTTGACGGTAAGCTGGGCAAAGGAGTGACGGCAAAAGATGTGGCATTGTACATGATGTCGAAGATGACGACCAGCGGTGCTACGGGATATTTCGTGGAATATGCCGGAGAAGCTGTGCGCAGTCTGACTATGGAAGGCCGCCTGACCTTATGCAATCTGAGTATAGAAATGGGTGCCCGCGGCGGTATGGTTGCTCCGGATGAGATTACTTTCGAGTACATCAAAGGACGCGAATATGCCCCGAAGGGTGAGGCATGGGACAAGGCATTGGCATATTGGAAAACATTGAAGAGCGATGAAGGTGCGGTGTTCGACAAGGAAGTCTGTTTTGCTGCCGAAGATATTGAACCGATGATTACATACGGCACCAATCCAGGTATGGGTATGGGCATCACGCGACATATTCCTACTACCGAAGGAATGGGAGAAGCTGCCCGCACCTCTTTCATGAAGTCCATGGGCTATATGGGTTTCCAACCGGGAGAGTCTTTGCTGGGTAGGAAGATCGATTATGTGTTTTTGGGTGCCTGCACCAATGGGCGTATCGAGGATTTTCGCGCATTTGCTTCCATTGTGAAAGGCCGTCGGAAGTCAGAGGATGTAGTGGCATGGCTGGTTCCGGGTTCTTGGATGGTAGATGCCCAGATTCGTGAAGAGGGATTGGACAAGATTTTGGAAGAGGCCGGTTTTGCCATTCGCCAACCGGGTTGCTCCGCTTGCCTGGCAATGAACGATGATAAAGTGCCTGTCGGAAAGTATGCAGTGTCTACCAGTAACCGTAATTTTGAAGGACGCCAGGGACTGGGTGCCCGAACATTGCTTGCCAGTCCGCTTGTAGCTGCCGCAGCCGCAGTGACGGGTGTGATTACAGATCCCAGAACGCTGATTTGATGTTCGATTGGACGATTTGCGATTAAAATTGCTTCGTAAATCAACCATCGTTCAACAAAGGTAAATCAAGAGTATTTTCAATCGTGAATTGTAAATCGTAAAATCGTAAATAAGAAGATGAAAGCAAAATTTGATAGATTAACCAGTACCTGTGTTCCTCTTCCATTAGAGAATGTGGATACGGACCAGATAATCCCTGCACGTTTTCTGAAAGCTACTACCCGTGAGGAAAAGTTCTTCGGAGATAATTTGTTCCGCGATTGGCGTTATCATCCGGACGGCTCTCTGAACAAGGACTTTGTTTTGAACGACCCCACCTACGGCGGGCAGATTCTGGTGGCAGGAAAGAACTTCGGTTCCGGTTCCAGCCGTGAGCATGCTGCATGGGCTATTGCCGGTTACGGGTTTCGCGTGGTGGTATCGAGTTTCTTTGCCGATATACACAAGAACAATGAACTGAACAACTTTGTGCTTCCGGTGGTGGTGAGCGAGCCGTTCTTGAAAGAGTTGTTCGACTCCATCTCTGCCAATCCGAAGCTGGAAGTGGAAGTGAACCTGCCCGAACAGACCATTACCAACAAGGCTACGGGCAAGAGCGAACATTTCGAAATCAATGCCTATAAGAAGCATTGCCTGATGAATGGCTTGGATGACATTGATTTCTTGGTGCAGAGCAAGGAGAAGATTGAGGAGTATGAGGCGAATGGTATGGCACACCGATGACACAGATTAGACAGATGGCCACAGATTATTTATATAAAGAAGAAACGGATGGAATAATCGAGTCATCTTATGATGCTTATAATGCTTTGGGTTATGGATTCTTGGAGAGAGTGTATCAGAATGTATTTTTTCAGGAATTGCAACGGAGAGGTTTTCTGTGTGAAGTTCAGCAGAAGATTGAAGTTTTCTTTAAAGGCTGTTTGGCAGGGAATTATTATGCTGATATAGTAGTGAATAAACACATTGTTCTCGAACAGAAAGCGTGTGCAAGTCTTTGTCGTGAACATGAACTACAACTGATTAATTATCTTAAATCCACGGATATAGAGGCAGGACTTCTTTTTAACTTTGGCGAGCATCCTCAAATACGCAGAAAACTATTCACTAATGATAGAAAAATAAATCTGCGGTCATCCGTCTGATTTGTGTCGTCTGTGTGCCATTATCTTAAACAATAAAAACAACAATATGAAACATCCCCGAATAGAAATCATGGACACTACGCTCCGCGACGGTGAACAGACCAGCGGGGTTTCCTTTGTGCCTCATGAGAAATTGATGATTGCCCGTTTGTTACTGGAGGAGCTGAAGGTAGACCGGGTGGAGGTGGCTTCTGCGCGGGTATCCAAAGGAGAGTTTGATGCCGTAAAAATGATTTGTGACTGGGCAGCACGCTGCAATCTGTTGCCGAGAGTAGAGGTGCTTGGCTTTGTAGATGGCCACACGTCGGTGGACTGGATACATGCGACCGGTTGCCGTGTCATCAATCTGCTGTGCAAAGGCTCGCTGAAGCATTGCAACTACCAGTTGCAGAAGACTCCCGAAGAGCATATCGAGGATATTCTGTCCGTAGTGGATTACGCCAACGAGCAGGATATGGTAGTGAATGTCTATCTGGAAGACTGGAGCAACGGCATGAAAGATTCTCCGGAATATGTGTTTCTGCTGATGGATGCATTAAGCCGGACGAATATACGGCGCTATATGCTACCCGATACCTTGGGAGTGCTGAATCCGCTGCAAGTTATCGAGTTCATGCGCAAGATGGTGAAACGCTATCCGCATGCCCATTTCGACTTCCATGCCCATAATGATTACGACCTTGCTGTGAGCAATGTGTTGGCTGCTGTATTGAGTGGCTGCAAAGGCCTGCATACCACAATCAACGGCCTGGGCGAACGTGCCGGCAATGCTCCGCTTGCCAGTGTGCAGGCTATCCTGAAAGACCACTTCAATGCCATTACCAACATTGACGAAAGCCGCCTGAACGATGTGAGCCGCGTGCTGGAATCCTACTCGGGCATTGTAATTCCTGCCAACAAGCCGATTGTGGGTGAGAATGTATTTACCCAGGTGGCAGGCGTCCATGCCGACGGTGATAACAAGAGCAATCTCTACTGCAACGACCTCCTGCCCGAACGCTTTGGCCGCAAGCGAGAGTATGCCCTGGGCAAGAACAGCGGTAAAGCCAATATCCGGAAGAACCTGGAGGACTTGGGGCTGCAACTGGATGAAGAATCCATGCGCAAGGTAACGGCACGCATCATCGAACTGGGTGACAAGAAAGAGCTGGTGACGCAGGAAGATTTGCCGTATATCGTTTCGGATGTCTTGAAGCATGGGGTGATGGAAGAACGCGTCAGCCTTAAGAGCTACATTGTGAATCTGGCGTATGGACTGAAGCCGATGGCTACGTTGAAGATAGAAATCAACGGAAAGGAATATGAGGAAAGCTCCAGTGGAGATGGGCAGTATGATGCTTTTGTGCGCGCCTTGCGCAAGATATATAAAGTGACACTGGGCCGTAAGTTCCCGATGCTGACGAACTATGCCGTGACCATTCCTCCCGGCGGGCGTACCGATGCCTTTGTGCAGACGGTTATTACCTGGAGTTTTGAAGATACGATATTCCGTACACGCGGATTGGACGCAGACCAGACGGAAGCGGCCATCAAGGCGACGGTGAAGATGCTGAATATCATAGAAGACGAATACGAATCATAAGAAATGAATCTCATGGAGAAAAAGAAATCGTTTTTTGAGAGGCATCCTTATGTATGCTATGCGTTGTATGCAGGCTTGCTTTTTGCTTTCAACCTCTTTCTGCGTTGGTGGAGCGGCGAGTTGGATGCGGACGAGTATCTTATGTCAGCCATCAATACCCTCATATTGACGGCAGGTTTTGTGTGGGGTGACCGGTATCGCCGCAAGAATCTTGCAAACAAAAAGAAGATAGATGAACTTTTAAATAATAAATAAAACAATGGATTTTAAAATTGCAGTATTGGCCGGTGACGGTATCGGCCCCGAAATCTCCGTCGTAGGCGTGGACGTGATGACCGCCGTGTGTGAGAAGTTCGGACACAAAGTAAACTATGAACATGCCATCTGCGGTGCGGACGCGATAGACAAGACGGGCGACCCTTTTCCCGAAGCCACTTATGAGGCTTGTAAGAATGCGGATGCCGTACTGTTCTCTGCCGTAGGTGACCCGAAATTCGACAATGACCCTACTGCCAAAGTGCGTCCCGAGCAGGGCTTGCTGGCTATGCGCAAGAAACTGGGACTGTTTGCCAACATCCGCCCCGTGCAGACCTTCAAATGTCTGCTCCATAAGTCTCCCCTTCGTGCGGAGCTGGTGGATGGTGCCGATTTCCTTTGCATCCGCGAACTGACCGGTGGCATGTACTTCGGTGAGAAATACCAGGACAACGACAAGGCGTATGATACGAACATGTACACCCGTCCGGAGATTGAACGTATCCTGAAAGTCGGATTTGAATATGCCATGAAGCGGAACAAACACCTTACGGTGGTGGATAAAGCCAACGTGCTTGCCTCTTCCCGTCTTTGGAGACAGATTGCCCGGGAGATGGCGCCGCAATACCCTGAAGTGACCACCGACTATATGTTTGTGGACAACGCCGCCATGAAGATGATTCAGGAGCCGAAGTTCTTTGACGTAATGGTTACGGAAAATACGTTTGGTGATATTTTGACGGACGAGGGTTCCTGCATCAGTGGCTCTATGGGATTGCTGCCCTCCGCTTCTACGGGAGAGAGCACGCCGGTATTCGAACCCATCCACGGCTCCTGGCCTCAGGCGAAAGGCTTGAATATAGCCAATCCGCTGGCGCAGATTTTGTCCGTAGCCATGCTTTTCGAATACTTCGACCTGAAAGAGGAAGGGGCATTGATCCGTAAGGCAGTGGATGCTTCACTCGATGCGAATGTACGTACACCGGAGATTCAAGTAGAAGGTGGCGACAAATACGGTACCAAGGAAGTGGGCGCGTGGATTGTAGACTATCTTAAGAAGTCTTGATGCCGCTATCCCATTACTGTTCTGATCGGTAACTTCCCGCTGCAGTAGTTCTGCAAACCTTTTGCAGTGTCACTGCAAAGCAGTTGCAGTCGCGCTGCAAAGCAATTGCAGTATCACTGCAAGCCTATTTGCAGTAACGCTGCAACTTGTTTGCAGTACTACTGCAAAAAGCGTGCATCATCTTTGCAGTGGGAAGTCGCTGATTGTCAGATATGATTCTTCCTTCCCATTCTTCCTTCTCCAATCGTTTCATATCCTTTCATCCTCTTTATTCGTGTTAAGCTTTGATGGATGCCGGCATAATCTTTCCTTTCCCGCGCGGTTTATTTCTTGGAATTTGCATATCTTTGTCAGCATATCCATGTTACAATAAGTGTGTACGGGAAGAATGTATTAGACAATGAGATTATGGCGAAAATTGCAAAGAACCTGACGGAGTTGATTGGGCATACTCCTTTGATGGAATTGGCTGAATACAGCCGTAAATGCGGATTGAAAAGAAACATAGTGGCAAAACTGGAATCTTTTAATCCGGCGGGAAGCGTGAAGGACCGTGTGGCATTTGCCATGATTGAGGATGCCGAGGCACGCGGAGCCCTGAAACCCGGAGCCACGATTATTGAACCTACCAGCGGCAATACCGGCGTGGGACTGGCGATGGTGGCAACCATCAAAGGATATCATTTGATATTGACCATGCCGGAGACCATGAGTGTGGAACGCCGTAATCTGCTGAAAGCCCTGGGTGCGGAGATTGTACTGACCGACGGGCTGGCAGGTATGGCAGGCTCCATTGCCAAAGCGAAAGAGCTGCGCGACGCGATACCCGGTGCGGTTATTCTGCAGCAGTTTGAGAATCCCTCCAATGCCAAGACTCATGAACATACTACGGGAGAAGAAATCTGGACGGACACGGATGGCAGGGTTGCTGTTTTTGTTGCCGGTGTGGGCACGGGCGGCACGGTCTGTGGAGTGGCGCGTGCCTTGAAGAAACATAATCCGAATATCTATGTTGTGGCTGTAGAACCGGCCTCCTCTCCGGTTCTGGAAGGAGGGGAAGACGCACCGCACCGCATCCAGGGAATCGGGGCCAATTTTATTCCTTCCATTTATGATGCTTCTGTAGTAGACGAGGTTATTCCGGTGCCCGATGACGAGGCTATTCGTGGAGGACGAGAGCTGGCTTCTACGGAAGGCTTGCTGGCCGGCATCTCATCCGGTGCGGCGGTATATGCGGCACGGCTGCTGGCCGAACGCCCTGAATTTGCGGATAAAATGATTGTTGCCCTACTGCCCGATACGGGGGAACGCTATTTGTCAACAGAACTGTTTGCTTTCGATACCTATCCTTTGGAATAAATACTGAATATTACATGAAGAAATTTATTTTTTCTTTCCTTTTGTGTGGAGCCACGATGTTTCCTGCCTTTTCACAAACCTATCAGGAACTGAGCGAACGTGCGGTTGCAGCCACGGAGCAGGATAGCTTGTCGTTGGCCGAAAAATACATTGAACAAGCCCTGAAGATGGAGCCCGCCAACCCTCATAACGCTTTGCTGTTCTCCAACCTGGGCACGATACAGTATCGGCAGCACCGGTATGAGCAGGCCCTCGACTCGTATACGCTGGCATTGAACATTGCTCCGCGTGCCATACCTGCCCTGATGAACCGTGCCGCTCTTTATCTTGAGTTGGGGAAGGATGATTTGGCGCGGATAGACTACTCTTTGGTGCTGGACCTGGAGAGCGACAATCAGGAAGCCTTGCTGATGCGTGCCTATATCCATATGCGGCAGCGCAACTATAATTTTGCAAAGTCTGATTATGAACGTCTGCTGAAACTTGCCCCCCGGAGCTACAATGGCCGTCTGGGGTTGGCTACACTGGAGCAGAAGGAAGGCAAATACGAAGCGGCGCTTTCGATATTGAATGCCATGATTGCAGAAAAAGGAGGAGAAGCTACCCGGCTGACTACCCGTCAATATGCCGTACTTTACGTGGCACGTGCGGGTGTGGAGCAGGATATGAAACATGTAGACCTGGCCATGATGGACTTGGAAGAAGCTATTAAGCTGGATTCTTCACAAACGGAAGCCTACTTGATACGGGGACAAATTTATCTTTCCCAAAAGAAAAAGGAGTTGGCAAAACGTGACTTCGAAAAAGCCATTTCGCTTGGCGTGCCACAAGGTGAACTCAGGGAACTGCTGTTGCAGTGTAAATAATATTCAACTATATTCCCGTATCAGCTCCACAAACTCTTTTCCGTATTTCTTCTTCTTATATTCACCGATACCGCTGATATTGCCAAATTCTTCTATGGTGGTGGGGCGGGAGGTGCTGAGTAGGTGGAGCACTTTGTCGGACAGTACGATATAGGCAGGGAGTGCTTCCTGGTCGGCAAGGCGTTTGCGCAGAGCGCGCAAGGCCTCGAACAGTTCCCCGCTTTCTGCATTGGGTAGTCCCAAGGGCAATTCTCGGGCCGGCACTGCAGCCTTGCGCTTGCGCCCTTTGGCTGCTTGTACGGCTTCGTCGCGGCGGATGATGACAAGCCGGGCGCGTGCTCTGCCAAACAAGACATCTGTTCCGCTTTGAGTAATTTTCAGATGGTTGTTTTCATTGTAGGCCATTTCGAAATAGCCGAGTTGCAACATTTGCAGCAGGTAGTCATGCCAATCTCCGGCGGGTACATCACGCCCGGCTCCAAAGGTCTTAAGTCGATGATATCCTCTTTCCGTAACTTCGGCACTCATGTTTCCTCGGAGGATGTCCACTAAGATGCCGGTCCCGATCTGCTGCTCGGAACGCGCTATTGCACTGAGTGCCTTTTGTACGATTATTGTACCGTCGAAACGTTCGGGAGGATTTTTGCATACATCACAGTTTCCACAGTCGCAGGCAGTGTTTTCGCCGAAATAGCTTAGCAGGATGCGGCGGCGGCATATATCTGCCTCCGCATATTGCTGCATGCGTTGCAGCTTCTCCAGGTTGATGCTTTGCTGTCCGCTGTCCGTTGCGAATTTGGTGAGCAGAATGAGGTCGGCCAGTGAATAGAACAAAAGGGTGTCACTGGGCATCCCGTCTCGTCCGGCACGGCCTATCTCCTGATAGAAACTTTCAATGCTTTTGGGCAAATTGTAATGAATCACCCAGCGCACATTGCTTTTGTCAATTCCCATTCCGAAGGCGATGGTGGCGCATACCACTTGCACGCGGTCGTTGATGAAGTCGTCTTGTGCTTCGTCTCTTCGCGCCGGCGAGAGCCCTGCATGATAGACTGCCGACCTTATCCCTTGTCTCTGAAGCATCTGCGCCACTGTTTCGGTCTTGCTGCGGCTCATACAGTAAATGATGCCGCTCTCTCCCGGATGGCGGTCGATGAAGTCGAGGATGGCCTTGCTCTTTTCCTTCTGCCGGTAACCTCTTTTCACGGTGAGGCTCAGGTTGGGACGGTCGAAGGATGAAATGAAAATTCCGGGCTGGTTCAGGTGTAGCTGCTTGATAATATCCTCACGGGTTATTTTGTCGGCCGTGGCAGTAAGTGCGATGATGGGAACCCGGGGAAACAGTTGGTGAAGGATGCCCATCTGCGTATATTCCGGCCGGAAATCGTGCCCCCATTGCGAGATGCAATGCGCCTCGTCGATGGCGAATAGGGAAATGTGCATGTCCCTCAACAGGTAGTTGGCTTCCGCCAGTAACTTTTCGGGAGAAATATACAGCAGTTTCAGCTTGCCTTCCATGCATGCACGCCGTAGTGAAGCATTCTCCGTTTCATTATTATTGCTGTTCAGCGCACCGGCGGCGATGCCGTTTGCACAGAGCGTTTCCACCTGGTCCTTCATCAAGGAGATGAGCGGAGAAACCACCACCGCCGTGCCTTCACTCAACAGGGCGGGAAGTTGGTAGCAGATAGATTTTCCGCCTCCTGTCGGCATCAGTACCAGTGCATCTTTACGCTCCATCAGATGGCGTATGATGTCTTCTTGCAAGGGGCGGAAACTGTCGTAACCGAAATATGTCTTGAGCGTTTGCAGCATAATTTGGAAGTATGGATTTCTTTCGGCAAAGGTACGTTTATTATTGCATATACTACAAATGAAAGGCCATCAAGATTTCGCATCGTATGAGTTTCCGTTAAAGGTTAAAGTATCTTATTGGTACCCGAATTCCCCTACTTTTCAACCTTTTTTGTTGTCTTTTTATCAAAAATATATAGGGAAAAGTTGTATATAAAAAAAAAATGTCTGACTTTTGTAAAATCTAAAGGGGCTCTCCCTTTGGATGCTCCGATTTAAGAACAACCCTAACCAGTTAATTCAATGAGTGATTTAGAAAACAATGTTCAGGAAAAAGAGACGAAGAAACGTCCTTACAACCTGCGCGAAAAGAAAGAAAAGGATGCTGCCTACCGTTCTTTGATAAGGCCGGAACTGGCAGATGAACTGTATGACAAAATCTTGAATATCGTTGTTGTACAAAAGAAGTACAGAGATGCTGATTATTCCGCCAAGGATTTGGCGAAAGAATTGCAGACCAATACCCGCTATTTATCTGCGGTGGTGAATTCACGCTTCGGCATGAATTACTCTTGCCTGCTGAATGAATATAGAGTAAGAGAGGCACAACATTTGTTGACAGACAAAAGATATGCTGACAAGAATGTAGAGGAAATCAGTACGATGGTGGGCTTTGCCAACCGTCAGTCCTTTTATGCCGCTTTTTATAAAAATGTAGGTGAAACTCCTAATGGATATCGTAAAAGACACGCAGAAAAAGAAGCTAAGAAAAAATAATTCTGTATGACTGAATGAATAAAAAGGAAATATCCCGGAGCAGTTGTTTCGGGATACTTCCTTTTCTTCTTTTTTTGAAATACCAATCCATTACTCCCGACACATGAAGAAACAACTTATTTCTATGGTGACCGCCCTTTCTCTATTGACGGCTTGTGGCGGAAATCCGAAAACAACTGCCGAGGCAGAAAAATTTGACTATACAGTGGAACAATTTGCAGATTTACAGATTTTACGTTACCGCGTACCTGGTTTTGAGGATTTGTCCCTCAAACAAAAAGAACTGGTTTATTATTTGACGGAAGCCGCTTTGCAGGGCAGAGACATTCTCTTCGACCAGAACGGCAAGTACAACCTGACTATTCGCCGGATGCTGGAAGCCGTCTATACCGGCTATAAGGGAGATAAGAATACTCCCGATTTCAAGGCCATGGAAGTGTACCTGAAGCGTGTATGGTTCTCCAACGGCATTCATCATCACTATGGAAGCGAGAAGTTCATACCGGGATTCACTCCCGAATTCTTCAGGCAGGCTATACGGAGTGTGGATGCCGCTACGTTGCCGCTTGCCGAAGGACAGAGTGTGGAACAACTGTGCGAGGAAGTGTTCCCCGTTATTTTTGACCCAGAAGTGATGCCCAAACGGGTGAACCAGGCTGCCGGCGAAGATTTGGTGTTGACTTCCGCATGTAATTACTACGAGGGCGTGACGCAGCAGGAAGCCGAAGATTTTTATAATGCCTTGAAGAATCCGCAGGATGAAACTCCCGTCTCCTATGGTTTGAACAGCCGTTTGGTGAAGGAGGATGGCAAGGTTCGGGAGAAAGTCTGGAAAGTGGGCGGCTTGTATGGGCAGGCACTCGAAAAGATTGTTTACTGGCTGAAGAAGGCGGAAGGGGTTGCCGAGAATCCCGGACAGAAAGCGGTAATAGCCAAGCTGGTGGAATTCTATGAAACCGGCGATTTGAAGACATTCGATGAATATGCCATCTTGTGGGTGAAGGATTTGAACTCACGCATTGATTTTGTGAACGGTTTTACCGAAAGTTACGGTGACCCCCTCGGCATGAAGGCGAGCTGGGAATCTTTGGTGAATTTTAAAGACGTGGAAGCTACCCGGCGTACAGAGTTGATAAGCAGTAATGCACAGTGGTTTGAAGACCATTCACCCGTAGACGGACAGTTCAAGAAGGAAGAAGTGAAAGGTGTGTCTGCCAAGGTAATCACAGCGGCTATTCTGGCCGGTGACTTGTATCCCGCAACTGCTATCGGCATCAACCTGCCCAATGCCAACTGGATACGTAGTCATCATGGCTCGAAGTCCGTTACGATTGGTAACATTACAGATGCTTACAACAAGGCGGCTCATGGCAATGGCTTCAATGAGGAGTTTGCCTATAGCGATGCAGAGCTTCAACTGATTGATAGGTACGCGGATGTGACGGACGAACTGCATACCGACCTGCACGAATGTTTGGGGCATGGTTCCGGTAAACTGCTCCCGGGGGTGGATCCGGATGCGTTGAAGGCATACGGCTCTACCATCGAAGAGGCGCGCGCCGACTTGTTCGGACTTTATTACGTGGCCGACCCGAAGCTGGTGGAACTGGGGCTTACTCCAAGTGCGGACGCTTATAAGGCTCAATACTACACCTATCTGATGAATGGTCTGATGACACAGCTTGTACGTATCGAGCCGGGCAACAATGTAGAGGAAGCTCACATGCGCAACCGTCAGCTCATAGCGCGCTGGGTGTATGAGAAAGGTGCGGCGGAGAAGGTTGTGGAGTTAGTGAAGAAGGATGGGAAGACGTACGTCGTGATAAACGATTATGAGAAAGTGCGCGACTTGTTTGGCCGGTTGCTTGCCGAAATACAGCGTATCAAGTCCACCGGCGACTATGCCGGCGCCCATGATTTGGTGGAAGCCTATGCCGTGAAGGTCGATTCCGCCTTGCATGCCGAAGTGTTGGAACGCTACAAGAAGTTGAACCTTGCACCGTATAAGGGTTTCGTTAATCCGAAATATGAAGCGGTGACGGATGCCAACGGTACTATAACAGATGTGACAGTGACTTATGATGAAGGCTATGCGGAACAGATGTTGCGTTATGGCAAGGACTATTCTACATTGCCTTCTGTCAATAAATAATGATGTATGATAGATGCTAAAGAACGGCTGCGTCAGCAGCTGAAAGATATAAAGACACGGCTCCGCCTCTCCATGAACGGAGCTGTGTCCCAAAGTATGCGTGAGAAAGGACTGGTATATAAGCTGAACTTTGGCGTGGAGCTGCCCCGCATCAAGAGTATTGCTGCAGATTATGAGAAAGACCACTCCCTGGCTCAGGCTTTGTGGAAAGAAGATATCAGAGAGTGCAAAATACTGGCGGGACTTTTGCAGCCGGCAGAGAGTTTCCTGCCCGAGATAGCCGATATCTGGGTGGAAGATATCCGTAACATCGAAATCGCGGAACTTACCAGCATGAATTTATTCCAACATCTTCCTTATGCCCCTGCCAAGTCTTTCCATTGGATTGCGAGCGAGGACGAATACACGCAGGTCTGCGGTTTCCTCACCATTGCCCGTCTGTTGATGAAGAAAGGGGATATGAGCGAACGGGTTGAGAATGAGTTCCTCGACCAGGCAATAACGGCTTTTTTGTCGGGTTCCTATCATGTGCGCAATGCTGCCATGACTGCCATCCGCCGCTTTATGCAGCAAAACGAGGACAATTCTTTTCAAGTTTGCCGCAGGGTGGAAGGCATGGACAATTCTTCTTCTGATGTAGAGCAATTGCTATATAATCTTGTAAAAGAGGAAATTTATTAGATTGATTCTAAGCTTATAGAATATTGATGCGGTAAGGGAATATTCCCCTTATCGCAATTTTTATCTCTTTCTCGTTTGCTTTCCACAAAAAAGGATTAACTTTGTTGGCTGTAAAACTGCGCCGTCAAATGGAAAGTCAGAATGTGAAAGATACAGTTAGGCAGATATTCACTGAATATCTGAATGCGAACGGGCATCGGAAGACTCCCGAACGTTATGCTATACTTGATACCATTTACTCCATAGACGGGCATTTTGATATCGACACGCTCTATTCACAGATGGCCGACCAGGAAAATTTCCGCGTCAGCCGTGCAACGCTTTACAATACCATCATTTTGCTAATAAATGCTCGTCTGGTTATCAAGCATCAGTTCGGCAACTCTTCCCAATACGAAAAATCTTATAATCGCGATACGCACCATCACCAGATATGCACTCAGTGCGGAAAGGTGACCGAGTTTCAGAACGGGGAGTTGCAGCATGCCATTGAGAATACCAAACTGAGCCGTTTTAATCTTACGCACTATTCCTTATATATGTATGGGTTGTGCAGCAAGTGTGACCGGGCCAATAAACGGAAGAAAAAGAGTAATAACCATAAAAAAGAAAAATGAAAGTAGACGTATTATTAGGATTGCAATGGGGCGACGAAGGCAAAGGAAAAGTCGTTGATGTGTTAACTCCGAGATACGATGTCGTAGCTCGTTTTCAAGGCGGACCGAATGCCGGACATACACTCGAGTTTGAAGGACAGAAGTATGTGCTCCGTTCCATTCCGTCTGGAATATTCCAGGGGGACAAGGTAAATATCATCGGTAACGGCGTGGTGCTCGACCCGGCTCTCTTCAAGGCGGAAGCCGAATCATTGGAAGCGTCCGGGCATAACTTGAAGGAACGATTGCACATTTCCAAGAAGGCACATCTCATTATGCCGACTCACCGCATACTGGATGCTGCGTACGAAGCAGCCAAAGGAGATGCGAAGGTAGGAACGACCGGAAAAGGTATCGGACCGACTTATACGGATAAAATCAGCCGTAACGGTGTACGTGTAGGCGACATTCTGCATGACTTTGACAAGAAGTATGCAGCGGCCAAGGCCCGTCATGAACAGATATTGAAGAGCCTGAATTATGAGTATGACCTTGCGGAAATGGAGAAGGCATGGTTCGAAGGTATCGAATACCTGAAACAATTCCGGCTGGTGGACAGCGAACACGAGATGAATAATCTGCTGGCTGCCGGCAAGTCTGTATTGTGCGAAGGTGCGCAGGGCACAATGCTGGACATTGATTTCGGTTCTTATCCGTTTGTCACTTCTTCCAATACGGTCTGTGCTGGTGCTTGTACCGGTCTGGGTATTGCTCCCAACAAGATTGGTGAGGTATATGGCATTTTCAAGGCCTATTGTACGCGTGTAGGTGCCGGTCCGTTCCCGACAGAACTGTTCGACAAGACCGGTGACCAGATTTGCACGCTGGGTCATGAGTTCGGTTCTGTGACAGGACGTAAGCGCCGTTGTGGTTGGATTGACCTGGTGGCGTTGAAATATGCTATTATGGTAGACGGTGTTACCAAACTGATTATGATGAAGAGCGATGTACTCGATTCTTTTGAAACCATCAAGGCTTGTGTTGCTTACAAGATGGATGGGGAAGAAATCGATTACTTCCCGTTCGATATCAACGAGGCTGTAGAGCCGGTTTATGTAGAGCTTCCCGGTTGGCAGACGGATATGACCAAGATGCAGAGTGAAGATGAGTTCCCGGAAGAATTCAATGCATACTTGTCATTCCTGGAAGAGCAACTTGGTGTGCCCATCAAGATTGTTTCTGTGGGTCCCGACCGTGAACAAACTATTGAACGCTATACAGAAGAATAAGAAGAAATAATTCTGATAACCTTAGGTATGGATTACAGGGTTTTCGCGGCTTCATCTGAAGATTCGTGTGAAACGATAATCCATACCTTTTTTATTTATTGCCATGAGAACACGTTTTTTATCTTTTCTGCTATTGGTGGCTTTCGCGGCCTCCGTACACTCGCAGGCTTATCAGCCTACTGGGGAAAATCTGAAATCCCGTCAGGAATTCCGGGATAATAAGTTTGGCATTTTCCTGCATTGGGGGCTGTACAGCATGTTGGCAACCGGTGAATGGACTATGACCAACAAGGATTTGAACTATAGAGAATATGCCAAGTTGGCAGGTGGATTCTATCCTTCCAAATTTGATGCCGCCAAGTGGGTGGCTGCCATTAAGGCTTCGGGTGCGAAATATATCTGCTTCACCACTCGCCATCACGAAGGTTTCTCTATGTTTCATACCCGTTATTCCGATTATAATATCATAGATGCCACTCCTTTCAAGAGGGATATTCTGAAAGAATTGGCAGACGAGTGCCACAAGCAGGGCATCCGTCTGCATCTCTACTATTCGCACATCGACTGGTTTCGTGAAGATGCTCCGTGGGGACGTACCGGACGCGGAACGGGGCGCCCGAATCCGAAGGGAGACTGGAACAGTTATTATAAATTTATGAACAACCAGTTGACGGAGTTGCTGACGAACTACGGTGAAATCGGTGCTATCTGGTTCGATGGTTGGTGGGACCAGGACCAGAATCCTGATTTTGATTGGCAACTGCCCGAGCAGTATGCCTTGATACACCGTCTGCAACCGGCCTGTCTGGTGGGGAATAATCACCATCAGGTGCCTTTTGAGGGTGAGGATATACAAATCTTTGAACGCGACCTGCCGGGTGAGAACCGCGCTGGACTCTCCGGTCAGGATATCAGCGCCTTGCCTCTTGAAACTTGCGAAACAATGAACGGTATGTGGGGATACAAGATTACAGACCAGGATTATAAATCTGCTGAAACACTGATACACTATTTGGTGAAGGCCGCCGGTAAAGATGCCAACCTGCTGATGAATATCGGTCCTCAGCCGGACGGTGAGCTGCCTGCTGTTGCATTGCAGCGTCTGGCAGAAGTAGGAGAATGGATGAAGGTATACGGTGAAACCATCTACGGAACCCGTGGCGGCTGCATTGCTCCGCATCCTTGGGGAGTCACTACACAAAGAGAAAATAAATTATACGTGCATATCCTCGAATTGCAGGACAAGGCTCTTTTCCTGCCGTTGGGAGGCAAGAAAGTGAAGAAGGCAGTGGGATATGCCGACCGTCTTCCAGTGAAGTTCCGTAAGTGTGAAGGAGGGGTGATGCTCTACTTGCCGGAGGTTCCGACGGATATTGATAAAGTGATAGAGGTGGAGATTGAAAAATAAATCGGAAATCAGAAATCTTTAATTCTTCCTAAAAGATAAAGGAAACGCTGGCATTGCTCACCGTTTCCTTTTATTTTTGGCAGACTATTTGTTATACAATAAGAAACGACTGATTTATTCACAATTTAAAGAAAGAAAATTATGGGAACAGGAATGATAGGAATGCAATGGATTATTTTTATCGGTATTGCCGTCGTCAGCTGGCTGGTACAGATGAATCTTCAGAACAAATTCAAGAAGTACTCTAAAATCCCTACTGGCAACGGAATGACGGGAGCAGACGTGGCCTTGAAGATGCTGCACGATAATGGCATTTATGATGTGACCGTGACGCATACTCCCGGACATCTGACGGATCATTATAATCCTGTCAATAAGACAGTAAACTTGAGTGAGGGTGTTTATAGCAGTAACAGCATCATGGCTGCTGCCGTTGCAGCCCACGAATGTGGTCACGCCGTGCAGCATGCGCGTGCATACGCTCCGTTGACAATGCGCAGCAAGCTGGTACCGGTAGTCTCTTTTGCCTCACAGTGGATGACGTGGTTGCTGCTGGCTGGTATCTTGATGCTGAACTCCTTCCCGCAATTGCTGCTGGCAGGCATTATATTGTTTGCATTGACTACTTTGTTCAGCTTCATTACCTTGCCGGTGGAAATCAATGCAAGTAAGCGTGCGCTGGTATGGCTTAGCAACTCAGGCATTACGAATTCATACAATCATGCACAAGCTGAAGATGCACTCCGCTCGGCTGCCTATACATATGTAGTGGCTGCTCTCGGTTCGCTTGCTACGCTGATTTATTATATCATGATATTCTTGGGACGCAGAGATTGAACGCACATGATACAGGCATAAAAACTGGCCAAATCCTGAGCGGTAAAGCGCTGGATTTGGCTTTTAAGTATGAAAAAGCTGTGGAATATCAGAAGTCATATGATTGCGTAGGGTATGCGCCCCTGCATAAATGGCTTCTCGCTGAAACCACATGGCCCTATTCCATATAAATGTCAAGTCGTACATCAATGGCAAGCCATTGGTCTTTGTTTGTGCTGATGTAAATCAGTTAGCATCGGATTTTGAGTTTTCTCAATACATACTCTCTGGTATGGCACATTCAGCATGCCCCCCGGCTCTGCATAGAGAGACCATTCTGTTGCTTTGAACTTTACATATGGCGATTTCAAAACGACAGAGGGTCGCAAATAGAGATTCATAAACTTTTCTTTGTTGAAAGCCTTGTAGAATTCATCTTTCAGTTCATGGTCTTCTTTGATTTTGCAACCAACAGAGGGTATTGCAACAAAGCAATAATGAGAACAACAGGTAGATTTGCCGCATCATGAATATATTTTTTAATGTTATTTTGATGCAGAACAGTATAAATGTTGTGCCTAAATAGCAAATGCTTGATATATAGTTATATGCTGAATCAAACTTTGCCCGAAAATGAACACTTAGTTCAGAAGTGAATATTGTCGCATTACAATTCCTTAGCTTTCTCTTTTCATCCTCAATAAAATACTGTAACTTTGTCGTCCGATTTTAAAGTAATTGAACTGATTATGGCAGCAAAACCAAGTATCCCTAAAGGAACCCGTGACTTCTCGCCTGTAGAAATGGCGAAGCGTAACTATATATTCAATACGATTCGTGAAGTGTATCACCTCTATGGCTTCCAGCAGATAGAAACGCCCTCGATGGAAATGCTTTCTACCTTGATGGGGAAGTATGGTGAGGAAGGAGACAAGCTCTTGTTCAAGATACAGAATTCCGGTGATTACTTCTCCGGACTGACAGATGAAGAACTGTTGAGCCGTAATGCGGTGAAGCTTGCCAGTAAGTTCTGCGAGAAAGGTTTGCGCTATGACCTCACAGTGCCTTTTGCCCGCTACGTGGTGATGCATCGCGATGAAATCACTTTCCCCTTCAAGCGTTATCAGATACAACCCGTGTGGCGCGCCGACCGTCCGCAGAAAGGGCGTTATCGTGAGTTCTATCAATGCGACGCTGACGTGGTAGGCAGTGATTCCCTGTTGAACGAAGTGGAACTGATGCAGATTGTAGACACGGTATTCACCCGCTTCGGCATCCGTGTCTGTATCAAGATTAACAATCGCAAGATATTGAGCGGCATTGCCGAAATCATCGGTGAGTCTGACAAGATTGTGGATATTACCGTGGCCATCGATAAGTTGGATAAGATAGGTCTGGACAATGTCAACGCCGAGTTGAAGGAGAAAGGTATCAGCGACGAGGCTATTGCCAAACTGCAACCCATCATTCTGCTGAACGGCAGTAATGAAGAGAAACTCGCTACCTTGAAAGAAGTCCTTGCTGCAAGTGAAACAGGACTGAAGGGTGTGGAAGAGAGTGAATTCATCCTTTCTACCCTGAAAAGCCTCGGCTTGAAGAATGAAATCGAACTGGATTTGACATTGGCCCGTGGCTTGAATTACTATACCGGTGCCATCTTCGAAGTAAAGGCGCTTGATGTGCAAATCGGCAGTATCACCGGCGGAGGACGTTATGACAACTTGACGGGTGTATTCGGCTTGTCCGGTGTCAGTGGTGTCGGCATCTCGTTCGGTGCAGACCGCATCTTTGATGTGCTGAACCAGCTCGACCTTTATCCGAAAGAAGCGGTGAACGGTACTCAGCTGCTGTTTATCAACTTTGGTGAGAAAGAAGCTGCATTCTCTATGAATGTGCTTGCTGAAGTACGTGCGGCAGGTATTCGTGCCGAGATTTTCCCCGATGCAAGCAAGATGAAGAAACAGATGGGATATGCAAACTCCAAAGCCATTCCGTTTGTGGCCTTGGTAGGTGAGAATGAGATGAATGAGGGTAAGGTGACATTGAAAAACATGGAGACTGGTGAGCAGAAAATGGTCACTCCTCAAGAGCTGGTTAGCGAACTGAAATAATAAAAACTGAAATATACAAAAAAAGGAGCACAAGGTTGCTCCTTTTTTTGTATATTTATGGCACGAATATAGGTATTTGTAATAGTGGCGTAGGAGAAATGAAACATCCTGCATTTATCTTTGTACTGACAAAAAAAAGGAGGTTCTTATGGTTTCTGTTGAGCTTAAGCAAGAAAAACACAATGCCCTCGTCAGTTTCCTGATGATTGTTATAGCGGCATTGTTTCTGCTCTATATGGGCAGTTCATTGGTACATTCTACAAGAGCGTTCTGGGAAAATTATTCCATAGAAGAGCTGCTGGAATAAAAGGAATTCAAGTCAAATCATTACCTTTGTCGGCAAAACATATTGCCGATGATACTTTATTTTACCGCAACCGGAAACTCGCGCTGGATTGCAGAATTGCTTGCAGAGGCTACGCATGATACTGCTGTCAGCATTGTTGATTGCCTGAAGCAAGGCCCGATACCCGCAGGACTGATGGAAGTCGACAGATTGGGTGTCGTTTTTCCGGTACACTCCTGGTATGCACCCCGTGTTTTGATTGATTTTTTGTCGCAGCTCCGGTTGCCGGACTGCTGCTATCGTTATGCCGTGTGTACATGCGGGGACGATATGGGAAAGGGAATGAACCGCCTGGCAGCGCATTTTTCGCTGGATGCTGCCTGGTCTGTTGCAATGCCCAATACCTACGTACCGATGTTCAATTTGGACGATGAGGCGCTTTGCCGCAAGAAGATAGAGAACGCACGGCATGCCATTGCTTCGATTGCCGAAGATGTCATTGCACGGAAGAGGGTCTGGAATGTGCATGAAGGCAGTGCTGCCTGGCTGAAAACGTATATTGTGAATCCTTTGTTTGTTCGTTTTGTCATTGGTACAAGGAATTTCCATGTCGATGAGGGTTGCATCTCTTGCGGAATATGCAGCAAGTCGTGTCCGGTAGGCAATATCCGGTTGGTGGATGGGTATCCGGTGTGGGGAAAGCAGTGCATTCATTGTATGGCTTGTTTGCATTTTTGCCCCCGGAAAGTGATACAGTATGGAAAAGCGACACGGAAGAAGGGGCGGTATCGGTTGGAAAGTTACCTTTGTCGGTTCACCACTCCTGCATAAATCAGCAGAATAAGTGCGGGAAAGACTGTCTTGGGCAATGCTATGTTTCCTTTAGCTATCACGGAGAAGATGTTGGATGAGCTGCCTAAAGATAGCAAATATCGTTGTATATCTTGCCATTTTGTCAGCCTTTGTCTGCCAAACAATCAGCTTGTCTGTTTGGCACGGTTTTCGTAAGTTCTTTATTGCTTGTTTAAAGCAAAATTACTATTATAATAAATGTATAACATATAAAACAAAAAGACTATGAACATTAAACCATTAGCAGACAGAGTGCTGATACTCCCTGCACCTGCAGAAGAAAAAACAATTGGCGGTATCATTATTCCTGATACAGCGAAAGAGAAACCTTTGAAAGGTGAAGTTATTGCAGTAGGCAACGGAACAAAAGACGAAGAAATGGTGTTGAAGGTTGGTGACACAGTGCTGTATGGCAAGTATGCCGGTACCGAATTGGAAGTGGAAGGAACCAAGTACCTCATCATGCGCCAAAGCGATGTGCTCGCTGTTTTGGGATAATTTCATTCTTTAATTATTAATTCTTAATTTGTTTATCATATTATGGCAAAAGAAATATTATTCAATATCGATGCCCGTGACCAATTGAAGAAAGGTATCGATACACTGGCAAATGCAGTAAAAGTAACCCTCGGCCCTAAAGGTCGCAATGTTATTATCGAAAAGAAATTCGGTGCTCCCCACATCACAAAAGATGGTGTAACAGTAGCTAAAGAAGTTGAATTGGCAGACGCATATCAGAATACCGGTGCACAGTTGGTGAAGGAAGTCGCTTCCAAGACTGGTGATGATGCAGGTGACGGTACTACTACTGCTACTGTTCTGGCTCAAGCCATCGTAGCCGAAGGGCTGAAGAACGTAACTGCCGGTGCAAGTCCGATGGATATCAAACGCGGTATTGACAAGGCTGTTGCCAAAGTGGTTGATTCTATCAAAGGCCAGGCGGAAACAGTAGGTGACAACTATGACAGGATTGAGCAAGTAGCTTCCGTTTCTGCCAACAACGACCCCGTTATCGGCAAGCTGATTGCAGACGCTATGCGCAAAGTTTCCAAAGACGGTGTTATCACTATCGAAGAGGCAAAGGGTACTGATACTACTATCGGTGTGGTTGAAGGTATGCAGTTCGACCGTGGTTACCTCTCTGCTTACTTCGTTACCAATACGGAGAAGATGGAGTGCGAAATGGAAAAACCGTACATTCTGATTTATGATAAGAAGATTTCCAACCTGAAAGATTTCCTGCCTATCCTCGAACCGGCAGTACAGACCGGTCGTCCTTTGCTGGTTATTGCAGAAGATGTGGATAGCGAAGCGCTGACAACTTTGGTTGTAAACCGTCTGCGTTCTCAGTTGAAGATTTGTGCAGTGAAGGCTCCGGGTTTCGGTGACCGTCGCAAGGAAATGTTGGAAGATATTGCAGTATTGACCGGTGGTGTTGTCATCAGCGAAGAAAAAGGTCTGAAGCTGGAACAAGCTACTATTGAAATGTTGGGTACTGCTGACAAAGTCACTGTTTCCAAGGACAATACAACCATTGTGAACGGTGCCGGTGATAAAGAAAACATCAAGGAGCGTTGCGAACAAATCAAGGCTCAGATTGTAGCTACGAAGTCTGATTATGATAAGGAAAAACTACAGGAACGTCTGGCCAAGTTGTCTGGTGGTGTAGCAGTTCTTTATGTAGGTGCTGCTTCTGAGGTTGAAATGAAGGAAAAGAAAGATCGCGTAGACGATGCGCTTCGTGCTACCCGTGCCGCTATCGAAGAAGGTATCGTTCCTGGCGGTGGTGTAGCCTATATCCGTGCACTGGATGCATTGGAAGGCTTCAAAGGTGATAATGTGGACGAAACAACAGGTATCGACATCATCAAGCGTGCTATCGAAGAACCGTTGCGTCAGATTGTTGCCAACGCTGGTAAAGAAGGTGCTGTTGTCGTACAGAAAGTACGCGAAGGCAAGGCTGACTTCGGTTACAATGCCCGTACCGATGTTTACGAAAACCTGCATGCAGCCGGTGTGGTAGATCCTGCCAAGGTTACTCGTGTGGCTCTTGAGAATGCCGCTTCTATTGCCGGCATGTTCCTGACTACAGAATGCGTAATCGTAGAGAAGAAAGAAGATAAGCCCGAGATGCCGATGGGGGCTCCCGGAATGGGAGGCATGGGCGGAATGATGTAAGATCGTTTTCCCTGATTGCTTAATCAAATAGGAGAACCGCAGTGTCTTTTTGATAGATACTGCGGTTTTTTTGTTCTATTTACCTTCTTGATTATTAATAAAAAGCGTGTAATATTACAAAAGTGTTACAAAGATGATTAGTTTTCATATCTTTTGTTCGTTTTTGTTGTTAGTAAAATAAAAAATCATATCTTTACCTTTCGTAAAGATAACCTAATCAATAAGAACTATTAACCTTTTTAATTAAAGAGAAAAATGGACAAGAACGAAATCGGACTGAATGCTGGAAAAATTTGGCAGTTGCTTAACGATTATACCAGGTGGAGCTACGATTCTTTGAAGAGGAATTCCGGGCTGAAAGACAAGGAACTGGGAGCTGCATTGGGGTGGCTTGCTCGTGAGGACAAGATTGAAATTCATCAGGAAGAGGATGAACTTTATGTTTCGTTGGGGGTAAACGTTTATATCGGATAAAAGAGGAACTGATTAAATAGACTGATTGGGGGAGCACAGGTTTCGTAGTGTGGAAGCATTTTTCACCGGAGGATGAAATCTGTGCTCCTTTGTTTCTTCATATTGAGGAATATTCTTTCCTTTGCATATTCTTTTCAATAAACAAAAACAGAATGAGTATGAGAAGTTTTGCTTCAGACAATAATTCAGGCGTACATCCGCAGGTAATGGAGGCGCTGGACCGGGCCAACCGTGACCATGCTGTTGGTTATGGGGATGACCCTTGGACAGAGGAGGCTGTCCGTAAAATAAGGGAAGCGTTTACGCCGGATTGCGAACCGTTGTTTGTATTCAACGGTACGGGCAGTAATGCAGTGGCTTTGCAACTGTGTACCCGTCCTTATAACTCTATCATTTGTGCAGAGACTGCACATATCTATGTGGACGAATGTGGTGCTCCTGCCCGCATGACAGGCTGTCAGATTCGTCCTGTTGCTACCCCTGATGGCAAGTTGACCCCTGATTTAGTCCGTCCTTATCTGTGTCATTTCGGTGAGCAGCATCATTCGCAGCCCGGAGCCATTTATATTTCGCAATGTTCGGAGTTGGGCACTGTCTATAAGCCGGACGAGCTACGGGCTTTGACGGATTTGGCTCATCGGCATAGCATGTATGTCCACATGGACGGGGCCCGTCTGGCAAATGCTTGTGCAGCCCTGAATCTTGGTTTTAGGGAGTTGACAGTGGATTGCGGAATAGATATCCTTAGCTTCGGCGGTACGAAGAACGGACTGATGCTGGGAGAGAGTGTGATTGTCTTTAATCCAGCCTTGAAGAAGGAAGCTTGTTTTGTGCGTAAGCAGTCAGCACAGCTCGCATCCAAACTTCGCTATCTGTCCTGCCAGTTCACTGCTTACCTGACGGACAGCCTTTGGCTGAGAAATGCCGCGCATGCCAACCGTATGGCTAAGATTCTTTATGCCGGATTGAAGGGGTTACCAGGTGTGCATTTTACGCAGAAGGTGGAAAGTAACCAGCTTTTCCTTACGATGCCCCGTCCGGTGATTGACGAACTGTTGAAGGACTATTTTTTCTACTTCTGGGATGAGACCATCCACGAAATTCGTTTTGTGACCTCTTTTGATACTACGGAAGAAGATATCGGGCAATTGCTGCAGTCGGTAAAAAGGCTTCTCTGAAATATGTAAAAGCTCCTAACCTTCACAGGCTGGGAGCTTACTTTAAAACTTTCCCCTTTTGGGGGTAGGGGAAGGTTTACTGAAAACAAACCGATTGAATATTTACCTTAAATACCTTTGCATGATAACCTTTTTAACTAACCTTTCCAATAAATCTTTGTTAGAGTATGTTTATATACCGACAGCCTCGCAGACCGGTACAAATGTGTAGCCTTTTTGTTTCAGCGTCTTAATCATCTTGTCCAGATAACCATTGTAGAACTTGTCCGTGCGGCGGTCGTCCGTTCCGAAGTGTATCAGCATCAGGTGCCCGTTCAGGCCTTCCTTCTTTTCCACCTCCATAATCTTGTCGTAGATGAACTTGCTGCTTCGGTACTTCTGTCCCATGTCCGGAGTGGTGTAGTCGGCATTGCTCATGGTGCCGGGGGTATAGTTGATAACTTGAATACCCATGTTCTTTGCCCAGGCGGATATTTCCTTGTTATAGTATTCGTAAGGAGGAATATAGACGGGAGCGTCCTTGTATTCAATGCCTGCCTTGCGGAGGGTCTCGTAGCTTTTCATGATGTCGTTCTCAAACTCTTCGCGGGTGACCAGCAGAGAATCACGGTCTTCCCAAGGCATGTACAACAAATGTCCGTAACTGTGGCTGCCTACAAAATGCCCTTCGTCGAGCAGGCGTTTCACTACATCGGGATAGAGCTCGTAGAACTCTCCGGTAAAGAAGAAACCGCCTTTGATGCCATGCTTCTTCAAGGTACTGATGATGGCATCGGCACCGTCTGCTTTGTCGGCGGCAGTGAATACGAGGGTGATTTGCTTTTTCGAAGGGTCGGTGCGGATGATTCCTCCGTCCACATATACATTCTTGTCATTTGGGATACCGGCTTGCTTCATCCCATCCTTCTGCATGGCAGAGAGGTAGTACGTGAGGCAGGCGGTTCCGTCCATGGTAGGCTCATTGGTAGAATAGTCGTGGAGAGCGTCGTGATATACCATCAGGTCCGGTTGGAAGCGTTCGTAGTCTTGTCCGGGAGTTCCGGGAATTCCCGTCATGTTGACGCCGCGCAGGTTTTCAAAGATGGTACGATAGACAGGACCGTCTACCAGTCCGCCAGTAGTATTGCCCACGCCTGCATTCAGCAGTGAGGAGTGGGGTTGCGAGGGATAGTCTCCGTAAAGGGGAAGTTCCACAATCATGCTGGTTCCCCAAGGGTTACAGCCGAACAGCCAGTCGCGCAAGGAGGCTTCCATTTCGGCGTACGTGTCATCGCCGGTGGTTTCACGGTACAGCCGGCATTGGGTCAGCATGGCGGTAGTCAGGTTGTTGGAACACCAGATGTAGGGTATACCGTGCAAGAAGGGGTTTTCTACCGCTTTCTCGTATGTGCGTTCGATACCCGTACGCATGTTGCGGATAAATTCCTTGCTGATGCGGCTGTTGTCTACTTTGGCAAGATGGTAGTGGCCCATGTTCATGAACGGATACCATTGGTAGTGGCGTGCGCTGTCGGCGCCCATCCAGGGAGTCACTGGTTCGCGGCGTCCGTATTCAAGGGCTTGGGCCAGATATTTGTTGTCGCCGGTGGCTTTGTACAGCTCCATGGCACCCAGTTCCATATCGTCCACCCAGTTGTCCTCTTCGTAAATGTAGGGAGACAAGACAGAGGCAGTCTGGCATGCTCCCGGTTTCTTGACTCCTTCTTGATAGGCGGCATCGGCCTTGGCTTCGATTTCTGCTGCAAATTCGGGATAGTAGCCTTTCAGTATTTTGGCACCTAAGGCGAAGCAGGAGGCAAATTTTCCGGCAGTGCTTGCCACTCCGGTCGTTGCGTTCCTGAATTTTCCGCGTACTTGCGGTTCGCCACTGCAAAAGTAAACGGGGCGTCCCTTGCCCGGTCCGTAGCCGTAATCCACCAGGTCTTTGTTGGGGAGGCGCATTCCGGCATGGTCACGGTCGTCGGCTATCTGGTTGTACAGCTCGCCCGGAGCCGGATTCATACGGTTCAGCCAGTCCAATCCCCATTTGATTTCGTCCACAATGTCCGGGATACCGTTGGCACCGGGAAGGCCGGCTGCATCATACGCATCACCGAAAGATTCGGGGTTTTCCTGATAAGCGAACATCATCTGATAGATGGCATTGGCAGAGGTGGTGGTGTATTGCAGATAGTCCGTAGCATCGTGCCAGCCTCCGCGGACATCTATATGTTGTCCGGTTTTGGTAGGATGATATACTATGTAGCCGTCGTGTATGTGGCAACTGTCTTTCAGGAAAGGATTGTAACCGCAGCGTTGCTGGCGCATGTAGTTTAGAAGGAAATCCGCTGTGCCGTTGTAAACGTGTGCATTGATGGGGAAGCGGGGGGAAACGGTTTTGCCTGCTTTCAGGTAATAAGTTCCCGGTTCTGTAAAATTACTGAAGTCCAAGCGGTAGGTACTTTTCATTCCACCCAGTTTGCCGGTGGCCTTGGCTGTGTTGAAGGTACGCACCACCTTTCCGGTGAAAGCGTCAATCAATGAATAATTTCCTACGTTTGTTCCTTCCTCGCTCATGAATACAGCGACTTTGACGGATTGCGGCAAATAGCCGAGTTGGTTGATTCTGATCCATTCGCCTGCTTTGCCCGGCAGGGCTACGAGAGCGAATATTACCGTTAGGATCCAATAATTACTTTTCATAATGGGGGTTTTTAATCTAAGGTTGGGGATTATATATAAAACAAATTTTCCTTATTACAAATAAAGCATTTTCTGTCAATTTTAGGAAGATTTAGGATGAATAATTAGACGATATTAGGTGTCGTTTACACTATTTTGGTATTTTATAGACGTGAAATAAGTGTTTGGCTGAAACTAAATATTTGTTTATCATGTAGTTGTTGTGCTTGGTGTTACTTTTTGATTTTCGTTTACTTATTTTAGTGATGCGTAAAACAAATTGGCGTGTTATTTGTTTTATGGTATTTAGACAATAAAACTAATAAACTATGGCTTATATTGATTACTATCAGGTCCTTGGAGTGGACAAAAAGGCATCTCAGGATGACATCAAGAAAGCGTTCCGCAAGCTGGCGCGCAAGTACCATCCTGACTTGAATCCGAACGATGCTACGGCCAAGGATAAGTTTCAGGCTATCAACGAGGCGAATGAGGTGCTGAGTGATCCTGAAAAGAGAAAGAAATATGATGAATATGGTGAACACTGGAAACATGCCGACGAGTTTGAGGCGCAGAAGCGGGCACAGCAGCAAGCCGGAGGCTTCGGGGGATTTGGAGGTTCCGGTTTTGGAGGTTCTGGTGCGGGATTTGGTACGGACGGAGGCGGTACGTATTGGTATTCTTCCGACGGCCAGGAATTTTCGGGCAGTAATGCCGGTGGTTTCTCAGACTTCTTCGAACAGATGTTCGGTCATCGTACGCGCGGCGGAGGCGGTGCCAATGCCGGTTTCCGCGGGCAGGATTATCATGCGGATTTGAACCTATCGCTTCGTGAGGCTGCGAAGACCCATAAACAGATATTGACGGTGAATGGCAAGCAAGTGCGTATTACCATTCCGGCTGGTGTGGCCAACGGACAGGTCATCAAACTGAAAGGTTATGGTGGCGAGGGCATCAACGGAGGTCCTGCAGGTGACTTGTACATCACGTTTGTGATTCCGGACGACTCGGTATTCAAGCGTTTGGGAGATGATTTGTATGTGGATGTGACCGTCGACCTTTATACAGCCCTGCTGGGTGGCGACCAGTTGGTGGATACTTTGGATGGTCAAGTGAAGCTGAAGGTGAAACCCGAAACTCAGAACGGGACTAAGGTACGTCTGAAGGGTAAGGGCTTCCCCATATATAAGAAGGAGGGACAGTTTGGCGATCTCATCGTGACTTATTCCGTGAAGTTGCCGACAAACCTGACGGAACAGCAGAAAGAGATGTTCCGTAAAATTCAGAGTATGAACTAATGAAAGGAGAACGGATTATGCAGAACGAATGGATTGTCATCAGCGAATATTGTGACAAGTGTCATATAGAGCCCACTTTTATTGATATGCTGTGCGAAAGTGGACTGATAGATGTGGAGCAGGAAGGTGGAGAGCGTTATCTGCCTTTCTCCGAGTTGCCGGATGTGGAACGGTACAGCCGTATGTACTACGACCTTTCCATCAATATGGAAGGGATTGATGCCATCCACCATCTGCTGGCAAGAATGGAAGAGATGCAGCGGGAGATACACTCGCTGCGCGGCAGGCTGAGGCTGCACGGAGAGTATTAATTTTCCTTTCGTCTCTTTGAGAACTTTTGTCCTTTTAAGAAGGGGCAAGCAGGAGGAAGTATTTCAGAAAAAACAAGCGGGCACCGGAGTAGCTAAACTCCGGTGCCCGCTATATTTGCCTTGTCCAAGCAATGCGTTTATTTGCGGTAGTTTTCCAGCTCTTCTGCCTTGAACTTGCGGATAAAGTTGAAGTGCTTTTCTACTTCAGCTTCTGCATAGTTCACATATACAAGGGCAGACTTGGCAAACAATTCAGGAGCTCTTGTAGCATCTTGAATAATCAGGTGTGACATGATACATACCGCAGCCATTTCGTAGAGACGACGTGCCACGAAGTCCAGTAATTCTTGGTTCTGTGCCTCTTTCACCGCATTGGTGCAGGCTTCGAACTTATTGGCCATTTCCTTGATGCGGTCCATCAGCGGCTGCATCTCTTCGCTGCATGGCACTTGTTCGTAATCGCGCAGGGTAGCGGCATACGAACCGTTGGTCACATAGCGGATGGCAGCTACAGTCTGCAACTGGGTGGTACCTTCGTAGATGGAAGTGATACGTGCGTCGCGGTAGATGCGTTGGCAGGCATATTCCAACATGAAGCCCGAACCGCCGTGAATCTGAATGCTGTCGTATGCATTCTGATTGGCATACTCGGAGTTCATTCCCTTTGCCAGCGGAGTGAAGGCATCGGCCAGTTTGGCATACTTCTTTTGTTCCTGGCGTTCTTCCGGAGTCAGCTTGCGTTCGCGGGCAATGTCGTCCAATGCTTTGTAGATGTCTACGTAGCGGGAAGTCTGGTACAGCAAGGAGCGTCCTGCATCCAACTTGGCTTTCATAATAGCCAGCATGTCATATACAGCCGGGAATTCGATGATAGCCTTGCCGAACTGCTTGCGGTCTTTGGCATAAGCCAGACCTTCGTTGTAGGCAGCTTGTGAAAGGCCTACCGACTGTGCGGCAATACCCAGACGGGCACCGTTCATCAAAGCCATAACGTATTTAATCAAACCAAGCTTGCGGTCGCCGCAAAGTTCTGCCTTTGCATTCTTGTAAACCAGCTCGCAAGTGGGAGAGCCGTGGATACCCAGTTTGTTCTCGATGCGGCGCACGTCTACACCACCTTCATTCTTGTCGTAGATGAACATGGACAAGCCGCGTCCGTCCTTCGTTCCTTCTTCCGAACGGGCCAGTACGAGGTGGAGATTGGCGTCACCGTTAGTGATGAAACGCTTCACACCGTTCAGACGCCAGCAGTTGTTGGCCTCGTCGTATGTAGCTTTCAGCATTACGCTCTGCAAGTCGGAACCGGCATCCGGCTCTGTCAAGTCCATAGACATGGTCTCTCCGGCGCAGATGCGCGGGATGAAACGGCTGTGCTGGTCTTCGTTGCCGAATTCGTAGAGCGTTTCGATGCAATCCTGCAGTGACCAGATGTTGCCGAAACCGGCATCGGCTGCAGCAACGATTTCCGCACACATGGTGTACGGAGTAATCGGGAAGTTCAACCCACCGAAACGTCGCGGCATGGTCATACCGTTCAATCCGGCTTTTACCATAGCGTCGAGGTTCTGCTTGGTGCCGCTGGCATACTCCACACGGCCATTGGCGCAGTGGGGACCTTCTTCGTCCACACCTTCGGCATTGGGAGCGATGATCTCTCCGGTAATCTCTCCGGTGATTTCAAGTACCTTGTCAAAAGAGTCCATAGCGTCCGCATAGTCCTGCGGGGCATAGTCATATTTGTCTTTGTCTTGATATCCGCGCTCTTTCAGTTCGCAGATACGTTCCATCATCGAGTTGTTCAAGTGATACTTGAGTTCGGGAACTTCGGTATAAAAATTTGCCATAATGTTCTTTAATTTAGGAGTTAGAGGAGTTAAACCCATAGTCCGGCTTATTATTTCTTTAATCCTCAAAGCGGTGTGTTGCTATACTTTTGCAATAGGCATTCAGTAACTTACTGGCTTCCTCTATACTCTCTGTTATTCTAACGTAGTTGTTCTCAGTAATATAATTCAAGTCTTAGGAAAGAAGTATATATTATCTGCACTCTTCCCGGTTTTTATTTACTGTGCGATTTATAGTACTTAATCATCTTCGGGATAACCTCTTCCACCGTACCGTTGATGACGTAGTCGGCAATCGTATTGATGGGAGCGTTCTCGTCATTGTTGATGGAGATGATGATGCCACTTTCCTGCATGCCGGCAATGTGTTGGATTTGTCCGCTGATGCCGCAGGCGATATACAGTTTGGGACGTACCGTTACACCCGTCTGGCCAATCTGACGGTCGTGGTCGGCATAACCGGCATCGACGGCGGCACGGCTGGCGCCTACCTCGGCATGGAGTTCTTTGGCAAGCTCGAACAACATGTCGAAACCTTCCTTGCTTCCCATGCCGTAGCCACCGGCAATCACGATGGGAGCGCCTTTCAGGTTGTGTTTAGCCTTTTCTACGTGGCGGTCGATGACCTTCACTACATAGTCCGTTTCGGGCACGTACTTAGCAACGTCGTGGTTGATGACTTCGCCCTTATAGTCAGCGTCGAGAATCTCTTTCTTCATCACACCCTCGCGAACGGTAGCCATCTGCGGGCGGTGTTCGGGATTCACAATCGTGGCAACGATGTTGCCGCCGAATGCGGGACGGATTTGGTATAGCAGGTTCTCGTAGGTCTTGCCTTCCTTCTTGTCTTCGTGGCTGCCGATTTCCAGTGAGGTACAGTCGGCGGTCAGTCCGCTGGTCAAAGCAGAAGAAACGCGCGGGCCGAGGTCGCGACCGATAACGGTGGCACCCATCAGGCAGATTTGCGGCTTTTCTTCCTTGAACAGGTTGATAAGGACAGAGGAGTGGGGAAGAGAGGTATAGGGGAACAAGCCCGGAGCGTCGAATACGTGGAGTTTGTCTACTCCGTAGGGCAATACTTGCTTTTCAATGCCTGCCAGATTGCTTCCGGCAGCAACTGCTTCCAGTTGGCAGTCCAACTGGTTGGCTAATTTACGACCTTTGGTCAAGAGTTCGAGACTGACGTCGGCAACCGTTGTGCCTTCTATCTCTAAATATACAAATACGTTATTCATATCTTTTAAGTTTTTAGCTACGGGCTACGAGTTACAAGTTCTGTTCAGAGTCGGGGCAACTTGTAGCTTGTCACTTGTAGCTTGTCATTTACCCGATCGTATGATTGGCTAACAGTTCAACAATCAAATCTTCCACATCCTTGTCGCTGCCCGTCAGCGTCTTGCTTTCTTTGGCCTGGAATGAGATGTTCTGAATGGTCTTTACCTTTGTGGGCGAACCGCTCAGACCACATTGTGCAAGGTCACCGTTCACGTCGGCAACGCTCCATTCCGTGATGTTCAGATAGGGATATTTCTCGTAGAGGTCGGCGTAGGCAAGCTCGGCGCCTTCCTTGGTGATGGCGGCTTTTTCCTGAGCACCGAGTGCGCGTTTGTACTTCTGTACCAGTTTGGCATTGCGCGGGCGGCAGGGAGCGGCACTTCCGTTTACGGTGATGACGATGGGCAGAGGAGCCTCGACGGTTTCTACGCCACCGTCGATATGACGTTTCACGGTAATCTTCTTGGCGGCTTTGTCCACGTTCAGAATCTCTTCTGCGTAGGTCACTTGCGTCAGCCCCAGCTTTTCGGCAACCTGCGGGCCTACTTGGGCGGTATCACCGTCGATGGCCTGGCGTCCGCCGATGATGACGTCATAGTCGCCTATCTTCTTGATGGCTGTGGCAAGGGCATACGAAGTGGCAAGCGTATCTGCACCTGCAAAGGCGCGGTCGGTCAGCAGATAGCCGTTGTCGGCACCACGGTAAAGTCCTTCACGAATAACTTCGGCTGCACGTCCCGGTCCCATGGTCAGGATGGTAACGGTGGAGCCCGGATGTTCATCTTTCAGTCGGAGAGCCTGTTCAAGAGCGTTCAGGTCTTCGGGGTTGAAGATGGCAGGGAGTGCCGCGCGGTTGATGGTTCCGTCGGCTTTCATGGCATCTTTCCCGACGTTGCGTGTGTCGGGAACTTGTTTTGCCAATACAACAATTTTCAAACTCATGCTATTAATTATTAGTATTAGTATTTTTCTGTATGTCAGTGCCGGGAGAAATAGGAGTAGTGAAGGGAAAGCCCTGCTACTGAAATTGTCCGGTTAACTCATTATCAGCCTGCAAATTTACGGAAAGAGTTGGGTTTGACAAGAAAAAGGGGTGAAAAATGCACAAATTGAGGGGTTTTGCGCAAATATCAGTATGCTGGTTAAAGAAATCATGCCAATATTACATTCAGACAAAAACTCCAAACGAAAAAACGTATGTTTCATGCGGCTGTTTGAAATACTATTCCTATATTTAAGGTGAAAATGTAAACCTCTCAAATTTAATTATTATGAATGGCAAGTCTTTGAATCGTTGCCTGCTCTTCGTATTCTTGTTTTGCGGTTGTTTTCATTCTTGTCTGCAAGATGAAATGTTTTCCGAATATGCCAAGGAAAAACGCTTTTTCAGGACTGACGGGGCAGATGAATGTTTGAGCTTGATTGCCGGGCGATTGAGGCAAAAGAATGACTCCACTTATTTTATAGGAGAATTTGTGGAAAAATACGGTTATCCTCTTTGGCGGGATGCGTATTTCGTAATTCCCACATGACAGAATATAATTGGAAGATTTTGGAAAATATGATTGATAAAATCATGGCAGACTGTATGGGCGAAGAATTATACAACGGATTGAAAAGTTATCTTAATGGAAAGACCTTGACCATTCAATTCAAGGAAGGCTCGAACGGGTCGTTCGGGATGCAAGGCGAATCCGTTGGAATCGCTTTGGGCATGCAGATGGAGAGCAACCAGCTTCTGCACGAAATGTTTCATGCGTATCAGGCTTATCAAAATACACTTGCTCAGTATAATAATTCTGTATTGAATAATGAGATTGAGGCACATTACGCGCAATATCTCTATATAAGCAGATTGCCGGAGTATGCGGGGAGTAAGTGGGAGGAAAGGGATATAAAGGATGTGCGTCGTAGGGAAGTGAAAAATCTAACTAAATATATTGATAAGAAGGGCAATCTACTTCCAGAGATTACTGATGATGTATTGGATGGGGTGATTACAAGTAGTGTGATTCCTGCTTTTCGTGATGTAGGTTATACGGAAAGCAAATACCCATTGAACGAGAATCAAAACGGAATAGCTAATTTTAAGACACTAAATAAATTAACCATAAACTGTAAATGATATGAAAACAATACTCACTTTTATCGGCTTGTTATTTTGTGCAACTATTATGGCACAGACTAATTATTATACTGCTACTAAAACTTTCAATGAGGATGGCTATACTTACCAATGTGATGTTCCATCTTATAAGTTGGTGACACTTTATAATAAGGATAGCCATTATACGTATATGCGGCAAATCTATAAAGACACAGGTGAGCCTTTCTGTATGCCCGATGCCGGTATCGATTTAACGGAAGGTGATAATTGGACCCGTACCAAACGATACACTATAGTAAGAGATGCTTTTAGCGCAGCGGAAAAGCAAAGGGTAAAAGGACGTGAACTGACAATAACGATGGTAATCAATTCAAGTACCGGAAAGGTTGATGAGGTTTATTTCCAATTTGTAACTTTTGATCCCTATGCCACTATTCCCGTCTCCGTCTTTCGTCAGATTGAAGTGGAAATCAAGAAGAATATCTGGTATACTCCTACTTCTGAAGGAAAGAAGTTGAATTACATTTTACTTTGGTGGGGACAAGACCCTTCGGCATTGATACGGTTGTGATTTCATTTGGTTCGTTGGTGTTTTAACTGCTTTCGCTACAGAAGTATGCAATATTGGGCTATATCTGTAAAAAAGGTAGTTAAACCGGTAATTTATCTACCTTCCCGTTTCCATTTCTTCTGTACTTTTGCAACGTCCGGATGAGGCTTGCACGACGGGCGGCATCGGATAAACAAGCATCGCTACTTAAAATGTTATTATAGAATATGTATATCGAAAAAGTAAATTCCCCTGCTGACGTGAAAAAATTATCAGTTGGTGAACTGAATGAATTGAGCGGAGAAATCCGCCGGGTGTTGTTAAACAAGTTAAGCACTCACGGAGGACACGTAGGACCCAACCTGGGAATGGTAGAAGCCACCATAGCCCTGCATTACGTGTTCGATTCACCAACGGACAAGATTGTCTATGACGTATCCCACCAAAGCTATGCCCATAAGATACTGACAGGCCGCCGGGCAGCGTTTATGAATGCGGACGAATATGACGAAGTCTCCGGATACTCCGAACCGTCGGAAAGCGAGCATGATTTCTTCGTCATCGGGCATACCTCTACCTCTGTCAGTCTGGCAAGCGGGCTTGCCAAGGCGCGTGACCTGAAGGGAGAGACGGGCAATGTGATTGCCGTCATTGGCGATGGCTCGCTGAGTGGCGGTGAAGCTTTCGAAGGATTGAATGTAGGTGCCGAACTGGGCACGAACTTCATCGTCATTGTCAACGATAACCAGATGTCCATTGCCGAGAATCATGGCGGACTATACCGCAATCTGCAACAGCTGCGCGAAACGGACGGTCAGGCTCCCTGCAACTATTTTAAGGCAATGGGATATGATTATCTCTATGTGAAAGACGGTAATGACGTGGAACAGCTGATAGAGGCTTTCCGCACAGTGAAGGACGTGAATCATCCGGTTGTGGTACATATCAATACCTTGAAAGGCAAGGGATATAAATTGGCGGAAGAGCAGAAAGAACGTTTTCATTACAGTGCTCCGTTCGACCTTGAGACCGGCAATCTGACCGGTGAGCCTGGGGAGGGTGAAGACTATGCCGACCTTACTGCCGATTATCTGTTGCAGGAGATGAAGAAGGATCCCACTGTGGTGGGCATCACCGCAGGTACACCTACTGTATTCGGCTTTACACCGGAGCGACGCAAGGAGGCAGGGCGCCAGTTTATCGATATGGGTATTGCCGAAGAGCAGGCTGTTGCCATGGCTTCTGCCATTGCTGCCGGAGGCGGAAAACCGGTGTTCGGGGTCTACAGCACCTTTATCCAGCGCGCCTACGACCAGTTGTCGCAAGACCTCTGCATCAACAATAATCCTGCATTGATTCTTGTCTTCTGGGGAAGCTTGTCGAGCATGAACGACGTTACCCATCTTTGTCTTTTCGATATTCCGGTCATCGGCAATATTCCGAATATGGTCTATCTGGCACCTACTTGCCGTGAGGAGTACATGGCCATGCTGGAGTGGGGCATCCGTCAGACGGAACATCCGGTTGCCATCCGCGTGCCGGCCAATGGGGTTATCCGCAGGGATATAGAACCGGAGAAGGATTACGGCAAGACGCTGAACCGTTACGAGGTGTCCCATCGTGGAGAGAAGGTTGCCATATTGGGACTGGGCTCTTTCTATCAGTTGGGAGAAGCCGTGGCTGCACGGCTGAAAGAAGAAAAAGGAGTGGATGCCACGCTTGTCAATCCCCGCTACATCACGGGTGTGGACGAGGCTTTGCTCGATGACCTGAAGCAGGACCATACACTGGTCATCACTCTTGAAGACGGCGTGCTGGACGGGGGCTTTGGCGAGAAGATTGCCCGTTACTACGGTCCGTCGGATATGAAGGTGCTGAACTACGGTGTGAAGAAAGAGTTTATCGACCGTTATGATGTGGAAGAACAGATGAAGAAGAACCGGTTGACGGTTCCGCAGATTGTGGAAGACATTTGCAAGCTGGTGTAGCTTCTTGTTTTTGGGCTTCCACCTCTTTCACCTTTCTTCTCTATCCCTTTGTTCATCGGCTTTTCCGGTGAAACCGTTTTTCTGGAGGTAGTACTTCATGGAGTTCTGCCAAATGGGATTTTCGTTGGGGGGAATCATGTAATATTGCTTTCTGATAAGGATTTGCCGGATTGCAGTTCATGATGATTGAGAGTGCTTGGCGTTTGGTGGTTCGCCTTGGAAAGACTTCTTTATAAGTGAACGACCCAGGTCGTTCGATTGAACAGCCTTTGTTGTTCGTTCGGCCGACCCGGGTTGTTCAGTCGAACAACCTGAGTCGTTCACCTATTATATCCATATAATCTTCCTACATACGAGGAACCTGTTTGTCTGTTGGTCAGTGCTTTATATTTCAATAGAAACTCTATTTGTATTTGTAATGAGGAATTCTCCTTGCAGGTTCATCTCCTTTTCGTCGTTGCGTTGCGGTGCAGAATCAGGGGTGAATGTGAATCCGAACTTGCCCATGTAGGTCTCATTGGGATTGTTTATTTGTTTGAATGTCACAACACCGTTTCCGAAACAAAATGGAAAGTCTGAAGGAGCGGTTTCAATGACGCAGTAAGACTGCCTTTTCTCTTTATAGTAGTCGATGGCTTCGTGAATGTCTTCCTGGTGGAAATCGGGCAATACGGCTACCGTATATTCATCTTCTATACTTAAAGGAGAGTCGAGAAACAGGCATAATTCTATACTGAATCCCCGATATGTACTATTGTCCTTCTTCGGATAACATGAGAAATTGAATCTGAAATATCCTTCCCCTTTCCGGAAGTTGTAATAGAAATCGGGGGTAGGTTCCAGAATGTCGAATACCCCTCGATAGTGCGCTGCATATTTCTCTCCATTCAGTTTGCATGTGACATACGAAGGAGATGAAAAGAGTTCTTCTAATTTCTTTTTGCAACTTGTCAGGCAAAAAAGAGTCAATAGAAAAATGCTGGTAATTTGAAAAAATGCTTTTACTTTCATCGTATTGCTCAATTAGGGATTGTGTTCAACGATGTTCTTGAAATTACTCCAACCGGGAGTTGATTCATATGCTTGTCTGCTTCCGGAAGGGACGGATAAGGTCTCCCCCTTAGGAACGACCTTCAAAATTGGAGGAGTCTCCCAATCAAGATATAATGAATCTACATGGCAGCTTTTGAATGCAAGTTCAGAAATATGTGTCAGGCCAATTGGAAGATACAAGGACTTTAGTCTCGTTCCGGTTGCAAAAGCATAGTCACCGAGCGATGCCAACTTTGAAAATGGGGTTATATTAATCTCTTTCAATTCAGAGCAACCCTTAAAGGCATATTCTCCAATGACAGTCACATCATCAGGTATGTTGATTCGTTCCAATCCTGTACATCCCCGAAAACAATACGGACCAATCTTTTCCAAATATCCCGGTAGCTCCAATGAAGCGATGTTGTCTACGTAGGCAAATGTTTCTGAAGATAGGGAGGCTTCTTCAATGGAAGGCAGATTATCGGGCAGTTCTATCTTCAAGTCAGAATAATAAGATTTGTATCCTTCGAGAATGTAAGTTTCATATAAATCCAGTTGGAGCGGATAAGACCGGGCGATTAAGCCGGACAAGAAAAGCCTTTGTTTGAGCACATATAAATCCAAGGCGTTCAGGCTACCGGAAATTGTAAGATTGCGTATGTGGCGTATGTTGGCTTCTTCGTCTCCCAGCAATACATATAGGCTACCGGCTTCGACAGCCGGTATTACCACGTTCGGTGAAAAAGTAGCGGGTTGTTGGCGCACGCTTATTGATGAATGCTTAATGCCATCCACGTAAACATCTATGAATGCTATTCTGCCCAAACCCTCATTGGGCTCTATGGAAAGCAGCAATTTCACTTTCTCTTCCTGCTCTATGGTGTCGTATTTTATCCATATAGGCCGGTCGAATCTCAAAGAGAAAGTCAGCTTTCCGTTGGACGTAAATTCTATTTCTTTCGTCTGCTCCTTTTCTCCGACTACATAAGCGTCATACGTGGTGTTTGCCGTTCCTGCCGGGCGTTGGATAACTTTGATGGTAAAATTTGCATCGTCCACCGCCACATGGATGGAAGCTTCCCGTTTATTAAGCGTATTGTTCTTGTCACAATGAATCGTAATCTCCCCATTCCCACTGTCAACGAAACCTTTTGCACTCAACCATTCCGATTCATTCCGTGTCAGGTAGTCGATGGATATAATGGGTTGAGCTTCCTTGTTGGTAGTGAAGAACAGGTTCGCATTTCCGCCATTGGAATAAAACTCCAGTTTACTATTGATTAGCTTCTTGCTTCCGGTATCGAAAGTCAGGATTGTATCGTTTTCGTGGCAGCAAGAGAGGAGTAGCAGTAACGCAAGCGTCGTTAAAGTCAGATAAATTGTTCTCATATTGTTCTCATATTGTTTTATAAGGTTTGGGGCGTTGTAACGCCCCGAACTATTACATTAAAGGCCTATAATGGTATAGTAATTAGCCAAGGATGATATGGCTATCTTCTTTTCGGGTAGATTTTCCACCCAATCGCGGATACCATAATCGTCTAAAACAGCATCTTCATCCCATTCTGAGATATAATAAGAAAGTGCCACCTTAGCTTCTGGCATATAGATATTAGTTACATGTATAAATATCTTTAAGATCACTACTGTCCCATTAAAATCTGAAAAAGTTCTTTGAAATTATTGAAATATAG
>NZ_SRYZ01000032.1 GCF_004793475.1 Bacteroides muris (ex Afrizal et al. 2022) | reverse complement strand
TGTAAATCAATACTTTATAAACTTATCTCAGAAAACAGCTTCAGCGAGGCTGTTTTCTTTGTTTAGAGGCATATATATTCACTTTTGCATTGTTGAACAACAAAACAGGATTAACAAACCATGTTGAATTAAAAATGTAAAAAGAAGCTTCGAAGGAGGTGATCCCGGCTGCTTTTATATTTGTTCTTGTATCTGGAAAATTGAAATTAGTGAGTGATAATTAGGGCATCTTAAAATATAAAAGTATCTTTGTAAAAAAGATTGCGACTTATTATCACACTCCAAGACCATACTAAAATGGAACAGATACGTAAATTGCCGATAGGCATACAGACTTTTGAGGATATTCGGAAAGATGGTTACCTTTATGTGGATAAGACAGCGTTTGTTTATCAGATGGTTCATACTGGGAAACCTTATTTTTTGAGCCGTCCCCGTCGCTTTGGGAAAAGCTTACTTATTTCAACTTTTGAAGCATACTTTCAAGGTCGCAAAGACTTGTTTACAGGACTTGCCATTGAGCAATTAGAAAAGGAGTGGATTGAATATCCGGTGTTGCATTTGGACTTGAATGCGGAAAAATATGATTCCATCTCCCGCTTAGACTCTATGCTTGCCCGGTATCTGAGTTTGTGGGAGGATGTTTGGGGACAAGAAGAACGTGAGGTAACACTTTCCGACCGTTTCTCCGGTATTATCCGCCGTGCCTATGAACAAACGGGTAGACAAGTAGTGGTCTTGATTGATGAGTATGACAAACCTTTGATACAAACTCTGCTTGACGAAACACTGCTTGATGAGTACAGACGTATTTTGAAAGCCTTTTATGGAGTACTGAAAAGTGCCGACCGCTATCTGCGTTTTGTCTTTTTGACGGGAGTTACCAAGTTTGCTCAAGTCAGTGTGTTCAGCGACCTGAATCACTTGCAGGATATCAGTTCATGGCCCGATTATTCTTCTCTTTGTGGTATTACCAAAGAAGAATTGGTTCGTACATTTACTCCGGAAATAGAACGTTTGGGAGCTGACAATG
Organism: Bacteroides muris (ex Afrizal et al. 2022); assembly: GCF_004793475.1. Lineage (GTDB taxonomy): Bacteria > Bacteroidota > Bacteroidia > Bacteroidales > Bacteroidaceae > Bacteroides > Bacteroides muris. The sequence goes on along the minus strand of NZ_SRYZ01000032.1, from coordinate 41,244 downwards.
GAATGGACTTTGACACAATACTGGATAAGATGACCAAGCAGTATGACGGTTATCATTTCTATCCGCATTGTGAAGGAGTTTTCAATCCCTTTAGCGTATTGAATGCATGTAAAGCAAAGGTTTTGGATAATTTTTGGTTTCAGACAGGTACTCCTACCTATTTGGTGGATTTGTTGAAGCAGAGTGATTATGATTTGCGTCTCTTGATTGATGGTGTTGAAGTAACGGCTTCCGCTTTTTTCGAGTATCGTGCTGAGGTGAAGAATCCTCTTCCGATGATTTATCAAAGCGGATATCTTACTATTAAGGATTATGACAAAGATGTTTTACTTTATACTTTAGGTTTCCCCAATGATGAAGTCCGCTATGGTTTTTTGAATTTCTTAGTACCTTATTATACTGATGTCACGGACGATGAGACCGGTTTTCACATCGCTAAGTTTATGCGTGAACTCAGTTTCGGTGATGTCGACGCATTCATGGAGCGTTTGAAAGTATTCTTTGCTGGTATTCCCTATGAACTGAGTAACGGTACCGAGCGGCATTATCAAGCGGTCTTCTATATAGTGTTCACTCTGATGGGGCAGTTTGTAGAAACTGAAGTACGCAGTGCCCGTGGACGTGCCGATGCAGTGGTGAAGACTGGAGATTATATCTATGTATTTGAATTTAAGCTGAATGGTAGTGCTGAAGAGGCTCTGAAACAAATAGATGAAAAAGGCTATCTGATTCCTTATGCGTTGGAAGGAAGAAAGCTGCTGAAAGTAGGAGTCAATTTCAGCAAAGAGATGCGGAATGTTGATAAATATATAGTGATAGAGGAATAATTCTGATATCTGTTTGCAAGTCTGTAAATCAATACTTTATAAACTTATCTCAGAAAACAGCTTCAGCGAGGCTGTTTTCTTTGTTTGCAGGCATATATATCCCCACCTTTGCATTGTTGATCAACAAAACGAGATTAAAAACCATGTTGAATTAAAAATGTAAAAAGGAGAAAGAAAGTATGCCTTTATTTTATTATGCAAGACAGTCGTCTCTGGCGACGAAAGAGGGTGCCAAACTTTGGCATCTGAGTTTGAAGAAAGTGGGAAGAGCCGTGGATGCGCAACAGCTGGCTGAAGTGATTGCCGAGAAGTCTTCCCTGACTCCGGGTGACGTACATAATGTAATCCGTAACCTGATGACGGTGATGAGGAGCCAGCTGCTGAACAGTCGTACGGTGCGTCTGGATGGTTTGGGCACATTCACCATGAAGGCCCGTACGCGAGGTAAGGGAGTGGCTCAATCTGAAGACGTGAATCCCAATCAGGTGACTGCTCTACGCTGCCAGTTTACTCCGGAATACACGCGCCCGGCTGCCATTGGCACTACGCGTGCCCTGCTTCAGGGGGTGGAGTTTGAGAAATGGACGGGACCAGTTACTGACGGTAAGGATGATGCCGGTGACGGTGGCAATTCCGGTGGCGGTTCCGACGGTGACCAGGGAGAGAACCCGTTAGGATAAGATGTATTTACTAATTTTGAAAGATTGAGACTATGAAAAAGAACGTTTGGGACAAGATTTTGAAGGTAGTGATAGCTGTTGCTTCCGCCGTATTGGGAGCTTTAGGTGCCAATGCAATGAACTTGTAGCAGAGTTGCTGAAGACCATATTCTTACAAGCACGGTGAGAATGGTAAAAAGAATCCCGACAGAATGGAAAACATCTGTCGGGATTTTTTATAGGGAGTCTTTGATATCGCTCAATTCTACCAGTTTGTTTACAATAGCGTAGATGGTGAGCCCTGCCGGAGAATGTATCTGCAATTTGCGTGCAATGTTGCGGCGATGGGTAATGACGGTATGGATGGAGAGGTAGAGCTTGTCGGCGATGGCTTTGTTGGTCATGCCCTTCACAACGCAGGTGATGATTTCCTTTTCGCGCTGGCTCAGGGTTTCTTGTTCGCCGTCTTTCTCCTCTTCCTCCTCGGTGTGCAGCAAGTGGTTGATTTTGGAGGTGATGACATCTACGTCATCGCACATGGCGAAGTTCTCGTCATATTCCTTCAATATGTTATTGTCGATGACGGAGCATACCATGGCAATGAACTTGACGCCTGATTTTCCGTGTTCTGCCTTGAAGGCGGGCAGGTCGAACCAGCCACCGAAAGTGGGGTTGATGATGATAATGTCTGCCGGTTGCATGTGAATGTAGTTCTGCAGTGATTCTGGCGAAGAAACCTCAATGGGGTGTGCATTCAAGTTGGGAATACGCTTTAAAACAGCCGTCAGTCCACTCCGTAGGATGACTGAGGTTTCTGCAATGACAATCTTCAATGAAGTGTTATGGTTCATTTTTCAACTTCCTTTCTATGTGTGCTACGGCGGGAACAAACATATAATCTTCTACTTGGCAGTGGGTGGCAAGGTCTTGTTCGCAGTTGAATATATCGAACAGAACAGCATTCAGGAGGTTATTGTTCCCCTTTTCCGGATAGTATTTGATGATGATGTTCTTCAGTTCCTTCAGTTTGGTGTCTATCTGGTTATGTTTGCTGGCAAAAGTGGCGATGTCGTATTCGTCCGATAGCCTGCCTTGGAGCAGTTGCTCTACATAGGTGAATACGGCCTGGTTTTCATATTCCATGTGGCGGCGTACTTCCTTGGCATATTCATCGAAGAACTTCAGGATAAGGTAGGCTACATCGTTTGTACTGGAACAATCGATGGCTTCGATGAGTTTGCGGCGGATGGCCGGCAGGTTGAAGTCGAGGAAATATGTGTGGGCACGCTTCAGATAATCCATAAGGGCGGGAATGGAAAAATCGCTTTCATTGCCTCTGTAAGAGTATTGCTCTTCGCTGATAAAGTTGGCTACGGCAAGGAATGTAGGGCAATCGACGCCTTGCGCTTCGCAGACGTCCTTCACACTTTTGTCTCCGAATCCTAATGACAGTCCGAAACGGCTCATTACCATCAATAAAGAGTAATTGTCGCAGATGAGGTCGCTCATCTTGTCCGTGGAACGGTATTTATGTTGCTCATTCATTGTGCGTTATTGTTTTTTAATTCTCTAATTCGTATGCAAAGTAACGGCTTTTATCCGAGAACTGCAATCACTATTACTAGGTATTTTGCTTGTCGGGAGATGGTTGGAGAGTGGGTTTTGCCGGATAAACTAAAAGCTTTAGTTTTATTTAACGAAGGAAATTAGTTTTTGAACTAAATAATTTAGTTCTTTGCAGAAAACAAAGAATGTTATGAAAGGATTGACTGCAAAAGAAGAAGAAATCATGGGCTTTTTCTGGGAAAAGGGGCCGTTGTTTGTGAAGGAAATGCTGGCATTCTATGAAGAGCCGAAACCGCATTTCAATACTTTGTCCACCATTGTGAGAGGATTGGAGGATAAAGGGTTTCTGAGCCATCATACGTATGGCAACACGTATCAGTATTATGCGGTGGTCAGCGAGGAGGATTTCCGCAAGCGGACACTGAAGAATGTCATCAGCAAATATTTCAATAATTCTTATCTCGGCGCGGTGTCGTCTTTGGTAAAGGAAGAGGATATATCGCTGGAAGAGCTGAAACAGTTGATACAAGAGGTGGAAAAGGGAAAGGAATGAGGTAATTGAAAATTTGATAACTCTTGCTTATGAAAAACATCGGATTGGTTTGTTGGTTGCTGGTGACTATTTGCTACGGATTGCAAGCATCCGGAAAGTACTGTTTCAGAAAAAACTCCCATGCAAACTTTTATCGAAGAAGTCGCTGTGGCAAGAAAGTATCAACTGCAAAATCAGGAAATGAGAAAACCGAATAGTAAATGGACTGTCAGAACAAGTCTTGACTATTACAAATCATCAAATAGCAAATAACTCCATGGGTCTGTTTCTTGTTTATATACTCAAATCATCCGTTTGTCTGGCGGTATTCTATCTGTTTTACCGCTTGCTGCTGGCACGTGAGACTTTTCATCGTTTCAACCGGTTCGCTTTACTGGGCATTTTGTTGTTGTCGTGCCTGCTGCCTTGGGTTGAGGTAAGTGTAAGGCAAGAGACTGAAGTGCATCAGACCATGCTGACATTGGAACAGTTGTTGATGATGGCAGATGCAATGAATGCCACTGAAACCGGAATAACGGCTGAGGCGGCAACGGTCACCTGGATACAAGTGGCACTGTTGGTCTATCTGGCAGGAATCGTTTTCTTTGCTTTCCGCAATGCCTGTTCGCTGGTGCGGTTGCTGATGTTGCTGAAAGCGGGTAGGAGAGAAGACATCGGCAATTACTTGCAGGGCAGGAAAGAGCGCGTTACTTTGATTGTACACAACCGTGACATCTCCCCGTTCAGTTGGATGGGATATATTGTCATTTCACGGAAAGACTTGGAGGAGAATGGACGGGAAATCCTTATCCATGAGCTTGCCCATATCCATAACCGCCATTCCTGGGACTTGCTGGTGACTGATGTCTGCATTTTCTTCCAGTGGTTCAATCCGGCATCGTGGTTGCTGAAGCAGGAACTGCAGAATATCCATGAGTTTGAAGCCGATGAGACGGTGATAAAGGAGGGCGTGGACGCAAAACAATATCAACTATTATTAATAAAAAAAGCTGTCGGCACAAGGCTCTACTCTATGGCCAACAGCTTTAATCACAGTAAACTTAAAAAACGTATCACTATGATGTTAAAAGAAAAATCAAGTCCGTGGGCACGTTTGAAGTATCTTTATGTACTTCCTGTGGCTGCCATTGCAGTGACAGCTTTTGCCCGTCCCGAAGTTTCCGATAAAGTTGAGGAAATTTCAAGCGTCAAAGTTAACGATTTGGCTGCAATTGTAGAAACAAAAGTGGCGGAAAATGCAGGTGACACTACGAAACCTGCCGATGTGAAGTATGTACCGTCGGAAGTCCGAAAGCAGTTGAAGGGAACTCCGGTCTTCGAGGTGGTAGAGGAGATGCCGGAATTTCCCGGCAGCGGAATGAGTGCTTTCATGGATTATATCAAGACGAATATGCGTTATCCGGCATCTGCCAAAGAGAAAGGTATACAGGGATGCGTGACTGTCCGGTTTGTAGTGGATAAAGATGGAAGTATCAAGGACTCCAAGGTACTCCGTTCTGTAGATAAGGATATGGATGCTGAGGCGTTACGTTTGATAAACACTATGCCGAAGTGGAAACCTGGAAGACAGAAGGGGCAGCCGGTGGCGGTGAAATATACGGCTCCGGTGATGTTCAGGCTGGATGACGACAAACTTGAAAAAACTTCTTCTGCCAATGGTATTACAGTTGAAGGGTATGCAGGTAATGGGAAAGAACCACTGTATATTGTGGATGGAAAAGAGGTGACGCCATCTGTTATGAGTGCATTGAATTCTGATAAGATAGAACGTATAACGGTTTTAAAAGACAAATCTGCCACGGAATTATATGGAGAAAAGGGACAGAATGGTGTTATTCTGATAACCCTGAAACAAGGAACTCCGGGTATGGTTATCCGCCGGGGTAATGAGGTGGCAGAGAATGCTAAAGTACAGCATAAGGGCAGTCTTGATTTAATAAAGACTGTCTATATTGATGGAGAAAAGGTTGACTTGGATACTAAAACTATCGATGATTTAATACCTGCCGAGAATATTGAGGGTATTGAGGTGAAGAAAGAGGCAGATGGAAAAGGTGAGATTTACATCACTACTAAAAAAACTAAAGCTGTAGAAAAGACCATTGCCAAAGGCAATATGAAAGTGGAAGGCAAAGTGGTGGATGAGCAGGGGAAACCTGTTATCGGTGCGACTGTTCTGATAGAAGGTACCACTACGGGAAGCGTTACCGATGTCAATGGTAATTTTGTCCTTTCTGTACCTTCTAAGGATGCTGTATTGGTTGTTTCGTATATTGGCATGGCTACCGGCAAAGTGAAGGCACAATCCAAGCTTACGATTGCGCTAAAAAATGAATAGTCTCTAACAACTATGATAAGGAAAATTTTCTCTTTGTTTCTAATTCTGCTAGCTGTGGGGGCAGGGCTTTGCTCTGCCCAGACAGCCGGTAAGAAATATTATTTGGTGGACGGGCTTTTCTTCGAAGGCATGCCGCCTGGTGTGGGTTCGGACAACGTGGCGGGACGTCCTATGGTCTTGAACTTCTGGTATACCGGCTGTGGCCCTTGTATCCGTGAAATGCCGGAGCTGAACAAATGGATGGAAGTCTATCCTGATGTAACCTATCTTGCTACGACTTTTGACAGTGCTGCACAAATAAAGAAAATTGTAGAGAGCCGTCCTTTCCTCTTTACCCAGATAGCCGATGACTCGTTTTTCTTCGAGACCTTTCATGTGAGTGGTATGCCGGTCACTATACTGGTGGATAAGAAAGGCATTATCCGCCATATAGAACAAGGTACTGGAACTGCGAAACTTCGGTATATGCAGGATAAGTTGCAGGAACTTGTCAGCGAATAATTCTTTCTTGATGAATAGGGGATAAGGATTTCAGAGGATTTTCAGTATTTCCGTTTCCTGCTCCGGGTGGAACCAGCGGATTTCCTCGTCCCGTTTGAACCAGGTCATTTGCTTACGGGAATAGATGCGTGAGTTCTGCTTTATCTTTTCGATGGCAAAGGGTAATGTCCATTCGCCGTCCAGATACTTGAATATTTCTTTGTAGCCTACTGTATTCAGGGAATTTAGACTTTTATACGGATAGACCGTGCGCGCTTCTTCCACCAAGCCGTCTTCCACCATTTGGTCTACCCGGCAGTTGATGCGTTCATAAAGCTCTTCCCGGTCACGAGTCAATCCTATTTTGATAATACGGAAGGGACGTTCCTTCTTTTGCCGGGTGCGGAAGGAAGAGTAGGTCTTTCCCGTCATGTAGCAGATTTCCAACGCATGGACTACACGTTTGGGATTTTTCAAATCTACTATTTTGTAATATTCCGGGTCCAGCAGCTTAAGTTCCGCACAAAGTCTTTCCAGACCTTCTGTTTCGTATTTGTGCAGCATGAGCCGGCGTGTATCGGCATCTACGGTCGGAATGTCGTCAATTCCTTTACAGACTGCATCTACATACATCATTGAGCCTCCGGTCAGCAGTACGGTGTCATGCTTTGTAAACAAGCTTTCCAGCAGCCTCATCACTTCCGCTTCGTATTGGGCGGCACTGTAATAGTCTGTCAGCTTCAGGGTGCCGACGAAGTAGTGCTGTACCCGTTTCAGTTGCTCCGGTGTAGGGGCAGCTGTGCCTATCTTTATATCTGCGTAGAGTTGTCTCGAATCGGCTGAGACGATACAAGTATGGAAATGTTCTGCCAATCGGAGGCTTAGCTCTGTTTTGCCTACTCCGGTGGGACCGATAAGTACAATTAAAGTGTGCATGCGGATAAAAACGTTAAGCGCGGATTACGCGGATTACACGGGGAATATTCAATAATAGCCGTGCGTTTCCGTGTAATCCGCGCTTAAAAGAAATCTGTATGGTATGTCTGTTTAATATTTCTCTTCTTCAAAAGAGCTTCCGGCTTCGTCCAAACCGCCGAAGCCCTCTTTGTCGAAATCTTCCATATCGAAGTCCTGGTCGCCGTAAAAGTTTTCGTCTAAATCCAGAGAACCGCCGGCAGCTGCCATCTCTTCAAAGTCAACGGTCTGCTTGGGAGCTTCACCCGCCTTCTTGGTGCATTTGGCGCCTTTCATTTCTTTTCCGGTAATGATTTCAGAAAGCTCGATGAAGAAGCAACGTTCAGTCATATAATCGAATACATAGAGAAGTTTCTGTTTCTCGTCTTCAACCAGTTCACTCAGTTGGGTCTCTTTCATTACCCAACTGTCCATTTCCGGATTGTCGTCCATTTCTTCCAGCGTAATTTCCTTTTCTTTCTCCCAGTCATCATCGCAAATGAAGAAAGAGGTCATCTGGTCGTTGGCGTAGCCGGCCGACTTTAGGATTGCTTCATGGAAGTCATAAAAGGTAGCTTCCGGGTCTATCTGTATTTCTCTGATAAAATCGTCCACTTCGTCAGAGATGATTGTAAATCTGTAGATCATGATGAATTATAATTTATGATTTCTGACTTCTGATTTTGTGTAAATCATACGTCTTTTTATTTCCCTGCGGGGATAATGCCGCGGGCTGATTCACGTATAAAGTTTACGATATAACTTATTTCCGGTGTCATTTCCATTTCATCCTCGATTTTCTTCAAGGCATCCGTATTGTTCAGACCGCCTTGATAGATGATGCGATAGGCATCGTGGATTTTCTCGATGGTCTCGTTGGAGAATCCACGGCGGCGTAACCCTACCACATTGATTCCCGCATAGCAGATAGGCTCGCGTCCGGCAATGATGTACGGTGGGATGTCCTTGCTGAAACGGCAACCGCCTTGTATCATACCGTAACCGCCTACATGGCAGAATTGGTGCATCAGTACATTGGCACTGATGATGGAATAATCGTCGATGACAATTTCACCCGCCATTTTTGTAGAGTTGCCAATGATACAGCCGTTGCCTATCAGGGCATCGTGGGCCACGTGTACGCTTTCCATCAGGAGGTTGTTGTTGCCGACGATGGTTCTGCCTTTGGCAGCTGTGCCGCGGTTGATAGTTACGTTTTCACGTATGATATTGTTGTCTCCGATTTCAGCAGTGCTTTCTTCCCCTCTGAATTTTAAATCCTGGGGAATGGCACCGATAACGGCTCCCGGGAAAATGGTGTTTCCATTGCCGATGCGTGCACCGTACAGAATGTTGGCGTTTGCCATAATCTTGTTGTTATCACCGATTACCACATTCTTGTCAATGAAAACAAAAGGAGCAATCTCTACGTTCTCCCCGATTTTGGCTTCGGGATGAATATACGCTAAGGGACTTATCATATTATTTACGGTTTAGCAATTTACGATTGAGGTTATTTGCGATTTACAGTATATACGATTTTACCTGAAAGTGATAATTCTTATGGGTAATATGAATCGTAAAACGTAAATCGTCTAATCGTAAATCTATTTATTTGTTCTTAACTATTTGTGCCATAAACTCCGCTTCGCAGACCACTTTCTCGCCTACGAACACATAACCTTTCATGGTAGAAATGCCGCGGCGTATGGGAGCCATCAGCTCTACACGGAAGATGAGCGTATCTCCCGGTACCACTTTTTGGCGGAACTTCACACCGTCAATCTTCATGAAGTAGGTAGAGTAGCGTTCCGGTTCATCCACCGAATTCAGTACAAGCAGACCTCCCGTCTGCGCCATTGCCTCTATCTGCAACACACCGGGCATTACGGGTTCCTGCGGGAAGTGTCCCTGGAAGAAAGGCTCGTTGGAAGTTGCGTTCTTGATACCTACAATGTAGTTGGCACCTATTTCTATTACTTTGTCCACCAATTGCATCGGGTAACGGTGAGGCAGAAGTTCGCGGATGCGGTTTACATCCATAATCGGTTCGCGGTTGCAGTCGTAGGCAGGAGCCTGGATTTCGTGCAGGCGGATTTCCTTGCGCATCTGGCGGGCGAACTTGTTGTTGATAGTGTGTCCCGGGCGGGTAGCGATGATGCGGCCCTTGATGGGCTTGCCTATCAAAGCCAGGTCGCCGATGACATCGAGCAACTTGTGACGGGCGCATTCATTGGGCCACACCAAAGGTTTGTGGTTGATATATCCCAATTGTTTGGCGTCCATGTGAGGAACTCCCATCACATCGGCCAGTTTGTCATAGTTCTCCTGAGACATTTCGCGTTCGTAAATAACAATCGCATTGTCAAGGTCGCCGCCCTTGATAAGACCGGCCTGCAGCAATGGCTCAATTTCGCGCACAAACACGAAAGTACGGCTTGCTGCGATTTCATCCTTGAATTTTGTCATGTCCTCCAATGTTGCAAACTGGTTGGGGAGGATGTTGGAGTCGTACGATACCAGTACATTCAAGCTGAAGTTCTCGTCCGGCAACACGATGATGGAAGAGCCGGTGGTTTCGTCACGGAATTCAATTTTGGACTTGATGATATAGAAATCTTTTACGGCATTTTGTTCTACAGTGCCTACGCGCTCTATTTCGTTGACATAATATTGGGCGCTTCCGTCCAGAATGGGAAATTCCGGTCCGTTTACCTGTATCAGGCAGTTGTCGATTCCCAATGCATAGAGGGCTGCCATACCATGCTCCACTGTGCTCACCTTTACTCCGTTTTTGGAGAGTACGGTACCACGGGTAGTTTCGATTACATTGTCTGCAACGGCATCGAAGGTAGGTTGTCCTTCTAGGTCGACACGTTGGATTTTGTATCCATGATTATCCGGAGCAGGATTGAAAGTAACGGTTAGGTCAAGTCCCGTATGAAGACCTTTTCCGCTGAGCGAAAAGCTATCTTTTAGAGTCTTTTGTTTTAACATTGGTTACTTATTTAATTGTTGTTTAAGTTCATTCAATTCTTTGCGGAGCTGGCGCAGTTCCACTTGCATTTCCGGCAAACTTCTTTGTGCGATGGATGCCTTGAAATATTGTTTCAGCTCCATAGGAGGGGTGCCGATAAGCTGGCTACCGTCCTTTAGGCTACTGGGAACACCGGACTGTGCGCCAAGGTTCACTTTATTGCCTATATGGATATGGCCTGCAATGCCTACTTGCCCGCCGAACATGCACCATTCTCCTATCTTGGTAGAACCTGCTACACCTACTTGCGCAGCCATTACGGTGTGGGAGCCTATTTCATCATTGTGTGCCACCTGGATTAAATTATCCAGTTTCACGCCGCTATGTACGATGGTAGCTCCCATAGTAGCGCGGTCCACACACGTGTTGGCACCGATTTCCACATGGTCTTCCAAGATGGTTATACCTATTTGCGGGATTTTTTCATAACCCTCGGAAGTGGGGGCGAAGCCGAAGCCATCTGCACCGATAACGCAACCGGAGTGCAGGATGCAGTGATTTCCTACCCGGCAATCGTGATAGATGGTTGAGTTAGCGTAAATAATACAGTCATTGCCCACTTTGGCACCGTTGCCAATCGTGACGTGAGGATGAATGACCGTATTGTCTCCCACTTCTGCATATTCGCCAATACAAGCAAAAGGCGCAATGTAAACATCCTTGCCTATTCTAGCTGTCTCGGCAACAAAGGCCAGAGAGTCAATTCCCACCCGCTTTGGCTTACTTTGCTCATAAAGATTCAGCAATTTGGCAAGACTTTCATACGCATTGTCCACTTTAATCAAGGTAGCTTTTACTTCTTGTTCCGGAACAAAGTCCTTGTTTACCAGAATAATGCTTGATTGGGTTTCGTATATATAGGGGGTGTATTTGGGGTTGGATAGGAAGGATATGGCTCCCGGTATTCCCTCTTCGATTTTCGCAAAGGTATGAACGGTAGCATTCTCGTCTCCAACAATTTCTCCTTGGATAAATGTTGCAATTTGTTTAGCAGAGAACTCCATGTCTTATTCTTGTTAGATGGTTTCAAAACGCAAATAACGGACTTTTTTTTTATATTTCCTTATTCTAAGGTGAATATTTTATACTTATCTATGCAAACGTTGGTAGCATAAGTCGTACTTTTTTACTTTCTTAGACAGAAGAGAAATGTTGAGCATGTCCGATGCTTCGGCAATATTCTTGGTGCTGCCGTCGTTGTAGAGGATGTCAATACTGTCATCTGCCTTGTTGTACATGTTCTTCGCTGTCGAAGATGAAATCTGAAACAATTCGCTCATTTGCGCCTGTGTAAGCCACACCGTGTCCTGCTCCAATTTCACATCAATAGAAGTCTTCCCGTCTTGGGTTTGATAGATAACAAACTTGTTTTGGAAAAGTAGGTGCTTTGCTTCGCTATGGATGACAGTTTTTTATAATTAAATAGATAAGGAAGCATGTTTGTTCGAAATAAGTCGTAGCTTTGCATCTGATAAAAATAGATGTAGTATGATATTGACAGATGATATGCTTGCGGTGGCATTTCAATACCGCGATACGGAACTGTGGAATATATTGACGGACAGTGATGTGTTTGCATTCCGCCTTTCTGATGGAGAGACAGGTTATTGTTGCGTGATGGGGAATGGAGGCGAACATTTAGCCTTGGGCTTCTATAGGGGACAGAAAGGGTTCGCTTCTTATTTGAAGAGTCTCGGTTTCGGCAGTATGCGGTTTTCTGAAGTGGATATGCTTGAGATGGCAGCGACTTTTGACTGCATCAATTGTGACTTCATACAGGCATCTGCCGTGCAGAATAAGACGAAGAAGATAATCCGCGACTATGTCAATGCCCATGGGCTGAAGGTGCGCCGTCCCAAAGGGTGGCCTGACTTTACCCGGCATCTGCCTTTCAAAGTGCCCTTGGGCATTACTTGCGAGAAAGATGCCGCCGATATTGTCGAAGCACTCCGTGCGGCGATTGCCGTTGCGGGAGAGTTGGCGTGCCGGAGTCTGACTGAACTGGGCTTTGACGAAAAAGGAGATTACCCTACGATGGAGGGAGGAAAACCGGTGCCTTACCTTGTTCCAAACGCTGAGGGGACTTACGACTGGGGGATGATAGAGCTCCCTGCTCTCCTGCCCGACGAATGGCCGGCACCGGAGTTTACCAATGATATACTTATAAGAAGGGTGAAGAAACTCCGTACTTCCGGCACATTGCAGATGAAGCTCATCCACATGCCTGCACCCGTGGATGAATCAGCAGATGGAATACCTTTCCTGCCGTCTGTATTGCTTTGCCTGGATGCCGGAGAAGATGGGCTGTTCCCCGTCTTCTGTATGGAGGATGGAGAAGAGGCGCCTCGGCAGATGCTTGTTGAACTTGTCGATAACTTGTGCCGCTTGGACAACAAACCGGATATGATTGAGGTGGAGGATGGCAGAACGGAATCGCTCTTGAAAGATTTCTGCGACCGGTGCGGCATCCGTCTGTCTCGCAAAGAAGAACTTTCGGAACTTGAGGACGCTTGCAGTTTCCTGATTGCTAATTTCATGCAGTAAGACAGACGCTGCTCATCAACTGGTGGATGAGAACTGTCTTGTCTGTATCTTCTTTTCCGTATGCTGTTGCTTCAGTGACAATCGAGTTTTGTCTTATCTCTGCCAGAGCGCCACTTTATTGCTGTTAAAGTAACGCTTTATTGCTGTTGAAGTGGCGCTTTATTGGGAATAAAGTGTCACTTTGTTGGAGATAAAAATAAATAAATCCGTAAGATGCTGATTGATAGAATAGTTATATCTATCCTTCCCACGCCAAACTGTACTGAAAGCCATCGAACTTAGGTTCGCTTGTCACGCCTGACGCACGGAATACACGGCGAATGGCTTCTTGTTCGTCAGGAGTAATGAGCCGCTCTCCTTTGCGGCTTTGGTAGAAATAGCTTTCGCACGAAAAGCATTGCATTACCCGTAGGCGGACCACGCGTGATTGCTTTAAGGGGAGGTCTTCGAAGAGCTGGGTCATACCCTTGGCATAGCGCACGGGTTTATTGTTGCGGTAATACCGGCAACTGTCGGCAGGCGAAAGACGCTGCACATAAACGGGATTTATGCAGTACAGTATATTCTTCCCTTCTTCCTCGCTTTCCGCGAGGGTTTGCGCTGCAATGGCTCGCAGGCAGGTGGCTGCTTTGGGGCAAAGGTCTTTGCCCGCAAAGCAGTATGCATAATATTGTGGTATGTCTTGCAGGAGTATCATGGCATATTCTTACAAGATTGCTTTCAATTGTTCTTCCATCTGTGCCTGCACTTCTTGGGCAGCCTTGCGACTGGCAGCAGCGAAATTTTCCGTCTTGTCCACATAGATGATGCCGCGGCTGGAGTTGACAATCAGTCCGCAAGTCTTCGTCATGCCATACTTGCAGACTTCTTCCAGCGAACCGCCTTGGGCACCTACGCCGGGGACAAGCAGGAAGTGTTCGGGCACAATCTTGCGGATATCCTCGAAGGCACGGCCCTGGGTGGCGCCTACCACATACATCATCTGTTCGTCGCTAGCCCACTCCTGTGATTTGCGGAGCACCTTCTCGAAGAGGCGTTCGCCTTGCGGGTCTTCCGTCAGTTGGAAGTCGTGCGAGCCTTTGTTGCTGGTCAGTGCAAGCAGAATTACCCATTTGCCCTCATAGGTGAGGAACGGCGTAACGCTGTCTTCGCCCATATAGGGGGCAACGGTTACGGAATCTATATCCAGCTCTTCGAAGAACGTGCGTGCATACATGGCAGAGGTGTTTCCGATGTCTCCGCGTTTGGCGTCGGCGATGATGAATTGGTCGGGATAGTTCTGCTTGATGTAGTTCACGGTCTTCTCGAAAGCTATCCAGCCTTTCACGCCCATGCTTTCGTAAAAAGCAAGGTTGGGCTTGTAGGCGATGCAGAGGTCGGCCGTTGCGTCGATGATAGCTTTGTTGAAAGCGAAGATAGGATCTTCTTCTTTCAGCAGATGTTCGGGGATTTTCTTGATGTCGGTATCAAGGCCTACGCAAAGAAATGATTTCTTGCGCTTTATGTTTTCAAATAATTCTTGTTTGTTCATCTTTATATTTACGATTTAATGATTGGGATTGCTTGGTTAATGAACTATCATCTCGTCACTCTATAACCTTGTCACTTTATCACTTTGCCACCTTGTCACAATTCGCTTTCCTTCAGTCTTTCTGCATTTTCCGCTACGATGAGGTGGTCGATGCAGTCCTGGATGTCTCCATCCATAAAAGCGGAGAGATTATAAATGGTGTAGTTGATGCGATGGTCTGTGATACGTCCTTGCGGATAATTGTAGGTACGTATCTTGGCAGAGCGGTCGCCGGTGCTGACCATTGTCTTGCGTTTGCTGGCAATGTCGTCGATGTACTTCTGGTGTTCCTTGTCGTAGATGAAGGTACGCAGGCGCGAGAGGGCGCGTTCCTTGTTCTTGGGCTGGTCGCGCGTCTCGGTACACTCGATGAGGATTTCTTCGACTACGCCCGTGTTGGGGTTCTTCCAGTTGTAGCGCAGACGCACGCCGGATTCCACCTTGTTCACGTTCTGACCGCCTGCACCGCCGCTTCGGAAGGTGTCCCACTTGATTTCGCCTTCGTTGATGACTACATCGAACTCTTCGGCTTCGGGAAGCACGGCTACGGAGGCGGCAGAGGTGTGTACGCGTCCTTGTGTTTCGGTGGCAGGCACACGCTGCACGCGGTGTACGCCCGATTCATATTTCAGCGTGCCGTATACGTTGTCGCCCGTCACGGAGCATGCTATTTCCTTGAAACCGCCGGCTGCACCTTCGTTGGCGCTGGATATTTCCAGCTTCCAGCCTTTGGCTTCACAGAATTTGGTGTACATGCGGAAGAGGTCGCCTGCAAAGATGGCGGCTTCATCGCCGCCCGTACCGCCACGTATCTCCAGAATGGCGTTGCGTCCGTCCTGCGGGTCGGCGGGAACGAGGAGCAGCTTTATCTGTTCTTCCAGTTCCGGTTGGCGGGTCTGGCAGGCATCCAGCTCTTCGCGTGCCATTTCGCGCATCTCCTGGTCTGTTTCGTTGGCAATGATTTCTTTGGCTTCTTCGATGCCGCTCAACACTTGCATGTATTCTTTGCGGGCATTCATCAGGTCGCCCAGTTCCTTGTACTCTTTGGTGAGCTTGACGTAACGTTTCTGGTCGGCAATCACTGCCGGGTCCGTAATCAAAGTCGATACCTCCTCGAAGCGGGCTACGAGGCCCTCCAGTTTTTCGAGTAGTGTATTGTTGTTATCTGCCATTTAATAATAGTTTTCTGTTTTTTTACTTCCTGCTGTAGAGTCATTTATTCTTATGATTCTGCCATATCACGTTAATGGCAAGATATTCTACGCCCGACCAGCCTAATATACCTATTGAGCGCATAATGATACGACCTATTCTCATTTCCGGTTCCTGAATGTAGTCTATCAGTCCTCCGGTGAGGTCGATAATAACGAACAGAATAGCTATCGCACCCAGTTGAACTATGCTTTCAGGTAGTTTTATGTAGATGCTGTCGCCTTTTTTTCCCATCTTTATCAGTATCTGAACTCTCCGAATTCGCTTTTGATAATCAACTCTTTCTTGTCACTTTCCTCGATGCGGCCTACAATCTGTGCGTCGATGTTGAAACTCTTCGAGATGGCAATCACCTCTTCCGCATGTTCGGGAGAGAGGTACACTTCCAGACGGTGGCCCATGTTGAACACCTTGTACATTTCGCTCCAGTCCGTATCGCTTTGTTCTTTGATGATCTTGAACAACGGTGGAACGGGGAAGAGATTGTCTTTGATGACGCGGCAGTTGTTACCTACAAAGTGCAGCACCTTGGTCTGTGCGCCGCCTGAGCAGTGGACCATACCGTGAATCTCGGGACGGAGTGCGTTGAGCAGCTTCTTTACTACCGGTGCATACGTACGGGTAGGAGAGAGTACCAGCTTTCCTGCATCTATCGGACTGCCTTCGACGCTGTCCGTCAGTTTCAGCTTGCCGCTGTAAACCAGTTCTTCGGGCACTGCCTTGTCGTAGCTTTCGGGATAATTCTCTGCCAGATATTTGGCGAACACGTCGTGGCGTGCGCTGGTCAGACCATTGCTGCCCATACCGCCGTTGTATTCTTTTTCGTAGGTGGCCTGTCCGTAGGAAGCCAGACCTACAATCACGTCTCCCGGGCGGATGTTGGCATTGTCAATGACATCGCTGCGCTTCATGCGGCAAGTCACCGTAGAGTCTACGATAATGGTGCGTACAAGGTCGCCCACATCGGCAGTCTCGCCTCCGGTGGCATAAACGCCTACGCCCATTTCACGGAGCTCGGCAAGCAGTTCGTCCGTACCGTTGATGATGGCGGAGATTACTTCACCGGGAATGAGCAGTTTGTTGCGCCCGATGGTGGAAGATACCAGAATGTTGTCCACGGCACCCACACAAAGCAGGTCGTCTATGTTCATGATAAGTGCATCCTGTGCGATGCCTTTCCATACACTGAGGTCACCGGTTTCCTTCCAGTACATGTAGGCAAGACTGGACTTGGTGCCTGCACCGTCGGCGTGCATGATGTTGCAATATTCCGGGTCGCCGCCCAAAATGTCGGGAATAATTTTGCAGAAAGCCTGCGGGAAGATACCTTTGTCGATATTCTTTATGGCGTTGTGCACATCTTCCTTGGATGCGCTGACGCCTCGCATCATGTATCGTTGATTGCTCATGAGATAATAAGTTAGTTCAATTGAATGCGCAAAAGTAGTGATTATTTCGGTTACAACCTTGGCTTTGTGCGAGAAAAGTAATCTGCTTAGAACATTCCGGTTCTCCGGTTGTTGAATCTCCATCCCAATCCCAGCATCAAGTGGTTCGGGTCGTGGAAATTCTGCAACTGATAGCCTATATGGAGGTAGAGGTTCCTCGTTAGTGACGTTTTCAGTGCCAGTACTTGGTAGCATCCTTTGGTGTCATTGCCCTTGTGCAGGAAGTGGTAACCTACGCCAAGGTTGATGGAGAACACCGGCATCACGAACTCGATGCGTGCCGACAGTCCCGCATTGAATTGCTCCTTGAATGGTGGGCGGTAGAACTTGAGGTCACCCTTCTCGTTCGTTCCCGCCTGATGGTCGCGTAGGTTGGCGCTTTCGTCATATTGAGCGTCTATCGATATGCCTGCCCGCAATACCCGGTGGAAATTATACATCGGGTTGAAGTTGATGCCCGCTACACCGAATGAACCCGGCACCAGCACACTGTTGTACTCTTCTACCCAACCGCGTATTTTCGTGGCTCCGTACACCACTAAGTCGTAACTGATATGCGGGACAAATGTCCTTCCCTGAGGAGGACGGGCGGCTTGTGCCGGCATCAGTGTCCGTGCATCGCCGAAGTTCCGTGTGATGCCTATCCGTGCTCCTATCGTGTTGACTCCTGAATTGGGATAGTGGGAGTTTCCGTTCGAGAAGTGGGTTCCTTCCACCCCTGCCGTGAAGTTCCAGCAGGGAGAAAGCTGCCAGTTCAGGAAGAAGCCCAGGTTGATGTAGGCATTTATCTTGGAACTTGTCACTGTATTGTACGGATTCGTCTCCTCGTCATACTTCTTCCAGCCGAACGATGCGCCGAAGTTCCACTCATAGTCCAGCGACAACCGGGACGATAGGCTTGCGATGCGCGAAGTCTGAAAGGCATAGATTGCCACCGGTGTTCCTATTTCCGTGTCATTGAATAGCGTATTGACCGCCAAACCGATGCCCTGTGTGGTGTGTGGATACATCATTCCCAAAGGCGATTCGGGGTTGAACTGCAAACCGTATTTCAGATGCCCCGACAAGAACTTGTTCATCCGTTGTTGGTTTGCATTGTCACCTTTGAAGAAGCTGTTGGTAGGAGTCAGGTAGGCGGGGCGTATGTCCAGTGAGATTTTGTGGATGGGACGGTGCAGGGGATGAGGCACGGTGTCTGTATGTGCGGGCATCGCATCGCCCTGCGCCCATAGCCCGTTGACAGATTGTCCTGCAAGGAGCAGGGCCGTCAGTAGTTTATGGATGGTTTTCATGAATGTATAGGCTTGTTTTCTTACTTGTATATTGTATTTTGTTCTTGGGGTCACTTATCATTCTCCTGATGATTTAGATAGAAACCAATTGTTCTTGTCGGAGTTTTGCTGCGCAAGGTACCTTGCACGGTATGGGGCTTTCCTGTTTTGGCATTGCGCAGATAGAGGGTGTAGTCGGCGGAATAAACCTGATATTCGGCTATGCGTCTGATTTCTGTGATACCCGGTTGCAGGGTCATGGTCTTCATGAAGGGCGGCTGCACACTCATTTCGACAAGTGCGTTTCCGTTTTGGAAGTACTCTATACGGTCGTTGCCGGGTTTCAGTCCCTGCGAGATGTCGGCAGATGGGAGCTCGATGGAGGGCAGACCGTCATCTGTTTGTGCAAAGTGTGTGGAGGTGGCGCAGGAGAGGTATATGTGACGGCGCATCCATTCGTTCAGGTTGTAGGTGCGCACTTCCGGTTCGCCGGAGCTGTTGAGGCATAGCAGATAATTGTCTTCAAAAATTTCAGTACCCACGGATTCGGGGATGAGGTTGTATTCTATCCGGTCTATCACGTAACCGCTGCCCGGAGATTGGGTGAAGCGTATCTCTTGTTCCTTGCCGTAATGGTTCTTATTGCCTATCAACACGGAGAAAAGAAAAGGATTGCCGGTGGGGTTGTCGCCGATGTACACTTGCAGTTCCCTGTCGTTGGGGCGGACAAGGATTAACTCTTGGCCGAGGTCTTTTACTACGATTTTTCCTTTGTCTTCCAAATGGCACTTGGTGATACCCATGTCCGTGCCGTCCAGTGTATAGAATTGTCCGTAAAGCCCGTAAATCTCTTCGCCTTTATAGGCATTAATCAGCGACCACTCTGGAGTATTGAATCGGAGAGTCAGCGTGTCGCCGTCGCCGCTGAGCGTGGCTTCGGTGAGGGGGAGTTTGACTTCGTCCACAAAAACGTCACCGTTGCAGGCATACAAGCCGGACAGTATAAGGAGGGTGAAGATGTATTTCAACGTATGTTTCATTGTTTGTATCGGGTTAAAAGGAATGGATAACGGGAGCAAATGTATAAAATAAAAGGTACGTCCGGTTATACGGGCATACCTTTTTAGCTTTTATTAGATTATTTATGTTGATATACAGTTGCTTATGAATATGTGATGCAGGCTGTATTATTCAATTCATGCTTTTGCGTCCATTTTTAGAACTCTACTTTCGGTGCCTGTTCCGCACCTTCGGCAGCTTCAAAGTAAGCGCGTTTCTCAAAGCCGAACAGTCCGGCAAGGATATTCTTGGGGAAGCGGCGGATGCTGGTATTGAATTCCTTCGCCGTGTTGTTGAAGTTGGTACGTGCCACGTTGATGCGGTTTTCGGTACCTTCCAGTTGGGCTTGCAGTTCCAGGAAATTCTGGTTGGCCTTCAGCTCGGGATAGTTCTCCGTGATGGCAAGCAGTTTGCCGAGGGCAGAAGTCACGGCACCTTGCGCCTTTTGATACTCGGCCAGCTTTTCGGGCGTCAGGTCCTCGGCATTCACTGTGATTCGGGTGGCCTTGCTGCGGGCCTCTATCACACCTTCCAAGGTTTCCCGTTCGTGAGAAGCGTAGCCTTTTACTGTATTTACAAGGTTGGGAATCAGGTCGGCACGGCGTTGGTATTGAGTTTCCACGTTCGACCATTGTCCGTTGACATTTTCTTCCATTGCTACAAGTCCGTTGTAACCCGTTACTGCCCAAATGGCAAGGAGTGCTAAAACTGCAATAATGATAATGGTTGATTTCTTCATACTTTTCATTTTTAAGCCTCGCCCCCGCCCTCTCTTCCGTAGAGAGGGGAGGAGGAAAGTGCGGTTATTAATCATTTAATTATATTCTATGAAATTTTTTTTTCATTCCTTTTCTCCTCTCTGCGGGAGAGAGGATGAGGTTTTAGAATCTGGAACCGGCTCCACCGCCACCGCCCATACCACCTCCGAAGCTGCCACCGCTGAAGCCTCCGCCTCCGAAGAGATCTCCTCCACCAAAAATGACCGGACCGCTGCCTCCGCCTCCCCGGTAATTCTCATCGTATGACTGCTGGCGGCGCACTACTTTGTGTCCGCAATTGCGGCAGGTGTAGGTCACGTCTTCGGTTTTCACTCCATTGCGGCGTGAGATGGGTACGCTTCCGCTTCTCTGCAATTTATGTTGTCCGCAGTTGGGACATTTGTTGGCTGCGCGTTGGGCAAGGAAACCTGTTATCAGTGCTACTCCAAAGATACCTAAAATCCCCAACAGAATACCTCCTGTAGAGAGGTCTTCCTCCTCTTCCGTGTCATTTTCCATACTGCCGTCAAGACGTGCGCAGACAGCCTTTACGCCCGCTACCATTCCGGCATCCCAATTACTGTCTTTCAGATAGGGAATCATGTACTTGGTTTGTATGCGTTTGCAGATGGCATCGGGCAAGTCTCCTTCCAGACCGTATCCTGTGTAAAACTGGATGCAGCGTTGGTCGGTTACCAACAGAATGACCAAACCGTTGTTTTTCTTTTTCTTGCCCACTCCCCATTCATTGAGCAGCCGGTGTGAAAAGTCGAAACAATCTTCTTGTCCGATGGACGGGACAACGGCGACTACCGTTTCGATGCCCGTCTGCTGTTCCAGTGCGTAGAGCATGCGGTCTATGTCGTCACATGCCTCTGCAGACAGGATACCGGCAGGGTTGCAGGCATAACGTGTCTTGTCCTGAAGGTGTACTTTAGGAATGTTCTTAGTGGTGTAGACTTCTTGTGCCTGCAAGGATACGACCAGGCACAAGAAGAATGCTATGGAAATAAATCGTTTCATACTACTAATATTCGTTGTGGCCAAGATAGGCAAAATCACATTAATGAATGTATTTCCCTACGAATTTCTTTACATGCTCGGTGTATTCCTGCGGATAATCCTTGTAAGACATGGCATGCGTGGCACCGGGTACAATCCATAATTCTTTGGGTTCAGGCTTGGCTTCGTAGAGGGGATAAACCATCCACGTCGGCACAAAGGTGTCGGCATCACCGTGGATGAAGAGCATGGGCAAAGTGCATTTCTTTACTTGCTCCAAGGCAGAAGCTTCACGGAAGTCCCATCCGTACTCCTGCCGAGAGAGCCAGCTCGCAGTATGCAGTAGGGGGAAAGGAGGCAGTCCGAACTGTTCTTTCAATTCTCCGCGAAACTCGTCCCATACGCTTGTATAGCCGCAGTCTTCCACAAAACACTTGATGAAAGGCTGTTGGTATTGGCCATGTTCTACTTCGCCGGATACCATCATGGTGGTGGCGGCTCCCATGGAGATGCCGTGTACTACCATCTTTGTACTGCGGGATGATATGCTGTCTGCATGGCTGCGCCCGAAAAGCTCATCGGCGGTTTCAGTCCATTGCAACACGTCAAGTCGGTCTTTCCAGCCCATCTGTACATGGGTTCCTTCGCTCATTCCGTGTCCGTAAAGGTCGGGAAGCAGGATATTGAAACCCATCTCCTTGCTGTACAAATAGCCTATCATCAGCATGCGTACGGCATTGTCCGTATATCCATGTACGATGACTGCCGTTTTGTCGGTGGGGAGGGTGGCTGCAACATAGAGCGCATGTAGTGTCTCTCCACGGTCGTTCTCGATGTAGAAGTCCTTCAGTGCTCCTACGGTCATCAGGCTGTCCATCCACGGTTGCAGTTCGGGATAGTGTTCGTACATGAGTTCGTAGGATGAGGCGATGTCGCGGCTTCGTGTCGCCAGTTCTTCGGGCTTCAGGGCATATCCTAGCATATAGTACCCTCCGCACAACAGCAAGGTGCAGAGGGCAGCCAGACCGAGAATTGAATATTTGATGGTTTTCTTCATTATCTATTCCAAATTTCCCATGCAGCAAAGGCTTGCAGCAGCAACATCTCCAGTCCGTTTTTAGTGACGGCTCCTTGTGCCTGGCCTTTCTTCATGAAGAGTGTTTCGTTTGGATTATATAACAAATCGTAGAGCAAATGGTTTGGGGTCAGTTGTTCATAAGGGATGTCGGGGCAGAAATCTACTTTGGGATACATGCCTACAGGCGTACAGTTTACGATGACTGTATATTCCTGCATGATTTCCGGTGTCAGTTCGTCATAAGTGAGGTAAGACGATTCCTTTTTCGTGCGCGATACGAATACGCTTTCGATGCCTAGGTTGGCCAGTCCGCGATAGACGGCTTTGGATGCACCGCCTGTACCCAGAATCAGCGCCTTCTTGTGATGGGGTTGCAGTAAAGGCTCAATAGACTGTGTAAATCCTATGATATCCGAGTTGTAGCCGACAAGCTTTACTTTTCCCCTCGGCAGGCGGATGATTTTGATGACGTTCACTGCACCGATCTTTGCGGTGTCTTTGTCCAGTTCGTCAAGAAAGGGAATGACCTGCTCCTTGTACGGGATGGTCACATTAAGTCCGCAGAGGTCGGGATTTTCCTCTATGACTTCCATAAAGTCATTGATACTGGGTATCTCAAAGTTTACATATTCAGCGTCGATATTCTCCGATTTGAACTTTTCATTGAAATATCCGATGGAAAACGAATGTCTCAGCGGATAGCCTATTAAACCGTATTTCTGCATAATTCTCTTAGTGTGCTAACGTTAATAATACTATATATCAAGGTGGTAGAGCGGTAATGTGATAGGTGATATCACTTTATCACTCTATTTGGTCGCAGTATAAAGAGTGCATATACCGAATGTCAGTCTGCGGAAATTAACCTGACTGAAACCTGCTTTGCGAATAACTTCCTGCATCACTTCGCCTTGCGGGAAAGCACGGATGCTTTGGGGCAGGTAGGTGTAAGCACTATTGTCCTTTGACAGGCATTTGCCAAGTAGGGGGATGACTACTTTGGAGTAGATGGTGAAAAGTTGTTTCATAGGAAAACGGTCCGGTGTGGAGAGTTCCAGAATGACGAGATGTCCTCCGGTTTTCAGCACGCGGCACATTTCTGCCAACCCTTTGTCCAGCCCTTCGAAGTTGCGGATACCGAACGCTACGGTTACAGCATCGAACGTGTCATCGGCAAATGAGAGAGAGGTGCAATCTTCCCGGGCAAAGGTGATTCGGTCCGAGAGGTGCGCCTGTTTTACTTTATTACGTCCCACGTCCATCATTCCCTCTGAGATGTCGGTGCCTATCAGCTCGTCAGGTTGCAACTCGCGGCAGGCCAGAATGGCAAAGTCACCTGTACCGGTGGCTACGTCCATGATGCGCTTCGGCTGGAAAGGCTTTAACCAATTGATTGCTTTCCGGCGCCAACTGCGGTCGATGCCTAATGAAAGGGTATGGTTCAGCTTGTCATAAGCAGGGGCAATGTTGTCGAACATTTCCTCTATCTGTTCACTCTTCTTTCCATCCTTACCGTAGGGCTTGATATGTTCCTGGGGATAATCCATGTTGATAGAGTTTAGTGATAAGTGACAAGTGATTAATAAATCTATTAATCACTTGTCACTAAGATATTTATCACTTATTTAAGTATTCTGTTACATTCTTTTCAATGCGTTCGGCAATGTTGCTGGTATCTTCCTTCACGAACTTCTCGCCGGTGATATGCTCGTACAGTTCGATATAACGTTCGCTGATTGAAGTAACGATTTCGTCTGTCATTTCCGGTACCTGCTGTCCTTCCTTACCCTGGAAGCCGTTTTCCATCAGCCATTCGCGTACGAATTCCTTGGAAAGTTGCTTCTGCGGTTCGCCGTTGGCAAAACGTTCTTCGTAGCCTTCGGAGTAGAAGTAGCGGCTGGAGTCGGGGGTATGGATTTCGTCCATCAGGTAAATCTTGCCGTCGTGCTTGCCGAATTCGTATTTGGTGTCTACCAGAATCAATCCGCGTTCCGCTGCAATCTCGGTGCCGCGTTTGAAGAGGGCCATGGTATATTTTTCCAATACGTCATATTCTTCGGGAGTAGCCAGCCCTTGTGCCAGGATTTCTTCTTTGGAGATGTCGGCATCGTGTTCGCCAATCTCGGCTTTAGTGGTCGGGGTGATGATGGGCTCGGGGAATTTCTGGTTTTCCTTCATTCCTTCGGGAAGCTTCACACCACAGATTTCACGCACGTCGCTTTTGTAAGCACGCCATGCACTGCCACAGAGGTAACCGCGTACAATCATTTCTACGGGGAAACCTTCGCACATCACACCTACCGTCACCATCGGATCGGGAGTAGCCATTTTCCAGTTGGGACAGATGTCGGTAGTGGCATCCAGGAACTTGGCTGCAATCTGGTTCAGCATTTGTCCTTTGAAGGGAATGCCTTTGGGTAATACTACGTCGAAGGCTGAGATACGGTCGGTAGCTACCATGACCAGTTTTTCACCGTTGATGTTGTACACATCGCGAACTTTTCCGTGGTACACGCTTTTCTGTCCGGGAAAGTTAAATTCAGTTGCTGTTAATGCTTTCATCTTTGTAATATTTACGATTTGAGAATTTACTGTTTCTGTTCAATCCTTTTGTCGGTTTGTTCGGTCTTGTGCCTTTCACGCTCTGCTTTCGCTTCTTTGTCGAACTTTTCGTAGGCCTCCACGATTTGGGTGACAAGCTTATGTCTTACGATGTCTTTCTTGTTCAGTTCCACAAAGCTGATGCCTTTTACGCCTTTCAGAATCTTCAGTGCCTGTACCAGACCCGAAGTCTGGGAAGAAGGCAAGTCAATCTGCGTCATGTCTCCCGTTACGATCATTTTGGTGTTCATACCCATACGGGTGAGGAACATCTTGATCTGCTGGGTAGTGGTGTTCTGCGCTTCGTCCAGAATGACGACGGCATCGTTCAGTGTGCGTCCGCGCATAAAGGCGAGGGGGGCAATCTGGATGACGTTCAGCTCCATGTACTCTTTCAGCTTGGCAGCAGGTATCATGTCCTGCAGGGCATCGTAGAGTGGTTGCAGATACGGGTCTATCTTGTCCTTCATGTCACCGGGCAAGAAACCGAGTTTCTCTCCGGCTTCTACGGCAGGGCGGCTGAGGATGATTTTCTTGATTTCTTTATTTTTCAGTGCCCGCACGGCAAGTGCGATGGCAGTATAGGTCTTTCCGGAACCGGCAGGACCGATGGCAAACAGCATGTCGTTTTTGGCAAAGGCTTCCACCAGTTTCAGCTGGTTTTCGCTACGTGGTATAATAGGCTTTCCGGTTACGCTGAATACGATGACATTGCCCGATTTCTCGGCCTGCGGGGCATTGCCTTTGATGATGTCGATAATGGCCTCTTCTTTTAAAGAGTTGTACTCGGCACAGTATTTTTCCAGTTTGGTGATGTTCTCCTCGAATGCACACATTTCCTCCTCATCACCCAATACTTTGATGACATTGCCACGGGCAACGATACGAAGTTTGGGGTACAAAGCTTTTATCAGTTGCATGTTGGCGTTGTTTACGCCGTAGAATATTACCGGATCAATATCTTCAAGAACAATCAGTTTTTCTATCATTGATATGCTTTAAAGTTCAATTCGTTCTTTTAGTGAAACGTTTTGCAAATGTAGTGAAACGTTTGGATACTTAAATAGTTCCATTGGGTATTTTTTTTCCAAGGGCTTCGGGTAGATGGTGGGCAATGGTTTCACGACAATCTTGTTTCCGGTTTTCAGGCAGCTGATGCGTTGCCTGTGAAGGGTTTGTTTCTCCATGTCGAAGATGAAGTTGGGGTCGAAGTGCTGGCCATTGACGCGAGTCTCAAAGTGGAGGTGTTCGGTGGTGGCGCGTCCCGTACGTCCAAGCAGGGCGATGGGTTGTCCGGCTTTGACGGTATCTCCGCTGTGTACCAGGTTTTTGGAGTTATGGCTATAGATGGTTTCCAGCCCGAAGGAGTGGCGCACGACTATCACGTTGCCGTATGCGCTGTAGTGCTTGGACATGCGTACCACTCCGTTGAAAGCGCTCCGTATGGTGTCTTTGGCGTGGGTCTTGATGTCGATGCCGCTGTGTCTTCCCCTTCCCCGTCCGTATGGAGAGATGACTTTTCCGCCGGGCAGGGGGAAGGAGTATTCGCTATCCAATATGGTTTCCAAGGGGAGTTCTATTTCGTTTCGTTGCGAGAACAGTCCGGGGGTGGTGACGCGGACGTGGTTGATTTCCATGGCGGAAAAGCTGTTTTTCTTTTCTTGTGCCGTGGCATCGAGAGGGAGCAGCAGCAGACAGCAGGCAAGAATATGATTTCTCATGGGATGGTCTTATTCAAAATATTGTATGGTTCCACCGGTAGCGGAAGCGTATTTCTCTAATAGGTGCAGTATCATTTCGGCGGCTTCTGCCAGTCCTTCCTGACCGTTGTAACCGTTGACAATGGCAAGGATATGACGGGTTTCCAGTCCCATCTTGGTGCGTTCGTGGTCGCTGGTCGGGGTACCGATACCGCCTATACGGTCGCGGTAGACGGGTAGCCCTTCTATGTTCAGCATGCCGCGGCCTATACCCTCGAACGATTCCTCGGCACGTCCTATACCCAGCTCAAGGTCGGTTCCTTGTATCTTGTCGGCATCAAATCCGCCGATAGAGTGGCCCGTGCGTAGGGAAACAAGGTTGATAAGGTCTACCAGCGTGTCAATCTGATAAAGTTCCAGTCCGCGCAGCAACCGTCTGCGCAGGGCTTCGGCAGAGGGACGGTAGCGGCTGGGGTCTTTTCCGCAACGCTTGTAGGCCTCGCGTGTGGCGGCAATGACGGGTTGATACTTGATGCTGTCCGTTGTTTCACGTGCTCTTAGCTCATGGGTGAAAGTTGCGATTTCCTGCCACAACCCTTCACAATATGCGGTATTTGTCACTTCTGCAAATACGGCTGCACCGCGGAATTCGGGGCAATTTTGCTTGATATCTTTAGAAAGTGTGATATGATACATTAATACAATCCGTTTGAATAGGTCAACATGATTCCCGACAACATCCTTCCGGATCTGATACCCATCCGGCGTGCCGAGAAAAACTCTTCATATTGGGTAAAAGTACATATATTGGCTGTCTCTACTTGTGAGGCAGGTACTCCGAAGTCCAGCAATTGCAGTCGGTTGGCGGCCCATAGGTCGATATGGTATTTGTGGGTGTCGGGTTTCCATTCGGAGATGTAATCCATCTGAAAACCGTTCTTACGGAATGCTTCATAGACTTCGTCGCCTATCTCGAAGGCAGAAAGAGAGATGCCGGGGCCGATGCAGGCTATCACTTCTTTACCCTCTGTGCCATAGCAGGCACGCATCTTGTCGAGCGTGTGGCCGAGGATATGATTCACTGTGCCCCGCCATCCGGCATGAACAGCAGCTATCACGGCATTCTTCCGGTCGTAGAGCAGGATGGGAATGCAGTCTGCCGTAGAGATACAGATGCAGTAACCCGGTTCATGGGTTATCAGTGCATCAATGCCTTGCAACATGGAGTGGCGTTCTTCTGCTGTTGCTTGCAGATAGGTTTCATCAATGACAAGTGCCTCTGTCCCGTGGGTCTGAAACGGGATGACCAGTTCTTTGGGACGCCGGGGCAGCGAAGAACATACTATTTCCTGATTGCGGCGCACTGCTTCAGCATCATCTCCGGTATAAGGCGTACAGTTGAGTGAGGCATAGTTGCCCTCACTGCATCCTCCGCGGCGGGTGGTTACAAAACAAGAAATGCCGGGATATGAGACAAGCAGCTCATATCCCAACATTTTCCTATCTTCAGTAAGAGGAATCATTTTTTGTCTTCCTCCCAATCTTCTTCGTATTCAAAGTCCTCGAGGTCTTCTATGTCCTCATCATCATTGACGTATTCATAGCTGAGGTCTTCGTCCTCACCCTCTTCCTTCAATTCTTCCTGCAGGTGGCTGAGGTCTTTGGCGCGGTGGGCAATGCTG
Source organism: Bacteroides muris (ex Afrizal et al. 2022) (assembly GCF_004793475.1). Lineage (GTDB taxonomy): Bacteria > Bacteroidota > Bacteroidia > Bacteroidales > Bacteroidaceae > Bacteroides > Bacteroides muris. The sequence goes on along the minus strand of NZ_SRYZ01000032.1, from coordinate 12,905 downwards.
TCTACTTTGCCTTCTATCTTATTGCTTTCCTTGTTCAGCTCTTCCCAAAGGATGTCTTTCAGCACCGGGATGCCCATGCCGGAGACAGCAGAGATGAATATATGCGGAATTCCTTCGGGTAGTGTCGGTTCTATTTCATCCATCAGTTCCTGGTCGAGCATGTCGCATTTGGTGACGGCAAGCACCCTCTGTTTGTCCAGCATTTCGGGGTTGAAGGTGCGAAGCTCGTTCAAGAGTATGTCGTACTCCTTGCGGATGTCGTCGCTGTCGGCAGGTACCATGAACAGCAACAAGGAGTTGCGCTCGATGTGTCGCAAGAAGCGCAATCCCAATCCTTTGCCCGCACTGGCCCCTTCGATGATGCCGGGAATGTCCGCCATTACAAACGATTTGCTGTCGCGATAGGACACGATGCCCAGATTGGGCTCCAGTGTCGTAAACGGATAATTGGCGATTTTGGGCTTTGCCGCAGAAACGGATGCCAGTAAAGTGGATTTTCCTGCATTGGGGAAACCTACCAGACCGACGTCTGCCAGCAACTTCAGTTCCATGATTACCGTCAGCTCCTGCATCGGTTCGCCGGGTTGTGCAAAACGGGGAGCCTGGCGTGTGGCGGTTTTGAAGTGCCAGTTGCCCAGACCTCCGCGTCCGCCTTTCAGCAAGATGACTTCTTGTTCGTGCTCGGTGACGTCGCAGATATATTCACCCGTTTCGGCGTTGTACACCACCGTGCCGCAGGGCACTTCAATCACCTTGTCTGCTCCGTCCTTGCCGAAGCTTCGGTTTTTGGAACCTGATTCTCCGTGTCCTGCCAGAATGTGGCGGTCATACTTCAGATGGAGCAGCGTCCAGTAGTTGCGGTTACCGCGCAAGATGACATGGCCTCCTCGTCCTCCGTCACCTCCGTCGGGGCCTCCGTTGGGTATGTATTTCTCACGCCGCATATGCGTAGAACCTCGTCCGCCCTTTCCGGAGCGGCAATATATTTTTACGTAGTCAACAAAATTCGATTCAGCCATATTCAGTTTTATTGTTATTTTACTGCGTCAATAGCCTTGCAAACATCGGCAAAGATTTCTTCCAATACGCCGAGGCCCTGGATGTGTTGATATTTGCCTTCTTGCTTGTACCAGTCAATCAGCGGAGCTGTCTGCGAGTGATACACCACCAGACGCTTCTTGATTGTCTCTTCGTTGTCGTCTGCACGTCCTGATTCTTGTCCGCGTTTGATGAGGCGTTTCATCAGTTCTTCCTCGGGTACGTCGAGGTCGAGCATTACGCTGACTTCTTGTCCGCGTTCGGCGAGCATCTTCTTCAATGCTTCGGCCTGGGCGATTGTTCTGGGGAAGCCATCGAAAATCACACCTTTACTATCCTTGAAACTGTCGAATACGCTTGCCAGGATATCAATCATCAACTCATCGGGAATCAGTTGACCCTGGTCGATGTAGCCTTTGGCAGTCTTGCCCAGTTCTGTACCATTCTTCATTTCTGCACGGAGCACGTCTCCGGTGGAGATGTGGTTGATGCCATACTTTTCTACAATCTTTTCACTTTGCGTTCCCTTACCTGAACCGGGAGCACCGAAAATTACAATGTTCAACATTTGCTTAGTTATTATTTAATGATTTACTATATTATGTCTGTATCAGTCTACTACTGTATAAATGTCTGGATAGTTACGTCCGAAGCCGTCATAATCCAACCCGTAACCCACGATGAAGTCGTTCGGAATATTCATGGCCACATATTCTATGTTCAAATCAACTTTCAGCTTATCCGGTTTCACCAGCAGGGAGGCAATATGAATCTCCTTGGGACTGCGGGTACCAAGGGTGTCCAGTAGGCGCTGCATAGTGAGACCCGTATCTACGATGTCTTCTACAATGACCACTGTGCGGTCTGTGAGGTCTTCATTGATGCCTATTACTTCCTTAATTACCCCGGTAGAGGATACTCCTTGATAGGATGCCAATTTGACAAACGAAATTTCGCAGGGTATTGTGATTCGTTTCAACAAATCGGCGGTAAACATGAATGAACCGTTCAGTACGCTGAGGAATAGAGGATTCTTTCCCGCCAGGTCGCGGTTGATTTCGTTCGCTACACGGGTTACTTCTTTCAGTATGTCCTGCTCTTTGATAGAGACTGTGAACATTTTGTCTTTTATTTGTATGGTATCCATAGATGGGATGTTTTTAGAAAGTTGGGGCAAAAATACGATTTTTATTCCACTCCATGCATCATCTTCTGCAATTTCTTTGAAAGCAGGAAGAGGATAAGCGATGCTGTGGCAGACATGACGACAAACACCATGAAGAAATCGTACATCGTCTCGATGTGATAGCCCAGCAGTGTCTTTACCTTTCCGGCTTCGGGATAGAGCCCGCTCAGCGTGCCTGCAAACTTATTGGCAGTGGCAGTGGAGAGATACCATATCCCCATCATCAGCGAGGCGAAGCGGATGGGGGTGAGTTTATTCACCATAGAGAGCCCGATGGGCGAGAGACAGATTTCGCCCATGGTGTGGATAAAGTAGAGCCCCGTCAGCCAGATGAGGCTCACTTTGATGCCCGGCTGCACATCTTTCACCCCAAAGCAGATGACGAGATAGCCCAGTGAAAGTAGTAGCAGACCGATGGCTTGCTTGGTAGGCGAGGCGGGCTCCATGCCCCGCTTGCCCAAAGCACCCCATACACCCGGCATGATGGCGGCAAGTATCACCACAAAGAAGGGATTGAAGGACTGAATCCAGGAGGCGGGCATTTCCCACCCCAGGATGACGCGGTCGGTCTGTTCGGAGGCGAAAAGCGTGAGCGAGGCACCTGCCTGTTCGTAGGCTGCCCAGAAGAAAATGACGAAGAAGGCGATGATGTAGATGACAAAGATGCGGTCGCGCTCCGTCTTGGTGAGCGAGCCTTCCAGCAGGATGCTGACAGGAAACACGATGCAGGCGGTGAAGATGCCGATGCTTATCCAGTCGCCCCCGAAGCACCAGTAGAAGAAACCGGCAAGCGCGATGGCGAGTAGGGAAAGCAGTAGGTAGTTGCGTGCGCTCCGGCCATTGGCGGGGGCACTCTTCCGGGCAGTGTTGTCTGCCTGAGGCTGCTCCTTGCGGGCATCGGGGATGATGCCGAGAGGTTGGCCGTCGGGGCCGATGAGGTACTTGTTCTTTTGGGTTTCGAAGAGGGCAATCGTCAGCACGGTGACGATGGCGGCAATGAGGAATCCCCATCGGAAGTCGTGAGGGTTGCCCGTCTCGCCAAAGTAGCCGCAGACCAGCGGGGCGAGGAAGGAACCCACGTTGACACCCATATAGAAGATGGTGTAGGCGGAATCCAGCCGTTTGTCACCCGGCTCGTAGAGCTGCCCCACCAGGGAGGAGACGGTGGGCTTGAAGCAGCCGTTGCCCAATATAAGGAAAGTCAGTCCGCCGTACATCAGCCAATGCGAAAGCTCACGTGCCTCCAGCATCGAGGCGCTGGCGAACATCAGGAACTGGCCGATTGCCATCATCATCGCTCCCCAGAAGACAGAACGGCGGATGCCCCAGTATTTGTCGGCAATGTAGCCGCCAATCAAAGGTGTCAGATAGACCAGTCCGGTGTAGCTGCCGTAGATGGAGGCGGCGTGCTCCTTGTCGAAAAGAAGTGCCTGGGTGAGAAACAGGATGAAGATGGCACGCATGCCGTAGTAACTGAAACGCTCTGCCGTGCTGGTGGCGAAGATAAGGTAAAGACCTTTGGGATGTCGGGATGTACTCATAGTGTATATTCTTATTGTTTTTCGTTTTTATGATATTGAAAGTGCAAAAATAGTCATTATTTTCTTAAATTGGCGGAGATAATTAATTTATCAAATCCGATAGGGAACACAAGTTTGTGCCAATACGATGGCACAACTTTGCCAATACGATGGCACAACTTTGCCAATGCGATGGCACAACTTTGCCAATGCGATGGCACAAACATAGGATTACTGGCTTCCTGATAATGCGGAGAACCCTTCTCCGTGACAGCACAAATAACTTGATAAAAAACGCCTTCTCTTTGTATAGTTGAAATCAAAGCTCTATCTTTGCTCTATAATTTAAAACTCAGATAATTCTGTTATGAAGATATTTCCTACTGCAAGCATCAAGCAACTGGATGCAAATACCATAGAGAATGAACCGATTTCTTCCATCGACTTGATGGAACGTGCCTCACACGCATTGGCGGAAGCCATTGAGGAACGCTGGGAGCCGGACACGCCATTTACGGTCTTTGCCGGACCGGGGAACAACGGTGGCGACGCGCTTGCCCTCTCGCGGTTGTTGGCAGCGAAGGGATACCGGCTCGAGGTGTATCTCTTCAATACGAAAGGGACGCTTTCGCAGGACTGTGAGACGAACAAGGAACGGTTGTGCGGCGTGACGGGTGTGGAGTTTCACGAAGTGACGACCCAGTTCGTGCCTCCCACATTGACAGCAGGGCACGTGGTGATAGACGGCCTTTTCGGAAGTGGTCTGGACAAGGCTCTGAGTGGCGGTTTTGCAGCCGTAGTGAAGTACATCAATGCCTCGCCCGCCACGGTGGTAGCCATTGATATCCCGTCGGGACTGATGGGCGAGGACAATACCTATAATATACAGACGAATATCGTCCACGCCCATCTGACGCTAAGCCTACAACTCCCGAAACTGGCATTTCTCTTTGCCGAGAATGAACCGTATGTGGGCGAATGGCAGTTGCTGGACATCGGGCTCAGCAAGGATGCCATACATGACATGGAAACGGACTTCTGTCTGCTAGAGCATGAAGACGTGTCTGCTTTGCTGAAGCCGCGCAGTCGGTTTGCCCATAAAGGGAACTTCGGACGCGCATTGCTGATAGCCGGTTCGCAGGGGATGGCGGGGGCCTCGGTGCTTGCCGCACGCGCCTGCCTGCGTTCGGGTGTGGGGGTGCTGACGGTGCATGTTCCGTTCTGCAACAACTTCATTGTGCAGACTTCCGTGCCCGAAGCCATGACAGAGCTGGACATCAGCGACACTTGCTTTGCCGCCGCCACCGATACGGATGATTATCAGGCCATAGGGATAGGCCCGGGACTGGGAAAGGCGGCAGAAACCGAAGCGGCTCTGTTGGAGCAGATAGATATATGCCAGACTCCGATGGTGGTAGATGCTGATGCCCTGAACTTGCTGGGCGAGAAGCGCAACTATATAGGGCGTCTGCCCAAAGGGAGCATTCTGACTCCGCACCCCAAGGAACTGGAGCGTCTTGTAGGCAAATGCCAGAATTCGTACGAACGCCTGGTGAAGGCTCGCGAGCTGGCGAAGAGTGCCGGAGTGCACATCATCTTGAAAGGCGCTTATTCTGCCATTGTCACTTCTGCCGGGAAATGCTTTTTCAACCCTACCGGCAATCCGGGTATGGCAACGGGAGGTAGCGGTGATGTGCTGACGGGAGTAGTGCTTGCACTGCTTGCCCAAGGCTATGAGCCGGAAAAGGCAGCCTGCCTGGCCACGTATGTGCACGGACTGGCAGGAGATATTGCCTGCAAGAAGCAGGGGGCAGTGGCGATGACGGCAGGGGATATGGTTGCCTGCCTGCCGCTGGCGTGGAAGATGTTGGAAGAATAAAGAGATAAGTGTAATAACACTTATCTGCTTATTTCCCTCTTGTCGTAATGTGGAAGCATCCTTGCTTCAACTCGTATTTGATGTAGCATTTGTCGGCTTTCCGCAGGTCACGAAGCACTTCCGAAAGAACCAGTTTTAAGGTATCTGCGCTGACATCCTGCAAAGGACGCCCATCCTCGTCTTCTATTTTCTGAAAGCGCTTCCAGCTGACATCGAATGTCGTTCCGTAGAAATGTGCCGAGTTTGGAGAAGCATTGCGGTTGCGGCTGCGCAGGCGTTTTACATCGTTCTGGGTGCGAAGTACGGAAGTCACAATTACCTTGTTTGGATTCAGCCCCTTGGAGGTCAGTGAATCAAGGAAGTTGCGTCCGATGGTGTCCAGCAGGCTGGCTGCGCCCGGAATGAGATAAGGGATGGAATGCGTCAGTGAATCCACGGCATAGAGCTCGTTTGTCGTGATAGGTTGCAGTTGCTCCTTCATCTTTTCTGCTTCCTCGCGAGAGGAAAGCACACGTATGCCGATGGCTTGGGCTGCATTGAGATGTTTCTCATTCAAGTCTCCGAACGAGCGTTTGTAACTGACAACGCCCCGAATGTTGCGTGGTTCGTTCAACTTGAGCGACATGTCCTTCTTCTTACAGCCGGCAAAGGTGAATGTTGCGGCAGCTGCGGCAATTATCAGTATAGGTAGGATTCTGGAAGAATATCTCATCTTATAAATGTACTACGTCTGTGAAAAATCTGCGTTAATCTGTGTAATCCGTGGTGAAAACCTTGCAAAGATAATTCAAACGTTTTTTAAATTGGCACTATCTTTGCTGAAAAAGCGAATATAGGCTGCACTTCAGCATAACTTTTTCATGCGAGCATGAAAGTTCTGTATTCGGTTTGCACTATCTTTGCACACAAAAAAGACCGTGCAACGATATTTTATATACTTGGCTTATGATGGTACCGCTTATCACGGCTGGCAAATCCAGCCGAATGGTGCGAGTGTGCAGGAGTGTTTGATGAAGGCGCTGAGTACCTTGCTGCGTCGCGAGGTGGAAGTAGTGGGAGCGGGGCGTACCGACGCCGGGGTGCATGCCTCACTGATGGTAGCTCACTTTGACAGCGATTCTCCTCTGGACACTGTTTTTATGACGGATAAGCTGAATCGCCTGCTTCCTCCCGATATTTCTGTGTATCGCTTGCGGGCGGTGATACCGGAGGCACATGCACGCTTTGATGCAACTGCACGTATGTATAAGTATTACGTCACTACCGCCAAGTCTCCTTTCAATCGCCAATATCGTTGCCGTCTGTTCCAAACACCGGACTTTGAGCGGATGAATGAGGCGGCCCGAACCTTGTTTGACTATACGGACTTTACCAGCTTCAGCAAACTCCATACCGATGTCAAAACCAATAATTGCAAGATTATGTATGCTTCCTGGACTCGGGTAGACGATGTGACCTGGGTTTTTACCATCCAGGCCGACCGTTTCCTGCGCAACATGGTACGTGCTATTGTTGGCACTTTGCTCGAGGTGGGTCGTGGAAAACTTTCCGTCGAAGGGTTCCGACGCGTCATCGAGCAGAAGAACCGTTGCCGCGCAGGAACTTCCGTTCCCGGAAATGCATTGTTTTTGGTGGACGTAGCCTATCCGGAAGGGCTGTTCTTAAATGAAGAACGGGAAATGAAGGATTGAGGATTAAATATTGCATATATCTTCCCGTTCTTCATTTTCAACTATCAACTATCAACTCTCAACTATTAACTATCAATTTTCAATTAAAACAATGTGGTTATTACTTGCTTTCCTCTCTGCCGCCTTGCTGGGATTTTACGATGTCTTCAAGAAGAAGTCGCTGCGTGACAATGCCGTACTGCCGGTGCTTTTTCTGAACACGCTGTTCTCAAGCCTTATATTTCTTCCTTTCATTTTGGTATCTGCCTTTGCGCCGTCGGTGTTGGGAGGCACGATGTTTGATGTCCCCGTGGTGGGGTGGGAGGTACATAAGTTTATTGTTGTCAAGTCGCTCATCGTGCTTTCTTCCTGGATATTAGGCTATTTCGGGATGAAGCATCTGCCGCTGACTATCGTGGGACCGATTAATGCGACGCGGCCCGTAATGGTGCTGTTAGGTGCCATGCTTGTGTTTGGCGAACGCTTGAACCTTTATCAATGGATTGGCGTGCTGCTTGCCATAGTGTCCTTCTTCATGCTGAGCCGTTCGGGCAAGAAAGAGGGAATCGACTTCAAGCATAACAAATGGATTCTTTTCATCGTGCTGGCGGCCGTTGCCGGAGCTGTCAGCGGGCTGTATGACAAATACCTGATGAAGCAGCTCAACCCGATGCTGGTGCAGTCGTGGTATAATGTCTACCAAGTCTTTATCATGTGCCCCATCATCCTGCTGTTGTGGTACCCCAAACGAAAAGAAAGCACTCCGTTTCGTTGGGACTGGACCATTATCTGCATCTCCATTTTCCTCTGTGCGGCAGACTTTGTATATTTTTATGCCCTGAGCTATGAGGACTCCATGATTTCCATCGTTTCGATGGTGCGCCGTGGTAGCGTTGTGGTTTCCTTCCTTTTCGGTGCGCTTTTCTTCCGTGAAAAGAATTTAAAAAGCAAGGCTGTCGACCTCATTTTGGTGTTGATTGGAATGTTCTTCCTATATTTGGGGAGTAAATAGACAAGAAATATATGGCAGAAGACTTATATATAAATGCTGGTAGCAAGACAGAGAAATATCGAGCCCTGCTTCCTCAGCTGAAAAACCTGCTGGCAGGTGAAGATGACTTGATAGCTAATCTGTCAAATGTTTCGGCGGCGCTGAAAGAGACTTTCCGTTTCTTCTGGGTAGGATTCTATCTGGTGAAAGGGGAGGAACTGGTGTTGGGACCTTTTCAGGGACCGATAGCTTGTACACGCATCAGGAAAGGTCGCGGTGTTTGCGGAACGGCATGGGATAGAGCCGAGACATTGGTTGTGCCCGATGTGGATGCATTTCCCGGACATATAGCCTGCAGCTCGCTGTCGCGTTCGGAGATTGTGGTTCCGCTGAAGCGTGAGGACGGTGAAGTGTGGGGGGTATTGGATATTGACAGTGACGATTTGGGCAGTTTTGATAAAACAGATGCCCGTTTCCTTGAAGAAATGATTAAAATGTTATGATAAGAAAACTGAGTGCTTTTTTGTTTTTGGCTTTCATCGGATGGGGATGTTTGCAGGCCCAGGAAGCCAAGACGTGTTTTAAGAATATGCCGGATTCTATATGTCCGTTGCTTAGTGCCGTGAACCGTGCGGATTTTATAGACTTTCTGGAAAGTAAGATGAAAGCCGAGGTGACCAACAGCCTTGGTGGTAAATCGGAAATGACGAAGCTTTCTCCAGACTATATACATGTGAAGATGACGCCTCAAGGGTCATGGCAGATGAAGCTCTTGCCCGTTAACGACAGTACGAAGGTGATTTGTGTGGTTGCTACGGTTTGTGCTCCGGCCTGCGACAGCCATGTCAAGTTCTATAACACAGACTGGAAGGAGCTGACAGCTTCGTCCTATTTGCCGGCATTGCCCGTTCTGGATGATTTTATCGCTGAGGCCTCGGATACAGTGGATGTCTATGAGTATCAGGATGCCCGTCGCCAGGCCGACATGTTGCTGATGAAAGCAGACCTTTCTGCGGAGGACGCCACGTTGACATTTACTTTTACCACGACCGATTATATGGGTAAAGAAGCGGCGGAGAAACTGAAACCGTTTGTCCGCCGTTTTATTGTTTATACTTGGAATCAAGGGAAGTTTGAGAAGTCCTCTACTTCACTTTGATTTTGTCGAATCCTTCTCCATAGACTCCGATGACTGCACTTTGTGATACAAAAGCATTGGGGTCTATGTCTTTTATGAGCCGGAAGATGATGGTGGACTCCCGTTTCTTGGCCAGCACGAATAGCATTTTTATCTCTTTTCCTGTATAGAAACCCGAAGCGTTGATGACCGTTGCACCTCTATGGGGATATACCTGGATGTGCTTGGCTATCTCTTCGTATTTATCGCTGATGATGAAGAATTGTACGGACTGGCGGGCACTGTTCACCACTTGGTCGAGCACGAAGCTGCATATGTATAGAGTAACGTAGCCGTACACCACCTTTTCCCAGTCTTTCAGAACAAAGTAGCTGGACGAGATGATGATAAGGTCGCATATCAGCATGACTCTGCCCAGCGTGATGTCGCGGTATTTGTTGATTACGGCGGCAATGATGTCCGTGCCGCCGGTACTGCCGTTGTTGGAAAAGGCGATGCCGATGCCGCTACCGCAGAAGGAAGCACCGATGACACAAGCCATGAAGGGTTGGTCGTGTAGGAGGACAACACCCTCGGTCAGTTTCTGGATAATGGAAAGGAAAAAGGTCAGGGTGAATACGGCAAAGATTGTCTTTACGCTGAACTTCCATCCCAACACACGTAGGGCAAGCAATAGAAGTATAAAGTTGATGGCGAAGTACGTATATTGGACGGGAAATCCAGTGGCAAAATATACGATGGATGCAATGCCCGGTACGCCACCGGTAGTAATATCGTTGGGAAGCAGGAATACTGTCCAACCGATACCATATAAGACCATACCCAGAGCAATCATCAGATAATCCCGCAGTTCGCGCATGGTGTTCTGTCGGGAGGGAACATGTACTATTGTTTTCATTATAATTTTATGTGGTTGTGAAAATGCGGGGACAAAGATACTGCTTATTGGGGATATAATGTAGGAAAAAAATGCAGATTTTTGCAATCAACCTTCATATTTCCGCGTCTAATAAGTAAAAAGAGGAGATTATGAATATAAAAATGTGACGGAAGTAGGAAGCCATTTTACCGTTTCTTGTTCAAGAAGCGTTTAGCCAGATATTTCCGCGCCGGTTCATCATAGAATTTCAGGCATAGAGAAGCCAATAATATGTTCCATGCGTAAACACACAAGGCAACCTGCCAGGTCTGTTCCAATGTGAAGAGCTGGTTCTTGATGAGCCATGCATAGAATAAGTACATGAATGGATAATGTATCACATAGATTGGATAGGATATATCTCCCAGGAATTTGCATATCCGGGTTGATTTCTTGTCTGTTGTGGTACCGGAAGCTCCTAACCAGACGAGAACCGGAAAAGCGATGATTACACAGAACGCTTCATAAATGCCATTTGTACAGACCGGTGTTGCACCTTCCAGGTAGGGCACTGAAAACAAGGCGACCAATGCGATGGCACATATCCAGAAAGCACCTTTCACCTTGATAGGCTTGAAGTTGCGTGACAAAAGCATGCCCATGGAGAAAGGAAAAAGCATCCTCAGTAATCCGCCGCCAAAGTTTATTCCGTCCAGTGTCCAGCCCACTCCCATATTTCCGTATCCGGAGACATCGAAAATGGCGAATGATGCCAATGCCACTCCCAGCAATATTGTCAGTACGGTTAGGGCTTTGTTTGATAAGCGGTGGATAAATAAAGCATAAAGGATGTTGCCTATATATTCAAAGAACAAGGACCAGCATGGACCATTCAAAGGAAACATTTCGCCATTGCCACGGACTTCATAACCTGCACCCGGCATTGTGGGAATAAAAAATATTGTGCAAAGAAGGGACAGCATAATCATGGAGAGGGCAATATGTGTTCCGTCCCATTGTACACATCCTTGAAGACAGAAGGTAATGGTGCCTAGGACGGCCCCCATAATGGCCATCGGATGGAGACGTATCAGGCGCCGTTTAAAGAAGTTTCTCATTGTGAGGCTCCTGCCCCAACGGTCATCATAGGCATACCCGATAACGAATCCCGATAGTATAAAGAAGAAATCTACAGCTAAATAACCGTGGTTGAAGGTGTCGATAATGCCACCACCGGCAAAAGCATAGCCTTCGAATATATGATACCATATAACCATTAAGGCTGCTACGCCACGGAGCCCGTCGAGAAGGTCATAGTGTGCTTTGGTGTCTGAGAAGGCAGAAGATGAAATGTGTGACATCTGTTTTTTCTATTGTTTGGTTAATGTTTTCGGATGCCAAAGATACGCCATGCGAAACGAAGTTCTTTTGCTTAAAAGCAAAAAAAGAACGACGAGTTTCTATTTTTTTGCGCGTATCCGGCTGAGGGTGTAAATGGAAATACCCAGAAAGGCTGCCACATATTTTAGCTTCACCCGGTTTATCAGTCCGGGGTAACGGTGGTTAAATTGTTCGTACCGCTCTTTGGGAGGCAGTTGGAGTCTTTCCGCAAACATGTGACTGAGCTCTTTGTTTACGTTCTGATGCAATATTCTGCCCCAGTTGGCTATATCGATATATGTTTCGTAGAGAGCGTTTAACTTGTTTATGTGGATAGTATAGATTTTGCAGTCCGAAAGAGTCTCAATACTTTCTATTGACGGCTGTTGATAATATAGTGAATCCATTCCGAAGGTTACATCACCTTCCTGGCTGAACCAAGTGGTGGTATCTTGTCCGTCGTGATGAAATACGGAACGGGTGACTCCTTCCTCAATGAAATATACCAGTCGGTCTGTCACTCCCGCTCGTACTATATAAGTACCTTTAGAGTAGTACCTTACTTGCATATTTGTCAGAAGCGCCTGCAGTGCCTCATCAGAAACCGGGTAAATCTGCCTGATTTTATGAATGATATTGTTCATGGAAAGGGAACTTTTTATTCGTTTGCAAACTTACATAATTTGATTAGAGCCTGTTTAAATTTTCTTCAAAAAGTTTTTTCAGCTTCTTCCCAAGCTTCTTTCCGGTCTGTTTTTCTGTTTCTATTCGTCACATAGCCCGCTATGCTCTTCATTAAAACAGAAAAACATCCTCAAAAAGAACTCTTAAAAGAATGCTGAATAAAATTTAAACAGGCTCTAACTAAAATAGGGCTTTGATATACAAATGTGTGCATTGCTTTATAAGCGTTTATGGTATAATGGGATTTTTCTTGTAAAAAAGATACCTGTTCTTAGAATGTTGTTTCTTTGTCGAAAACGGTAGTCTACGAATAAAATATTTGTATGTGAACGATGCTATTACCATATATTAAAGGAATGTGACTTCGATTTGATTGCTCTTTATTTGATTGGAGTGTATAAACAGAAAAAGGACACCCGACTTAATAGCTGTCCTTCTAATTAATAAGATGGGATAATATAGTTACTTCTTGGAATAGTGATATTTCATGGAGAATATGTAAATTATTTAAGTTTCGCAAGTCAGCATGAAAGTTTATAAGAGGGTATAAAAGAAGGCAT
>NZ_SRYZ01000031.1 GCF_004793475.1 Bacteroides muris (ex Afrizal et al. 2022) | reverse complement strand
AAAGTCCGGGCTTTGCGCATAAAAAAAGGTTGTGCCAGCATTTTGACACAACCTCTTTCCTTTTGCTTCTGTGTTGAAAGAAAACTTAAATAAGGCTTAAACCCGATGGTTGATGAACAAAACGTTTGCAGAGAAGTTTAGTATATGCAGATTGCGGTTACACACCGATTGGTTGATGTGGATGAGAGTCGTTTCATTCGTAGTTGTTCGTTTGTGAGTGTGTGTTTTCCGCAATCTGCTTTTCCCTTCTCCTTTTAGTTTTTAACTCTTCAATTATTCTCCAGCCACCAGTCTATCAGCTTTCTTGCGATGCTCAGCTTTCGTGGAATTTCGGGCAGGTTGTCTTTGGAATAGAAAGCGGCGGAGGTCAGTTCATCTTCCTGCAGTTTTATTTCCCCGCTTTCGTAGTCGGCAATGAAGCCCACCATCAATCCGCTGGGATAGGGCCAGGGCTGGTTGCTGAAGTAAGTGATGTTCTTTACTTTCAGCCCCGTTTCCTCAAAAACTTCCCGTTCCACACATTCTTCCAGTGTCTCGCCGGCTTCGAGGAAGCCTGCCACCAGTCCGTAGAAGGTTCCGCGGAAGTTCCGGGCATGCACCAGTAGGATTTCGTCTCCTTTGCGTATCAATACGATGATGGCGGTGGAAACGGGAGGGTACATCTCATTGCCGCAGTCGGGACACTTCTTCATGATGGGGGTCTGGTGCTCCATAGCGGTGCCACACACGGGACAGAAGCGGCTGTGCTCGTCCCAGTAGAGTATCTGGAAAGCCTTTCCTGCGGAACGGTACTCGTCTGGCGCGATGTAGTCGTACGATGCTCGCAGGCCTATCATTACCCATTCGTCGGTTTCGGTCACGGGCTGTTCCAAGGCGAATGCACGTACTTGCTTGCCGTTGGGGGGGAACACTTCGTGTATATTACTTCCGGCTTCCGGTGTCAGAGGAGGCTCTATACTGACGGGTACGCTGTATTTTATTTCTCCTTTGTCTGTATATCCTTTTTTCAGCAGCAGTTGGTCTTTGAAGAAGACGAACCACTGCATGCAGGGTTGGGGTTCTGTTGATTTTTCCATTGTTTGTTGTTTTATTATTTTGGGGGGATGAACACGAAAATACAAAGGCACAGAGATTCTTTTCAAATTAATTTCTATGTCTCTGTGTCTCTGTGCTTGCCCCCCTAAATTTCGTTTGCTGTGTCTTTTTCTTGTCGCACATAGACCGTTGACCTTCCCATTCCGCGGCGGCGCAGGAACCCTTGCCGGATGAAGTTGTTCAGTTCGTCTATGGCGGCATGTCTGGTTAGTCCGCTTAGCTGGATGTATTCGTTCTTGTTGATACATACATTCTGCTTGAGGAACAGTTCCAGTTCGGCTTTTCTTGTTTCTTCGGTGGTCTCTACTACTTTTTTCGATTTCTTGGTAGTGGAGTGTACACGTTCCAACGTCATTTTCTTCTTGATGTTGTTGCGGAACGTGCTGCTGATGCGCAGGTGTACGTTTTGGAATTGGACGGATTCGGAGCGGATTTTCTTTTTCTCGTCGTCGGTCTCGCGCAAGCATTTCAGTGAAGTGCTGAAGAATCCGAGTTCTCCCAGCTCCACGATGTTTCCGTTGGCCAGCAAATCGCACAACTCGTCAATGCAGGCATCCAATGCTGCCCCTATCACATTCTTGGGCAGATGTTGGAAAGTTGCGATATGTTCCACAAACTCCTTTTGGGTATAAGTCCTTTTCGGGCAGATACGTGCGTGGAGTGCTTTCTTGTCTTCTTTCCCGTCGGGCGAAGGCGTTTCGTAAAGGTCGTAATACGCGCTCATAAGATATTCATTTTTGTTTATAGCGATAAACAGTTCTCGTCGCTTCGGGGAATTATTTTTGTCGCTAAGCGGATTAATTTTCTTCTTCCTAAAAACTAATCGTCCGACAACTGTTGCGTTATCGTCCAACGGTTGTTTAATTATCGTCCGACAGCTGTCGGACGAAACAGAAATGGGTATGGGACGATTAATTCTTAGTGAACAAAGGTATAAAATATAGTGATACGAAGAGTAGTGTTTGGGGAAGAAAGTTTTAGTTTTCGGCAAAAGAGGGATATTGGGAATGATAATTAGTTTTTGGAAATAAAAAATCCCCCGTTAAGGACGAGGGAACCTAATGTTTTCACAACGGAATAATCCTTATTGTGACTTGCTTCATTTTAGTATGACAAATGTATAAAATAAATATGGAAATACAATGCTTATATTGAAAAAAAAAATACCTTTGAAGAAAATATTCAAAATATAATACTATGAGAACGATACTTGGATTGGATTTGGGAACCAATAGTATAGGATGGGCTGTAATAAACTCTGTAATTAAAGAACAGACCGAGAAAATTTGGATAGAAATGGCTGGCAGTAGAATAATTCCGATGGATGCTGCTATCTTGGGAGACTTTGACAAAGGGAATTCTATATCACAGACAGCCGAAAGAACCCGTTTTAGAGGGGTGCGTCGATTGAGAGAGCGACAATTACTACGCCGTGAACGGTTGCATAAAGTTTTGAAGATTCTTGGCTTCCTGCCGGAACACTATTTAAAAGGAATAGATTTTGAAAAGCATACGGGTAAATTCTTGTCAGGCAGCGAACCGAAATTGCCATGGGTAAAGGATAGATGGGGAAAATACTCTTTTTTATTTCAGACAGCGTTTAATGAAATGTTGGCGGATTTTGCAAAACACCAACCTTCATTGGTTTTTGATGGTAAAAAAATCCCTTATGACTGGACAGTTTATTATCTCCGTAAGAAAGCTTTGACAGAAATGATAAGTAAAGAAGAACTGGCATGGATTCTTTTGAACTTTAATCAGAAACGTGGTTATTATCAGCTTAGAGGAGAAGAGGAGGAAGACAATGCAGGAAAATCAGTTGAATTTTATGCATTGAAAGTCTTGTCGGTGGAAGCGACTGATGAAAAGAAAGGCCGGGATATATGGTATAATGTACATCTGGAGAATGGATGGGTATATCGTAGAAGCAGTAATGTCCCATTGGACTGGGAAGGACGGGTAAAAGAGTTTATTGTCACTACTGACTTAAATCCGGACGGTACTCCAAAGCTTGATAAGTATGGTGAGGTGAAGCGTTCTTTCAGAGCGCCTAAAGAGGATGATTGGATGTTAATAAAGAAAAGGACTGAAGCGGACATTGCCGGTACTCATAAAACGATTGGGAGTTATATATATGATGCTTTGTTGCAGGAGCCACAACAAAAGATAATGGGAAAATTGGTGAAAACAGTAGAACGAAAGTTTTACAAGGAGGAACTGAACTTGATTTTGCAGAAGCAATGTGCTTTTCATGCAGAATTGCAGGATAGAGATTTATACATGAGGTGTATTGAAGCGTTGTATCCAGGTAATGAAGTGCAACGGAGAAATATAGCTAACCGGGACTTTATCTATTTGTTAATAGATGATGTCTTGTTTTATCAAAGGCCGTTGAAAACCAAAAAGTCATTGATAGCTAATTGCCCTTATGAGGAAAATGAATATGTAAACCGCAAAACAGGTGAAATCAAAACAGCTTCGTTAAAGTGTATAGCCAAGTCACATCCTCTTTTTCAGGAATTCCGTTTATGGTATTTCCTTTCCAATATTCGGGTATATCAAAAGGAAAGGGAAGTAAATGGAACTTTACATTTGGATGTGGATGTGACAACGGAGTTTTTGAAAACAGAAGATGATTATGTGGCTCTATTTGATTGGCTGAACTCTCGAAAGGAAATAGATCAGAAAGCTTTTCTGAGATATCCTGCGTTTGGACTGAAAAAGGAAATAAATAATTATCGTTGGAATTATGTCGAGGATAAGTTCTACCCATGTAATGAGACGAGACATGCGATTCTTTCCCGTTTGGAAAAGGCCGGTATTGGTATTGACTTTTTATCTGATGAAAAAGAAACAGCCTTGTGGCATATCTTATATTCTGTAAGTGACAAGCAGGAAATAGAGAAAGCATTGGCGACTTTTGCGGTTAAGAACGGATTGAATGAATCCTTTGTGGAAGTGTTCAAGAAGTTTCCTCCTTTCAAGTCTGAATATGGCGCTTATTCTGCCAAGGCGATAAAGAAGTTGTTGCCTTTGATGAGGTGTGGAAAGTATTGGGATATGTCGTTGATTGATGGTACAACCAAGGAAAGAATAGAAAGGATAATAGCAGGTGAGTGTGATGAGAGTATAGGTGCCAAGGTTAGAGAAAAGGCGATGAACTTGTCGGATATATCTTGTTTTAAGAGGCTTCCGTTGTGGTTGGCTTGTTATGTAGTGTATAATCGTCATTCCGAAGATAAAAAAATAACCAAATGGGAAACCCCTGCTGATATTGATGCTTATCTGGCTGCTTTTAAGCAACATTCACTACGAAATCCTATCGTAGAACAAGTGATAACCGAGACATTGAGAGTTGTCAGGGATATTTGGAAACAGGTTGGGAAAATTGATGAAATCCATATTGAGTTAGGGCGCGAGATGAAAAATCCTGCGGACAAGCGAAAAAGAATGACTACTCAGATTCTGGAGAATGAAAATGCCAATTTACGTATAAAGGCATTGCTTGCTGAATTTGTGAATCCGGAATATGGGGTAGAGAATGTCCGTCCCTATTCATCAAGTCAACAAGAAATATTGCGGATTTATGAGGATGCAGTTTTAAAGGGGGAAGAACAGATTCCGGAAGATATAGATGTGATATTGAAAAAATTCAATACCAGTAAATTACCGACGAAATCAGAATTCTTGCGTTATAAATTATGGCTGGAACAGAAATATCGTTCACCTTATACCGGTGAGCTGATACCTTTGGCTAAATTATTTACTGCTGCGTATGAGATAGAACATGTTATACCTCAATCCCGCTATTTTGATGATTCATTCTCTAACAAAGTGATATGTGAATCTGCTGTGAACAAGTTGAAAGATAATCAACTGGGATATGAGTTTATCAAGAATCATCATGGACAGAAAGTGGAAGTGGGTTTTGGAAAGACAGTAGAAATCTTTTCTGTGGATAGTTACGAACGTTTTGTAAAAGAACAATATGCAAAATCGGGCATAAAAATGAAGAAATTGTTGATGGATGATATTCCCGAGCAATTTATTGAACGCCAATTAAACGATAGCCGGTATATCAGTAAGGTTGTCAAAGGACTTTTGTCGAATATCGTTCGTGAAAAGAATGATAGCGGTGAATATGAACCGGAGGCTGTTTCAAAAAACATATTAGTTTGTACAGGAAGCGTGACGGACAGGCTGAAAAAGGATTGGGGCATGAATGACGTCTGGAATAGTATTGTAAGTCCTCGTTTTGAACGTTTAAATGCTTTGACCGAAACCCAGTGTTTTGGACATTGGGAGAATAAAGACGGAAAAAAAGTTTTTCAAACAGCAGTGCCCCTTGAATATCAGAAAGGATTCAGTAAGAAGCGTATAGACCATCGGCATCATGCTATGGATGCAATAGTAATAGCTTGTGCTACACGGAATCATGTAAACTATCTGAATAATGAGTCTGCAAGCCGGAATGCGAAAATTTCCCGTTATGATTTGCAGAGACTGTTGTGTGATAAGAGTAGGGGGGATGGTAATGGTAATTATAGATGGATTATAAAGAAACCATGGACTACTTTTACGCAAGATGCAAGGGAAGCGTTGAGTGGGATAATAGTTAGCTTGAAACAGAATTTGCGTATAATAAATAAAACAACCAATATCTATCAACATTTTGATGCAAATGGGACTCGTGTTTATGAGAAACAGAAAATCGGTGATAGTTGGGCTATCCGTAAACCGATGCACAAAGATACGGTTTTTGGAGCGGTAAATTTAAGAAAGGTAAAGGTGGTACGCCTATCTGTCGCTTTGGATACTCCTTCTATGATTGTTGACAAAAGAGTAAAAAATAAGGTTCTTGAATTGTTATCATATAAGTATGATAAGAAGAAAATTGAAAAATATTTCAAAGAGAATGCTTTCTTGTGGAAAGAGCTGGATATAGCCAAAGTCGCTGTTTATTATTTTACGGAAAATACTACTGAACCTTTAGTTGCAGTACGTAAATCATTGGACTCAACTTTCAATGAGAAGAAGATAGCATCGGTGACGGATACTGGCATACAGAAAATACTCCTGAATCATCTGAAATCAAAAGAAGGAAAGGCGGAGTTGGCTTTTTCTGCAGAAGGTATAGAAGAAATGAACCGTAATCTTTTACAACTGAATGATGGTAAAGGACATCAGCCTATATATAAGGTGAGGGTGTATGAACCGCGTGGAAATAAATTTAAAGTCGGTGTACTTGGCAATAAAGGTGCCAAATGGGTGGAAGCTGCTAAAGGTACTAACTTGTTCTTTGCTATTTACATAACAGAAGATGGAAACAGAACGTATGAGACTATTCCTTTAAATTGGGTTATAGAGCGTGAGAAACAAGGGCTTGTTCCTGTACCGGACAGAAATGAAAAGGGAGATAAATTATTGTTTTGGCTGTCTCCTAATGATTTGGTATATCTGCCAACCGAAGAAGAGCGGGATTTTGGTAGGATAAATGAACCGATAGATAGGGGGAGGATTTATAAGATGGTTTCATCTTCTGGTAATCAATGCTTTTTTATACCTCAAAGTATATCAAATGCTATTATTCCCACTAAAGAATTAGGTTCTAATAATAAAGCAGAAAAATCATGGGATGGTGAAATGATAAAGAATATTTGTATTCCAGTAAAAGTTGATAGGTTAGGCCGTATTATAGAAGTTAAGTATAGAGTAAATGAATAATATAAAGTTGTTTCAAGAGAAAAAGATTCGTTCCGTATGGAACGAGGAAGAACAGCAATGGTATTTCTCTGTTGTAGATGTAGTTGGTGTATTGACTGATAGTGTGAATCCTACGGATTATCTGAAGAAGATGCGAAAACGGGATGAAGAACTGGCTACTTACCTGGGGACAACTTGTCCCCAGGTAGAAATGGTGACAGATACAGGAAAAAAACGAAAAACGTTGGCGGCAAATGTGCAGGCTTTATTCCGCATCATTCAATCTATTCCTTCTCCTAAAGCTGAACCTTTCAAGCTTTGGTTAGCACAAGTAGGTTATGAGCGTGTACAGGAAATAGAAAATCCGGAATTGGCTCAAGAGCGCATGAAAGAACTATATGAGCAAAAAGGTTATCCAAAAGATTGGATTGACAAACGTTTGAGAGGAATCGCCATTCGTCAGAATTTGACGGATGAATGGAAAGAAAGGGGAATCACGGAAAAAAGTGATTATGCCATTCTTACGGCAGAAATATCTAGAGCAACGTTTGGATTGACTCCTTCGGATTATAAAATATATAAGGGGCTGACGAAGAAAAATCAGAATCTTCGTGACCACATGTCTGATTTGGAGTTGATATTTACAATGCTTGGAGAACGTGTCACAACGGAAATTTCTCAGAAAGAAAAACCAGATACATTTACTAAAAGTAAGCAAGTAGCACAACGTGGAGGAAATGTAGCCGGAGTAGCACGTGAACAAGCTGAAAAAGAGTTGGGTAGAAGTGTTGTTTCTCCTGAAAATTTTCTGTTGGATTCTGATAAACAGAATGATACTTTAGAGCTTCCTTTTCTTGAAAATGATGAATGAATAACTTGTAAAGTCTATATGCTATGATTAAGAAAACACTTTATTTTGGGAATCCGGTCTATTTGTCTTTAAAAAATGCCCAGTTGGTGATTAAATTGCCGGAGGTGGTGAAGAACAGTGCTTTACCCGAAGGGTTCAAACGAATGTCCGAAGTGACTAAGCCAATAGAAGATATTGGAGTAGTGGTGTTGGACAATAAGCAGATAACCATTACTTCGGGAGTATTGGAAGCTTTGCTTGAGAATAATTGTGCAGTCATAACCTGCGATTCTAAAAGTATGCCGGTTGGTTTAATGCTTCCTTTGTATGGGAATACTACACAAAATGAAAGGTTTCGTCATCAACTTGGTGCGTCTCTACCATTGATGAAACAACTTTGGCAGCAAACAATAAAAGCCAAAATAGAGAATCAGACGGTAGTATTGCATGAATGTGCTGGAGAAGAAATAAAGTGTATGAAGGTGTGGGCTGCAGATGTAAAGAGTGGAGATTCTGATAATTTGGAGGCTCGTGCAGCTGCTTATTATTGGAAGAATTTGTTTAAAATAGAAGGCTTTACAAGGGATAGAGAAGGTATTCCTCCTAATAATTTGTTAAATTATGGGTATGCTATTTTGAGGGCAGTTGTTGCTCGTGCTTTGGTGACAAGTGGGCTTCTACCTACTTTGGGAATACATCATCATAATCGTTATAATGCTTATTGTCTGGCAGATGATATAATGGAACCTTATCGCCCTTATGTGGATAGGTTGGTATATGATATATTCAAGGAAGCAGAACCGAATTGTGTTGAATTGACGAGAGAATTGAAAGCGAGGTTACTGACAATTCCTACATTAGAGACTGTTATTTCGGGAAAACGTAGTCCGTTGATGGTAGCTGTTGGGCAGACTACGGCTTCTCTGTATAAATGTTTCAGTGGTGAGTTGCGTAAAATATCCTATCCAGAGATGTGATGGACCGGTTTAGTGAATATCGCATTATGTGGGTATTAGTGTTGTTTGATTTGCCTACCGAAACCAAGAAGGATAAAAAGGCGTATGCGGAATTTAGAAAGAATCTGCAAAAGGATGGATTTACGATGTTCCAGTTCTCTATATATGTTCGTCATTGTGCGAGTTGTGAGAATGCGGAGGTACATATAAAAAGAGTTAAATCTTTCTTACCGGACTATGGAAGTGTCGGAATTATGTGCATTACGGACAAGCAATTTGGAAATATAGCACTTTTTTATGGGAAAAAGACTGTGGATGTGAATACGCCTGGACAACAATTAGAATTATTCTGAAAAAATCCCGCGCAATGGCGGGATTTTTTTAGAAGCAGCATTCTTTTTTTATATTCTAACACTATGTGTAATCGTTTGAATATTAGATTGTTACTTGTAATCAGCTGTTTCCAATGGTTCAAAGATACTAAAATGAAAGCAAATCACAACCCGTTCGCTATACGCGTTCGGCCTTTTCTTGCTGTTTCCAATGGTTCAAAGATACTAAAATGAAAGCAAATCACAACAGTGGGGATGTGTCGGTTTGCTCTGTTGGCGCTGTTTCCAATGGTTCAAAGATACTAAAATGAAAGCAAATCACAACTAACCAAGCTTATGCTGAGAACGTAATCGAGCTGTTTCCAATGGTTCAAAGATACTAAAATGAAAGCAAATCACAACGGAACTTCTACTGGTCTCAAGGTCACTTATGCTGTTTCCAATGGTTCAAAGATACTAAAATGAAAGCAAATCACAACGAAAATGAAGTAATAGATACTATGGTAAATGCTGTTTCCAATGGTTCAAAGATACTAAAATGAAAGCAAATCACAACGGCTAGTTACACTGGTTTACGTGAATTGCAGCTGTTTCCAATGGTTCAAAGATACTAAAATGAAAGCAAATCACAACGGACATAGCTTTGCCAAATTCTACTTATCGCTGTTTCCAATGGTTCAAAGATACTAAAATGAAAGCAAATCACAACAAGCAAGCAGTATTGGATTATAATGATTATGCTGTTTCCAATGGTTCAAAGATACTAAAATGAAAGCAAATCACAACTCAAACCGACCGGACAAAAACTAAACTCTAGCTGTTTCCAATGGTTCAAAGATACTAAAATGAAAGCAAATCACAACGTACTTCTCACATAAACGTCGAACACAAAGCTGTTTCCAATGGTTCAAAGATACTAAAATGAAAGCAAATCACAACGGTTTCGTCTGTGATGAAACCATCTGACAGCTGTTTCCAATGGTTCAAAGATACTAAAATGAAAGCAAATCACAACTTGTTGGTGTTACTTTCTCATATGTCATTTGCTGTTTCCAATGGTTCAAAGATACTAAAATGAAAGCAAATCACAACTTAAAGAATATATTAAAAATAATTTGAATAGCTGTTTCCAATGGTTCAAAGATACTAAAATGAAAGCAAATCACAACACATGAGACATTACCGAAACCCTTTCACGAGCTGTTTCCAATGGTTCAAAGATACTAAAATGAAAGCAAATTACAACGTGTGTGCGTGTCTGTGTGTGTATTTGTTTTCCAAAGATAGTGAATCTTAATAAGAATTTCTCTGATTCTCCTACTATTTTGTATCTTTACACGCTTTTCTTTATACATAAGTACTGACTACAAATAAATCATATTGTGGAAATAACCGAACGCATCCGTCTCCTCCTTTCCGAAATGAACCGGGGAGTATACGAAAAAGAAACCGAGATAAACCTCTCCCTGCTGGTAGCCCTGGCAGGTGAAAGTGTTCTTCTTCTGGGACCTCCGGGAGTAGCCAAGTCGATGGTAGCCAGGAGGCTAAAGTCGGCTTTTACAGATGCCCGTGCCTTTGAATACCTGATGTCCCGCTTCTCTACCCCCGACGAGATATTCGGTCCCGTCAGCATCAGCCGGCTGAAAGAATCCGACAAGTACGAACGTGCCATCGACGGCTATCTGCCCACATCCGATGTCGTGTTTCTGGACGAAATATGGAAAGCAGGCCCTGCCATACAGAACACTCTGCTGACCGTCATCAACGAAAAACTTTTCCGCAACGGCGACAAGGAACTGCGCCTCCCCCTCAAACTGCTCGTAGCCGCCAGCAACGAACTGCCCGCGCAGGGTGAAGGGCTGGAAGCTCTGTGGGACCGTTTCCTTATCCGCATCCTCTGTACCTGCGTCAAGCAGGAGGAGTCTTTCTACAAGATGCTGCTGGACGATTCTGCCGACCATCCGGAAACGACTGCCTGCGAATGGCAAATCTCCGACCGCGAGTATGCCGAATGGCAAGCTGAGATACGTCGCGTGACCTTGCCTCTCGATGTTCTTTCCTGCATCACAGCCATCCGTCGGGGCCTGACAAGCGTGGAGATGCAGGACTCGGACCTGCACCGTAATGTATACGTCAGCGACCGCCGCTGGAAAAACATCGTGAAGCTGCTCAAGACCTCCGCCTTTGTCCACGGCCGCACAGAAGTCTCCCTGACCGACTTGCTTCCCGTTTACCACTGCCTATGGAGTGAGCCTGATGAGAGCCTTGCCATCCGTGACATCGTTATCCGTGCCTTGTTCGTGCCCCACACAAAGCAGATTGCCGGTATCGCCTCCTCGCTGAAATCCGATTTGAAAGTCAGCCATGTGCGCGAAGCTCTCGACAAGGCCCGCCTTGCCGGCGACCGTAGGGATGATGACCTGCTGATAACGGACCACTTCTACTACCAGGTGGAGAAACATGGTACGGGCAACACCTACATCTTTATCGTGGACTACAAGAATCTGAAGGAGTATAGCGCCAAAGATGCTCCCACCTTGGGCGTAATGTATGCCGATCCTTTCAATCCCAAGCGTACTATCATCCGCGCCTTTGCCGATACCGGCGCCATGAAAGAGAAAGGCACCGAACGCGTCACCCTCTACCGCGACGACAAGCATCTCTACATCAATGGTGTGCGCTTCCCCATGCGGCGCCTGCAGCGGGGCGAGGAGCAACAACTCTGGCTGGGAAACCTCTCCATCACCGACCGTGATTATGAGACGGAACTGGACACTGCCGCCGCCGGCATAGACCGCTTGGTGAGAGACTTGTCCGACAACCTTTTCGTCTCCGAAGAAGACAAAAAGAGCGTAGCGCAATACGTCTCCATCGTCCGCAAGGAAATAGCTTGGGCGCGTGTGGACATGCGTAAACTGAGATATGGAGACGAATAATCCTCCGGTAACCGAGAAGAAGATGAACACCACCGCTACCCGATATGACGCCGCCTTCTACGTGCAGGCACTAGACCGCTTCGTAGCTACCGGAGAGTGTGCGGAGACGGATACTGAGCCTTTGTATGCCTATCTTCTTTCTGTGATGAACGACTCTATGGTCAAGGTGCAGGTGCTAAGTGATGAACTCTGTGCCCGTATCTTTTACGACACCATGATTCAGTTCATACAATTGAATTTGGATAAGGAGAAATATAACTTCAGGAAAAGCCAGTCGGAACGGAATGAGATGAAACTCGTGCTGGAATGGTCCATAGCAAAGCGGAAAGACGGCTGGCAAGCCTTGCTCCAGCAGATTTCCGACAAATACCGGAAGTACGGCTTCGACTCCCGCTTCTATCGTAGCCACTTCGGCACCGAAGGAGGGCATGCGGACGATGAAGTCTGGGAGAAAATGGTGGATGACTGGGAAGGCGCTTTCCAATTGAAGATGCACGAAGAAAAGGAGAAAGAGATAGCTTTCCGCAAAGACGCCCTCGAGCGCAGACTCCGTTCCAATCTGAAAGACATCCCCGAGTACGTCCGCCAGAACCGGGTGGACAAGGACGAATTCTTCCAGACTTGGGGCATGATGAGCGGTCTATGGAATACCGTCGACTTTGAACGTATACGGAAAATCGTGCGTATCCAGCGGTCGTGTCCCGAGATAGTGAAAGTGGCCCGCAAGATGGGGCGTATGGCAGATGACGAAGGACGTGAGCAAATCCGCGTTGCCGAGGGAAATGTCTACAAAATGGAGCACTCCTCCAAATGCGACATTCTGGGCATCAGCACCGGCAACGACCTCAATGCCCTGCTTCCCATTGAGCTTGCCCATTCCGCTGACAGCGAACTGGAAGATTTGTTCGTCTACAAATACCTTACTCGCAAGCTCCAGACCTTCCGTTATAAATCGGAAATCATGCAGCCTGCCCGGCGCATCGAAACCAAGCCTGCCCGTCCCAAAGGTCCGATGATTGTCTGTCTGGACACCTCGGGAAGCATGGCTGGCAAGCCGGAGAAGATTGCCCACTCCCTGCTGATAAAGCTCCTGGAGATAGCCGACCGTCAACGGCGGAACTGCTTTCTGATAGCCTTTTCCGTCTCCATTCATCCGATTGACGTAAGGAAAGAGCGGGCAAGGCTGCTCGAATTCTTCTCAAAGACAGCTTGCGGGGATACAGATGCCACCCGTATGCTGGAAGCCACGTTCCGCCTGCTCAAAGGAGGCAGGGAGTATATGAATGCCGATGTGCTTTGGGTCAGCGACTTCAAGATTCCTCACTCTTCACCTGCCTTTATGGAGGAGATTCGCCGTTGCCGGGAAGCCGGTACGCACTTCTACGGTCTGCAGATTGGTATCACGGACAATGAGTGGACACCGTTCTTCGACCGTATCTATCGGGCGGGATACATTCCTTCGCGGAATTACTGAAATAGGGTTTGCCCTGAAAGCGTGCTTATTGAAGGCTATGTTTCAGCAGTAAATATCTGCCTGCCACTTGCACTCCCATTTCCCGGCAGGTCGGTACTTATTTAAAATAGCCGTTAAAATCTTCTTATTCATCGTTTATCCGTGGTTCTTTTTGCAAAGTTATA
This sequence comes from Bacteroides muris (ex Afrizal et al. 2022), assembly GCF_004793475.1. Lineage (GTDB taxonomy): Bacteria > Bacteroidota > Bacteroidia > Bacteroidales > Bacteroidaceae > Bacteroides > Bacteroides muris. Next base: position 29,164 of record NZ_SRYZ01000031.1, on the reverse strand, counting down.
CAAAAAGAAGAATCGGCATATGATTGGTAATCTTTGAAAAGAAAACGGATGTGGAAGATAACTCCGTTAAAGGGTTTCCTGCTTCAGCGCTTCCACAAACCGGTCTATCTCCTGTAGTTTCGCCGGGATGTCGATGCCTTGCGGGCAGTGCGGGTTGCATTGGCCGCAACCGGTGCAACGGTTTGCCTGGCGAAGGCGGGGAACACTGCGGTCGTAGCCTATCAGGAAGGCGCGGCGTGCCTCGCGGTAATTCTCGTCCTGGCTGCTCTGCGGCACGTTGCCCTCGTTGATGCAGCGGTTGTAGTGCAGCAGGATGGCTGGAATATCCAGTCCGTAGGGGCACGGCATGCAGTATTTGCAGTCGTTGCACGGCACGGTGGGGTATTGCAGCATTCGTCGGGCGGTATCTTCCAGCAGGGTACACTCTTCTTCCGTACATGGAACAAGCGGGGAGAAGGTACGCAGGTTGTCTTGCAGATGCTCCATGTACGTCATTCCGCTTAGTACGGTCAGCACATCGGGGAAAGTACCTGCGAATCGGAAGGCCCAGGAAGCTACGCTCTCCTGCGGACGGCGTTGTTTCAGACGTGCCATCAAGTGGTCGTTCAGGCGGGATAGGCGTCCGCCCAGCAGCGGCTCCATGATGACGGCGGGAATGTTTCGCTTCGTCAGCTCGGCATATAGGTATTCGGCATCCGTGTTGCGGGTATTCACTTCTTTGGCATGCCGCCAGTCCACGTAGTTCAGTTGGATTTGTACGAAGTCCCATTTCAGTTCGTCGTGGCGGGAGAGCAGGTAGTCGAATACTTCGATGTCTCCATGATAGGAGAATCCGAGGTTGCGGATGCGTCCGGCTTCGCGCTCTTTCAGCAGGAAGTCCAGCATGCCGTTGTCCAGATAGCGGGAGTGGAGGGCTTCCATGCCGCCCATGCCGATGCCGTGCAGCAAGAGGTAGTCGATGTAGTCCACTTGCAGGTCGCGGAAAGAACGGTGATACATGGCAAGAGACTCTTCGCGGCTGTGCGTGCCGGGACTGAAGTTGGACAGCTTTGTGGCAAGGAAGAATTTCTCCCGTGGGTGGCGTTTCAAGGCAATGCCCGTGGCGCGCTCCGACAGACCTTGCACATAGGCGGGGGAGGTGTCGAAATAGTTCACTCCGTGGGCAATGGCATAGTCTATCAGGTCGTTCACGGCTTCCTGGTCTATTTCGTCTCCATTTCCGTCGGCACGTTTCCGGGTGGGCCATCGCATGCATCCGTATCCCAGCAGAGAAACCCGGTCGCCCGTGTTGGGATTGGTGCGGTAGGTCATTTTGTCGGTTGGTATCTCGCCCAGCGCGGCCGATTCGCTGTCACCGTTGTTCTTGTTGCCCGAACAGCCGTATAGGGCTGCTGCCGAGGCAAGCGTTCCTGCACCGGCGAGTTTGAAGAAATCGCGGCGGTTTATCTTGTTCTTATTGTCTTCTTTCATTGTGATAGGACTGAAATTATAAATGGATATTAGGGTGATAAACTTGCTTCAGACAGTTCTGTGCATCACATGGCCTTCCACATAAATGGCACTGAACGGACGCGACGGACAAAGGTTCTCGCATGCTCCGCATCCGATGCAGCGTTCGGTGTTGACTACCGGTATCTTGATGGAGGTTTCGTCTTCCGGGTCTGAAGGAACCATCTGTATGGCACCGGCCGGACAATGGCGGGCACAGTTCCCGCATTCCATCTTGTCTGTGATGCAGATGCAATTCTCCTTAATCCATACGGCATGACCGATTTGGACGGCCGATTTCTCGGCGAGGCTCGTCAGATGGATGGCATCGGTAGGACACACCTCCGCACACTTGGCGCATTCGGGGCGGCAGTAACCGCGTTCGTAGGACATTTCCGGCTGCATCAGTTTTGTCAAGTCCGAAGAAGGACGGAGCACTTGGTTGGGACATACCGATATGCAGAGCTGGCAGGCTGTGCAGTGTTGTGCAAAGTGGCGGGCGCTCAGTGAGCCCGGAGGAGTGATGGGAGTGGCGCGCTTGGGGATTTTCTTGTCCTCGATGACAGCCAGTCCGCCGTCCACTTTCTTCTCCTGCGCCTTGAGGGCTGCCGTAGCAGCAAACACAGCAGTTGTAGAGAGAAATGCGCGGCGGGTGTCGTTTACCTGCTCCGGTGCCACGGAGGTTTCCCGGGAGACTGCAACGGAGGCCGGCTTGCGGCGCGTGTAAGTGATGGCACCTTTCCTGCACTTGTTGATGCAGTCCATACATGCCACGCAACGGCTGTAATCTATTTCGTGTGCCTTGATGTTGATGCACGATGCCTTGCAGTTGCGGGCACAAAGTCCGCAACTGTTGCACTTCTTTGTGTCAATCACCGGTTTCAGCAAGGAGTGCTTCGAGAGGAAGCCAAGCACTGTACCTACCGGACAGATAGTGTTGCAATAGGTACGTCCGCCCCGCCATGCCAGCACGATGAGGACTACCAGAGTGACCGTGGCAATCAGCAGGGTAGTGAGACTCTTCATCCATACATCCGTTTCATAGAAGGCATAGCTGTCTGCACGTTCGGCCAGGTAGGCCAGTCCGTTGTTTGCCCACTGGTAGAGCGGGGAGAAAAGGCTGGAAACGATGCGCCCGTATGAGCTGTAAGGGGCCAGTAGCGCGACAAAAGAGTTCAGCCCGCCGACGATGGCAAGTACGAATACTCCCAGCACGCCGTAGCGTAGCCATTTCAATGCGGGCGAGTAGCGGAAACGGTTCTTCTTCCGTTTGGCGGAGAGCCGGGAAACAATGTCCTGGAATACTCCCAACGGGCAGATGACGGAGCAGTAGATGCGTCCGAATACCAAGGTCAGCACTGCAAGAAACAGCACTACACCGATGTTCAGTGCCAGCACGGCCGGCAGGAATTGTATCTTCGCCATCCATCCGAACCAGGTATGCAGTGTTCCCGTGAAGTCGAGGAACAACAGCGTGATGAGTGCGAAGAAGATGACGGCAAGGGTCAGTCTGATGGTACGTAGCATAAATGTATTGTATAGCGGTTAGTATTCGTTCTTTATACCTTTTTTCCCATCTCGTAGGCTTCGTGCATGGAAGGCTTGTCGTTTATCTCGCCCACCTTCCAGGCACCCACGCCATAAATGGTGCCGCATTCTTTGGGCTCTTCCAGGCAGTCGAGGAAGCCACGGAAACCATCGATGGTACGCTCCATCATGGGGACACTTTCTTCGGCGGCGGCGATGATGAAGTAGAACTCCTTGTCCTTTATTTCAAGGTAGCGTGCGCAACAACGGTCAATCAGTGTCTTCATCTGCGCGCTCATGGTGTAGAAGTAGACGGGGGTTGCCATGACGATGACGTCGGCGGCAATCATCTTTTCCACCACTTCGGCGGCATCGTCCTTTTGCGGGCAGGGTTTGCCGTACATGCTGCATACGCTGCATCCCGTGCAGTAGTTGATGTGCTTGTCTTTCAGGAAAATCTTTTCTACTTGATGTCCGGCCTCTGCGGCACCGCGCATGAATTCGTTGCACAAGAGGTCGGAGTTTCCATTCTTGCGAGGGCTGGAGGAGAGGATTAATACTTTTTTGCTCATATTCGTTGATCGTTAGTTAGTAAATGATTACGTGCTGCAAAAATAGGCAGATTTTATGAGAACGGCAGTATACACATTACGGTTGTTGTTACCTAAATTACTGATTCATTCCAAAAGTATCTCCCGTTCGATGCCGGTGTCTTTCAGAAACTCCCGGTCGTGGCTGATGGCAATTACGGTGCCGGCGTAGTCGCGTATCGTTGCCGTTATTATTTCTATACTCTCGATGTCCAGATTGTTGGTGGGTTCGTCCAGAATGAACATATCCGGGGTATTGTCGGCAATCATCAGGCAGCAGAAGGAGAGGCGCATCTTTTCTCCGCCACTCAGTTTGCCGCACGGCTTGTTCCACACGTCGCGGGGAAAGAGGTAACGGTTGAGGATGGTTTTCACTTCATGTTCCGGCAGGTGGCGGTGGTTGAAAGCTTCTGCTTGTTGGAGTACGCTGCGCTCATTACGGACGAGGGAGTATTCCTGGTCCAGATAGACGGAGGTGAAGTCGGCACGCTCCATCACTCCGTCGGTGTGGTGCAATTCGCCCATGATGAGTTTCAGCAGGGTTGTTTTTCCACTGCCGTTTTTTCCTTTCAGGCTGAGGCGGTCGCCGCTTCTCAACTGGAAGGTGAGGGAGGAAGACCAGAGCTCCTTTACTGCCTCCGGACGGGTTGTCTCCATAGGAGAAGCCGCGAGGCTGGGATAATGAAAGTTGACGTCCTTTGCCTTGACCAGAACTTTCCCCACATGCAGATGAGAGGCATTGAAGTCTGTTTTCAGCTTGTCCGTCTGCGACAGTAAACTTTTGATGCCTGCCATTTCCGTCTGCAGCTTTTCCGCTTTCTCCGCATGTATGCTGCTGAGTCTGCTACTGCTGTTTTCCGCATTGTTTTTCAGTGCTCCCATCATGATGCGGGGAATCCCCTTTTTAATGGAGTTTTTTTCTCCCCGCACATTCTGTTTGGCCTTCCGTTCTTCTACTTCGCGTGCCACTTTGCGGGCAAGGCGCAGGGCTTTCTGCTTCTCTTCCAGTTGTTGGGTAAGGGCTTTCTGTTGCAGGGCCTTCTGTTTTTTGTAGAAGTCGTAGTTTCCGCTGTAATACGTCAATCCCTGGGAGGAGAGTTCGCAGATGGCAGGCAACTGATTCAGTAGCGTGCGGTCGTGACTGATGACGAGCACGGTAGCCGATGTCCGTCGTATCAAGTTATACAGACGTTCCCGTCCATCCGCGTCCAGATAGTTGGTCGGTTCGTCCAGCAGGATGGCTGTTGGGTTGTGCAACTCCATGCCTGCTAGGAAGATGCGGGTCTTTTCGCCGCCGCTAAGTCCTTCCATCGGACGGGAGAGTGGGATACCGTCCAGTCCCCAGCTGTCGAGAGAAGCCTGGGCGCGTTCTTCCACGTTCCAGTCATCATTGAGCGTATTGAAGTGCTTTTCGGTAGCGTCACCGCTTAGGATGGCATGCAGGGCAGATAGCTTGTGGCTGATTCCCAAAGCTTGTGCTATTGTCTGCCGGTCGTATTGTCCGAAGTGCTGGGGCACGTAGTACAGATGTTCGGGGCGTAGCACCGTTCCCGAACTTGGTGACAAGTCTCCTGCCAAAATGCGCATGAGGGTAGACTTGCCGCAACCGTTATTTCCGGTCAGGGCTATTTTATCTCCGGAGTTGATACTCAAGTGGAGGTGTGAAAACAAGATTTCCTTATCTGCATGGATATAGCTAAGGTCTTTGATGATAAAGCTCATAAGTTTCTACTGTGTTTTTAGAAGTAAGAATGATAGGGGAGATGCAAGCATTCCCCGAAATTGAAATTCTCGAAGGGGAGGGGTACGGACAAACACAGCATTGGCTAAACATCTATATAGGTGATGCTCAGCGTTCAGTCTGAAAAAGCATGTTGATAGTGATGTTTACCGAAACGTGTTGTCTTTAGTCGGATATTCTCATCGGTGGAATTAATTGGTTAGTGGGCGCAAAGGTAATGATTTCCACTGAATAACAAAGGCTTTTTGCGATATTAATATCGTGTCGGCAAGAAGTTAATATCGTGTTTGCAAGAAATTAACTTCCTGCAGACACGATGTTAATACTTTATTGGTTCTGTTACTTCATGGCCGAAGCATCGAACGAGAGTGGCAGTAATTCTCCCACATTCTTCAGCTCGTAGATTCCCTTTTTGCCATACAGCAACACCCGCATTGGCTGCTTGAAGCGCTTCTCCGTTTCGAGCATCACTTGCCGGCAGGCGCCGCAGGGCGGGATGGGAGACTCCAGGAACTCGTCGTGCTCGTTGCGTGCGGCAATGGCGAGGGTGGTTACTGCCTGGTCGGGATGTTGGGAGTTGGCATAGAATAGGGTGGTGCGTTCTGCACACAGCCCGGAAGGATAGGCGGCGTTTTCCTGGTTGGTGCCGGTCACTACAATACCGTTTGCCAGTCTGGCTGCAGCTCCTACCGAGAAGTGGGAGTAGGGGGCATAGCTGCGGTTGGTAGCCTCGCGGGCGGCATCCATCAGTTCGCGGTCGGCGGCATCCAGTTCTTCATAGTCGTATATCTTGACGGCGATTTCGATATTCAATTCTTTCATAAGGCAAGGGGTTATTATTTGTAATTAATGTTACAAAGATAGGAAAGAGATTGGTTATTTCAATTCTTTTACGGACTTTTGTGCAAAACTCAACATTTTAAGCATGAAACGGATTTTCAGACTGACTGCTATCATAGCATTTCTTTTCATTTCCATTACAACAGTGCAGGCACAACGCCGGAATGCCCGCTACAATGAGTATATCAAGCAGTATGCCCCCCTTGCCGTGGAGCAGATGCAGCGTCATAAGATACCTGCCAGTATCACACTGGCGCAGGGATTGCTGGAGAGCGGTGCCGGATACAGCGAGCTGGCACGCAAGAGCAACAACCACTTCGGTATCAAGTGTGGAGGCAATTGGCGTGGACGGACAGTGAGGCATGATGACGATGCCCGCAATGAATGTTTCCGCGCCTATCGCCATCCGAGGGAATCATACGAGGATCATTCCGATTTCCTGAAACGGGGAGCACGCTATGCCTTTCTTTTCAAACTGAAGATTACGGACTATAAAGGCTGGGCGCGTGGCCTGAAGAAGGCCGGTTACGCTACCGATCCGTCGTATGCCAACCGCCTGATAACCATTATCGAGGATTATGAACTGTATAAGTACGACAGCCGTGGCATGAGCAAGCGCGATGCCCGCAGTTGGGAGAGGGAACTGAAAAAGAAGCCCTGGCTGGCCAATCCGCATCGGGTATACATAGCCAACGATATGGCTTATGTGGTGGCACGCAACGGAGATACTTTTCAGGTCTTGGGCAAGGAGTTTGGCATCAGCTGGAAGAGGCTGGTGAAATACAACGACCTCCATAAGGAATACACGCTGGAGGCGGGAGACATCATCTACTTGAAAGAAAAGCGCAAGAAGGCTGCCAAGCCCCATACCGTCTACATTGTGAAGGACGGCGATTCCATGCACACCATTTCCCAAAAGTACGGCATCCGCCTGAAGAACCTTTATAAGATGAATCGCAAGGATGCGGAATATGTGCCGGAAGTTGGAGACCGCTTAAGATTGAGATGAGGCGGTGTGCCTATAGGAGCGTATAGGGATGGGTATATATCTGAGATGTCATTAAAAGGCTTTTAATATCACATTGAAAGGCTTTCAATAGCGTATTAAAAGCCTTTTAATGACAATTCACTATAGTGAAGGGATGGGCAGGATCGGTAAGGATAGGAGGCTCATTTGCATAAACAAGCGGTTGGAGGTACAGATGTGGTGAATATATCCGAAAATGTACAGGGTGTCCGAAAACGGACACCCTTGTTTTTTCTCTTTCCGCTTACTTTCAGTAGGTTATGATTTTGGCATGGATTTAGTGTATGTTAAGCGTTATGTCCGCAAACAATAAAATTTAAAGATATGGATAGAGAAATCCCCAAAGAAGTGCGTAGCAAGGAACGCAATAAGAAAATCATCCGCTACGGTGCTATCGGTGTGGCAGGTATCGTAGTGGTCAGTGTACTCATTTCATTGATGCGTACGGGAGTGAAGGAGAAAGACCTTGTGTTCTCCAAAGTAGGCAAGGGAACGATTGAAGTCAGCGTCAGCGCCTCCGGCAAGGTAGTCCCGGCATTCGAGGAAATCATCAACTCGCCCATCAATACCCGCATTTTGGAAGTGTACAGAAAAGGTGGCGACAGCGTGGATGTAGGTACCCCCATACTGAAACTGGACTTGCAGAGTGCCGAAACCGACTACAAGAAGATGCTGGACGAAGAGCAGATGCGCAGCTACAAGCTGAAACAGCTGAAACTCGACAACCAGACCAAGCTGACCGACCTTCAGATGAAAATAAGAGTCTCCGCCATGAAGCTGGACCGCATGAAGGTGGAGCTGCGCAACGAGCAGTACCTCGATAGCCTCGGTTCGGGTACCACCGACAAAGTGCGTCAAGCCGAACTGAGCTACAACGTAGCACAACTGGAATACGAGCAATTGCAGCAGCAATATGCCAACGAGAAGGAAGTGCTGGCTGCAGAATACCAAGTGCAGGAGTTGGACTTCAGCATGTTCCGCAAGACACTGGCCGAAACCAAACGTACGCTCGACGACGCGCAGGTGCGTTCGCCCCGGAAGGCCATCCTCACTTATATCAACAATCAGATTGGAGCCCAGGTTCCCGAAGGCTCACAGATTGCCGTCATCTCCGACTTGAGCCACTTCAAGGTGGAAGGCGAGATTGCCGATACTTATGGTGACCGTGTGGCTGCCGGCGGCAAGGCCATTGTGAAGATTGGCAGCGAAAAGCTGGAAGGTTCCGTAAGCAGTGTTACTCCGCTTTCGAAGAATGGCGTCATCTCCTTTACCGTGCAGTTGAATGAGGACAACAACCGCCGACTGCGTTCCGGTCTGAAAACCGACGTCTATGTGATGAATGCAGTGAAGGAAGACGTGATGCGCATAGCCAATGCCAGCTATTATGTGGGACGTGGGGAGTATGAACTTTTTGTACGCAATTCCGACAAGGAAATTGTAAAGCGCAAGGTGCAGCTGGGCGATTCCAACTTTGAGTTTGTAGAAGTGGTCAGTGGCTTGCAACCGGGTGATGAAGTGGTGGTGAGCGATATGAGTAACTATAAGAACAAGAATAAGTTGAAACTGAAATGATAAAGGTTTACTGGAAACAAGCCTGGGAACTGTTGAAGCAGAATAAACTGTTCAGCATGCTCTACATTGTGGGTACGGGGCTGGCCATTTTCTGGTTGCAGACACGTACGAGGCGCGAGGAAGTGGGAGTGATGCTGTCGTTCGGAGCTACACGTAGTGACATTGTCCGCCTGCTGATGGGCGAAGGCACGGTATTGACCGTGGTCGCTTCACTGACTGGTTTTCTGCTTTATTTGCAATATGCACTGAAAGAAGGGCTGGCCAAAGGACAGAATTGGGTGGAGAGCACAGAGAGCTATTGGGTGTCGGATTTCACCTCGCATTATCTGCTCGTGTCGCTCGTCATCTCACCTGCGGAAGCCCTGCGTGACGAATAGATGAAAACGGACAAGGTGTTCATTTTCGGACACCTTACTGCATGTATAAATAGCAGATAATCAATAATAAACGGTCTTGGCACAACTTTTGACCTCTTGAAACAGAAATTGTGCGGAATAGAAACGGAACAGAATAATAACAATTAAATACTTACCATTATGATTAAGTTAACTGGCATCAACAAGATTTATCGTACAAACGAGATTGAAACCGTGGCATTGGAAAATGTAAACCTCGAAGTGGACAAGGGAGAATTTCTCAGTATCATGGGACCTTCCGGTTGCGGAAAATCTACGTTGCTGAACATTATGGGTTTATTGGATGCACCCACCAGCGGTACCATCGAAATAGCTGGTACGAAAGTGGACGGCATGAAGGACAAGGAGCTGGCTGCTTTCCGTAACCAGAAGCTGGGTTTTGTGTTTCAGTCTTTCCATTTGATTAACTCGCTGAATGTATTGGATAATGTAGAGCTGCCTTTGCTGTATAGAAAGGTGTCTGCCAAAGAACGCCGCCGTTTGGCAGAAGAGGTATTGAAGAAGGTAGGTTTGAGCCACCGCATGCGCCACATGCCTACACAGCTTTCCGGCGGTCAGTGCCAGCGTGTAGCCATTGCCCGCGCCATTATCGGCAACCCGGAGATAATCCTCGCCGATGAGCCTACCGGTAACCTGGACTCCAAGATGGGGGCCGAAGTCATGGAGCTGTTGCATCAGCTGAACAAGGAAGACGGACGTACCATTGTGATGGTGACCCACAATGAAGAGCAGGCCAAACAGACTTCACGTACCATCCGTTTCTTCGACGGACGTCAGGTGGAATAATTACTGCTTAGCAACTGTCAACTATTAATTATCAACTATCAATTAAATGAAATGCAAACCGTAAGACAAGCTTTTACTATCTTGAAGCAGAATCCGCTGCTGAGTATAATTTCCATACTGGGTACGGCGTTTGCCATTACCATGATTATGGCTATTGTGATTATCTGGCAAACGAAGTATGCCGATTTGGAACCGGAAGTGAACCGTAGCCGGTGCCTTTATTTTTCTGCCATGCATATAAGCAGCAAGACAGAGAAGAGGATACAAAACTATAATACTCCTTCACCGGCATTTATGAAAGAATGTATACAGCCGCTGTCCGAAGTGGAAGCTTGTACTGCTTTTGCTCCGGCCAGTGCCGCTTTGGTGTCTCTTACAGATGGCAGCAACCGGGTAAAAGTGGATGCTATGCAGACCGACCAGGGTTTCTGGAAGGTATTCAGCCTGCAGTTTTTGGCAGGACATGGTTTCGGCGAAGAAGACCGTGCAGGAGGTACAAAGGCAGTTGTGGTTTGTGCTTCTGTGGCACGTAAGCTGTTTGGCACGACGGATGCGGTGGGGCAGCAGTTATTGTTGAACCGCGAACCGGTGCGTGTGATAGGAGTGGTAAAGGATGTTTCTGTCACGGCAAAGGATGCTTACGCACAAATATGGAGCATGTATCCGGCGGATAAGTTGGAAGTGACTTCGGTATGGAGTTATGGCGGTGATACTCATATTGCTGTACTGGCACGTACATCCGATGATTTCCAGACCATTCGTCAAGGTATTGCCAAACGGATAGAGGCTGTCAATGCAGGATTGGGAGATATGCAGCTAGACATCATGGAGCAACCGGACGGCATCGTGGCTCATGTGAACCATGTATGGTCTAACGTGGGACCGGATGTGACGATGCTATACCTGCAATATGCCATTGCATTGTTCATCATTCTGTTGGTGCCGTCGCTCAATTTGTGCGGACTGAGTAACAGCCGGATGCAGCAGCGCATCTCGGAGCTTGGAGTGCGTAAGGCCTTCGGTGGAACGCGCGGTGTACTGATACGCCAAATTCTGAATGAGAATCTGGTGCTGACACTGCTTGGCGGTGTGGGAGGATTGTTGTTCAGCTATGTGGCTGTATGGGGAATGCGTACCTGGCTTTTTACCAATGACCAGAATGTCGGTACGGCCGGTGACTTTAGCCTGAGCATGGAAGCATTGTTCAGTCCTTGGGTATTTCTGCTGGCTTTTGCTTTCTGCATGGTCATCAATATGCTTAGTGCCGGACTGCCTGCATGGATGGCGGCAAGACGGACAATTGTAGATTCACTAAACGATAAATAAAACAAGAAGTATTATGAAATTCATTTTACACAACTTACGCATGATATGGGCACGCCTGAGCAATAGTGGGTGGGTGTTGGCCGAACTCTTTCTGGTATTCATCGTGATGTGGTTTCTTTGCGATTCTCTGGGATGTATGAAATATACTTTCTATCGTCCGTTGGGATATGATATCGACCATGTTTATCGTCTTACTACGGTGCAGGGAGGCGAGAGCCGTGATACGACATTGCTCAATGCCGACAAGTATCTGAATATCCTGAAAAGGCTGGAGCAAGAACCGACTGTAGAGGCCGCCTCGTTGAGCTATTGGAGCTTGCCTATGAGTGGCGCGAATAGTTATAACACGCTGGCTGTACAAGATACCATCGGGCAGAACGGGCGTATAATTTATGCTACCGGTGGATATACACGGGTTTTTCATATGCAGGAGCAGCAAGGGCGGACTTTTGCCGCTTTGCCTGTCGGTATCAATAATGTGATGTTGAGCCAGGCTATTGCCGATGCCTTCAAGAAACGGTTGCCGGAATTCTCACTCAACACACCGCTGACATGGCGTGGAGATACGGTGAATACGGTTACTCAAGGTGGCATTGTCGGCAGCTTCCGCGATTACCGCTATGGCAATGACGCTCATTGGATTTTTATGCGCCTGGGCGAGCAGCTTATGCGTGAGAGATTCGGAAATCAGCAGGCGCAGATTGTGTTCCGTGTAAAGCCTGCTGCCGACGGGCCGGACTACCGGGAACAATTTCTCCGCGAGATAGCGCCGAGGCTGGATACGGACAATATATTTGTTGCCAGTGCGGAACCTTACACGCAAATGCAGGCACAGTTTGAAGTGATGTATGGAGATACGGACAAAGTGAACAGTCAGACAATAGTGGTGCTGTTCCTCTTGGGAAATGTCTTCTTGGGACTGATAGGTACTTTCTGGGTCCGCACGCGCCGCCGTCGCTCCGAAATAGCTTTGCGGTTGGCGATGGGTAGTACCAAGCAGCAGGTCTTTGCCCTTCTTATGGGAGAGGGGTTACTGCTGTTGGCGCTGGTTACTCTGCCTGCCATGCTGGTATGTTACAACGTAGGTGTCGGCGAATTCACCATTGGACGTACTGCATTGATTGCCACTTGGCCCGTGGAGTGGAGCATGATGCGCTTCCTGATAGGCTCGCTGGGGGCTTGGCTGCTGATAGCGCTGATGGTGATGATGGGCATTTGGTATCCGGCACGGCAAGCCATGAAGATAGAGCCGGCAGAGGCACTGCATGAAGAATAAGAAAATAATATCAACGATAAAAAAGAACGTATCATCTGTTTGTATCGAACACATCACTTGTTTGGGGCAAATACATCATCCGTTCGTACTAAACACATTGTCTGTTTTTTTTGAGTAAGTCATCATTGTAATAAATGAGCAAGAATATGAAGACAAATATTATAGGTGTTATCATCGCATTGGCATTGGCATTTGCAGGCGTAATTTGTGCATGGGGACAAGATAACAAAGTGAGTGAAGTGCGTAAGGTGGAGGCTTTCTCATCCATCAGGATAACTTCTGTGGGTACGGTTTACTTCACACAGAGCGACAGCTACTCCCTACAGATTGAAGGACGGGAGAAGTACGTGAAGAATACGGAGAGCACAGTGAAGGATGGTCATCTCACCATCGGCTTCAAGGATAAGAAGATGCGCAACCAAGATGACGGTGTCACCATCCGTCTCTCGGCTCCGGATTTAAAGATGGTGGAATTTGTCGGTGTGGGTGAATTCAACTGTGAGGAACCCTTGAAGCTGGATAAGCTGGAGTTTGAAGTGAAAGGCGTGGGTGATGTGCATGTGAAGGATTTGACTTGCCGCGACCTACGGGTGGCTTTGCGGGGTGTGGGTAGTGCCGACATCCATGTGGTTTGCGATTATCTCTCTGCCAAGGTGGGAGGAGTCGGCGAAATTACTCTGAGCGGAACTGCCGGGCATGCTGACATTTCTAAAGGAGGCATAGGCGGGGTAAATACTGATAATTTGAAAATAGGCCGTTCCCGCCCGAAAGGCGATGAAGGTGCAGCCCGCTGAAGCATTACATGATGAATAGAAAGTTATGAAACAAATTTTAGCTCTTGTCCACCAGAATCCCTTTTTCAGTGCTGTTTCCGTCATTGGTACGGCAGTGAGCATCACCTTTGTCATGGTCATTTACATGGTGTATGACATCCAGACGGCTGACTTGGCTCCCGAGTCGCACCGCAGTAGTATGGTATATTCCTCTTATGGATACTCTTACCGTAAGGCCGACCACAGCAATTCTAATACGGGTATGTCTTATCGGGCTGTTAACGCTATTTTTGCAGAACTTCCGGGTGCGGAACTTGTCACCTATCTGGGACCTACCTATCTTAGATATTGTGGGGATTCACCCGCGCGGGGAATGCACCGCACGGTTCGTCAGGTGGATTTGAACTATTGGCGTGTCTACGATATCCCTCTTGTGGCGGGCCGTCTTTTCAGTACCGAAGAGTTCGATGCTTGCCGGGATGTCGTGGTTATAGGCGAACAGCTTGCCCGCGAAGCTTTCGGGTCTGCCGAAACAGCCATTGGCAAGAATTATTTTGTTAACTTTCGCCCTAAGCGCATTGTCGGGGTCACCAAGGATGTGAGCTCTCTGTTCACATTTGCTTATGGAGAGTTGTGGATGCCTTATTCCACCCGGGATTCTGGTCTGGGCAGTGAAGGGCTGCGGGGAGGTTTCGAGGCTGTGGCTCTTGTCAGGCCCGGTGTCGGCAGAGAGGAGCTCAAGCGGCAGATAGAACAGTCGCTTGCCCGCTTCAACGAGACACTGACCGAATATAAACTGGAACTTCCCGATCTCAGCACTTATACGGAACGGCAGTTTTTCCGTAATGACACGATGAGCCCTGCCGTAACCTGCATAATTCTGGGGTTGATATTGCTTATTGTGCCCGCCATCAATGTCAGCGGACTTATATCTTCGCAAATGTCCCGTCGCATGGCTGAGCTTGCGGTAAGGAAAGCATACGGTGCCAGCCGTTCTACCTTGATGGTGCAGTTGCTCCGCGAGAACCTGGCCTTGGCATTTGCCGGCGCATTGCTCGGTTTTCTCTTTTCGTGCATATTCCTATGGCTGGGCAAGGACTGGATGCTTGGCGATGGCGCTCCCGGAGCGAATTTTGATGTAAGCATCTGGCTCTTCCTCCGACCTGCGGTTTTCGTGGCTGTATTGGTGGTATGTCTGTTGTTCAACCTGCTTTCTGTGTTTATTCCGGCCTGGCATGCCACTCGCCGTCCCATAGCCGAGGTTCTTGGCGGTGAATGAGCGGATAAACAAATTCTAATTTAAAAACAGTAACGAGTATGATACATTCTATTTTGCACCAGATATGGAACCAGCGCCGCAGTAACGGCTGGCTGTTTGCCGAGCTGTTGATTGTATTTACATTGATGTGGTATTGTGTGGATGTGCTCTATGGCTTTACCCATGCAGAGCGGCAGCCTAAGGGGTATGATTTGGAGCATGTCTATAAGATAAGGATTTCCTGCAACCCCACACAGATAGTGTCGTGCACGTCGGAAGACAGCCTGCAGACCTTCTGGTTCAAACCGATGGAGGAGGTGCTCCGGCGTATCAGGCAATATCCTGCAGTGGAAAGTGCTGCCACGTGGTTGGGTACCGATACCTATACCCGCGGGCGTGTTTACCAGGGGTATACGACGGACAGCGTGCATGTTGTCGAGACTACAGTGCGCTATGTGTCTCCCGAATATTTCGACGTCATGCGTATTCCGTTGTTGCAGGGGAATGTCTCGGATTGGAATTCCACTGCCAGTCCTCTGCCTGCCGTGGTGACCCGTGATTTGGCAGACAGTCTTTTTCAGACAAGTGCCGAGGCGGTGGGTCGCGAGTTCCTGGATTATTACAACGGAGGTCTTCGTTACTGTGTCTCTGCAGTCTGTGCTTTGCAGAAGACGGATGATTATGCCCGTTACGGACCTTTTGTTCTGACTCCTTTTCCCGGTTGGTTCTATGAGGCCCAGTACCTTCCGTTCATCTCCCTACGGATACGTCCGGAGGCGGATACGGATAATTTTGCAGCCCGTTTCTATCAGGATATGACGTCGCAGCTGCAGGTTGCTCCATTCTATCTTTTCGACATACAGAGCTATAAGGACCAGAAGATAGAACGGGATGCTGCCGAAGGAATCACCCCCTATATCCGTAGTGCAAGGCTTATTGTGATATTCTTCGTTTTCAATGTATTCATCGGGCTGATGGGAACTTTCTGGTTCCGTACCCGCCATCGCCGCAGCGAGATTGCTTTGCGCATGGCCATGGGCAGCAGCCGCGGAAGAATACGCTGGCAATTGCTGGGTGAAGGGTTGCTGCTGTTGGCGCTTGCCTCTATCCCCGCTTTGACAATATGTATCAATATGGTTATGGCGGATGTCACTTTTACGGAAGCCACGGATGCCACTTGGGGGAGATTTGGCATATGCGTTTCTATTGTCTGGGTATTGATGGCATTGATGGTGATTGCAGGAATCTGGTATCCGGCTTCACGGGCCATGGAGGTGCAGCCCGCTGAAGCATTGCATGATGAATGAGTTTTTTTGAGTAATCTGTGCTCATTCTAGGGAACGTATTTCCCCGTTTCAGGCGAGGTGGTGATACCGGATGCGAACGAATAATCATTCAATCCGTTTGCAGGCATTGGCTTGCAGGAACTCCTCCAATATATCCTCGTAATTGCCATGCAGCATGATGTGGTGGTTGCCCAGCGGTGTCTTGAGGAAATAATCGGCAGGAGAGTTCATCTTTATCCGCACTTGGGTGCGGCACATATTGATGTAGTTTGTATTCTCAACAAGCGCGCCGGTGCTTAAGTAATATTCGTCCAGACTCTCGTTTCCGCATTTCATGATGGTTACGTCTCCCGTTGGCAGAATTCCCTGAATACCGATGCCGCTCTCCGTTTCAAAATGGTTGCGTATGATGAATTGCTCCGTTTGTGCGATGCCGATGGTGCAGTGTGCCAAGATGATTTCATTGGTACGGGCATTTATCATGGAAGGGTTGGCCATGAAAGAGTTCTTTCCCGTCAGCACTTTTACGGCCAGCATGGTGAAGACGGATTGCAAATCACCTTCACATCCGGCAATGATTCCGTCGTCGTTCAGCAAGGCAAGGGCAAGGCAGCCGGTGGTTCCCGTTTGGTCTATCAGGCGGAAGCAGCTGAGGGTAATGGCGCTCAGTCGCTCTTCCTCTACAATCCTTTTGATGGCCCGATACAGCCGCACGGCCTTTATCATGTCTTCGGGGCTTGCCTCGCGGCAGGCAAGCGCTTTTTCTGCCAGGCTGGCGCATGCTTCGCCCACCTCCTCGTCCGTTATCTGTCCGTAGTATTCGTAAATGCGGTCCAATGAGACGTCTGTGTACTCGATACCCCAGCGGCGCTTGGCAAGCAGATAATCCACATTGCTGGCAACGAGCCAATTGGACGGAGTGCCCATTACGCCGATGCGCATGCCGAAAAGGCGGCGTTGTGCCATGAAATTGCTGTGCAGAACAAAGATACGCTTGATGGTCTCGGGCAGTTCTCCGTGAAGAATCTCGCTTTTCATTCCTCGGCCGCGCAGCCAGGAAGATATTTCGAGGGCTGCGGCCAGTGAGTTCTGCATGCCGTCTGCCAGGAGGATGGTGGGGCGGGGAAGGGACTCGAAATGCTGGATTACCAGTCTTTCCACGCCTCCGGTCGCGATGAATATGATGCTGAAGTCATCGGGTGATAACTTGTCTATGTCTTTGTAATCAATGAAGTTGACGGTAAAGTACTTCTCCAACTCAGTCAATATCACTTCGTGGGAGTTACGGATTGATGCTTGTTTATGCAGTATGGAAGCAAAAGTTATAAGGTTGATGACCATGATGTTATTTACAATTTTACAATTTACTGTTTATTAATTGAGCCTGCTTGGTTCGTTTGCTTTTTCAAAGGTACAAGTTTCTGTTTACATATCATAGAGTTTTCACGATAGATAAGTTTTTTAAAGTTTTTATTGTCCTGCCTTCCTTTTGGTTTCAAATAATTCGCTACATTTGCAACTTTAAGATAAAGTGATAGCAATGTCACCTATAGATACTCTATATTGAATAGTAAATCGTAAAATAGTAAATAGACCTCATGCCAACAATATCCATTCGCGGAATGGAGATGCCCGCATCTCCTATCAGAAAGCTTGCCCCTCTGGCAGATGCTGCCAAACAAAGAGGCGTACATGTATTCCACCTGAACATCGGACAGCCCGACCTGCCTACACCGCAAGTCGCGATTGACGCGATACGGAACGTCGACCGGAAAGTTCTGGAGTACAGCCCCAGTGCGGGATACCGCAGTTACCGCGAGAAGTTGGTGGGCTACTATGCGAAGTACAATATCAATCTGACTGCAGACGACATCATCATCACTTCCGGCGGTTCGGAGGCGGTGCTGTTTTCTTTCCTGGCTTGTCTCAATCCGGGTGATGAAATCATTGTTCCCGAGCCGGCCTATGCCAACTATATGGCGTTTGCCATCTCTGCCGGAGCCAAGATACGCACCATTGCCACGACCATCGAAGAGGGTTTCTCGTTGCCCAAGGTCGAGAAGTTCGAAGAGCTGATTAACGAGCGCACGCGTGCCATTTTGATTTGCAATCCCAACAATCCTACGGGTTACCTCTATACACGCCGTGAAATGAACCAGATTCGCGACCTTGTGAAGAAGTACGATTTGTTCCTTTTCTCGGACGAGGTGTACCGTGAATTTATTTATACGGGTTCTCCCTATATCTCTGCCTGCCATCTGGAGGGCATTGAGAACAACGTAGTGCTGATTGACTCCGTGTCCAAGCGCTATTCGGAGTGCGGCATCCGCATCGGTGCCCTGATTACGAAGAACAAGGAAATCAGGGATGCCGTCATGAAGTTCTGCCAGGCGCGCCTCAGTCCTCCGTTGATTGGCCAGATTGCCGCAGAAGCATCGCTGGATGCCGATGAGGATTACCTGCGCGACACATACGATGAATATGTAGAACGCCGTAAATGCCTGATTGACGGATTGAACCGCATACCGGGCGTATATTCGCCCATCCCGATGGGAGCGTTCTATACGGTGGCAAAGCTTCCGGTGGATGATTCCGACAAGTTCTGTGCCTGGTGTCTGTCGGAGTTCGAGTACGAGGGGCAGACGGTATTCATGGCTCCCGCTTCCGGTTTCTATACTACGCCGGGGTCCGGTCGCAACGAAGTGCGTATCGCATACGTACTGAAAAAAGACGACTTGAACCGCGCCTTGTTTGTCCTGCAAAAAGCATTGGAAGCCTATCCGGGACGAACCGAATAAAATGAAATAATTCATTAGGCGCGGATTACGCGGATTACACGGAAAACTTAAGATAAAGAGGTCTGTTTCAAATCTTCCGTGTAATCCGCGCCTACAAAATAATGGCCCATGAACTTATCTCGCTTTATAGCGTTGCGCATTTATCGCAACTCGGAGCCGGGCAAGCAGGTTTCCCGTCCGGCTGTTCTTATCGCCATGGTGGGCATTGCCCTCGGACTGGCGGTGATGATTATTGCCGTGTCCGTCATTGTCGGCTTCAAGAGCGAGGTAAGGGATAAGATTGTGGGGTTCAGTGCCCATATCCAGATTGGGAACTTGGATGCTGCTCGCTCTTATGAGACGCGTCCGGTGGTGGTGGGCGACAGCATGATGGCTGCGCTTTCCGACTATCCCGAAGTGGAGCATGTGCAACGCTACTCCACCAAGCTGGGGATAATAAAGACCGCCGATGCCTTTCAGGGAATGGTGCTGAAGGGTGTGGGGCAGGAATATGACAGCACCTTCTTCCACCGCCATCTGCTGGAGGGGGAGTTTCCGCAATTTAGCGATTCTGTTTCGTCCAACCGTGTAGTCATCTCAAAGTCTCTTGCCAGCAAGCTACAACTGAAGCTCGGTGACAAGATAGACACCTACTTCATCCAAGATGATGTGCGTGCCCGCCGCCTGAAGATTGTAGGTATCTATCAAACCAACTTCTCCGAATACGACAACCTGTTCCTGATTACCGACCTCTGTCTGGTGAATAGGCTGAATAACTGGGAGCCCGGCCAGGTGAGCGGTGTGGAGCTGGAAATACGCGATTATGACAAGCTGGAAGAAACCACCTATGAGATAGCTGCCGATGCGGACGGGAATCCCGACCGCTATGGTGCCGAGTATTGCGTCCGCAATGTAGAGCAGCTCAATCCCCAAATCTTTGTCTGGCTGGGCATTTTGGATGTCAATATCTGGGTCATTCTCATTCTGATGATTGGGGTGGCGGGGTTCACCATGGTGTCAGGCCTGCTGATTATCATCATAGAGCGTACCTCCATGATAGGCGTGTTGAAGTCTTTGGGAGCCAATAACTTTACCATCCGTAAAGTCTTCCTTTGGTTTTCGGTCTTTCTCATCGGGAAAGGTATGTTCTGGGGGAACATGATCGGCCTTGCATTCTATTTCGTGCAGCGCTGGTCTGGCTTGTTCAAACTCGACCCTGAAACCTATTACATGGCTACTGTTCCGGTATCTTTCAATATCTGGCTGTTTCTGCTGCTGAATGCTGGTGCATTGCTGGCTTCGCTACTGATGCTGCTGGGTCCTTCATTCCTGATTACACGCATCCATCCGGCAACTTCCATCCGTTACGAATAAGAGAGTCACTTTCTCAGAAAACCGCTTTTCTTGCGGAACAGGCAGTACCACTTCCAACGCAAAGACTGTATTGGCTGCAATAGGTCGAAAACCGGTAGGGTGAAGTAATAACTGCGCTGTTCTTCCAGGTCGCAGGCAGTCTTGTTGACAATGACGGCCTGCATGGTGAAACGGAGCAGGAACAAAAGAAAAGCCACGCCTGCTGCCAGCCAGTGGAAATGCAGAATGCCGATAATCATGGCGGCTGTCCAAGTTGCGTGGAATGCCAGGCGGCTCAGGGTTTCAAAACCGGCCAGCCGGCGTTGCATTCCATGATACAGCCGTGCTGTGGAGGCATAGCCTATTTTCTCTTCTTTCCAATCCTTGGCACGCAGAAGCGGCGGCATGCGCACAATGGCTTTGGCATCCGTTTCCACCCGTGTGTTTTCCGGGGTGGCCACGTGGTTGATGAACAAATCGTCGTCTCCGCGTTGCAGGTTGAGGTGTGCGGAGAATCCTTTCTGCTGGTAGAAGAGTTCCTTCCGGTAGGCCAGGTTACGCCCGATGCCCATGTAGGGGCTGCCTGCCAGGGCAAATCCCAGATAGCGCATGGAAGTGAACAGGTTGTCGAATGCAGCCCGTTTGTGCAGCCAGCCTTTGCCGCGCTCGTAGCCGCTGTAGCCCAGCACCACCTGGGTGCGTGGCGTGAAGTTGCGTGCCATCAGTCGCAGCCATTGGTTGCTTTGGGGCATGCAGTCAGCGTTGGTAAACACCATCCAGTCATATTTGCTGGCCTTGATTCCAAGCATCACGGCCAGTTTCTTGCGGCTGATGTAGCGGGAGGACTCGGGCACGAAGCTGTGGTAGAGATGGGGATATTTCTCTTCGAGGATGGTCAGGTAGTCCTCGCTCTTGTCGGTGTCGTCGTCGTTGATGACGATGACTTCAAATTTGGGGTAGTCCTGCTCCAGCACGGCGCTCAGGTTGCGGCGCAGATTTTCAGATTCCTCGCAGACGCAGATGATGACGGATATGGGTGGCAGTTCCTGGGTGAAATGCGTGTCTCCCTGTTTCACGGCACGGCTGCGTGCATGGATACGGTTGTAGAGACAGAGGTAGTAGATAATTTGAATAAGGAACAGGCCACCCGCCGCAGCGAGTACGATAATTTCAGTAGAATCTGATGTAAATGCTTCCATGTGCAGTAGGACGTTTATGTGCTGCAAATTTACACAATTTCCGGCACTACCTCAAACTTTGTTCCGGGAAAGTGCTTGGACAAATACTGCTTGATGTATTTCATCGTGTCTTCCTGGATAGTCTTGTCCTCCACAGTGGGGTAGAGGTTGTAAAGTACCGTATCGAGCGCGATGCTCCGGTTCTTGATGGCTTCGAAGTTCAGCAGGGTGTGGTTGATACTGCCCAGCTTTCCGGAGGTGACGAAGATAAGCGGGTACTGCTTCTCTGCAATGTAGTCTATCGTCAGGAAATCTTCGGTGAGGGGAACCATCAGACCTCCGGCGCCTTCCACGAGCACGGTATCATAGCGGTGGGAAAGTTCCCTGGTGGCACGCTCTATTTTTCCGAAGTCTATCGGGCGCTTGTCTATGCGAGCGGCGAGGTGGGGGGAGCAGGGATAGGAGAATATCTCGGGCATGGTCAGCCCCTCTTTGTCTTCCGGCAGATAGCCGGTTCCGGTGAGGCGACGGTGCAGGTCGATGTCCTCGGAATGACCGGTGTTGCCGGTCTGGATGAACTTCTGGGTGACGACACGCAGGCCGCGTTGCATAAGCTCACGGGCGTACCAGGCGGTGCAATAGCTTTTTCCGGCATCTGTATCAATGCCGCTGATGAAGTAGATGTTTTTTGTTTCCATTATTCTGTTTTTTTTCGTGCGACGATATAAATAGGGTGATAGGTTAGGCTTACGTTGCCTGCGGCATCACTGAACCGGGTGGTGTATGCTTCGCAGAAGGATTGCAGGCGGCTGCGCGTCCACATCCTTTTTTCCGTTCCCGTCACTCCGGTTTGCTTCAGATGCTTCAGCACTGCCTGAGGGGTGGGGAAGGACAGGGTCACTACCTCTTCCTCGGCATGGAGAACATCGAAGCCGGGAGAGAGCAGGGCTTGCAGCTCCTCAATGGAGAGATACTCCAGCCCGTGCCCCGTCAGTTGGCGTATTTCGTGCATGTTTGTGGTGCCGAAGGTGCTGAAGGCAAGCAGTCCGTCTGCCATCAGTACTTGGTGGCAGCGGGTGAGGAAAGCGCCAGGGTCATTGAACCATTGCAGGGTGGAGCACGAGGTTATCAGGTCGGTTTCTGCGGGGAAGTCGAGAGCTTCGGCATCACCGGGCAAGAAGCTGACGCGCGTAGTGCATAGCTCCCCGACGCATTCCTCCATATCCCGGCAGAGGTCGTTCAGCAACAGCGTTTCCGGTTGCAAGGTGTTCAGCAGGATGCGCGAGTAGCTGCCCGTTCCGCAGCCAAGCTCTACGATGTGGCGGAAGTGTGTAGGAAGTTGCGGACGGGGTATGCCTGCGGAAAGCAGGGCGTCAGTCAGCAGGCGCATCATTTTTTCGGCTACTTGCCGTTGCACGCTGGCTTCGCGGTCATAGGTGCTTCGCGAGTAGGAGAAGCGTTTTGCTACAAGTTCTTTGTCTATGGAGCGGGTAGGGATGTCTGTCATTTTTTTCAATTCTTTTATTGTCTATCCAGTTCTCTCAGATGGCTTAGAAAGTCGTCAATGGGCATCGACCACATGTCTTGCAGCAAGAAGCGGAACATTGGTTCGTCATAGTGGGCGCAGTCTACAACAATTAGTTTGTCATCATTGAACATGTCATCGAAATTTGTTTTCATATTTTCTAAAGGGAATATGCGGTCGTTGGCGCCTATGAAAGCGTAGTCATAATTGATGTATTGGCATTTATCGTTTGCATAGGCATCCGTCTCGTCATTATTGGGGTAGATATAATTGCCGTTTTCATCGATGGTTATCCCTCTCATTCGGGTGTATTTTTTCTCAATGAGTTCCAGCTCTTCCTTAATTTCGTTGAAGTCTCGGCGGGGAGTGATGGCAAGGAAGGCTTTGTAGGCATTGCTGTCTTTGCACATGCGGCGCATGAACTTCTGGAGCGAGGCGGGAGTCAATCCGCTCAAGGTGTCTCGGAAGGTCTTTTCGGGAATTCCATCTGTGTCACCGATAGGGGTAATGGTACCATTAAAAGCTATAAGCATCAGTTTCTCCTTGGGCACGGAAGCCAGTGCGATAGGAGCAGCCCATACGCCCATAGACCATGTCACTACGTTCACTTGCCGGTATTGCTCTAGGATGGAAGTATCGAAATCGAGCGTGCGGTAGTCATAGCAAATCATGTAGTCCATGCCTTGGGGGCAATATTGTTTAAAGGGTGTTTCGTCGGCGGCCCATCCTGCGAAGAACAGTAGCAGCTTGGGGTTGTTTTTTTTGATGATGTAAACTTGTCTCATAATAATATATGTGATGAGTTATCTTACACTATATATATTTAATCATTTCTTCTATCTCCTGCTCTGTAATGTCTGCCGTCAGCGAGAAGCGGATGCGTGATGTTCCTTCGGGCACCGTGGGCGGGCGTACCGGCAGTGCATAGAATCCATGCCTCTGCAGCAGCTCTGCGCACAACACGGTGTCGGTGCTGGGGCCGATAATCAAGGGGACGATATGGCTTGCGCTGGGGCATCCGTACCCCTTGGCTTGTAATGCTTCGCGTAGCGTCCGGCCGATTCTTGCCAGATGCTCGCGGCGGTCTTGCATTCCGGCAAGTTTCCGTACGATAAACAGTGTCCAGGCAATGCTTGTCGGAGGCAGTGCCGTGGTGAAGATGAGGGTTCGCATCCGGTTGACGAGGTACTCGCGTATCGTATGACAGCAGGCGATGTATGCGCCGGCAGATGCCGCTGCCTTGCCGAAGGTGCCCACGAGGAAATCTATATCCCGGATGCATCCGGTTTCTTCGGCGCAGCCCAGGCCTCGTGCTCCTTTTACGCCGAAGGCATGGGCTTCGTCCACATAGAGCAGTACGTTGGGATATTTTTTTTTCAGATGCACCAATGCCGTGAGGTCGGCTTGGTCACCGTCCATGCTGAAGATGCTTTCTGTGACGATAATCAGTTGCCGGTATGTCGTATGATGCTGTTCCAGCAGGCGTTCCAGTTGCGCCAGGTCGTTGTGGCGGAATCGGATGCAGCGTGCGGTGGATAGGCGGATGCCGTCGATGATGCTGGCATGCACCAGCTTGTCTGCCAATATCAGGGTTTGTGCATCGCTCACGGCGGGCAGAATCCCCATATTGGCATGATAGCCGCTATTGAGCACCAGCGCTGTCTCCGTGCCGAAAAGTGTGGCGAGTTCCGTCTCCAGTTCTTCGTAAATCCCGAAGTTTCCCGTCAGCAGGCGGGAGGAGGAGGAGGTCGGCAGGAAGTTGTCCGGCGTCAGATTTTGCAGGAATTCTTCCCTCAGCCGATGGTCGGCGGCCAGGCCCAGGTAGTCGTTGGACGAAAGGTTCAGCATGCGTCGGCCATCGGCTACCACTGTGCGCCCCTCGTGCGTCAGTTGCGGCAGTAGGCGCAGGTTGCTGTGTTCTTTTAGTGTTTGCAGTTCTTGCTGCATATATTCGGTTGTATTCATAATTCTTTTTAATGTGTCCATATGCCAATGTTAGCACATTCTTATAATTTTCATCAATCCTCCCGTCAGCTTTGTCAGCTGTTGCGGCTCTATAATGAACGGAGGCATCAGGTATACCAATCTTCCGAACGGGCGTACCCAGATTCCCTCTTCAACGAAGCGTTTCTGCATCCACGCCATGTCTACGGGCTCTTGGGTTTCAATCACCCCGATGGCTCCCAGCACACGTACATCCGTCACCTGCGGCAGTCGGCGTGCCGGCTCGAGCTCTTCCAGCAGTTGCCGGCTGATGCGGTTCACCTTTCCTTGCCAGTCGTATTCGGGCGAGGTCAGCAGCTTCACCGAAGCGCATGCCACGGCGCATGCCAGTGGATTCCCCATAAAGGTGGGGCCGTGCATAAACACCTCCGGCGTATGGTTGGAGATGGTATCCGCCACTTCGTTCGTTGTCAGTACGGCAGACAGCGTCATGTATCCGCCCGTTATGGCCTTTCCTATGCACATGATGTCCGGTTCCACACCCGCGTGCTCCCAGGCAAAGAGCTTTCCCGTCCGTCCGAAGCCCGTGGCTATTTCATCGAATATCAGCAGCAGGCCATGTTCCTTGCATATCTGTGCCGCTTCGCGCAGGTACTGGGGGTGGTAGAACCACATGCCGCCAGCGCCCTGCACCACAGGTTCGAGGATAAGCGCTGCCAGTTCCTCGTGATGCTCCTCTACCAGTTTCCGCAGTTCCACCGTATCCCGTTCATCCCATTCGCCGTGGAAGCGCGAGCGCGGCTGCGGCACGAAATAGCGCATCGGCAATGATGCCCCGAACAGCGAATGCATGCCCGTCACCGGGTCGCAGACAGACATGGCATTCCATGTATCCCCGTGATAGCCCGAACGGATAGTCACAAAATTGTTCTTCTTCGCCTTTCCCTTGCCATACCAGTACTGCACGGCCATTTTCAAGGCCACCTCTACTGCCACCGAGCCCGAGTCGGCATAGAATATCTTCTGCATGGACGGCGGGACAAGCGGTAGCAGCAACTGGCCCAGTTCAATGGCAGGGTCGTGTGTCAGCCCTCCGAACATCACATGCGACATCTTGCCCAGCTGTTCCTCTGCCGCCCGGTTCAGTATGGGGTGGTTGTATCCGTGGACGGCGCACCACCACGACGACATTCCCTCTACGAGGGTTTCTCCGCTTTCCAGGGTGATGGTGGCGCCTTCGGCACGCTTCACCTTGTACACCGGCAGCGGGTTGGTTGTAGAAGTATAGGGGTGCCAGAGGTGCTCTCTGTCGAACTGCGAACCGCAGAACCGGTATCCGGCATCTTCTATCAGCATCTTGTCTTCCGACACTTTCGAACCGAGCGTTGTCAGCAGGTCGCCCACGATGGCGGAGTTGATGCCGATGTGCAGCGCCTGCTTCACAGCCTCCTTGCTTAGTTGCGAGCGTCCTCCGGCAAAGCGGAGGAAAGCTGTCGGGTTGATGAAGCGGAAGAGGGCGATGGTGGTCAGTATTTCCTCCTCGCTGAGTGGTGCCTGCTGTTCCAGCGGTGTACCGGGGATGGGGCTCAGGAGGTTGATGGGGATGGACTGTACTTCCAGCTCGCGCAGTGTGAAGGCGAATTCGATACGTTGCTCCATGCTCTCGCCCATGCCGATGATGCCGCCGCTGCAGATGTCCATGCCTACGTTGCGGGCGGCTTGCAGGGTGCGCAACTTCTCTTCCTGCGTGTGCGTGCTGCACAGTTGGGGAAAGTAGGAGGGGGCTGTCTCCAGGTTGCAGTGATAGCGGGTGATGCCTGCGTCATGCAGTGCCCGCATTTCGTCTTCGTTGAGCAGTCCCAGTGATGCGCACAACTGGATGGACGAGTGCCGGCGCATGTGCCGGGCGGCTTCGCACAGTTTCTCCATGTTTCTGGAGGAGGGCTTCCGTCCACTGGTCACCAGCGAAAAACGTGCCACGCCCTGGGCTTCATTATGCCGGGCATGCCGCAGGCATTCTTCTTTGTCCACCAGGTCGTACACGTCTGCCTGGGTTTTGTAGTGCGACGACTGTGCACACCACTTGCAATTTTCCGGGCATCGTCCGGACTTGGCATTAATGATGGAGCACATATCAAACTCCTCCGAGGCCAGGCCCTGGGTTATCTCGTGGGCAGCTTCGTATAGTGCTTCCTTGTCGGGTTGCACAGCCAGCCATTCGGCTTCTTCCTTGCTGATGTGGCTGCCGCGCAGCACTTGTTCCTTCAACTTCTGTAGGGTCATATCTTTCTTGGGTTAAGTTCGTGGATAAAGACAGAGGTACGGATTGCCGGGGCGGTGCAGCTCGTCATTCTGCTGCATGGCTTCCGGTAATTCGTACCTCTTATTCTCTTTTGTTTCAGGCTATATGTGTCTTGTCCGCCTGTATTCCCGCAGGGGCGGATGACTTGTGTTTCAAAAAGAATGTGCCGGTTTGTTCCCAGCTCCGTGAGGATACTTGTTAGGGCGCTGCTGCTACCCAGCGGAATGCCGGTGTCGGTTTCTCTTCCTTCCGTTTTCCCTTTCCAGGTACTCTCTTCCCCGCATCCGGCATGTCCGTCGGTTCCCGCAGTTTTCTGTTTGGACAGAGAGCTGTCTGCCACGCTTTTGCGCAGGCAACCGATGGTGACACACCGTCCTATGCTGGCAAATGCAGCGTAGGCTTTTCTGCTCCAGCGGCGGAAGCGGATGGTAGGTGCGGTGGGTGATGTATTCCTCATGTTTTTTTCAGCCTGATGCGGTTTTGTTTCCTTTTAGCGGGTGCAAATGTAGAAAAAATAATTTCATAACGGTAACGGTAATGTATGAAAAAAGAAAAGGCTATCTATCCCAGACAGCCAATCTTTCGTTAACCTTAAATCTAATACTATGAAAAACACACTGCAAAGGTACGTGTTTTTTGATAGTCTCCAAATATGCAGTAAATAATATCATGTTTTATAACAACACTTAATAGTCATTAAGAAGTTTATCTGCAATAGTCATCATATATTTACCTTCAATATATCATCCGTTTGCCTTTAATGTATGATGCATTTGGTGTGGACGGATGATGCGTTTTTGTGAACTATATATTGGCAAACAACTATAACTTTTCAAATTTATGAATGTAATTGTAGAACGCTTCCAACGGCATAAAATTGTGAGCGACCCCGGTCTCGCCCATGTTGTACTATCTCCGTCAGAAACCCAAGACTTGCGGCACCATAGACGTCGATGTTCTTGCCGCCTCCATCCAGAAGAACTGTGTCATGACGAAAGGGCGACGTAAAGCACGTCATCGAAGCCCTGGTAGAGGAGATTCAAGGCAACCTTGCCAACGGTGACAAGGTGAAGCTGAACCAGCTGGGTACTTTTCACATGACGTTCCGCTGTCCCGGCATGGAGACCTCGGAGAAGTGTACGGTGCGCATTATCGCGAAGGTGAATATACGCTTTATCCTCGACACGGAGCTGAAGTTGGTGAACGGCAGCACCGCCGTGACCCGCAGCCCGGCTATGTGGACTATGTGCTCGACAAGCCCGAGGAGGGTAGTTCTGGCGAAGGCAATCAAGGCGTCGGTCCAGCAATGACGGTGATCAGGGCGAGAATCCGCTGGGATAAAAAATGAAATTTTATTCTGCATCATTTTGAGAGTTCTTTTTTGAGGAGATTTTTCTCTGTTTCTATGAGGATCATAGCAAGCTGTGTGGCAAATAGAAACAGGAAGATAGACCAGAAGGAAGCTCAAAAGAAGCTGAATAAAGAAATCTTTTTGAATATAATTTGAATAGGCTTAATCCTTAACCCTTAATCCTTAATTTAAATTTCCTCTCAGAGCCTGTTTAAATTTTCCTCAATAATAATCTTATAGCGGCTAATTTGACCATTTCCTCTGCCGAGTCGAATGTTAGTTCATAGTTTCGGCAGAGCCTTCTATTGTAATCCATCCATGAGAATGTTCTTTCCACAATCCATCTCTTTTGAATGGGTCTGAATCCCTGTTCCTTGTACGCACTGATAACAACCTGAATGACATATCCGAATTTCTTTCTTATGTTATCGACAAGTTCTCCTCGGTAACCTCCATCGGCAAGAATGTTTCTTACACTGGAGCACATCTCCTTAAGAACCCTCATCAGCAAATAAGCGGCTTTACTGTCATGCACATTAGCTATGGTGACCATAACGGCAATAAGAAAGCCATGCTTATCCACTATGACATGCCGTTTTATGCCTTTTACCTTTTTGTTTCCATCAATACCGTTCAAAGAAGCATTGTTCCCCCATCTGACGCTTTGACTGTCCATAATTCCTACACTGGGTTCCATGCTTTGACCGCGTTTCACACGTACATGCCCACGCAATCTCTCTAACAACAAGTCAAAATCCAACTCTTAAAAATTACACAATAATTTTGTTAAGCATGATTTTGCAGAAAGCAAGTTGAACCATAGGCTCT
>NZ_SRYZ01000030.1 GCF_004793475.1 Bacteroides muris (ex Afrizal et al. 2022) | reverse complement strand
AAAGTCCGGGCTTTGCGCATAAAAAAAGGTTGTGCCAGCATTTTGACACAACCTCCTCCGAACATTATATACACATTTTACTCTTTCCTATCAGATGCCGAGTGACTTGCGCACTGCCTCCACTTTCTTTTCAGCTTCGGCATCAGCACTGGCATAGCATTTCGGACAGCCCATCTCGCCCTTCACCTCGATATAGAACTTAATCTTCGGTTCCGTACCGGAAGGACGGACAGAAATCTTCGTGCCGTCTACAGTGAAATACTGAAGTACATTGGATGTCTCGGGCATATCCAGCTTGCTTACACCACCCTGAGCATCAGTAAGCTCCAGCGTCTTGTAATCCTTAATCAGGCTGACAGCCGAACCACCTATTTCCTTCGGAGGATTGGCACGGAAGTTATCCATCATCGCCTTGATTTCCTCGGCACCGCTCTTACCGGGTTTCACCACATTCACGGTGGTTTCCTTCGAGAATCCGTATTCTACATAGATTTCCATCAATACGTCATAGAGTGTCTTGCCCTGGTCTTTGGCCCAAGCACAGATTTCGGCCAGCAAAGAGCAGGCAGAAACCGCGTCTTTGTCACGGACAAAGTCTTCGGCCAGGAAGCCGTAGCTTTCTTCGCCACCACCGATGTACTGCTGCTTGCCTTCGCTCAGACGGATTTCGCGGGCAATCCACTTGAAGCCGGTGTAGCAGTCGCGCATTTCAATCTTGTTCTTGTCCGCCACAGCCTTGATGAGTTCAGTCGTCACAATGGTCTTCACGATGAAGTCGTTCGGCTGCATCTTGCCCATTGCAATACGGTTCTTGATGATGTAGTACAGGAAGATGAGACAAGTCTGGTTACCGTTGATAAGCACCCATTCGCCTTTGTCGTCCTTGCAGGCCATACCAACACGGTCGGCATCCGGGTCACTTGCCATCACAATGTCGGCGTCAATCTTCTTGGCCAGCGCAATGGCCATGGAAAGGGCTTCGGCATTTTCGGGGTTCGGAGAAACCACTGTCGGGAAATTGCCATCCTTCACCATCTGTTCGGGCACGCAGTTGATATTTTCAAATCCCCACTCCTTCAGTGAATCTGGAATGAGCACGCGGCCTGCGCCGTGAAGCGGAGTATACACAATGCTGAGGTCTTTCTGCCGACAGATGACTTCGGGGTCGATGGAAATGGAATGAACCATACTCAGATAAACATCGTCCACATCCTTACCAATCATCTGAATCAACTCCGGGTTACCGTTGAACTTGATGTCGTCCACAGTCACCTTGTTCACCTCGTCGATGATGGCTGTGTCGTGCGGAGCGAGCACCTGCGCACCGTCATCCCAATAAGCTTTGTAGCCGTTGTATTCTCTGGGATTGTGGCTGGCAGTGATGTTGATACCACTTTGGCATCCCAAATGACGAATGGCAAATGAAACTTCCGGCGTAGGACGAAGGGCATCGAAAAGATAAACCTTAATGCCGTTTGCCGAGAAAATGTCGGCAGAGATTCTGGCAAACTTGTCACTGTTGTTACGGCAATCGTAGCCTACCACTACAGAGATTTCATCTCTATCTGCAAAGCATTTGTTCAGATAGTTGGACAAACCTTGAGTAGCTGCTCCTACGGTATAGATGTTCATGCGATTTGTACCCACACCCATGATGCCGCGCAGACCGCCCGTTCCAAACTCCAGGTCTTTATAAAAACTGTCTATCAATTCGGTTTTATCTGGATTTTCCAACATGCGTTTCACTTCCGCCTGAGTTTCGGCATCATACGCCGGGGTAAGCCATTTTTCGGCTTTCTCAGTCACCTGCTTAATCAGTTCCTGATTTTCCATAAGACTGTTATTATTTTAAGAGTTAATATAAACTTTTTTGTAAGACACAAATGTAGAAGAATAAGTTCAAATATCCTAATTTTATTCAGGCATTTTATATCTGTCTCCCGTCTGCTTGACATACTCTTCAAGGAACTCCTTCGGGTATCCCGGGCGGATTACGCCTGCCGGCTGGCCAATGGAATTACGTTCGAATTGACCGTTTTTCATACGTTTGACAACACCGTCATTATACTTTACGACAAGAAACTCGCCAAGACGTTTCCAAGTATCAAAGGTGCTTTGGGCAGTCATGTTTGTATAATTGGTAAGGAATGCCTTTGCTTTGGCTGGGTCTTTTTCCAGCAGTTTGGCAGCAGCAGCCTCAACGCCTTCCTGCGCTTCGTTGAAAGTTGTCTCCAACTCTGTCTGAGTGGCACGCACGTCGCCCATCATCAAGTCATAACGGGGATAAACCATATTGGCCACCCAGTTGAAAATCCAGAAAGCGGAGTTCCAGGAGAAAGTGATGTAATCGGCGCCGTCCACGCGGGTGTAGCACACAGGAACCTTGTCCGTACAGCAATATACAGGCGTAAATACCGTCATGTTGGCATCATCCGTGCCGAACCACAGTACTCCACCGATAGGGTCGGGCAACTCGGAGCGCATCTGTGCCACGAATACGAAACCACTCTGCTGAGTGGAGATGGGACGCTCATTGAAGTATTCCTGGTCGCCCACCTTGAAAGAGAGTGGAGAAAGACGGTACGGGGTATGATACGGGCCTGCGCCGAAATCTTTGCTGATATCGAGAGGAGTACCTTCATAATGATCGCGCATGGCGTTCTTCACATCCTGCACGGAAACCTTGCGGTTGGGTTTCACAAACAAGGGCATCGGAGTGTTCGTCTCGCCTAATATATAAGGCAGGAACTCGTTACCGCGGTCGGTAAACATATTGAAATAGCTCCATACACGGGCCTCGCAATAGCGACGGGCACCAAAATCGAGCGGAGCGTAGGCATCGGCAAAACTGAAATCCTTATTCACACCATCAAAGTAACCCTTCTCACGTGCAAAGGAGATGACGTCGGCAGAGTACATGCAGTTTTCCTTGTCGTTCATGTTGAACTGATGAATACGGCTTTGGTTGGCATGAGCGGAGATACAATCGTCAGGCACACGGACAGCTACCCATACGGCACCACGCACACCGGGTCCTTTGCCAATCATCTCCATAATCCATATCTCGTTGGGGTCGGCAATGGTGAAGGATTCTCCACTACTGTAATAGCCATATTCCTGCACCAATTCCGTCATCACCTTGATAGCCTCGCGAGCAGTGCGTGAACGTTGCAGTCCGAGATAAATCAAGCTACCGTAGTCGATAATACCGGTAGTGTCTACCAGTTCGGGGCGTCCGCCGAATGTCGTCTCACCGATAGTGAGCTGGAATTCGTTCATATTGCCGATGACGTTGTACGTCTGGCGGGCCTGTTCTATCTGCCCGAGGTATTTGCCGGTATCCCACTCGTGTATGTCAATCAGCGTGCCTTTTTTGTGCATGCCGGCCGGATAATGATATAACTCGCCGAACAAGCCATAGGAATCGGCAGAATAGGAAACAATGGTAGAACCGTCCGCGGAGGCGTTCTTGCCCACGATAAGATTGGTGCAGGCCAGCGCATTCGCCACGGCTGCCACAACAAACAAGACGGAAAGAGTCAGTCTTTTACTTTTCATACTTCTAATAAATTAAGGCCTCACTCCCGTCCCCTCTCCGAAAGAGAGGGGAGAAGAAAATGATAGCTTGTTACACATATTTTTATTACACTTATTTATTACACTATATATAGCAAAAGTAACTTCTGACCTCCCCTCCCTACGAAGGAGGGGTCGGGGGAGAGGCTTTACCATACAAAATCAAACTGTTCGGTGGTACAGTTGCCACAGCCATCCGTCACCGTCATCTCCACCACATGCTTGCCGCCTTTCTCCACATGTTTCGGGTCGAGCTCGCACACCAGGTTACCACTGATGGAGTTGGGCTTTCCAAACAAGGCATATTTTCCGTCAATCGTACCCCGATAGGTGTTGATGCCGGTTTCCTTGTCCTTGGCCTTGAAGATGATTTTTCCCGTACGTCCCCATTGGGCTTGGTTCACGGGAGTTATCACCGGTGGAACCGTATCCACTGCCACGGTATAAGTCCCCAAATCCCGTATACGCACTTTCATGACACCATCCTCATACTTACCGCCGATACGGTATTTTCCACCGCGCGCCGTCACGCCCGCCACATAATATTTGGTCATATCCTCTACCGGACGTCGGCGCAAGCCGATACGTAAATCACAGGCACCGTGCATAGGAATACGGGTATCGTTCAATTGATAGGTGAAAGCTATGTCACCGCTATCAGCCCGCACAGAATAGTTCAACAGGACGTTATCGTAGAGCATTCCTTTCGGAATGACCAATTCTAACCCCGGTTCCTGCAGATAGTTCACCTTGTCCCATTTGAGTGCGTATTTCTCACGATGTTCCACCGGAGCAATTGTCGTCTTCTGCCCCTGCACCGTGAAGCGAACCTTGGAGGTATTTCCCAGCGCATCGCTCAGCGTATAGACAAACCGATAAGGGCGTTCTTCGTTGATTTCCACCAGTCCGCGATTGCCGTTGGATGCCTGCAGCATGCGCAGGCGGTTGCCCGGCTCTATAAAAGACTTCATATACTGACCTTGCGTCCACGAATTGATATATCGGTTTTCCTCGTATGCAAAGCGGTCTACCGTACTGCGGAAGACTTCCTCGCCGTCCACTTCGAGAATCACCGTCTTCACGCCATATTTATTCTGCACTCCGTCCATATAATCGTAGGCACGGATACCTGCACCAATCAGTCCCCAGGCGGTAATGGGTTTCGTTGGATGTGCCGGAAAAGCCCGTCGCGTCTGCTTGCCCTCCACCACTCCTTTTCCCGGCTGGGGAAACAGCATGATACCTTCGGCACGCGGAGCAGTCTTGTCCTTCACCTTGTCCATGAAGAAAGGCAGCGGGTCTATATATTCGTCCGTAGCCGTCTCTATCATATCCAGATGCAGGTGCGGACCGAAAGAGTATCCGGTGTTTCCGCTTAAAGCTATTATCTGACCGGCCTTCACGGGATATTCGCCCAAGATATGCACCCCGAGATTATTACTGCCTCTATCTCTATCGCCTCCCTCATCTGACACGGGAGCAGGCTCGGGAATTATCTCTACTTCCCAGCTTTCCTTTTCGTACTGAAGAGCCTTCACTCGCTTTGCCACTTCACCCACAAAGGCGCTAAGATGACGGTAGATGGCGGTATAGCCGTTATCATACATCACATCGAGCACATAGCCTGAGCCGTGGGTGACGCGGATACGCGAAATATATCCGTCTGCCAAGGCGCGTACCGCCTTGCCTATGGTGCCGCCGGTCTTGAAATCCAGTCCGCCATGAAAATGGTTGGCACGTATCTCGCCGAAGTTACCGGAAAAAATGATGGGAAAATCAAAAGGCGGGATGAAGGAGGGCTTGTCTGTATCGGTTTCTTGGGCATAACCGCTTTGCACACTACCAATAAAGAACAAAAGAAAGAAAAATATAGGATATTTCATATTTTGTAGGGTCAATATTATTTTAAATGCATGCAAATATAAAAAGAATAGTTCTCTCTACCTACAGAAAGCTACAATTATCATTGATTAAAACATACATAAAAATCCTGTTGAAGAACATAGATGCACCGATAACACCCAAGCCGGGAAATCGCTATATTGCGCCATGTTTAACCCCCAATTAAAACTTTAAGGTTATGATTATCGGAGTACCCAAAGAAATCAAGAACAACGAGAACCGTGTGGGCATGACCCCTGCCGGAGTAGCCGAGTTGGTGAAAAAAGGTCATACGGTGTATGTGCAGGCCACGGCAGGCGCAAACAGCGGTTTCTCCGACGATGACTACATCGCCGTAGGTGCAAAGACTTTACCGACCATTGAAGACACGTATGCCGTAGCCGACATGATTGTCAAGGTAAAGGAACCTATTGCACCGGAGTACAAACTGATTAAAAAGGGACAAGTGGTATTTACCTATTTCCACTTTGCCGCCGATAAATTACTGACCGAAGCCATGATTGAAAGCGGTGC
Organism: Bacteroides muris (ex Afrizal et al. 2022); assembly: GCF_004793475.1. Taxonomy (GTDB): domain Bacteria; phylum Bacteroidota; class Bacteroidia; order Bacteroidales; family Bacteroidaceae; genus Bacteroides; species Bacteroides muris. The sequence continues at coordinate 38,588 of NZ_SRYZ01000030.1, read as the reverse complement.
TGTCTGCATCGCCTACGAAACCGTGGAAAAGGAAGACCACTCACTTCCGCTACTTACTCCCATGAGCGAGGTGGCAGGACGTATGGCTACGCAAGTAGGAGCCCGCTTCCTTGAAAAACCACAAGGCGGCAAGGGAAAACTGATGGGCGGCGTGACGGGTGTACGCCCCGCGCGCGTACTTATCCTTGGAGGTGGTATCGTGGGCACCAATGCCGCACAGATAGCTGCCGGAATGGGCGCCGAAGTGCTGATTACAGACATCAATCTCCCCCGTCTGCGCTACCTGAGCGAAGTGATGCCGAAAAACGTAAAGACACTCTATTCTTCCACTCATAACATCATAATGGAATTACCGAACATCGACTTGGTAATCGGTTCCGTACTCATTCCCGGTGACAAGACCCCACATCTCATCACCCGGGAAATGCTGAAGATGATGAAACCCGGCACCGTACTCGTGGACGTAGCTATCGACCAGGGTGGTTGTTTTGAAACCTCCCACCCTACCACGCACAGCGACCCTACCTACATTGTGGACGGAATTGTGCACTACGCCGTTGCCAATATCCCCGGCGCCGTTCCCTTCACCTCAACCATGGCGCTGACAAATGCCACCCTGCCCTACACCGTTGCTCTGGCATGCAAAGGCTGGCGACAAGCCTGCAAGGACGACCCGGCCCTGGCGTTGGGATTGAACATAGTGGAAGGCAAGGTAACATACAAAGCCGTAGCCGACGTCTTCGGGTTGAAATATGAACCGGAAAAATAGGAAAAAGAGAACTTTGACACATTTTCTTCTTTCTCCCGCCACATAGCGAGCAGTGTAATGCAAAGATTGAAAATGAACGGAGATTTCTTGGAACTAGTGTGGAACAAGGTCTGAAAGAAGTCTGTAATGAATAGAGACATGAGCTTCTCTTTTTAGTTATGAGTTATAGGTTATGAGTTATTTGCTGGCAGGCACTGTAATCAGCAAACAACTTATAACTTATAACTCTATAATGGATTTCTTTATTAGAAAAATTTAAAAACAACGACCGTCTGCGCGTCTCCTAAATACCGGACTTATAATATCAATGATTCTCTATACCGAGTCAAAAATACGAAAAGACTTATGTATAATTATCTTGTCACCGTTTTTTCAGAACGCTTCCCGCATCCTCTCCCACGCCTTTCTGCTCTCCTCTACCAACTCTTGCACGACCGACGCCACAGATTGCACTCCCTTTCCATGCAGCAAAGCGGATACCTGCCCTATTTCCAGTTCCCCTTCTTCCAGGTCACCTTCAAAAATACCACGTTTGGCACGGCCACGCCCTAAAAGGCTACAAAGTTCTTCCTCTGAAGCTCCCACAGCCTCAGCAGCCTCTACGGCGCTGCGAAAGTTATTGCGCACCAGACGCACCGGAGCCAATTTCTTCAAAAGCAGACGGGTATCCCCTTCTTCCAAATGCAAGCAGTAATCCTTGAACACCTCGCTTGCAGAACTCTCTGCTGTCAAGGCAAAGCGTGTACCAATCTGTACAGCTTCTGCCCCCAACACCTGGGCGGCCAGCATGGCCTCGCCCGTCGCAATGCCGCCGGCGGCAATCAGAGGAAGTGTAGTAACTGCACGTACAGCAGGTATCAGGCACAGAGTGGTAGTCTCCTCCCTCCCATTATGCCCACCGGCTTCGAAGCCCTCGGCAACTATTGCATCGACGCCCGCCTCTTCAGCCTTCACGGCAAAACGCGAGGACGAAACAACATGCACCACCGTGATGCCACGCTCGTGCAACCACCCGGTCCATTTCTTAGGGCTGCCGGCAGATGTAAATACAATCTTCACTCCCTCGTCGACCACAATCTGCATTATCTCTTCTATTTGAGGATACATCAAAGGAATATTCACACCAAAAGCGTGATGTGTAGCCTCACGGCATTTCCTGATATGCTCCCGCAACGTTTCGGGGTGCATCGAACCTGCACCGAGCAAGCCCAACCCTCCCGCATTACTTACAGCAGCAGCAAGTCTCCAGCCGCTACACCACACCATGCCACCTTGAATTATCGGATATCTTATTCCGAATAGAGAAGTCAATCTGTTCATTCTTACTTTTCTTAAAAGTTACTGATGAAAACAAGAAGAGGAGAAAGAAAGTTCAAAATCTGACAAAAGTAATAAATTACTGTTTTCCCGAAACTGTTATCGAGTCACCATATGCCTTCAATACTTCCAGCGTACGGGCACGGCGCTTCCGGCCTTTGAAATTCCAAAACTCACGGGTAAAAGGCACCATCAGGTCTAGCCCGGATATTCCTACACCACCGATACGCTGCCAACCGCCCACAGCCATATTATTGGCACGCTCCGTCACCCGGTAACGCAGACCGGTTGCCTCAATCTGCTCCACCGTCTCACGCAGACCGGCATCAAACGGATGTTTAGCCCAGTTCGTGGGAATCGTCAGAATCTTAAGCGCATAGAATTCGTCTCCCCGCCACGTATCTTTGTCTACCTTTATTTTTTTCTGATAAATAGGATCCCAATTATATTTGGTATTGGCCGTATAGGGACGCAGGGTAAGTACCACTTTCTTCTCGGGTGCTTTCGGCATGACGGGCAATGAATTATCAAAATCCATCCACGACTTGTCCATCACCGCTTTCGGACTGCCCAGGAAATTATTCATTTCCAATTCTTGCAATGCCTCCGGATTCAGTTTTATCTCCCCCTCGCCCTTCAGCAACCGGTTCAGCCTCAACGAGTCCTGAGAGGTCCAGTTTTGGGCATAGCAAGGGAAGGCTACTGCACAGAGCAGCCCCCAAACAAGTATAAACTTTCTCATAAAATCACCACCACATATATCCGCTACCACAAAGCGGTTCGTCATAACAGGGGTCAATCGTCCACATAGTCCGTGGATACTTACGGGTTTCCCACCAGCGGCGGTAGCGCGAAGCGGCATCCAGCACCTCTTCGTCCGAAAGGAAATAGATACCTTCATAATTCTCCGCATCCGTATGTACCATCTTGCATCCCATCGAAGCATTATTCCCGAGGCGGATAGTCTCTACCGTCCACAAGATGCATTCGCCCAGACGCAGCTTGCCGCCTGCCGAATAGGACACCGGAGCCAGAGGAAAAGCGGGAATGGCCGTCAAGTCCTCGGCATACTTCAGCAATTCCTCTATATCTTCGGAAGTGAACTTGGGCATGTTACTCAACCCATCCGGACTCTGAGTAGAATATTTGCCAGCCTTCAACTGCTTGACAAACAAGCCTACATCCGGATGGTTGTAGTCCAACGTCTCTTTGCTGCAAGAGCCCAAAGAGAGAACAGAAAGAGTAAAGAATACAAGCAGCATAGTCTGCCCGAATATATGTAATTTATTGCATAGAGTCTTCATATTTGCATGATATTTAAGATTAATAAGTCATGCGCAGGCCGCACAACAGATTCAGGTTGGTAGGGCGTTCCGTACGCAAGGTTCTCGTCTGTGAATCCGTATCAAAATGACAAGAAACGGACGGCTCTGCAAACAAGGCAAAACGGTCGTTCATTTTATAGCGTACCCCTACTCCGGCAGCAACCGACAACTGTACCGGCTCTGCGCCGAAACCATTGTCCGGAGCACCTGCAATACATTTCTCGGCTGCTCCGCCTACCATAGCATAGAAATCCACTTTCGGCGTACTGGCCAGCATCATGTTCAACCTTACCGGAACTCCCAGCGTATGCAACGTACGGTCACCATCCAAGCAATTATACTGAAGACCGGCTTCCAAGGAGAAATGCTTGTTCAAACGACGTTCCACACTTACCCCGGCCGTGAACGGCATATGGAAATTCCCTTTCGGCAGGGAAGTGCCGATGCCTGCTTTCAATGCCCAATTACGGGGCTTTAACGGTGATACATCCACAGAGTTTGCCGGTTCTTCCTCAAAAGATGACGGCATTCCATCTATATTATCCTTATGGCCAGGATTTGAATAGTAGTCCCCGTTTCCGGCCGGAATTCCGTTACTGTAATAACCGTTTCCCGGCTGTTGCCGGTTTCCATACACCCGTTGGGTAATTCTGAAGGAAACATGGACAGACACGGATTCATCCTCATCGGCCTGCGTCGTCAATACTGCCGGAATACCGTTAGCAGGATGCTGTGTACCGGGCTTTTGTGCCACGGGGTTCGCCTGACGGATAGAGGAAAAACTTTCCTGCACCACATCCCCGTTCAAGTTGCCTTCCGGCGTCATGGCCGCCACTTGTGTAAAGGCCTCCTTGATTTCCTCTTTCGGAGAGAAATACCAGAAAGCGGCAGAAGCAGCTCCCAGTACAAATACAACAGAGGCGGCTGCGGCTACGCGGTGAAACCTCGGAGAAAGAAAAAGCGGCCTCCTGCCTTTTGCGGCAACCGGTGACGGCAAGTCACGTTGCAACCCTTCCCAGAAGTCCTCCCGCACTGTCATCTCTGCGCCGGCAAGACGACTGCGGAACAAACCGGTTATTTCATCATTTTCTCTCATATTCAGTATATTCTTTAATTCTTTTTATCAACAAACACTTAGCACGATGCAACTGCGAGGTAGACGAATGCTCTTTGATGTGGAGGATTTCGGCTATTTCCTTGTGCGATTTCTCCTCAAAGACGTATAAGTTGAATACAGTACGGCATCCATCGGGAAGTTCCGCCACGAACGCCATCAGCATTTCTTCGGAAATACGGCCTCCAGTTTCGACAATGCTCGCTTCATCCGAAATGTCGGGCAACTGTTCCTCATTCACCACCAGTTGGCTGAAACGTTGCTGTTTCCGCAGGTAGTCTATCGCCTGCGTCACCATTACCCTTGTCACCCAGGTACTCAATGCACATTCGCCACGGAAGGTGAAGTGGGTGAAAATTTTGATGAAGCCATCGTGCAATACGTCATGGGCCGCATCGACATCGCCCGTATAGCGGTAACATACCGCCAGCATCTGCTTGGAGTAGAGGGTGTATAATTCCTTTCGGGCGGAATCCTTTCCTGCCCGGCAGCCCTCAATCAGTTCTATCTCATTTTCCAATGTCAGTGCTCGTTTTACGGACGCCTCTTCGCGTCGTTTGTTAGTTAGACGCAGCATTTTTGAAAATGCTGCTGAATTAAATATAAAAAGATGTTAAAGAACGGAGATTACTTATATTTGGCTTTCAATACTTGAATCTGCTTGGCCAGCCTTTCATCCAATTCATCAAATTCATGCCAATACAGAAAACCGGGAACCATGTTGACGTAATTGATAAATTTCTTATACTGCACAAGAAACAAGGCCTGGTCCCGAAGACTGTCGTCACCATCAAAAACATGCGCCAACTCCCTGGACATGGCAGCACTCATAAGAGCATCTGTTTTCGTTGCATAGTAATCACCGACATCCCTCTGTTTCCTGCCCAACTCAAAATAAGTCTGCAATACATCCTGCAACATACGTTTGTCCGGTATATACTGCATCAATGAAGAACCTTTCAGCACATCCAGCGCATCTGTCCTATAAGAGAATTCATCCATATTATTGAAAAGCTTGCCATACTTCCACAGAGTATCTGTCGGTATCTTGGATACATCCATATCATGTTCCTTCAACAGCAGACTCATGTGTATGTCAATATCCAACAAGTGCTTTATATTACGGAGCTCCTGCTTATTATATTCCAACTCTTCCGTTATCAGCTGCATCGTAGCACGCACTTCCTTTTGGCGGGCGTTCTCGGTAATCCGGTCGTTTCCCCAGAAAGTGACAATGATGCCCGCAGCCACAATACTGAACTGACGGAAATAATCACCTATGCGCCAGCTTTTTATCTTATGGTTCAACCTGTTAAAGCTTGTCTTTCCCATATCTTTTCATTCTAAATGATACTTTTTCTCAAGCGCTTGTATTGCCTCGTCTATACGTTTTCCCACACGTTCTACATAGTCCGGCGTGAAATAGTTCCGCGCTACCCTGACAAAGTTCCGTACCGACCTGTCCGACAAGTAAATATCCCATGCCTCATATCCTCCACGATTTATCTGGTCCGTCTGTTCGTCAGTCAATGCCAAATGGAAAGGAACCATAACTTCGTCCTTCATATCGTAATAGCCATTCATAGTCGCCCTAAATCCATCCAATACCTCATAGATTCCGGTCAACTGCAACAGTAGCTCTTTATCTGAAATCTTCTGCATCAACATGGAGTTTTTAAGTATATCCAATGCATTCTGACTATAATAAAAACTGCGGATATGCCCCATAAGAAAGCGGAACTGTATCAATGAATCTTCCGGTATCGTCCGATGCTTTAAGTCATGCTCCACCAATAAGCTGGAAAGACGTTCATCCTCTCTAAACTCTGAAACGATACTCTTATAATTTTCCCGGTTACTTTTCAGTTCATCCCTAATCAGCGACATGGTGGCTTGAATATCCTTTTTCTCGGAGTTTTGAGTAACCAACTCACTACCGACAAAAGTAATCAGTACGCCAATCACCACAATGGAAGTCTGCCGGATGTAGTCTCCCACTTGCCAATCTTTGACAGTTGTTTTTACTTTATTCCATGTTATGTTTTTCATATCTTCCTACGCTATTATCCATTACTCTGAAACACATCATCCGTTATAGCCAAACGCATCATCTATCCGTCCCCAACAGACCATCTGTTTCACCCCAATACACCATCTGTTTTTTCAGGAGTCATTACTCTGCTGGTTATCAAGAGAAAGCCTCTCATAAGTCTGCCGTAATGCAGCATTCTTTATGAGAGGCTTTCCTTATTATTCTGCAATAATGCTTTCCGCCTTTGTCAACATGCTTTAAAGCTCATGTCCAATCCTTTCACGGAGTGAGTCAAAGCTCCTACTGAAATAAAGTCCACACCGCATTCAGCATAGTCGCGGAGCGTATCAAACGTGATGCCGCCGGAAGATTCCGTTTCATAGCGGCCACCTACCATCTCCACCGCTTTCTTTGTCATTGCCGGCGTAAAGTTGTCGAACATGATACGGTCTACGCCGCCTAGGTCGAGCACTTGCTGCAATTCGTCGAAGTTGCGCACTTCTATTTCTATCTTGAGGTCTTTACCTTTTTCCTTGCAATATTCCTTCGCACGGTTGATGGCCTTGTCGATTCCTCCGGCAAAGTCCACATGGTTGTCTTTCAGCAAAATCATATCGAACAAGCCGATACGGTGGTTTACACCGCCACCGATTTTTACCGCCATTTTCTCGAGGATACGCATGCCCGGAGTGGTCTTACGGGTATCAAGCACACGGGTATTCGTACCTTTCAGTTGCTCGGCATACTTGTGTGTCATGGTGGCAATGCCACTCATGCGCTGCATGATGTTCAGCATCAGACGCTCCGTTTGCAACAAAGACTGTATCTTGCCTTCCACAATCATGGCCACATCGCCCGGCTTTACGGCGGCACCGTCATTAATAAACACTTCCACCTTCATGGTGGGGTCGAAACGGCGGAACACCTCCTTGGCTATCTCGATACCGGCCAGTATGCCCGGTTCTTTTATCAGCAGTTTGGACTTGCCCATTGCCGTAGCAGGAATGCACGAAAGGGTTGTATGGTCTCCATCGCCTATATCTTCGGCGAAAGCCAGGTCTATCAGCCTGTCAATCAATTCTTCTTCCTTATTCATCTGTTTTATCTATCCTTATTTGATGTATGACATATTTGTTCTGTACTTTTCTGAAGAAACAATTCACCCGAAAGTTTCCATTTGCGGTCATCAAGGTACCGATGACGAAACCTGACTCATCACGTTTCCCCTGATGGTTCACATTAAAACCGCCGACCTTGTGGTTGGAGAAGAAAGCAGCCATTGTGCCCTCTGCCGTCCGCTTGTCGGCGTGGGTCGACTTATTCTGAATGATTAAATCGACCTTTTCACCCAGATACTTGTTGAGCTCCTGAGAGTTTCCTTCCTTGAAGGCTCCAATCACTCCCTCGGGAACGTTCTGGGCCAGCAGCACAGACGTCCAAATGAAGAGACCGGTCAACAAAAAGATTACCCGTTTTTTCATTTTCACAAGTATTTATGATAGGCAAAGGTAAGCATTTGTCTCAAAATACAATAAAAAAATACTAAATTTGTGCGCTAATCAAAACTGAACCAGCATGAAAACAACTCTGCTCGTCGTAGGACGAACTGTAGAACAACACTTTATCACAGCCATCAACGACTATGTGCAACGCACCAGGCGCTATCTCTCATTCGAGATGGAGGTCATCCCCGAACTGAAAAACACCAAGAGCCTTTCAACGGAAGTACAGAAAGAAAAGGAAGGGGAACTGATACTGAAAGCTCTCCAGCCGGGAGATGTGGTCGTACTGTTGGACGAAGGTGGAAAAGAAATGCGCTCCATAGAGTTTGCAGACTATATGAAGCGCAAGATGAATATCGTGAACAAACGGCTGGTATTCATTATCGGAGGCCCTTACGGATTCTCCCAAAAAGTGTACGAGGCGGCACACGAGAAAATGTCCCTCTCACGCATGACCTTTTCCCATCAGATGGTACGCCTCATCTTTGTGGAACAACTCTACCGGGCGATGAACATACTGAACGGGGGGCCGTATCATCATGAATAATCAATTTTAGCTCCGCGACACCTGGAATCCTTTATCCGAGAGCGACATTTCTACGAACCTGGCTCTCGGATTCGGTGCATTCTGCGTCAAGGTCTCGCGGATGCGCAGGGCTGCCTGCGGATCCTTAGCCACCATATACAGATAACCTCCCCCACCGGCTCCCGGCAGTTTATATCCTAAGGTATAGTCTTTTATCTGACGGATAATGTCCTCTACGGCAGGAGGATTTGTTCCACTGTCCAGTGCCTTCTTCTGCATCCATGTCTTGCCTACCAGTGTTCCGAAACCCTTGAAGTCATTCCGTTGAATGGCTTCGGCCATATCCAAGGCATGTGCTTTCATCTCTTCCAATAACCCCAGGTGCAAGGAAGAGTTAAGGAATATGGAGCGCACTATTTCTGCAAGGATGCCCTTGGCTGTACGCGTAATGCCCGTATAATACAGCAGATGGCAATCGCGGTATTCCGGATGAGCAAACAAATGCTCGGGCAACCAGCGTACCAATGGCTGCTGGGCAAATCCAGCCTCCGTCTGCAACAGTTTGATGCCTTGCAGTACCCCACCGTATTGGTCTTGCCAACCGCCGCCGGTCGTCAGCAATTGTTCCAAGGCAAGCGTGCGGCGGCATATTTCGTTCTTATCCCACATCAGTCCGCAAAAGTCACTCAATGAGCCCAAGACAGTAGAAGCCAAAATGGAACTTGTGCCCAGACCGGAACCTGCGGGTATGGCGGAAAGTAATGTAATCTCTATACCTGTACCAAAGGCTTCCAGTTGTTTTTCCAGCGAAGGATAAACCGTTTCCGAAAAAGCCGGAACAAACCCGGCCAGCGCCAATGCTGCTTTGGGAATGGAAAAGGGGGAACCTATCGTGCAATAGGATTGCAATTCCTCAAAAGTATTCACCACCTCCATGGCTCCCATATCAATGGAGCGCAACACGATGCGATGCTCCGCGCAAGGTTTGATGTACACTTGTAAAGGCGGCTGCCCGTTCAGTTCAATGGCAATATTCACCACATTCCCACCGGCAAACAAGGAGTAAGGCGGAGTGTCTGTCCATCCTCCCGCCATATCTATGCGTACGGGGCTACGCCCCCATACTATCTGGTCACTATACACATTCAGGCGGGGACTGCTCTTGCGTTCATACAAATCAGTCAGCAGTCCTTCGCGCAACAAGCCGAATGCGGCCTGCTCGTCTGCCTTGAAGTCCCTTCCGTCCAGTTTCTCAATCTGTGCGCGCAACATCCGGTTATGGATACGCTGCATCAGCGGAGCGTCTGTCGGTAATACTTCCGGCTTGTCGATGCCGAATTTATGGAATTCACCGGCCACATCCATCAAGTCGAGTTGATAGAATACACTCTTTGCATGGTTGCGTGCCAGCACTTCCCAGTTTCCTTTGCAGAAACTCTCCCGCTGTGCATACAGCAGACGCAAGTCGGCTTGTGCTGAAATTTCGTCGGCAGACAACCGATGACTCTCCAGCCAGACAGCCTTTCCTTCCGTCAAGCCCGGTTCGGAAACCATCCATCGAAGTACCGTCCCCATCCGCTCTTTATCTTTCACAACCGGAAAGATGGCAGCAGCCTGCAGGTCATCTTTTCTGCCGGTGATGTCTTCCGACACCAATCCCCGTTCGGCCAGCCATTCCAAAAACGACATTCCAAGGAACAGAGTCTTTTCATCCCGAATATCTCCCTTAAAAGTATCGTCAAAACCATAGGGGCGTACTGCCCAGCGATGGTCGGCAAGCGGAACTATATCAATACATATACCGTCCGGAATGGTCAGCATCCAGTCATTCTTGGGAACACCCGTGATAATCTGCCGTGCCCCCAGCCGCCAAGAAGCTCCAACAAAGCTGTTTTCAATCCAAAGGCTGTCGTTCTTCGAAGCAAGGGGGACATGCACTTCCGCATTCTGTACAAAGATGGCCGGATTGGGCTTCAACTTCCGGTGCATAATCCGGCGCTGGTCGTAGACCTTATTCTGTAAGGTAACGGTTGAAGACAATAGTTCGCGGCTTGTTCCATAATGGTAGAATTCGCCTCCAGGCAAAGGTAATATGGCGACAGAGAGGCTGTTCAGTTCTTCGTCCTCAATACGGGGATGATTTCCTAAAGACAAGCCGAAGTCAGCATACAAGTCGTAGTATTTCAAGTCGGAATATGGCGCATCCGCGTCCAAAGCCCCATCTGCCTTCTGCGAACGTTTCATCAGCAGGTCAACGGCCCGGTCGCTCAATAACCAGATGCCGATATCCATTAAAAAGAGATGTGTCTTGGACAAGTTTTCCAATGCCTCCAGAGAGGGTTTCTGAAGCATAAAGTCCAAGGATTCCGGCCGATTCCTGTCTGAGACAAACACACCATGATGTGTGGCGAGCAACGGGTCTACCCACAGTCCATAGCACACCACATCTGCATCAGGAATCTCTTGAAGCGGCTTTTCCGCACGGATATACACATCACCGCTGGCAATCAGCGTACGCAGTCTTTCGGGAGCCCGCTCCATAATCTTTTCGTAAAGCGGGAGTTGAAGGGATAATAAATTCTGTCCCAGTTTTTGTCCACGCGCCCAGCGAAACACCGGAATTGGGGTCAATATCTTGCCCGACGGTGCATATCCCGGTAAACGACGGCTTTGTCCTCCGGCATGCAGCAGAATACGCTTCTCTATTGGAATGCTTTTCTCTGTTGGAATGCACTTTTCTGTTGGAATACGCTCCTCCGCCAAATACTTCCTATCCCGTTCCTTCTGCCATTCTCTCAAGAGCCAGGTAGTTCCCCCACCCGAGCCAAGTTTCATTCCCACCGGGTCGGAAGTACAAAACCATTCCGTACGGTCTACATTTTCCAGTTCATAGAATGCCGACACCAGATTAGGCGGCAAAGACAATAATTTCTGCATATCGATTGCTGTATTGCTTACTATTTAAGAGCAAAGTAAAACAATATTGAGCAATTGACATAGGAAGTTTCAATTTATTTCTTTGGTATCAAGCTTGTGTTCCTTTACGAAAATACGACTGAGTATAAATAGCGTGCAATACACGATATTTATAACATGTCATACAAGAAATTAACAACGTGTCATACAAGAAACAAATATCGTGTCCGCAGGATATTAACTTCCTGCAAACACGATATTAATCCGCTTTTACACAAAACTATACGAGGCTGACCACCTGCTGCAACAACCCCGACAATTCGAAAGTAGCATTCTTAATATCCGAAATCCGGTTCTTGCCTTCTGTCGTAAGAGAAAAACGCATCTGACGCTTATCTTCCTTACCTATCAGACGGGTAATGAGCTTCTTTCCCTCGACAGAGCGAATGACCTTTGAAGTGTTGGAGGCAGACAAACCCAGTGCCTCGGCTATTTCGCTGGAGGTCAGCTTAGGAGTATTGAGCAGCGTGCACAACAGCATTCCTTCATTCAGCGATAAATCATACATCTGCGTAAACTGCACCTCGAACTCGGCAATAGCCCGATAAACATCACGGATTTTACATAAAGTCTCCATATCTTGTCCTCCTATATAAATAAGTTCACATTTGCCTTGTCCGCACGTTCCATATAGGTAGCCACGCCGCCGATGGTTACTTCATCCAGAAGTTCTTCGTGCTGGATGCCCATCATGTCCATAGACATCTGGCAAGCAATGAATTCCACTCCCTGCGCCAATGCCTGCGAGCGCAACGACTCCAAAGAATCCACTCCCTTGCGCTTCATCAGGAAGCGCATCATGCGGCTACCCATGCCAAACATATTCATCTGCGACAACTTCAGTTTCAAAGAGCTGGACGGCAGCATCATGCCGAACATCTTGCCGAAGAAGTCTTTCTGCACACTGGGTTTCTGCACTTTCTTCAAGACGTTCAGTCCCCAGAAGGTGAAGAAAATGGTTACTTTCTGTCCCGTTGCCGCTGCTCCGTTTGCCAGTACGAAGGTTGCCAGCGCTTTGTCCAGGTCGTCACTGAACAAAATCAGCGTCTTTCCCCTACCCCCGGCTACGGGAGTGTTGGAAACGGATGCGCAAGCCGGAGCGCCTTTCTCGATGACTACCGTATAGCGTCCTTTCTCGTCATGCTTCTCTATCAATTTATTTCCCGTCGTATCACACCAGGCAGAAGCATCGCGTGCAAAACCGGCATCGGTAGCCACAATCTCCACACGCTCACCCGCAGCAATGCTGTCCATCGCCTTCTTCACCTGCATGATGGGACCCGGACATTGCAAGCCGCAAGCGTTTATCTTCAACGGTTCCTTTTTAGAGGTAGATGCCGCTGCAGGAGCACCGTCGTCAGCAGAGGCGACCGAAGAAGCAGAAGAAGAGCCACCGCCCGCCGGAACAGATGGAGACGGCAGAGGCGCTGTTGCCGTAGAATAAGTCTTATAACCACCTATCAGATTGCGCACATTGCGATAACCGCGTCCCATCAGGATGCGCAGGGACAGATAACCGCGCAGACCCACAGCGCAGAAAAGGACTACCGGCTTGTCCGTAGGTATCTCTGCCAAATGCCCGCGTATTTCGTCCAATGGAATATTGACAGCCCCCGGAATGGTGCCGAAAGAGAACTCCTCGGGCGTACGGGTGTCTATCAGCATCACTTTATCCTTCTCTTCCACCAACTCGCGCCAAGAGATGACGGGCATGGCACCGCTGATAATGTTCGATGCTGCATATCCGCCAATGGCGATGGGATCTTTGGCCGAGGAGAAAGGAGGTGCATACGTGTGCTCCGTCTCCATCAAATCGTAGACTGTGCCACCCCGCTTGATGAGTCCGGCAATCTGGTCGATTCGCTTGTCCACTCCCTCGTAACCGATACATTGCGCACCATAGAGTTTACCGGTTTTGGGATGGAAAGTCAGTTTCAAGGTCAAAGGCAGGGCATCCGGATAGTAACCGGCATGAGATGCCGAGTGGGTCACCGAGCTTTGGTATTCCATGCCCCACTGCTTCAAGCGTTTGGCTGCAAGACCCGTAGAGGCTACCGTCATGTCGAATACTTTGGCAATGGAGGTGCCGATAGCGCCTTCGTAGGAGACGGTATTGCCAAACACCATATTATCGGCAACGATACGTCCCTGGCGGTTGGCAGGATTTGCCAAGTAATTTAGCCAAGGCTTTCCGGTCAGCGGATGGGGGTATTCGATGGCATCGCCCACGGCATAGATATCTTTTTCGGAAGTCTCCAAGTGTTCGTCTACCCAGATACTGCCCATTTCGCCCAGCTTCAAGCCGGCTTGTTGCGCCAATGCAGTGGCAGGACGCACACCGATGGAGAGCAGCACCATATCGGCAAGAATGGTCTTTCCGCTTTTCAGGAATACAGTGATTCCGTTGTCCGTACGCTTGAAATGGGTTACGCCTTCTTCCAGATATAGGGAGACGCCTTTCTGCAACAGATGTTGATGGATGGGTGCCGCCATAGAGAAGTCGATAGGCGCCATCACCTGGTTACCCATTTCGACTACAGACACATGAACACCGGCGTGATGCAGATTCTCTGCCATCTCTAATCCAATGAAACCGGCACCTACAACCACGGCGCGCTTCACCTGCTTGTCCGAGATATAAGCCTTGATATGGTCGGTATCTTCTACATTGCGCAATGTGAAGATGCCTTCGGAATCGATTCCTTCCAAAGGAGGCTTCACAGGGTTGGCACCGGGAGAAAGCAAAAGTTTGTCATAGCTTTCGTCGTACTCCTTGCCTTCAGCATTGCGTATGGTAATGGTCTTGTTTTGGGGACGAATGGCAATTACTTCATTCTGCACGCGCACATCAATGCGGAAACGCTTGCCGAAAGATTCGGGCGTCTGCACCAGCAACTTCTCACGCTCTGCTATCACTCCGCCTATATAATAAGGTAAACCACAATTAGCATACGAGATATAAGGGCCTTTCTCCAATAAAAGGATATCAGCCATTTCGTCCACTCTTCTCAGTCGGGCGGCTGCCGTGGCTCCACCTGCTACACCGCCAATGATTACGTATTTCATATTCTTTGTTTTTAAGTTTGACGATGCAAAGAAAAGTATTATTTTCGATAAAACATAATTTCCAAAGGAAAATATTATTAAGAAACTTGTATTATGAAGAATAGATATAAAAGAAACGGGTTATCATAGATTGCTTTTTCTATGATAACCCGTTCAGTATATAGTTTTAATGGTTTTACCAATCAAGCCTGGAAAGACCGGTATCTTTATACCATGAAGTTATACGATATGCCGCATTGGCGACCTCAGCATTTTGCGTATTAGCAGTGGAAGGAATATAATGCGTCACTCCGTTTGTACCCTCCATTGAGAACATAGAGGCAAACTGGGAATAGTTTTTTGGAGTAGTATTCCAATAGCCAATAACGTTATCGAAAGCTTGCCTCCATGCAGAATAACCGGAATTGTCCGTGAGATGCTTCATCATATCTACCATATCGTAATAGCCAACATGTCCGTTATAAGAATTACGCTTATCGTAATCAAAGACACTTGAACGAAGCTCAGAAATGTCTGTAGTGTTTTGAAGAACCTGCTTCGTCACTGCTGCCAGATTTTCCAATCCTTCGGTTTTCAGCGCTGCTATAGAAGTTCCACCCGTCCAATTTGCATTAGTCATACCGACTCCACCATTATATAGCTCGTAATATGCTTTAAAATATTCGGCAGTCATTGCAATAGCCGCATCTTGTCTGAACATCAACGGAACAATCCTATTGTATGGCGCACCTGGTCCAGGATTCTCTGTTGGTGATCCAATGTAATAATCAGTATGTTTACGTAGTTCGTAAGCAACCTCAACCGACATCATGAAACACGCATCGAACATAATGAAATCAAAGTATGGCGCTGAATCCAAAACAGTCATCAAGCCTGAAATATTCATCCGGTTGTCACTACCATCTCCCTTATCTTGACCTACCCAACGAGTCTTAGGTGCTTCTAAAGGATATGGAATCCATCCGTCGCAATGCGACCAATACACTAAACCGTAACTGTCAGCCGGATAGTCATTGAAAGCACGCGCCAGTACCTCCTTCATAACAGAAGTATCAGTTGAAACCTGCTCTCCATATTCTTTGATGATTTCCTTGTTTACATTCCCTTTTTTATCACTATTTATACGGAACAAAACCGGATTATCATTATTATCCAGATAAACCAACAGATTGTATAGCGAAGCATCAACGGACTTCATACCTTCCATCATTTCTTCCACATCCTGAGTAGCAAAATTCTGGTTATTATAGTTTTCATCCAATCCGTTTTTATCTGCTACGATATAAACCAATACCGTACGCTGAGCAGCAATATCACTAACCGTTACAGTACAAGTGGCAACTTTTGCACCATCTTCAGTAGTCGCTATGATTGCAGCACTACCCAATTTTAATGCCGTTACTTCACCATCTGCATCAACTTTTGCTATAGTTTCATCACTTGAAGTCCATTTGACATTTTTATTTGTAGCATTTTCAGGTGTTATAGTAGCCATAAGTATTTCACTACCACCTCGTCTGAGCAATAATCTACTGGCATTCAACGAAATACTTTCCACTAACACCACTTCAGAATCTGGAGGAGTTTCGTCACCACACGTCACTACGCAAGTAGCCGTTTTTGCTCCGTCTTCTGTCACCACAAGAATCGTAGTACTTCCTGATTTTAAAGCTGTTATCTTACCATTATCGTCAACCGTTGCAACACTAGGGTCACTAGAAATCCAAATTAGCTTTTTATTTGTTGCATCAGCAGGAGTTATGGCAGCTACTAAAGTTTCACTCTGACCATTTTCCAGTGATAGTGTATTCTTATTTAACGCAACACTTGTTACGTTTACTATCTCTATCACCGGATTGTCATCATTACAAGCAACAAAAAGGCCAGAAAGACAAATCCAAAGCAAAATACGAAAAGTCATTTTCATAACAATATATTTTATTCCTGCGGTTTCTTAAAACTAAAGGCCCCCGGCTCTACTACCTGCAGAACCATATTCTTATTCCTCTTATACTTGCCCTTTACCTTTGCAGCCTCTTTTTCCAACCTTTTCTTGTTTTCAGAGAAATAAATCATGCAAGTATAGTCCGGCTTCTGCAGATTGTACTCCAGATAGTTCTTTAGCTGGTAAGTGTATAAATCACGCTTGGGCAAGAATCCATTCTTATCCAGCTCTACGCTGTCCAATACCTGGATGTCTGTATAATATACGATGGAATCATTGAAAGAAGCCGCCACCCCAAAAGCATATACAGCCTTTTCCTTATCTTTCATTGTAAAAGCCGAACACAACGCAAAAACCAAAGCTACGGCACAAAGTATACGAACGTATTTCATTGAGTTATGAGTTATAAGTTATGAATTATCAATGGGACAAAGATATAAAAAAAACCGCACGCCTACTAAAGACGTACGGTTTTTAATTCCTTCTATTTGTCGGAAACTGATATTTCTTATTTATCCCAAATAAGATTTGAGCAATTTACTACGATTACTTTGTCTTAATCTTCTGATTGCTTTTTCCTTAATCTGACGCACACGCTCACGGGTCAAGCCGAATTTGTCGCCGATTTCTTCTAATGTCATTTCCTGCTGTCCGATACCGAAAAACATCTGTATGATTTCTTTTTCCCTATCGGTTAACGTAGAAAGAGCTCTATCAATTTCCCTCGCAAGAGACTCGTTCACCAAAGAGCGGTCGGCCATAGGGGAGTCGTCGTTGACCAACACATCGAGCAAGCTGTTGTCCTCTCCCTCTACGAAAGGTGCATCTACCGAGATATGACGGCCGGACACCTTCAGTGTATCAGAGATTTTGTCAACAGGGATTTCCAATTCATCGGCAAGCTCTTCGGGAGACGGACGACGTTCGTTTTCCTGCTCGAACTTGGAGAAGGCCTTGCTGATTTTATTCAGCGAACCCACCTGGTTCAACGGAAGACGCACAATACGCGACTGCTCTGCCAAAGCCTGCAGAATGGACTGACGTATCCACCATACTGCATAACTGATGAACTTGAAACCACGTGTTTCATCGAACTTTTCGGCGGCCTTAATCAGTCCTAAATTGCCTTCGTTAATCAAGTCGGGCAAGCTCAAACCTTGGTTCTGGTACTGCTTGGCCACAGATACAACGAAACGCAGATTGGCACGTGTCAATTTCTCCAATGCAACACGGTCACCCTTGCGGATGCGCTGAGCGAGCTCCACTTCCTCTTCAACAGTAATGAGGTCCTCGCGACCGATTTCCTGCAAATACTTATCAAGAGAAGCGCTCTCTCTGTTAGTGATACTTTTGGTAATTTTAAGTTGTCTCATTCTTATAATACAGATTTGGGTTGCAAAGGTACGACAAATTATTTTGTTACAATAATTTCATCCTAACTTTTTTACCTTATTTATATCTTATCCTATATAACAAAAAGAATGCCGGTATGTATTGTACCGGCACCCCCTTTTTCGCTATTGTTAGCTAATATTACAATCTACTTACCAAACTATCCCTATTCTTTATTCTTGGGTCAAATCAACGGCATACATTGCACGCTTTCCTGACGGGAACATACCGGTGATGAACAAACCTTGTTCAGGAGACTTTCTTGCCTCTTTCATCGCCTTTTCCAAATCATCCACCGTCTTCATCGACACTCCGTTGGCCTTCAGAATGATGAATCCTTTACGGATACCAGCATCGGCCATCTTGCCATTGGTAACACCGGTAACTTCCAGCCCGTAACCCAGGTTCAACTGCTTCTTCAGCTCGGAAGACACGGGCTTAAAGGCTGCACCCAGGATTTCCATTCCGGCATCCTTCACTACCTTCGTAGTGCCTTGCTCATTCTTCAGCGTGATTTCGAATACCTTTTCCTTCTTGTCACGAACCACCGTTACCTTCACCTTGTCGCCCGGACGGTGTTTTGCCAGCATTTCCTGCAAATCCGAGAACTTGTGAATCTTCTTGCCATTCAATGCTATGATTACATCGTTTTCCTTCAAGACGCCGGCAGCGGAACCACCTTCAACAACTTCGGCCACATAGACCCCCTCTTTCACGCCAAGTTCGTCGGCCTTCTTCTTCAGCTCTTCAGTCCAGCGTTCGTCCATCTGCAAGTCTGTGCTCAAATCACTACCCTTAATGCCAAGGAGAGCGCGCTGCACGGTACCAAACTGTTTCAAGTCGGCTACCACCTTTGTCATAATGCTGGTAGGAATGGCAAAACCATAACCGGAATAAGCACCCGTGGGTGAGTAGAGCATGGCATTGATGCCAACCAGCTCGCCTTTGGCATTCACCAACGCACCACCACTATTACCTTGGTTGATGGCAGCATCGGTCTGAATGAAGGACTGAATGTTTGCAGCTTGCCCGTTGGAGGTGGAAGAGCCAATGGAGCGGGCTTTTGCACTGACGATACCGGCTGTTACGGTAGAGTTCAGGTTGAAGGGGTTGCCTACAGCCAATACCCATTCTCCCACCTTCAACTGGTCGGAGTCACCAACCGGAATTGTCGGGAAATCATCCCCTTCAATCTTAATCAATGCTAAGTCCGTGCTGGGGTCAGTACCGATGATGCGTCCCTTCAGCTCACGGTCGTCATTCAGTTTCACGGTGATTTCATCAGCACCTTCCACCACGTGATTATTCGTCACAATATATCCGTCTTTGGATATGATGACACCCGAACCGAAACCTACACGCGGCTGGGTCTGTATCTGGCGCTGGCGTCCACGACCGTCTCCAAAGAAGAAGTCAAAAATATCCGGCTGTTCTTGCACCGTCTGAGTCTTACTCAGCTGAGTGGCACGTATATGCACTACAGCATGGAGCGAGCTCTCCGCTGCTTGTGTCAAATCCACAGGCTGGGCATCCGTTGCATGAAAAGCTGCCGGCAGCAGATTATTCGGGTTCTGCTGAAACAACTCGCTGAATGCGGCAGGCTTTTCCTTATTCAGCATTTTATAAGTGGTCAATCCAGCCACTCCAGAGCTCAGGAGCACGATAGCTGCAACTCCAAGGATGTTTTTTGTTGTCTGTTTCATACTATTTTTCCTATTATTTAAATTGTTAATATCTGAGTTTTGTTTAACATTACGACGTTAAAATAACGACAAAAAACGTTCAGTTATTCCGCTTGTCGCTTTTTTTTGTTCTCTTTTAACAGAGAATATTTAGGGCTTAACAGCGGTTAACGGCAAAGACTGACAAATTAGCATTTATGTACGATTGCCGACTGTTAAAGAACTGACAGATAGGGCATAAAAAGACGCATCATCCGTTTCGGACGAAACGGATGATGTATTGGGGGTAAACAGATGATGCGTTCGGGTTGAACGCATCATCTGTTTTTAGAGGGCAGATATTGCCTCAATAATTCAAGTAATCAATATCCATGTGGTAGTCCCATTGCGGAAAGTAGAGGTTGCCTCCCTCCCACTCCACCTCGCCACGCTGGAAGTCGACCGTCTCGCTACGGGGATACTGTTTTTCGGGCTGTAACGGCATGCCGTAATCGGTGTTCACAATCATGCGCCAAGAGTCAATACCTCCCAGGAAGAAATATTCCTCGTCGGCATTGCGGGCAAAGGCAGGAATGCCGAATGACTGGTCGACGGGCACCCAACCCACACCTTCAAAGTAGATTTCCGCCCAATCGTGCAGATTCCACGCGCGGGGATGCATCATGAAGCCGCTCTGGAAATGTGCGGGAATGCCACTGATGCGGCAAAGCGTAATAAACAGTAGACTGACTTGGCCGCAGTCTCCGTGACGGTTGTCCAATACATATTCCGGGATATTCTCAATGGTGGAATATTCGCGTGCAGAGGCCCACGGGAAGTTGTCATTCACCCACCGGAAGATGCGTTTTGCCTTCAGGTAGGGATTGGATTCACCAGCTGTCAATTTGGCAGCAAGTTCGCGCAAGCGCGGAGAAAAGACGATATGCTTCTCACGCTCGGCAGTATATTCCTTATAAAGGGAGGTCGTCGTATCATAGGGGTGCACGTCGTCAGGCTTCAGATTATGCCATTCACCGTTGGCAGTAAACTCAAAGGTTTCGGAGAATACGGTCGGCTCGCCTTCGACAGCGCGTTTCTCCATGTACAATGTGCTGTGACGACACTCGGGCGAGGAAAAGGTGTACTGCGGTTCGCTGGCCGAAATGAATTTCACATCCTGCTGCCGGGCCTGGTCCTGACGGGGATAGGGCAACCAGCAACGGATGATTTTCCCGGCAGGCACGGCATTGGTATCCACGGTCAACGTGTAGGTAACGCGCATGCGCTTAGGCGCAACAATGACCTCGCCCTCCTTCTTCACAGCAGAAATAATTTCGGGCAGGTTCTCCATATTCACTTTCTCGCTGCCACTTGGCGAAGTGCCTTCCTTGGCCATCTTAAGGCCATAGCAAGTGGAATCCACACGAAACAGGTTAGGCCCGGCATTGCGGAAATAGCGTTTCTCTCCATCCAGCACCATGCACTCCAAAGCTTTGGAGGCTTCCCACTGACGCATCTGCTCATCGGTCACGTCGGGAATATACTTGCGGATATAGTCCTTCACCTGGGATTCCGTCATACAGAAATCAGTAAGCAGACGTTGGTGCAGGTCGTCCTCCCAATTATAGGGCTTGCTCTCGGGCTTCGTGCTGCATGCAGAAGCCATCACAAACAGAGCAACGGTATACAATAGCTTTCTCATGACTTCACCACTCCAATACCCGGCAAATCAGGCAACGTTATCTTACCTTTCACAACTTCCATACCTTTGAAACGGTCGTTCGCTATCAGCAGGCTGCCGTCCAAGTCGGCAAAGTCCACCGCCGGAGAGAATTGGGAGGCAGCGGTAATGGCACAAGAGGTCTCGGTCATACAACCCACCATCACTTTCATGTCCAATGCACGTGCCAAAGTCACCATCTTCCAGGCTTCGCGCATGCCGGTACACTTCATCAACTTGATGTTGATGCCCGTAAAGGCCCCCTTCAAACCTGCCACATCCTTCAGACGCTGGATGGACTCATCGGCAAATATGGGCAACGGGCTTTGCTGGGTGACCCATGCAATATCGTCCAGTTGTTCCTTGGGCATCGGTTGCTCTATCATGACAATTCCTTTTTCGTGCAGCCAATGTATCATATCGAGCGCATGATGTTTGTCTTTCCAGCCTTGATTGGCATCAATGGCAATCGGAAGGTCTGTCACTGAACGGATTGTCTCTATCATTTCCTTGTCGTTCTCCCGCCCCAGCTTCACTTTAAGGATATTGAACCGGTCGGCACACTCTTTCGTCTTTTCACGCACCACGTCGGCCGTATCAATGCCGATGGTGAAGGTTGTAGAGGGAGTCTTCTCCTTGTCCAACCCCCATATCTTATACCAGGGAGCTTGCAGCAGCTTGCCCACAAGGTCGTGCAAGGCGATATCCACAGCGGTTTTAGCAGCAGAATCCCCTGCCGAGAGACTGTCTATATAAGCCAGTATATCTTCCAACTGAAAAGGGTCTGAGAATTGGCCGATGACATCCTGTACCTTCTTCAGAAAAGCCAATACACTGTCCATTGTGCCTAGTTCGTGTTGCAGGTACGGGGGCATGGAGGCTTCACCATAACCGATAATACCGTCATATTCTATCTCGACCTGAACGTCGGGAGTGGTAGTACGCGAATGGGTGGCCACTGTAAAGACATGGCGCAATTTCAGTTCATACGGGAAGAAACGCAATTTCATCTTGGGTGTTACACCTGCCCTGCTGTTCACGTTGAACAAGGAAGGAGCACCATTTCCTCCGGCAAATACATGACTGATTGCCATGCCTGAGCCGATTGCGGCAAAAGCGGCGGTTTTCAGGAAATCTCTTCTGTTTGACATAATAGTTGAAAATTGAAAGTTGAAAGCCTACTCTGGAAAGCTAAAGCAGAACCTTACAGTTCCAAACGTCAACTTTACACAGCCTAACTATCAACTAAATTATTATTTATAATATAGGTTGGTGGCAGTTGTATTGAGTGACGCCTCCTTATTTATATAAGGTAACACGCGCGTAGCGAACAGCAGTCGACCGAGGTTGTATTCATCGAACAGCTCGTCATCGGGATTGAAACTGTTGACACGCACATCGCCTTGCGAATGGATGAAGCGCTTGTTGCCGATATACATTCCGACATGCACCACACGTTCCTTGCGTTCCGGTGTCGCCTTGCGTCCGAAGAAAATCAAATCGCCCGGCTGGAGGTTACTGAAATCAGGAGCGATATCGATATGCTCGCCCACGTATGCCTGTTGGGAAGCATCCCGCGGAATGATGATGTCGTGCATGAAAAGAACAGTGCGCATGAAGCCGCTACAATCCACCCCTTTGGAGGAAGTGCCAGCCCAAAGATAAGGGATGCCCATCAGGCTATGCGCCGTAGCTATAATGCTGGCGGCGTCCTGCTTCAAGGCGGCCCGCCATTTCTTCTCCGGCATGGAGATGGATTTGGAAATATATCCCTGGCGGCCATCGGGATAAGCCACCTTATAAAAGGCGCCTTTTGTCCCCTCCCACTTCAGGCGGTTTCCGGCAGCAACATCAGAGACGGTCTGCGATGCCTGGCTAGGCTGCGAGTAGACAAAGCCGTAATGTGAAGTCACTACAATTTTCTCCGCACTATTCCAAACGGCCAACTCTTCCCGCGTAACGGGATGTATGCCTACTCGATGAACCCATGCAATGTAGCTGTCCGGTGTCTGGATACGATACCAGCCGTCGCGCTGCAACACCCGCACCGGCATACCCATCAAACCTTGCGTCATCATTTCCGAAGAGAAATCCGGATGCACCCGAAGATTGCACACAGACACATTGACAATGCCATACGTCTTGCCTTCAAGCCCGGCCTCATCCGGAAGCACTTGCAGACAATCCATCACCGCATATCCCTTCTTCTCCAAACCATCCAGCAAAGCCTTCTTTGCCTCTGCCGAGGTGGTGACACCACGCAACATCACATTCTTTCCGGAGAAAGAGTAATCTACATCAAACAAAGCCACGCGCTTATCCGGTGCAAACTTCTGTTTCAAACTGTCAGAGAATTGCGCCACTTCTGCAGGGATTGTACGGTCTCCTACTTTCGAAGCGACAGCAAAAAGCGGGATTAACAGAAACAAAGAAAAAAAAGAGAAAAACTTTTTCATTGGCCAAAAGGATTTGGGGGTTATTAATAATAGCAAAGCTACGAATTTATTCCGAAATAGATACATGTTTTTAATATTATTAAGGGTAAAGAATAAAGAATGAAGGGTTCATCCACACTGCATTCGCACACTGCACAACAAATTCTTCATCCTTCATTCTTCATTCTTCATTAATATTCATTATCTTTGTACCCTATAAAGCAGTTGGTCGGTCTGTCGCTTGCGCCCCGTGCGTATGAGGAAAGTCCGGGCAACACAGAGCATCCCACTTCCTAACAGAAAGCTGTCCGTGAGGGTAGAGTAACGTAGAAGAAAATAACCGCCGTCGCCCCTTGGGCTGCGGTAAGGGTGAGAAGGTGGGGTAAGAGCCTACCAGTCTTGTGGCGACACAAGGGCTGTACGTCTTGGGAGTTGTAAGGTCATGTAAACCGGCGTTATGAGAGTTGCTCGCTCCATGTCGGAGGGTAGACCGCTAAAGCTTGTATGGCGACATGCAGCTCAGATAAATGACAGACACTTCTTTAATGAAGAATGGATGATTAGGCTTCTTCAGGAACAGAAGAACAGAACCCGGCTTACAGACCGACTGCTTTTTTTTACTGACAATGGATAATCGAGACAATAGCATGAACAAGCGTATTGCTGCCCTTTGGAAATTCCTCACCTACGACATCTGGCGTATTACAGAAGATGAAGTTACGCGAACGACTTTTTCCGTATACAATATCATCAAGACGATTTATCTTTGCATCAACCGTTTCACCAAAGACCGGATAGTGAACAAAGCCTCGGCGCTGACTTACAGTACGCTGCTGGCCATTGTGCCTATTCTTGCCATCTTGTTTGCCATAGCTCGCGGTTTCGGATTCGATAATCTGATGGAAAGCCAGATTGTCAACGGTTTCAGCGGTCCTACGGAAACCACGGAAGTCATCCTGCAATTTGTGAATTCATATTTGTCTCAGACCAAGAGCGGAATATTCATCGGAGTGGGTCTGATTATGTTGCTGTGGACAGTCCTGAATCTAATCAACAATATGGAAATCACCTTCAACCGCATCTGGCAGGTGAAAAAGGCGCGCAGCATGTACCGTAAAATAACGGATTACTTCTCCATGCTTCTGCTGATGCCCATTCTGCTGGTGGTTTCCGGTGGTCTTTCCATCTTCATGAGCACAATGGTGAAGAACCTCGAAGACTTTACCCTGCTGGCTCCCGTCGGCAAGTTTATGGTGCGTCTCATCCCCTTCGTACTGACCTGGTTCATGTTTACAGCGCTATACGTCTTTATGCCGAATACAAAGGTCAAACTGAAACACGCACTCATATCCGGTATTTTGGCAGGTACGGCACACCAGGCATTCCAGTTCCTCTACATCAGCAGCCAGTTGTGGGTTTCCCGTTACAATGCCATCTATGGTAGTTTCGCTGCCCTTCCGATGTTTCTGCTATGGCTGCAGGTGTCCTGGACCATCTGCCTATTTGGTGCCGAACTGACCTACGCTGGACAGAATATCCGGAACTTCAGTTTCGACAAGGATGCACGCAACATCAGCCGGCGCTACCGCGACTTTATCTCCATCCTGATAATGTCCCTCATAGCCAAGCGCTTTGAACAAGACGCTCAGCCCTATACGGCCGAAGAGATATCAGAAGAGTGCCAGATTCCTATCCGGCTGACACACGAGACCCTGTATGAATTGCAGGAAATCAACCTCCTGCATGAAGTGGCGACAGATGAAAAGAGTGAAGACATCGCCTACCAGCCTTCCATGGACATCAACAAGATGAATGTGGCCCTCTTACTGGATAGGCTGGACACACACGGCTCAGAAGATTTCAAGATTGACAAGGAAAATGAATTCAACAGCCAATGGGGAGCATTGCTGAAGGCACGGGAAGAATACTACAAGAATGCAAGCAAGGTGCTGCTGAAGGATTTGTAGTTTGGCTCAAACACGGAGGCACAGAAATTTCTTCTCGTCCATTAGTTTAATCTCTGCACCTCTGTGTTCTTCAGCCAATGCTAATACTTATTATAAGATATTGTTTTCTCTTTCGGCTTCCGCGACTTCTTCCGTTTTTCTTTCAACGGATAGCCAATCGTAATATCGAGCAAAAGGCGTTTACCAGCCGGGATTCCGACAAGTTTTTTTATCTCCTTCTCGTCAAACCAGCCTAAAATGCAGGAACCCAGCCCTTCATTTTCTGCCGCCAACGTGATATGTGCGGCAGCGATACCAATATCAATCAATGGAAAATACTTACCCTTGATTTTTGCACCCAGAAAGGAAGTGATATTCATGGACTCCTCCACCACCAGAATATGGACGGGAGCATTCTTGGCAAACTTATTCATCCCCAGTCCGGCAGCCGCCTTGCCCACCCTGGCAGACAGCTCCGGCTCCATAACCACCACGAACTTCCACGGCTGTGCATTGCAGGCAGATGGAGCCAGACAAGCCGCTGCCAATATCCGTTCCAGCTTCTCAGGCTCCACGGTACGAGTCATATCATAGGCACGGTCACTCTGACGGGATGCCGCTAATTGCAGGAAATCGTCCATAGCGCCGCCACCTTATTTATATTGTATCATGCAGCTGATGTACTTACCGATGATATCAAACTCCAGATTCACCACACTGCCCACTTTGAAAGTATGAAAATTGGTATGCTCGAAGGTGTAAGGAATAATGGCCACCTGAAAAGTATCGTCGGTGGGGTTGCACACAGTCAGGCTGACGCCGTTGACCGTTACCGAACCCTTGTCTACCGTGATGTAGCCGCGCTTTGCCATTTCTTTGTCAAAAGCATACCGGAAAGTAAAGTAATAGCTTCCTTCAGCATCCTTTATATCAATGCAAGTGGCAGTCTGGTCCACATGCCCCTGAACGATATGGCCATCCAGTCGACCATTCATCATCATACTGCGCTCCACATTCACTTCATCTCCTACCTGCAACAAGCCAAGATTGGAACGGTCCAGCGTTTCCTTCATGGCCGTCACGGTATAGGTATCATCCGTCAGGCTGACTACTGTAAGGCAAACACCGTTGTGAGACACACTCTGGTCTATTTTTAATTCACTGACGAATGAACATTTGAAAGTAAAATGTACATTCTCCTGGTCTTTGACCATCGCCACCAATGTGGCACATTCTTCTACTATTCCAGAAAACATGGTTCTATATACTTTTAGGTTATACACGATTTATTATTAATATGCGCAAAGATACAAAAAGCCCTTCGTATAGGTACAAAAAAGGAAGCTTTTCACAAAGCCTCCTTTTTCAGTTTTCAATAGGTATTAGTTTTTTTTAAGGTAAAAAGATTGTTTTCAGGATAACGACGCAAATATAGGCGCTTTTCGTAATACTAACCAAATTAAAAAACATGTCTTATAACATCTTTTTGAGAAATCATTTAAGTTTATTATCATTTCAAAGCATTTTTCTACACCTGCAATCGTTTTCAATGGACAAATATAAGGCTATTTTCCATGAAACACTGAAATTATCCTAAAATTTTGTTTATTTCTTATCATTTAAGTAGTGTTTGTCTGTCCGTCTGCCATGTTTTAACACCTTCTTGTCGATAAATACCACTATTTTTTCAGCGATACTCGTGATTATGGTCATCGGAACGTTCCAACTTGCGGAACACACTCACCAGGTTCAGACAAAAGAGTGTACTCTCCTGATGCCGGCTGATGCAATCGGCAAGAACGGCAGTGGCATCAACATTGATTTCGTCCAGCATATTGTCCTTGCAGACACGGCGGTAGCCAGTTCTGGACTCTCCTTCTGAAACGCCTGCCTTGCTTGTCCGAGCGTGGAGAGCACGGTATCTCCAAACTCCATCATATCACCCATGTAGAATGTCACTGACACGCGCAGCTTGCTGCATGTTGTAATACTTATCCGATAGTGCGCCTGTCATACCTATTATCATTACCGGAAAAACGCCTCGATTATCCCCCTGCTCGATTTCGTCTTGCCTGCCGCAGGACAGAAAATCATCAAAGAGAGTGGATATATCCCAGTACATAAAGAATAAATCTTCATTCTTCATTCTTCATTCTTCATTTTTTTACCCTATCTTTGTCCCCACGATACGAAAATAGTAACATTATGGCAGAAATAAAGAGCGAAGAGACAAGCGAAAAAAAGAGCTTGAACTTCATTGAGCAAATAGTAGAAAACGATTTGAAAGAGGGCAAAAACGGTGGGAAAGTACAGACACGCTTCCCGCCCGAACCTAACGGTTACCTCCACATCGGACATGCCAAGGCCATCTGCCTTGATTTCGGTATTGCCGCCGCACACGGTGGCGTCTGCAACCTACGTTTCGATGACACCAATCCCACCAAAGAAGATGTGGAATACGTAGAAGCCATCAAAGAAGACATCCAATGGCTGGGCTACAAATGGGGTAATGAATATTACGCTTCCGACTATTTCCAGCAATTGTGGGACTTCGCTATCCGCCTCATCAAAGAGGGAAAGGCATACATCGACGAACAGACTTCCGAGCAGATTGCCGCCCAAAAAGGAACTCCCACCCAGCCCGGCGTGGAAAGTCCCTACCGTAACCGTCCCATCGAAGAAACACTGGACTTGTTCCAGAAGATGAACAGCGGTGAGATTGAAGAAGGTGCCATGGTGCTCCGTGCCAAAATAGACATGGCAAGCCCCAACATGCACTTCCGCGACCCCATCATCTACCGTGTAGTGAAGCATCCGCACCATCGCACGGGTACTACTTGGAAAGCTTATCCGATGTACGACTTCGCCCACGGACAAAGCGACTTCTTCGAAGGTGTGACACACTCTCTCTGCACATTGGAGTTTGTACCCCACCGTCCGCTCTACGACCTCTTCGTGGACTGGGTGAAGGAAGGCAAAGACCTCGACGACAACCGCCCTCATCAGTATGAATTCAATAAGCTGAATCTCAGCTATACACTGATGAGCAAGCGCAACCTGTTGACTCTGGTCAAGGAAGGCTTGGTAAATGGTTGGGACGACCCCCGTATGCCGACCATCTGCGGTTTCCGCCGCCGCGGTTACTCTCCGGAGTCCATCCATAAATTCATCGACAAAATCGGATATACCACCTACGACGCGCTCAATGAATTCGCCCTACTGGAAAGCGCCGTGCGCGAGGATTTGAACGACCGCGCCACCCGCGTATCCGCCGTACTGAATCCGGTGAAGCTTATCATCACCAACTATCCCGAAGGGCAAGTGGAAGAGATGGAAGCTGTAAACAACCCCGAACATCCCGAAGAAGGAAACCACTTCATCGAGTTTAGCCGCGAGCTTTGGATGGAACGCGATGACTTCATGGAAAATGCTCCGAAGAAATACTTCCGCATGACACCGGGACAAGAAGTACGTCTGAAGAACGCATACATCGTGAAGTGCACCAGTTGCAAGAAAAACGAAGCCGGCGAAGTCACCGAGGTATATTGCGAATACGACCCCGATACCAAGAGCGGTCTGCCCGGAGCCAACCGTAAGGTGAAAGGTACCATCCACTGGGTAAGTTGCGCCCACTGCCTCGAAGCGGAAGTACGCCTTTACGACCGGCTGTGGAAAGTAGAAAACCCGCGCGACGGACTTGCCGCCATCCGCGAAGAGAAGAACTGCGATGCACTGACAGCCATGAAAGAGATAATCAACCCCGACTCTTTAAATGTACTGCCCTGCTGCTACATCGAGAAATATGCTGCCGGTATGCAGCCTCTCTCCTACCTGCAGTTCCAACGTATCGGTTATTTTAATGTTGACAAGGATTCTACACCAGAAAAAATGGTATTCAACCGTACTGTGGGTCTGAAAGACGTTTGGGGTAAAATCAATAAATAAGAATATGAGTAACAAGAACCTGCTGTCCGGAAGAGACAAAGAACTGCAAGAAATGGCAGAACAATATGAAGCCGCTAAAGCAGAGAACAAAACCATCTATCTGGACGCAGACGACTTAGCCGACCTCGCAGACTGGTATGCCATGCATCATAAATATGCCATGGCTACCGAAATCGTAGAGTATGGCTTGGCAATACATCCGGATAATACCGCCCTGATGGTGGAACAGGCATACCTATTTCTGGATACCCAGCACAAAGAGCAAGCTAAAGGTATAGTAGAACGGATTGCCGAAGAATCTTCCGAGGTGAAAGTGCTGAAAGCCAACCTACTGTTAGACGAAGGCAAAGAAGAAGAAGCGGAAGCGATACTTGACAGCATAGATGATAAGGACGACTTAGCCAATATCGTCGACATATCCTATATGTACATCGACATGGGATTCCCGGAAAAAGCATTGACATGGCTGACGCGCGGACTTAAAAAATATGCCGAAGAAGAAGCCTATCTTGCCGTCACCGGCGATTGTTACTATGCTCAAGGACTGTTCGAAAAAGCCACCTTCATCTTCAATAAGCTGATTGACAAGAACCCTTATTCAGCTCCTTACTGGTTTGGACTGGCCCGTTGCTACTTTGACCAACAGATGTTCGACAAAGCTATCGAAGCATGCGACTATGCTACGGTGGCCGATGATGAGTTTGCCGACGCCTACCTGATGAAAGGACATTCCTTCTTTCAATTGGGAAATGAAGAAAGTGCCATGGAGAACTACCTACAAGCCGAGAAGTTCCATCTCGTTTCCCGCAGTTTCATCAACACCTTCATCGGTCTGAACAAAGCCTCCAAAGGAGAATGGGAAGAAGGATACGACTATCTGGAAAAAGCCATAACGGCCGAAGACAGTTATGACCTCGCCTTGCCCTCTCTTTATGCCAATGCGGCCCTATGCCTGCACAAGATGGGGAAAAAGCGCAAAGCCCACCAATATTGTAAAAAAGCATACAATCTGGCACCCGAAGAGATAGATTCGTACCTGATTGAGGGACGCATCTACATGGAAGAAGGAGAATATGAGAAAGGTGTGAAAAAATGGACCCAAGCCTTAGAGTATGCCCCCTATGCAGATACTTGGCACGAAATAGGTATGTGCAGTATGGAGATAGGGCAACTGAGCTATGCCAAGCTGGCCTTTGAGCATGTCAAAGAGATGGAGCCGGATTTTGAAGGTATCAACGAAAGGCTGACCTCTCTGTATATGCTACTCAAAGACAAGGAGAATTTCATGAAGTACAACCAGCTGTGCGAACATCCGTTCAAACTGGAAGAGCTGAATAGATTACAGCAGATACTACAAGAAGATAACCAAGAAGAGCTGGCCCTAGTGATGAAGAATATTTTCAACGCATTACAATAACAGTAATTATATACCACTAATCTAGCAAATGGAATCAGTAGCCTTTATCCA
Organism: Bacteroides muris (ex Afrizal et al. 2022); assembly: GCF_004793475.1. GTDB lineage: Bacteria > Bacteroidota > Bacteroidia > Bacteroidales > Bacteroidaceae > Bacteroides > Bacteroides muris. Next base: position 7,449 of record NZ_SRYZ01000030.1, on the reverse strand, counting down.
ATGGTGTCTTGACCACCTCAATTACTGGACCATCACTTTATTGATGGCCATTGAAAGTTCGTTTATCCCCTTTCCCTCGGAAGTTGTAGTTCCTCCTGCCGCTTGGAAAGCCGCCAACAATGACAACATGAATATATATCTGGTGGTGGTGTTTGCAACCATAGGGGCAAATATCGGAGCTTTGATAAACTACTATATGGCAAAATGGCTGGGGCGCCCCATCATTTACAAATTTGCCAACAGCCGTTTCGGACACATGTGCCTCATTGACGAAGCCAAAGTGCAACATGCGGAAGAATACTTCGACAAACATGGAGCCATATCGACGTTTGTCGGACGTCTGATACCTGCTGTGCGCCAGTTAATCTCCATCCCTGCCGGTCTGGCACGTATGAAGCAAGGAACTTTTTTACTGTACACCACTCTGGGTGCAGGCCTGTGGAATTCCATTCTGGCTTTCATCGGATATTACCTGTCCACAGTACCCGGCATTGAAAACGAAGACCAACTGCTTGCCAAAGTAACGGAATACAGCCATGAGATAGGCTATGTATTTATCGGCATCAGCGTACTCATCGTGGCATTCTTCATCTATAAAGGCATGAAGAAGAAGTAAAAATGAAACGACGTGATATAAAAAAGCGTTGGACAGCATGATAATTCCGTCCAACGCTTTTTCATTGTTCATTCCAAATCCAATCGGCTGAAGTCGAAAGTTCTATTTCATAAATCTCACGCATCTCTTCCTCTATATCGGAAACGCTCATTCCTTTGCGCATAAGGAAATAACAAGCTTTTCTATAGAAAGTCCACGGCTTTCATGTTTGGGCGCTGTATCGGCTCAAACTCACCATTACGGTCACGAGGAATGGATATGACGGATTCTCCATGTTCCGTTTGAATCTTCTTCGGATACTTCCCATTACGGGAATTACCGCTATTGTTGCCTGCGACTGGGGAATAACTTTGTTACGTTCTGACATAATTTTATGTTTTCACAAAATTAATAATAAAGAAAATATGAGACTCATTTCTGGATCCCGTATTCTCGATTTACACAAAATTTTGGACAGTGTCGATTAAAACTTTTACCTTTGTAAAATGATTCAAGAGAAGTTCAAATTTTACAAGCCATGTAAGTTGCTGCAACCTTATATAAGATATTATTGGGTATTCAAAAGCAATCGACCGCTGGATGCCTTTACTTATCCTATCGGTTGTCCTCAAATCATTTTCCATAAACAAGCACCGTTATATATTCCCGAACTGAACGTCATACAGGACAAATTGACTATCAGCGGACAAGTTAATTTTTCATCCCATTTGTATGCTGATGGCAATACAGAAATGATAGTGGTTGTATTCCACCCTCACGCTATGAGTATGTTTCTGAACATACCGACATCGCTCTTTTACAATCAAGAAGTTTCCGGTTACAGCCTTGAAAACAAAAGTTTGAATGAACTGGCTACACGAATATTCGACTGTGAGAATAATTCTATTTGCATAAGCTATATAGAAAAATGGCTGGTGTCACAAATTGCCGATAATTTAGCTGATACCACATACAGAATTAAAAGGATAGATGCCGCCATACAGCGAATATATATCACTCCGCAAATCTCTGTAAACGAATTATCTTCTATTGCCTGCCTAAGTAAAAAACAGTTTGAGCGGTTATTTCATTCATTTGTAGGCATCAATCCCAAAGAATATACCCGTATCGTCCGCTTCCAAAAGGCTTTGGCGCAGATGCAGCATCAAACGGGCAAAGAAATCAATCAGGCACAAATAGCATACGCCAGCGGTTATGCCGACCAGTCGCACTTTATCCGGGAGTTCAAGAAGTTCTGCGGATATACGCCCATGTCTTTGCTGAAAGTATCAAATCCATATTCCGATTTGTTCACCAATCCCGTATAAATGTCCCGTTTGTTCTATTCAGGGTCAAACGCTTCTCCTACTTTTGCTACCTGAATCATTAAATGAAAATAGCATTAAGTATGAAAGAAGTAAATCCCCAAGAAACCAGCCGGGCATACGCCTTTGAAATGTGGATGAACGCCCCCATGCCAATGGTGACGTTCTTTAAGACACTCAACGTGTCACGCCTTGTGAAAATCAGCCGAAAATCGGGCATGAAGTTTAATATGTTGATGTGCTGGTGCATCGGCAAAGCCGCAAGAAGCGTGAAAGAATTTTATATGCTGCCCGTTGGCGGTAAACTGATGCAGTACGATACCATTGCAGTAAACACCATTGTCGCTAACAGAAAGGGCGAGGTAAGTTCGTGTGATGTTCCTTTCTGCGATGATTTGTCTCTGTTCAATCAACACTATCTGCAACTTACCAAACAAGTGGCTGAAAGTTGCGTCAATCACGACTTGACGGAAAGCATGGTTATCGGAACTTCCGCATTGGCACAATATGAAATAGACGGTGCTGTCGGTATGTATAGCGGTATTTTTAATAATCCGTTCCTCATTTGGGGCAAATACAAACGCCGCCTGCTGAAAACGGCACTTACCCTTTCTTTCCAGTTCCACCACACGCAAATGGATGGGGCGCACGCTTCCCGCTTTTTGGATGGGGTTCAGAAAGAAATTGATAATTTGAGAATATAAGTTCAGGGAAAAACGCTATCTTTGCAGAACTAACAGAAAAAGAAATAGTTGTTCAACAATATGAAATGGCAGTTGTGCATATAGCTACGCCGGGCGAATAGCACTTCCAATTATTGCTATTCAGCAATAGACAGGCTTATTTTTTAAGTTTGCTTGTTATTGTTTTGTCATTATCCCTTATTATAAATCTATAAGATTGTCGTGCTGCTTAAAGCGACAGAATGTATTGTATCATATTGTTTTGAACAAATGAATTATACCTATAAGAAAATATGGCTCATCGCTTTTCCTGTAATGATGAGCATCCTTATCGAACAACTGATAAACATTACCGATGCTTTGTTTTTAGGGCATGTGGGTGATGTGGAACTGGGCGCATCTGCCCTTGCCGGAATATGGTTCTTGGCAATTTATATGCTCGGCTTCGGGCACATTGATAAAAAAGCATATGGCTTATACTGGCATATTGATATAACTATATTGAAAGAGGTATTTTCTATCTCGGTATGGAGTATGCTCCAGTTCTTCACAAGTGTAGCCATTTGGTTTCTGTTTTTCGTAGCTATCGAACGTTTGGGAGAACCGGAATTGGCTGTATCTAACATTGTAAGAAGTGTTTCCGCCCTGTTTTCCGTTATCGTCAATTCGTTGGCTGGTGTCACCAGTTCTTTGGTGAGTAACTTGATTGGAGCAGGTGAAAAGAAAAAAGTATTTCCGCTTTGCCATAAAATTATCCGTTTAGGATATGCGACAGGTATTCCACTGATTGCTTTAGCGTTGTTCTTTCACCAACCCATTATAGGAGCATATACAGAAAATCCCGATATCATACAGCTTGCATGGTTGCCTTTTCTTGTTATGCTGTTAAATTACTTCTTTGCATTACCCGGTTATGTCTATCTGAATGCTACAACCGGAACTGGAGCGACACGGGCAGTATTCATTTTTCAGGTGACAACTACGATTGCTTATCTGTTCTGCTTATGGGGATTAGGTTATAGTAATGTCCCGTTAGCGACATATTGGGCAGTGGAATACTTATATGTGATACTGCTTGGTACACAATCCGTCATTTATCTTAAATATAAACAATACTAAGAACTGAAAGTTATGATGAACAAGATATATCCCCGTAAGGGTGACACGCAAACCGTTTATTTGAACGCTGTCGTAAAAGACCCGTCTATCGAAATAGGCGACTATACCATTTACAATGATTTTGTTTCAGACCCGTGTCTGTTTGAGCAAAACAACGTATTGTATCATTATCCCATTAACCATGAACGGCTGATAATAGGCAAGTTCTGTTCTATTGCTTGCGGAGCAAAATTTCTCTTCCAACTTAAGAAGTTCATTTTCTGCAGATTCTTTATTTACAGCCTGATAGACACATTTTAAGTCCTTCAGGAATTCCTTTTGATTTTTGGAGCCTACATATTTGATGGAATTACGAATCTGATGTACGACACAAAGCTGTACAGCCGTATTGGGATAACACTTTGGATGGCTTCAGGAAAGCCTTTCAATCCGTCTATACAGGCAATAAGAATATCTTCAACTCCACGGTCCTGGAGATCTGTCAGTACACTGAGCCAGAAGTTGGCTCCCTCATTCCTGGATATATACATTCCGAGCAGCTCCTTATGACCTTCCCGGTCAATACCCAGCACATTATATATCGCACGTGTAACAGCACAGCCACGTTCATCCGTTACTTTGTAATGGATGGCATCCATCCAGACTATAGGATAGGCAGAATCAAGCATACGTGATTACCATGCTTTTATTTCCGGAAGTACACGGTCAATAATAGCACTGATTGTGTCGGCAGATACACGATTTCCAAGATTCTCTTCCATCCAGTCACTAATCTCACGTGTGCTGTTACCAAGAGCATAAAGGCCGATTATACGGTCTGCAACGCCTTCTGCAAGAATGGTCTCACGCTTCTTAATGAATTGTGGATCAAAGCTTGAATTACGGTCACGGGGAGTAGATACGGTTACCTCGCCCAATGAAGTCTGGACCTGTTTCTGCATTTTTCCGTTACGACGGTTACCCATCTGACGTTCTTCTTCTGTAAGATGTGCATCCATCTCACCCTCCAGAGCTGCATTCAGGATACTTTCCAATAAAGGGGCAAAAGCACCGTCTTTACCTAACAAGGGCTTACCCGCTTTTAGCTGTTCAATTGCCTTGTTCTTGATACTATCAAAATCAAATTCTTCTTTCATAAAAAAACTGTGTTAGCAAAGTTAATACTTTATTCTTTGCTGACACAGTTTAATTTACATCCTCGTTTTTGGCGATGATTACAATCATCTTGAACGTCTGCATGAATTTTGCCGTAGTATTCTCATTGCATTTGCTTTCCGTTCTCAGATAATTCTCGAAGTCCGTAATGAACATATGGCCGATTTCTTTCAGTGATATATCCGAAATATTGTATTTCACTTTCATAAATTCCTCCAGCCTCCGGTAGCAGCGGCCATACTTCGCGAGGGTGGCAGGAGTCTTGCTAATGCCGACCAGTTTTCTTGCATCCTCATTGTGTTTCTTGAAAAGTTCCAGCAGTGTTCTTTGTTTCGCCGTTATTCCCAAAAACGCATTGCGTATTTTTTCTACCGTTACGAATGACTCATGCACTTCAATATCCCGGTAGTGGTTTTTCAGCGAAGCACGGATGTCCTCCAATGTTTCATTCAACTGGCAGGCTTTCTGTGTATTTCCTTTCGCCTTGCCCAAAACTGTCTCCCAGGCATCCGGTTTTACACTCAGTTTAGAACTGAACTGTGTGATTTCACCGTTAAGTGACAAACGAATCATAATACAAACTGTTCCGTCTTTGTTTACCTGATTCTTTCTTAGATAGAATAGAATCTTAAATGTACTCTTACTCATATCCTTTTTTAATTTATCTCCGTTACAGTGGGTGTAATGACTTCCCTCTGCAAAGGAATAATTAACAATTGGGTTACAAGCAGACATTTGAACGTCAATGAGCGACAAATCAAGTACTTACATCGAAAATCGTTACTATTTTTATAGGCTATTTTTTAGTAACGATTTAGTAACGGAACTTTGTCTGAAGTGGACATTTGAATGTCTTTCGGTTGTCCACCGGATAAATAGAAAAAATCCCGTAAAACGTTGATTTTACGGGACTTGTCTTAATTTAACCACCTAATGTCTTAGGTTTCAGCGGAGAGACAGGCTCCAGAACCTACGCTTTCAGAAAATATCATAAAATTGCAAATCACTGATAATCATATATTATCTACAATGAAGAGTAAATCTAAATCTTTCTAAATGCCTTTTGCTATTTCAATTTTTGGGTGTATATTTGGGTGTAGAATTTCAAACGCACCCAATTATGAATATCAAACGTAACATCATTTTTGCATTGGAGAGCCGGAAGAAGAACGGTGTGCCAATCGTAGAGAACGTGCCTATCCGTATGCGTGTCATATACGCAAGCCAACGCATCGAGTTTACAACAGGCTACCGGATTGACGTAGCCAAATGGGATGCCGACAAACAACGGGTAAAGAACGGATGCACCAACAAGCTGAAACAAAGCGCATCCGAAATCAATGCAGACTTGCTGAAATACTATGCCGAAATGCAAAACGTGTTCAAGGAGTTTGAGGTACAGGAAACCATACCTACCACCCAGCAGCTAAAGGATGCGTTCAATCTGCGGATGAAAGACAGCAGTGGAGAACAACAGGAAGAAGTGCAGATTAGTTTTTGGGAAGTGTTCGATGAGTTTGTAAAAGAGTGTGGCAACCAGAATAATTGGACGGCATCCACCTATGAGAAATTTGCAGCGGTAAGAAATCACATCAAAGAGTTCAAGGAGGATGTAACCTTTGAATACTTCAACGAATTCGGGCTAAATGAGTATGTCAATTTCTTGCGTGACAAAAAGGACATGAGAAACAGCACCATCGGTAAACAAATGGGATTTCTCAAATGGTTCCTGCGTTGGAGCTTCAAAAAAGGGCATCATCAGAACATTGCATACGACGCATTCAAGCCCAAATTGAAAACAACCCCTAAAAAGGTAATATTCCTGACATGGGATGAACTGAACAAGCTGAAAGATTATCAAATACCGCATGACAAGCAGTATTTGGAACGTGTCAGGGATGTCTTTCTGTTCTGTTGCTTCACGAGCTTACGATATTCGGATGTTCGTAACCTTAAAAGAAGTGATATTAAGCCCGACCATATTGAAGTCACCACAGTCAAGACTGCGGACAGCCTGATAATCGAACTGAACGACCACAGCAAAGCCATTCTTGAAAAATACAAGGATGTTCATTTCGAGAACCACATGGCATTGCCCGTCATCAGCAATCAGAAGATGAACGATTATCTGAAAGAACTGGGTGAACTGGTGGAAATCAACGAGCCTGTACGGGAAACCTACTACAAGGGAAATGAGCGCATAGATGAAGTCACACCCAAATACGCATTGTTAAGTACCCATGCCGGAAGAAAGACTTTCATCTGTAATGCGTTGGCACTCGGAATTCCGGCACCGGTGGTTATGAAATGGACTGGACACAGTGATTACAAAGCCATGAAGCCCTACATTGATATAGCGGATGACATCAGAGCAAACGCCATGAACAAGTTTAATCAACTATAAAAGCATCAATTAGTTTCATGGATCACCACCATTGAATTATAGTAACTATTCAGCGAATCGAATACAATCAGGTTGGTCAGCAACAATTTTAGAATAATCCTCTGATTATCATCAAAATAACAGTGATTCTATTTGTGAATGTCAGATAAAATCGCTATCTTTGTATCT
>NZ_SRYZ01000002.1 GCF_004793475.1 Bacteroides muris (ex Afrizal et al. 2022) | reverse complement strand
TGCGGGAAGCCATCCATCTGAGGAATCAAAAAACTTATGAGGTAATCCCTAAAGATAGTTGGCTGACGAGGCTTGATGAGTTGCTCAAAAAGAACCTTGACAATATGCGCAATGAGTTCAATGAGATGAAAAGGGGGATAATCAGATGTCGAGATTACATATTCAACTTCCTTGAGAATCCGGCAATACCATCCGACAACAACGGCTCCGAACGCGGAATCCGGAAACTCAAAGTCAAGCAGAAAATATCCGGATGCTTCCGATCTGATACCGGTGCCGATGCCTTCCACGCTTTACATTCTATCGCTGACACGGCCTGGAAAAACGGACAATCCCCTCTTAAAGCTATATTGGCGCTCGTCTAAACTGACGGGCTAATTCTTCGTATCCTTTGTTCTCGCTGAATAGTTACCATTCCTCCTCTCCTCCGGTTTCCCGACCATAAGAGAAATGCTCGGTAGACTTATAGTCGAGCATAAAAGAGATTTCTTTCACCGATAAAGAAGTACCCACCAGCAATTGCTTAGCTTTACGCATTTCCAAACCATTCAAAGTAAAAGTTCCCAAAATTGTGCGCCCACTGGTAGCCCCCAAGTCGACCCCCAAAAAGCATTGTTTCATGATAATTTGTTTTAGTTGCTATTCAACGATACAAAAATAGGGGATTATCCCCCTACTTCTTGTACAGTTTTTGATTGAAAGGGTGTCAGATTTGACATTTGCATATCTATCCCATATTATATCAATACTTATCAAAGGTATACAGAAACTCTCCCAATAACGTAAAAGAACAGACAAACAAGGCTGCAACAAAGAGAACAAGAACAGTATATACAATATACCCGATGTATAAAAAGAATAAAAAAACTCTTGTTTTTGCATATTCTTTCCGAAATAATCCCTAATTTTGCGCTACTCTTAGAATAATTATACAGAAAATGAAGAAAAAAGCCAATCGGTTAGACGCCATCAAGATGATTATCTCAAGCAAAGACGTCAGTTCTCAGGAAGAACTGTTGCAAGCCTTGAGCAAGGAAGGCTTTGAACTGACACAAGCCACCTTGTCACGCGACTTGAAACAGCTGAAAGTAGCGAAAGCAGCAAACATGAACGGCAAATACGTATATGTGCTGCCCAACAACATCATGTATAAACGTTCGAACGATCAAAGTGCAAGTGAAATGTTGATGACAAGCGGATTCGTTTCACTTCAATTTTCAGGCAATATTGCCGTCATCCGTACCCGGCCCGGGTATGCCAGCAGCATGGCCTACGACATCGACAACCGGGAGTGTCCCGCCATTCTGGGTACCATTGCCGGAGATGACACCATCATGCTGGTGGTGCACGAAGCAGCGTCACATGACGAAGTACGCAGCTTCCTAGCGCAAATCATCCCGAACATTAAATGACAGATAACAACAAAAAACAAGAAATTAAATAAGAAATGGATTCGAAACAAATTGATGTGATGGTGGCTGACGCCTCACATGAAGTTTACGTGGACAAGATTTTGGATACCATCCGGGAAGCTGCCAAGGTACGCGGAACAGGCATCGCAGAACGCACGCACGAATACGTAGCTACTAAAATGAAAGAAGGAAAGGCCATCATAGCCTTGTGTGGAGACGATTTTGCCGGTTTCACCTACATAGAGAGCTGGGGCAACAAGCAATATGTAGCAACCTCCGGTTTGATAGTACACCCCAAATACCGGGGACTGGGACTGGCAAAACGTATCAAGACCGCTTCTTTCCGCCTGGCACGCCTACGCTGGCCTAATGCTAAAGTTTTCAGTCTCACCAGCGGAGCTGCCGTCATGAAAATGAATACCGAGCTGGGATATGTGCCCGTCACCTTCAACGAACTGACCGATGACGAATCGTTCTGGAAAGGTTGCGAAGGCTGTATAAACCATGATATATTGGTAGCTAAGAACCGTAAATTCTGCATTTGCACAGCAATGCTTTACGACCCGAAGCTGCACGAAGAGGATAAAATATAAAAATACTAAGGATATGGAAAAGAAGAAAAAAGTAGTAGTCGCATTCAGCGGCGGTTTGGATACCTCATTTACGGTAATGTACCTTGCCAAAGAAAAAGGGTACGAAGTATATGCAGCTTGCGCCAATACGGGTGGCTTCAGTGCTGAGCAGTTGAAGACAAATGAAGAGAATGCCTACAAACTGGGCGCCAAAGAATACGTCACCCTCGACGTGACGCAGGAGTACTACGAGAAAAGCTTGAAATACATGGTATTCGGCAATGTTTTGCGTAATGGTACCTATCCTATCTCTGTTAGTTCCGAACGTATCTTCCAGGCATTGGCCATCGCACGCTATGCCAACGAAATCGGCGCGGATGCCATCGCCCACGGTTCTACAGGTGCGGGTAACGACCAGATTCGTTTCGACATGACTTTCCTCGTCATGGCTCCGGGCGTGGAAATCATCACGCTGACACGCGACATGGCACTGAGCCGTCAGGAAGAGATTGATTATCTGAACAAACACGGCTTTGCCGCCGACTTCACCAAACTAAAATATTCCTATAACGTAGGTTTGTGGGGCACTTCCATTTGTGGTGGCGAGATTCTGGATTCCGCGCAAGGATTGCCTGAAAGCGCTTATCTGAAACACTGCACCAAAGAGGGCAGCGAGCAGTTGCGCCTCACTTTTGAAAAAGGTGAGCTGAAAGCTGTGAACGACGAAACGTTCGACGACCCCATAAAAGCCATCCAGAAGGTGGAAGAGATTGGTGCGGCATACGGCATTGGTCGCGACATGCACGTAGGCGATACGATTATCGGTATCAAAGGTCGCGTAGGTTTCGAAGCTGCCGCACCTATGCTGATTATCGGTGCACACAGGTTTCTGGAGAAATATACCTTGAGCAAATGGCAGCAATACTGGAAAGACCAGGTAGCCAACTGGTACGGCATGTTCCTGCACGAAAGCCAATATCTGGAACCGGTAATGCGTGACATCGAAGCCATGCTGGAATCCTCGCAACGTAACGTGAACGGTACGGCTATCCTCGAACTTCACCCGCTCTGCTTCTCTACCGTAGGTGTAGAAAGCAAAGACGACCTTGTGAAAAACAAGTTCGGCGAATATGGCGAGATGCAGAAAGGATGGACGGCAGAAGATGCCAAAGGTTTCATCAAAGTAACCTCTACGGCACTGCGCGCTTATTATTCAAATCATAAAGACGAGAAGGAGGGCATATGATTAAAGTAGGAATCATCGGCGGAGCCGGATATACGGCAGGCGAACTGATACGTTTGCTGCTCAACCATCCGGAAGCGGAAATCGTTTTCATAAACAGCTCAAGCAACGCCGGCAACAAAATTACCGACGTACACGAAGGCTTGTACGGCGAAACAGACTTAGTATTCACCGACGAACTGCCGTTGGATGAGATTGATGTACTCTTCTTCTGCACCGCACACGGCGACACGAAGAAATTCCTCGAAAGCCACAACGTGCCCGAGGAACTGAGAATCATCGACCTCTCCATGGACTACCGCATAGCCTCTCCCGAACATGATTTCATCTACGGCCTACCGGAGCTGAACCGCCGTGCCACCTGCAAAGCGAAGCACGTAGCCAATCCGGGCTGCTTTGCCACCTGCATACAGCTGGGTTTGCTGCCGCTTGCCAAACATCTGATGCTGAGCGATGTTATCATGGTGAATGCCATTACCGGAAGTACCGGTGCAGGCGTGAAACCGGGTGCCACAAGCCACTTCAGTTGGCGCAACAACAACATGAGCGTCTACAAAGCTTTCGAGCACCAGCATGTGCCCGAAATCAAGCAATCGCTCAAACAGCTGCAGAACAGTTTCGATGCGGATATTGACTTCATCCCCTACCGTGGCGACTTCCCGCGCGGTATCTTCACCACAATAGTGGTGAAGACCAAAGTGGCCCTGGAAGAAATCGTCCGCATGTATGAAGAATACTACGCCAAAGATTCCTTTACACACATCGTGGAGAAGAATATTGACCTGAAGCAAGTGGTAAACACCAACAAGTGCCTCATCCATCTGGAGAAGCATGGCGACAAACTACTTATCATTTCCTGCATCGACAACCTTCTGAAAGGTGCCAGCGGACAAGCTGTCCATAACATGAATTTAATGTTTAACCTGGAAGAGACCGTAGGATTACGGTTGAAACCTTCTGCATTCTAAAAAAAATGAATTTATTCGATGTATATCCCCTCTTTGACATCAACATCGTCAAAGGAAAAGGCTGCCATGTATGGGACGAGAACGGTACCGAATACCTCGACCTCTACGGTGGCCATGCAGTCATCTCAATCGGACATGCACATCCACATTATGTAGAGATGGTGAGCAACCAAGTTGCTACGTTAGGATTCTACTCAAACTCAGTAATTAACAAGCTGCAACAGCAAGTGGCAGAGCGCCTGGGAAAGGCCTGCGGCTATGACGACTACTCGCTGTTCCTCATCAACAGCGGTGCCGAGGCCAATGAAAACGCCTTGAAGCTCGCCTCCTTCCACAATGGCCGCACCCGTGTGATATCCTTCTCGAAAGCATTCCACGGACGTACCTCACTGGCAGTGGAAGCGACGAACAATCCTAAAATCATCGCTCCCATCAATAACTGCGGACACGTCACCTATCTCCCGCTGAACGACACCGAAGCCATGAAGGCCGAATTGTCCAAAGGAGATGTCTGTGCGGTGATCATCGAAGGCATACAAGGCGTAGGAGGCATCCAGTTGCCGACAGACGAATTCATGCAGGCTCTCCGCCAGACCTGTACGGAACACAACACGGTCTTGATTCTTGATGAAATCCAAAGCGGATACGGACGCAGCGGCAAGTTCTTCGCCCATCAATACAACGGCATCAAAGCCGACATCATCACCGTGGCCAAAGGCATCGGCAACGGTTTCCCGATGGCAGGTGTACTCATCAGTCCAATGTTTACACCAGTCTACGGGCAACTTGGAACCACTTTCGGTGGAAACCACCTGGCTTGCAGTGCCGCTCTTGCTGTGCTGGACGTCATAGAACAAGAAAATCTGATAGAAAATGCAGCACAAGTCGGTGACTTCCTGATGACAGAACTGAGAAAGTTCCCGCAAATCAAGGACGTTCGCGGACGAGGACTGATGATAGGACTGGAATTTGAAGCCCCCATCAAAGAACTGCGTACAAAATTGCTGAAAGAGCAGCATGTATTCACCGGCGTAAGCGGCACGAACGTACTCCGCCTGCTGCCTCCTCTTTGCCTCGGCATGGACGAAGCAAGGGAATTCCTGGAACGTTTCAAAAAAGTACTTTAAAATTCCGGCTCTTTCATTCCGGAAGTCAGAAAGAGTTGTCGGTCTTTAACTCCTTCTGACTCCCGGAATGCCCTTCTCTCATCGCTCCGGGTCTTTAGCCTCCCATACCCAGCCCATTTCCCACTACGACTGAAAGCGTTTCCCTTTCTATGGGAAACGCTTTCAGTCGTAGTGGGAAATGGGTTCCACCCCGGACAAAAATGGTGGAACCGATAACCCGTTCATACATAACGAAGTAACAGAATCAGGCTTTCCAATCGTAATTTTCCGTATAGCGGTCGTAAAGGGGAGCCGTCTCCACGCCTTCACGAAGGAAGAGCGCCGCTATCTTCTCCTGCTCTTCCACGGAAAGAGGGCGCTCTTGATGCAGGATGCGGTAGTAAGTAGGCTTGGAAAAGGAGTGGCGGACACGGGTCATCAGGCCCCGCGCAATGCCATAGGGCACTTCGTTGCACAAGCGGGACACGCCCCACGCCAGACGTATCTTGTCCGCCGGACGAAAATGCCTGCAACGGGTGTCGCCCATGGGATAGGCCGCAGGATTGAGACAGGTGACAAACTCCACCCCGGCGGGTGCATGAACCGCCGCCAGCCTGCGCAGGCAATGCTTGCCGTACGGACAGGCCTCATTAAAGCAATGGGCATATTTCGGGGGCACAAGGCCGTAATCAAACCCGTTATCCATAAACGTTTCTTTTATTATTAGGAAGACAAATATAGCCATAATCTTCCATTCGGCTTTACTTTTTGCCATAAACTTGTCACATTCAGTGATAAAATACATATCTTTGCCCTTCGAAAAGTATTCAGAATAAAACCATCGACATGAAAGCAGCCATCATCGGAGCCGGAAACATGGGCAGTGCCATCGCACGCGGCATGGCAAAGGGAAGTATCGTGCCCGCCACAAGCATCACCGTATCGAACCCCTCACAAGGCAAACTGGACAGGCTGAAAGCCGCATTTCCCGCCCTGCAAGTGACCCGCGACAATCGCGCGGCCGCCAAAGGCGCCGACATGGTGATTCTGGCCGTGAAGCCCTGGCTGATAGAACCGGTCGTCAAGGAGCTGGGCATAGAGGCGGACACCCTGGTGGTGTCCGTAGCGGCAGGCATCTCCTGCGGGCAATTGGCGGGCTACACCGGGAACCTCGGCCAGCCCGTATTCCGCCTCATCCCCAACACCGCCATCAGCGAAATGCAGAGCATGACCCTCATCACCGGAAACAACACCACCGACGAACAGCGCAAACTGATGCTGGACATCTTCTGCGAAATGGGAATGGCCCTATGGCTGCCCGAAGAAAAAATGGCAGCCGCCACAGCCATGACCTCCTGTGGCATCGCCTACGCGCTAAAGTACATCCAGGCAGCCATGCAGGCCGGCATCGAGCTGGGCATCTACCCCAAAGACGGCATGCGCATGGTAGCACAGTCCCTGAAGGGAGCAGCCGAGCTGATTCTGAACAATGACACGCACCCCAGCATCGAGATAGACAAGGTCTGCACCCCCGGAGGAATCACCATCAAGGGAATCAACGAACTGGAGCACGAAGGTTTCACCTCTACCGTGATAAAAGCGATAAAAGCAAGCAAATGAAAACCCATTTAAAACAAATATAATTATGGACGAACAGATCAGACAAATAGCCGAACGCCTGCGCGGACTGCGCGACGTATTGGAACTGACTGCCGACGATATCGCCCGCGACTGCGACATCTCCGCAGAAGAGTACCGCCTTGCCGAAACCGGAGAATTCGACATCTCCGTCAGCATGCTGCAGAAGATAGCACGGCACTACGGCATATCACTGGACGCACTGATGTTCGGGCAAGAGCCCAAAATGAATTCCTACTTCCTGACACGTGCCGAAAAAGGAACCAGTATAGAACGTACCAAGGCATATAAATACCAATCGCTGGCAGCCGGTTTCATCAGCCGCACGGCAGACCCGTTCATCGTGACCGTAGAACCTAAACCGGACAGCGAGCCGATACATTACAACAGCCATGCCGGTCAGGAATTCAACCTCGTACTGGAAGGCCGTATGATGGTCAGCATCGACGGCAAAGACTTAATCTTAAACGAAGGAGACAGTCTATACTTCAACTCCAAACTGCCACACGGCATGAAGGCGCTTGACGGAAAGACTGTAAAATTCCTGGCAGTAATCATGTAATAAAGTTATGGTAGAAAGATTTTTATCTCAAACATCCTTCACCTCACAGGAGGACTTCATCAAGAACCTGAAGATAAACGTACCGGAGAATTTCAACTTCGGCTACGACGTAGTGGATGCCTGGGCAGCCGAGCAGCCCGACAAACCCGCACTGTTGTGGACCAATGACCAAGGCGAATGCCGGCAGTTCACCTTTGCCGACATGAAACGGTACACAGACATGACGGCTTCCTATTTCCAAAGCCTCGGCATCAGCCGTGGAGACATGGTGATGCTGATACTGAAACGCCGTTACGAATTCTGGTTCAGCATTGTGGCACTGCACAAACTCGGTGCAGTGGTGATCCCCGCCACCCACCTGCTGACGAAGAAAGACATCGTATACCGTTGCAACGCCGCAGACATCAAAATGATAGTCTGCGCCGGCGAAAGCATCATCACCGACCATATCACGGCAGCCATGCCGGACTCTCCTACCGTGAAACATCTGGTAAGCGTCGGACCGGAAGTTGCCGAAGGATTCGAAGACTTCCACAAAGGTATCGAGGCCGCCGCTCCTTTCGTGAAACCGGAACATCCGAACACGAACGACGACATCTCCCTGATGTACTTCACCAGCGGTACTACCGGAGAACCCAAGATGGTGGCGCACGACTTCACCTATCCGTTGGGACATATCGTCACCGGCAGCTTCTGGCACAACCTGAAAGAGAGCAGCCTACACCTCACCATTGCCGACACCGGTTGGGGAAAAGCTGTGTGGGGAAAGCTATACGGGCAATGGATTGCCGGCGCCAACGTATTTGTATACGACCACGAGAAATTCACTCCCGCAGCCATACTGGAGAAGATACAAGATTATCACGTCACGTCGCTTTGTGCGCCGCCCACCATCTTCCGATTCCTCATTCACGAAGACCTTACTAAGTACGACTTATCCAGCCTGGAATACTGCACCATCGCCGGAGAAGCATTGAACCCCGCCGTATTTGATACCTTCAAGAAGTTGACGGGCATCAAGCTGATGGAGGGCTTCGGACAGACCGAAACGACCCTTACCGTTGCCACCATGCCGTGGATGGAACCGAAACCCGGCAGCATGGGATTGCCAAATCCGCAATACGACGTAGACCTGATAGACAACGACGGCCGTTCTGTGGAAGCCGGTGAGCAGGGACAGATTGTAATCCGTACCGGCAAAGGCAAACCGCTGGGATTGTTTAAGGAATACTACCGCGATGCCAACCGCACCCACGAGGCATGGAACAACGGCATTTACTACACGGGAGACGTAGCCTGGAAAGACGAAGACGGCTACCTCTGGTTCGTGGGCCGCGCCGACGACGTCATCAAAAGTAGCGGCTACCGCATCGGCCCGTTCGAAGTGGAAAGTGCATTAATGACCCACCCAGCCGTAGTGGAATGTGCCATTACCGGTGTGCCCGATGAAATCCGCGGCCAAGTGGTAAAAGCTACGATTGTGTTGGCAAAAGAGTACAAGGCACGCGCCGGAGAAGAGCTTGCCAAGGAGTTGCAGAACTACGTGAAGAAAGTGACGGCTCCCTACAAATATCCGCGTGTCATCGAGTTCGTCGATGAACTCCCCAAAACCATCAGCGGGAAAATCCGCCGTGTGGAAATCCGGGAAAACGACCAGCAATAATACTCATCACCCAGCACCTGAATCATAAGACAACATCCGGGTGAATAAATAAGGAGGGGGGCAAAATTGAAATTTCCGTTTTGACCCTCTCTTTCTACAAATAGTTGTCTCATTATGAATGCCAAAAGGACAAAAAAACTATATTTGCACGAAATTAAACTTCGCTTGAAACATTTATAAACAAGAAAGACCGACACGGCATATGAAAAACAGAATGCAAATATGGAAAATACTGGTTTTCTTAGGAGCGGTACTTTTCTTGTCTGATGCAATATACGCCCAACAATGGACATCCGATAACCATTCGGAATATAAACGGGATACACTCCCTTTCTCACAGCGCTTCATCCATAGATTAGGCGTAGAAGGGCGTGCTGGCTATATTTTTCAGACCAACCCTTTTTTGGAGTACTCCAACCACCAATATAAAGCCATGAAAAACACCTATGCCGGCCATCTGGAATACTCCTTCCAGTTCCGTCCCCACACCGTTGCCGACCAGGCTTATATAGGAGCCTATCAAGGAATTGGAGTCGGCTATTTCAACTTCGGCAATCCGGAAGAGCTGGGCAACCCACTGGCAGTCTATCTGTTTCAAGGGGGACGCATCGCCCGATTCAGCCCCCGCATATCCTTGAACTACGAATGGAACTTCGGCGCATCTTTCGGCTGGAAACCCTACGACGGCCAAGACAACCCGGAGAATCAGATTATCGGCTCGAAAGTGAATGCTTATCTCAATGTGAACCTTTACTTAAAGTGGGCGCTCTCCCCCAAATTCGACCTGATGATAGGAGCTACCGGAAGCCACTTTTCCAACGGAAATACCCAATATCCCAACTCCGGTCTGAACACGGTGGACTGCAAAGTGGGGCTAGCATACAACCTTAACCGCAGAGCAGATGAACTCGCCCAATCATGGCAACGCCCTATTGTTCCTCCATTCCCCCGCCACGTCAGCTACGACCTGACTTTGTTCGGCTCCTGGCGAAAGAAAGCAGTGGCCCATGAGGGCAGTAGTGGCCAGGTACCCGCACCCGGCACTTACAACGTGGTCGGTTTCAGCTTTGCACCCATGTACAACTTCGGCTATAAATTCCGCGCCGGTGTGGCTCTGGACGGCGTATACGACCACAGCGCGAACATGAAGGAATCGTACGATGAAGAGAACGGCTTCCATACTCCGCCCGCCAAGAAGCAGATGGCATTGGGCTTATCCGCCCGCGGAGAACTTGTCATGCCCTACTTCACGGTAGGTATCGGTCTGGGGGCCAACATTCTGCACGGTGGTGGTGACATGAAGTCTTTCTATCAGATTCTTGCCCTGAAAATAGACGTAACACGCAATTCGTATCTCCATATAGGATATAACCTCCGGGAATTTCATGAGCCCAATTATCTGATGTTGGGCATCGGCTATCGGTTCAACAACAAACGCCCCAAGCTGTTCTGAACAATAAAGAGGAAGCTATTCATATAAATTCTTTCTTTCATCGGTAAGCACATGCCAATAAGGAAAAACAAAGTGTTCTCCACAATAAGAACAACTTGTTCCATTAAGGAAAACACTTTGTCCGCTACGGTTTATAAATATTTATCCACTCCATTTGCACAGCGTACCGTCTTCCGTTCATCCAGCATTCTCATATACTGCAAATTCTTAGCTTTATTGTACAATAAAATAGAAAAGCTTGGATACGGATATTTCAGAACCGTAACAAATTCTTTCTTCTAAAGCACTCATATCCAACGAATAACAGAGATAAAAGAAAAGGGACGAACCGTGGAAAACACGATTCGTCCCTTAGAGTACTCGAAGCGGGACTTGAACCCGCACAGCCGCAATGGCCAAAGGATTTTAAGTCCTTCGTGTCTACCATTCCACCATTCGAGCATCCTAAAAAAGGGAAAAAGAGAGCGGAAAACGAGACTCGAACTCGCGACCCTAACCTTGGCAAGGTTATGCTCTACCAACTGAGCTATTTCCGCATTTGGATAACGGGTGCAAAGATAAACAGTTTTCCCGTTTCTGCCAAATTTTTTTTTATAAAAGTACAGTACTCGAACCGGGACTTGAAGCCGTAGAACCTTTTACCTGCCCAGCAACTCTTTCTCTGCAGCTTGCATGGTAGCAAAATCGAAGCCCTCTACCACTTTCTGCATCAAGGCAGAGATATCATCGTTGCAAAGGTTTCCTATACTGCCTTCATGGGTATGGTGTACTTCTTTGCTATGCGAAAAGTTCCCGGCTTCAATATCCAGTCCCACCTTCTTGTAGGCATCGCGAAAAGGCATCCCTTCACGTGCCAAACGGTTGACTTCCTCCACACTGAAAATAAGCAGATACTTGTCATCATCAAGAATATGCTCGTTTACATTGATTTCATTCATAATGTAAGTTGTCATCTGCAGACAGTCTTTCAGTTCCTGAAAAGCAGGCAGAAAGACCTCTTTGATAATCTGCAAGTCACGGAAATAGCCGGAAGGAAGATTGTTGGCTATCATCATAATCTGCTGGGGAAGGGACTGCAATTTGTTGCACTTGGCACGCGTCAACTCAAAGACGTCCGGGTTCTTCTTGTGAGGCATGATGCTGGAACCGGTAGTGCAATCATCCGGCAGCTTCACAAAACCGAAGTTCTGACTGTTGAACATACATGCGTCAAAAGCCAATTTCGATATGGTTCCGGCCACACTGGCAAGGGCAAAAGCTACATTACGCTCCATCTTGCCACGCCCCATCTGGGCATACACTACGTTGTAGTTGAGGGAATCAAATCCCAAAAGACGGGTAGTCATCGTACGGTTCAGCGGGAATGAGGAACCGTATCCCGCAGCAGACCCCAAAGGATTGCGGTTGCACATCTTGAAAGCAGCCTGAAGGAACATCATATCGTCCACCAGGCTCTCGGCGTATGCCCCAAACCAAAGTCCGAAAGAAGACGGCATGGCTATCTGCAAGTGTGTATAGCCCGGCATCAGTACATCCTTGTAGCGTTCGCTCTGCATAACCAGCACATGGAACAATTGTTCCACAGCTTCCGCCACCTCCTTTATCTCTGTACGGGTAAAGAGCTTCAAATCGAGCAACACCTGGTCGTTACGCGAACGTCCGCTGTGTATTTTCTTACCTATATCACCCAAGTTACGCGTCAGCATAAGTTCCACTTGCGAGTGAACGTCTTCCACTCCCTCTTCTATCACAAATTCTCCGCGCTCGGCCATTGCATAGATTTCCTTCAATTCGGCCAGCAATTGCCGCAGTTCTTCTTTCGTCAACAAACCAATGCTTTCAAGCATCGTGATGTGCGCCATGGAACCCAACACATCGTGCTTTGCCAAATAAAGGTCCATTTCACGGTCACGGCCTACCGTGAAGCGTTCGATATCTTTATTTACCTGAATGGATTTTTCCCAAAGTTTCTGAGCCACGTTGTTTCTAATGATTAATAGTTAATAATTAATATTGTATCATCGCCAACATATCTGCCATTTTCTCCAGTCCTTCCTGCAAAGGCTTTTGTACCATAGTCTTCATAAACGGGTTTATATCCATGCCGATGGTAAGCTTCATTTTGCATTCAGTTTCGGTAACGGGTACAATCTGTATCCACAGATTGAAGGGCAACGGTGAAGTGGTTGTTGCAAACTTGATACACTTGCAAGGTTCCTTTTCCACAATTTGTAACGTAATCTTTCCTACAGGAGCCACTTCTATCGTTATGCTTTCTGCATCAAAACTAAAACTCTTCACATTGTTTTCAGGCAAACGGTCTTTCACTTTCTCCAGATTGCTCAGGTCGGAAAGCTTTTCATAAACAGCTTCTTGTGAAGCCGGTACAACTTTCACTCCACTCTCAAATTTCGTCATAATCAGTCGTATTCAAAAAGAAAAAAAGAACTATCCGGACAGAATCTATCCGAATGGCTCTTTTATCCATATCAATATTTTTACAAATAAGTTCTTATTTTCCAGATTCCCAATGTGCAGGGTCTTTACGCCATTCATTCAGAGTCTCCACATCTCCTTCCTCGATATAGCCCGTACGCAGTGCCACTTCCAGTACAGCCTCGTAATTGGTCAGTGTCACCAAAGGTACTTTGGCATCCTTAAATGCCTTTTCAGCAACTGGGAAACCATAAGTATAGGCAGCCACCATACCGATGACCTCACATCCGTCACGACGGATAGCTTCTACAGCCTTTAAGCTACTTCCACCCGTCGAAATCAAATCTTCCACGACTACCACCTTCATACCGGGACGAAGTTCACCTTCAATCAAATTCTCCAGTCCATGGTCTTTCGGAGTGGAGCGTACATATACAAATGGCAGGCTCAATGCATCGGCCACCAAGGCACCTTGCGGAATAGCTCCTGTTGCCACACCGGCAATGGCATCCACCTGTCCGAAACGTTCCAAAATCAGACGCGTAATTTCAATCTTCACGAAATTACGGAGAGAAGGATAAGAAAGGGTTTTGCGGTTATCACAATAAAACGGAGACTTCCATCCGGATGCCCAAGTAAACGGGTTAGCCGGTTGTAGCTTAATCGCTTTTATCTTCAGCAACTTCTCTGCAAACAATCTTTCTAAAGTTTTCATAGCAAAACTAATCTATATATGATAAATATGGCGCAAAAATACGGAAACAGAATGAGAATTAAAAAGAGAAAGCCGATAATTTTCATTCGGAGTAGTCATTTTCCCCTGAAACCTCTATGCAACGACATATATCCTTCACTTCGAACCCCCTGCTCAAGGCAAAACGCATCAATTTACCATTCAGTTCATACTCATTTTCGGCACGGACGCTTTTACGCTTTGCCGCCAGCAGCTTCTGCAGAACAGAGTGGTATTCTTCTTCATCAATCTCGTTCAAATAGGGCCAATAGACAGACGAAGATATCTTTTTCAACTGGAGCGCCTGCCTTATCTTCATCTTGCCCCATTTGGCAAAACGGTATTTGTCGTTGATGAAAGCACGACAGAAGCGCTCTTCATCAATGTACTTTTCTTGCTCCAAACGATTGATGATACGGTCTATGGCATCATAGGCAATGCCCCAGCGTTGCAGTTTTTCTGCAATCTCCGCCCGGCAATGCTCGGCAGTGGAGCAATATGCCGCCACTCTGTTCAAAGCTTCTGTTTCAGTTATTTCCATCGTTCTGCAATTACGTACCGGTCGTTGCCGGAGATATCTTTTCGGATACGGACATTCGCATAGCCTTGCTTGCGAAGCATCGAAGCGACAGCCTCTCCAAATGCCCGGTTGATTTCAAAATAGAGTTGGCCGCCGGCCGTCAGCATTCTCCGTCCCAGTTCACCTATACACCGATAGAAACGGAGCGGGTCGCTGTCCGGAACAAATAAAGCCTCCGAAGGTTCCCAGTTCAAGACATTAGGCTCCATGTCCCGCTTTTCTGTTTCCGTAACATAAGGTGGATTACTGACGATTACATCAAAACAGTCATCCTCAGCAGGTTGATACGTCAGGACATCACGCTGTACAAATTGTACGGAAGCCTGCAGCAAACAGTTATTACCGTCGGCTATGGCAAGAGCTTCTCCGGAAATATCCCAAGCGGTTACTTCCGCCTCCGGCAACTCCTTAGACAAAGTGACGGCAATGCACCCGCTTCCGGTACCAATGTCGAGAATACGGGAAGCCGGAGCGATTTCCTTCAACATCGCCTCCACCAGTTCTTCCGTTTCGGGACGGGGAATAAGTACCCCCGACGCCACCTGAAAAGTACGTCCCAGGAAACGGGCAGCACCCTGCACATACTGTATGGGCTCAAAATTGCACAGACGGGAAAGAATGCTTTCCAATTCCCTTTCATTGTTTGGAGATAAAATCATATCTTTGCCCAGGTAATAGTCAATATTACTCTGACCAAACATTTCACAGCAGACAATACGAGAAAGGTTGGCCGCCTCCCGGGGAGGATAGCACTCCTGCAAAGCGCTGCGGATATGTGAAACGGTTACATTCATTCGGAGTCCGGTTTTATTCGGGCTGCAAAAGTAATCATTAATTTTGATTATTCAACCAAAAGATAAGCAAGGACATGAATTCAGAAGAAGAGAAATACATGCTGCGGTGCATCCAACTGGCACGAAACGGGCAATGCAATGCAGCGCCCAACCCGATGGTAGGAGCAGTAATAGTATGTGACGGGAAAATCATAGGCGAAGGATACCATGTGCGCTGCGGAGAAGCTCACGCCGAGGTCAACGCCATCCGTTCCGTGAAAGACACATCCCTACTGAGGCGGTCCACCATTTACGTCAGCCTGGAACCGTGTTCGCACTATGGCAAAACTCCTCCTTGTGCAGACCTCATCATCGAAAAGCAGATTCCACGCATCGTTATCGGGTGCGGAGATCCTTTCTCCAAGGTTGCGGGCCGAGGCATACAGAAACTGAAGGATGCCGGACGTGAAGTTATTGTCGGAGTGCTGGAAGCAGAATGTCGGCAGCTCATCCGCAGGTTCATCACCTTCCATACTTTGCGACGCCCCTACATCACCTTGAAATGGGCGGAATCTTCAGACAGATACATCGATTACTCCCGCACGGACGGCAAACCAATCATTCTCTCCAGCCCGCTGACCTCAATGATGGTGCACAAAAAACGGACAGAGCACAGTGCCATATTAGTAGGTACCCGTACGGCTGAACTGGACAATCCCGGCCTGAATGTCCGCCATTGGCATGGTCATTCACCGGTACGTATCGTGCTGGACCAGCAACAAAAGCTATCCCCCAACCTTCACCTATTTGACGGTAGCGTGCCGACCCTCGTTTTTACAGAAGCCCCGCACGCTCCGCTACCGAATACAGAGTATCTGCCGGTCAGCGACTACCGGCAGAACATACTCCCCGAAATCATGGAAACGCTGTATACACGCGGATTACAATCCCTTTTGGTAGAGGGTGGCAGCCAAACGCTCCAATCCTTCATTGATGCCGGACTGTGGGACGAAATCTTTGTAGAAGAAGCCCCGTGCCTCCTACGCTCCGGAGTCAAAGCACCCAAAGTCAGCGACAGACATCCTTTTATGAAAGAACATTTCTTTAATAGAGATTTTCGCCATTATACGGCCGTAAACAAAATCTAGAAGCGTGCTTCAATCCTGTTCAGTATTATCCCAAAGATTCCAAGAACGGATTGGCACACACTTTCCAAACAGTCTGCCATCAGCTTTGCGCCGCCCTCTTTCCGCGTCTGTTCCGTATCATCATAGTGTACGGGGGCGGGCAAGGAAAAATGAGGCTACGAGGCCTTGAATGGAATCGTCCCTTCAGACCGGCACATTATGTGCCACATGTTTTTCAAACATCGTAAAAAATCATCAACAGCCTCATTCCAGGACTTTTCTATCGGGAAAAACAATCTTATTATCTATAATTTTATATAAAACTTCTACGTAAAGCTGTTTATAGAAAAAAATGTTCCTATTTTTGCAACTTGTAAATAAACACTAACTTTCAAAATGAGAATAAAGTTTCTATCAGTAATTGCGAGTTTTCTTATTGTGTCATTTGCTCTAAGTTCATGCCTTGACTCTGACGACAATTATGAATTCAGCTCCGATGCTACTATACATGCTTTTGGTATTGATACCATACATGGCAAACATTACAAATTTACAATTGACCAGCTTAAAAGACTCATCTATAACAGGGATTCCTTGCCCGTAGGTTCGGATACCATCATCGACCGTATTTTAATTGATACTATGGACGTTACCGGTTGGATAACTTCAGGCTCGCCTACCGACACGGTATTTGTCATGTCGGACTCCGTAGATTTAAGACCCGCCATGAACAACGATGCCGGCATGCTATTCAAAGCACATGCCGCCGATGGCATTACAATCCGAGAATATAAACTGAAAATTAATGTACATCTGCAAGACCCGGACTCACTCGTCTGGACAGACATGCAGAAAAGAGGGAATGTATTCTCCAATACCATCAATTTAGGCCAGCAAAAAGCGGTTGTACTGGGTGACGAACTGTTTGTCTACACTTCCAACACTACCGCTTACAAGACATCAACTGCGCCCGATAAATACAACTGGAGTGAGATTAATGTCAGCAACCTCCCCTCAGATGTAAAGCTGACATCTGCCGTAGAGTATAACGATGCACTCTATATGGTGACGAAAAGCAAAAAAGTATTCAGCTCCACTGATGGCGCCGCTTGGACAGAAGTCACCACATTGGGAGACAATGTCATAGTCCTCATCAATGGTTTCTCTGACCGGCTTTCGGGCATTGTGGAAATCAACGGAAAGCAATATTTCAATATATGTAAAGACGGAAAGAATTGGGAAGCGGAAAACACGGCTGACAACCTTATCCTTGAGGAAGTACCGGCAGGATTCCCTACCGAAAACATATCCACAACCCAGACCCGAACCGGCAATGGTGTAGAGAAGGTGATTCTGGTAGGAATGCCGCCGGTCAGTGAAAAAGAGACAATACCCTGGTTCTCATTGGACGGCAAAGGTTGGGCTAGTTTGGACAACACAATGTACGACACATATTGTCCCAGCATAGTGAACCCCGCCATCATGTTCTATGGCGGTATGCTCTATTGTTTTGGAGGAGAACTTGACGCCATCTACAGCTCCATCACGGGCATTGCGTGGAGCCAGACAGAAACCAAATTCCTGCTACCTCAGGAATTCAAAGGTAAAGGAGCGTATTCCATCATAGTGGAACCGACGAAAGACAAGACAGTGGCCCCGGCAGACAAACGGGACTTCATCTGGGTAATATTCGGCGGTAACGGAACCAAGAATGAGGTATGGCGCGGACGTCTTAACAGATTGGGCTTCGAAATACAATAATAATGATGTCATACAAGGAAGAAATCGATCTAAACCGGATACCACAGCATGTGGCGATTATCATGGACGGTAACGGACGGTGGGCCAAGCAGCGTGGACACGAACGTAGCTATGGACATCAGGCCGGTGCGGAAACTGTGCATATCATTGCAGAGGAAGCCGCTAAATTAGGAGTCAGATACCTTACTTTATATACGTTCTCTACCGAGAACTGGAATCGTCCGTCGGACGAGGTAGCCGCCCTGATGGGACTGCTCTTCGACTCCATAGAGGAAGAGACGTTCATGAAGAACAATATCAGCTTCCGAGTAATAGGAGATATTGAAAAACTGCCTGCCAACGTACAGCAACGGCTCATCACTTGTGTGGCACACACCTCCCACAACACGGGAATGTGTCTAGTGCTGGCATTGAGTTACTCTTCCCGTTGGGAAATAACGGAAGCTGCCCGACAAATGGCCGGTCTGGTACAGAAAGGTGAGTTAAAGCCCGAGCAAATTGACAGTGAACTCATATCCCGCCATCTGACAACCAGCTTCATGCCCGACCCCGACTTGCTGATACGCACCGGAGGCGAACTCCGCCTCAGCAACTACATGCTATGGCAATGCGCTTATTCGGAACTCTATTTCTGTGATACTTACTGGCCCGACTTCCGCGAAGAAGAACTACGTAAAGCCATATGCGACTATCAGAAACGCGAACGCAGGTTCGGCAAGACCAGCGAGCAAATCAATTAATCAACGGACACCCAATATAGTAAATAGTAAATTGTAAAATAGTAAATAAAAAGATGCACTATCGTATTTTCTCCATACTCGTAACGTTTGTCTGCCTTTTCGGCTGCACTCTGACAACAGCAGCACAGGACATAAACAACACCGATGAAGCCGAAAAGCCGGTTATACTCTATTCGGGAACCCCCAAGAAGTATGAAATAGCCGACATTAAGGTTGAAGGAGCCCAAAACTATGAGGATTATGTAATTGTCGGATTGTCCGGACTGTCCAAAGGGCAGACCATCACCGTGCCGGGTGATGAAATTACACAAGCTTGTAAGCGCTACTGGCGCCATGGTCTGTTCTCGGACGTGGAAATCACAGCAGACAAAATTGAGGGTGACAAAATCTGGCTGACCATTCGTCTGACGATGCGTCCGCGTGTTTCCGACATCCGCTACAACGGTGTGAAAAAGTCGGAGCGTGAAGATTTGGAAAGCAGAATCGGTATGATAAAGGGTGGGCAGATTACACCTAATCTGGTAGACCGTGCCAAGACCCTGATAAAACGATACTTTGACGACAAGGGCTTCAAGAATGCAGATGTAATCATCACTCAACGGGATGATCCGGAAAAGAAAAATGAAGTGATTGTCAACATCGACATCGACAAAAAAGAGAAAGTGAAAGTACATCAAATCACCATCACAGGCAACGAGGTTCTCGCAACCAAGAAGCTGAAGCGTGTAATGAAGAAAACAAACGAAAAGGGCAAACTGATCAATCTGTTCCGCACCAAGAAATTCATTGAGGACAACTACGAAGCGGACAAACAGTTAATCATCGATAAATACAACGAACTGGGTTATCGCGACGCCATTATCGTGACAGACAGCATCAAGCCTTATGATGACCGCACGGTGGACATCTTCATGCAGATTGAGGAAGGACAGAAATACTACCTCCGCAATGTAACTTGGGTAGGTAACACACTTTATCCTTCCGAACAACTGAACTTCCTCCTCCAGATGAAGAAGGGCGACGTCTACAACCAAAAGCTGCTTGAAGAACGTACAATGACCGACGACGATGCCATCGGCAACCTCTACTACAACAACGGTTATCTGTTCTACAGCCTCGAACCGGTGGAAGTAAACATCGTGGGCGACTCCATCGACCTAGAAATGCGTATCTACGAAGGCCGCCAGGCTACCATCAACAAAGTCAGCATCAACGGTAACGACCGTTTATATGAAAACGTGGTACGCCGTGAACTCCGTACCCGTCCGGGCGAACTCTTCAGCCGTGAGGACCTGATGCGTTCCATGCGTGAAATCCAGCAGATGGGACACTTCGACCCCGAACAAATCCAACCCGACATCCAACCGAGACCGGAAGACGGCACGGTAGACATCGGTTACGACCTTGTATCCAAAGCCAATGACCAAGTAGAGTTCTCTGCCGGTTGGGGACAAACGGGTATTATCGGTAAGTTAAGTCTGAAGTTCACCAACTTCTCTCTGTCCAACCTGCTACATCCGGGTGAGAACTACCGTGGTATTCTCCCGCAAGGTGACGGTCAGACGTTGACCATCAGCGGCCAGACCAATGCCAAATACTATCAGTCATACAGCGTTTCATTCTATGACCCGTGGTTTGGCGGTAAACGCCCGAACGCGTTCTCCGTATCAGCTTTCTATTCCCGCCAGACCGACATCAGTAGCCGTTATTACAATTCGGCCTACATGAACAGCTATTACAACAGCTTTTATAGCGGTATGTATGGCTACGGTATGTACAACTACGGCAGCTACAATAACTACGAGAATTATTACGACCCGGACAAATCTATCCAGATGTATGGTCTCGCAGTGATGTTCGGTAAGCGTTTGAAATGGCCGGATGACTACTTCCAGTTCACAGCCGAGTTGTCTTATCAACGTTATGTTCTGAGTGACTGGCAGTACTTCCCGGTTACCAACGGTAAGTGTAACAACCTCAGCCTCAACTTGACCTTGTCCCGTAGCTCTATCGACAATCCGATTTATCCACGCCAAGGTTCCGAATTCTCGTTGTCTGCACAAATCACACCGCCTTTCTCTCTGTTTGACGGTACCGATTACAGCAAGTACAGCACCAGCAGTCAGGAAGACATGAACAAGATGCACAAGTGGATTGAATATCACAAGTGGAAATTCAAATCCAAAATCTATATCCCGTTGATGGACCCGATTACCGTTAAACGTACTCCGGTATTGATGGGACGTGTAGAATTCGGTCTGCTGGGACACTACAACAAATACAAAAAATCTCCGTTCGAAACGTTTGACGTAGGTGGTGACGGTATGACCGGCTACTCCAGCTATGCTACAGAAAGTATTGCCCTCCGCGGTTATGAGAACAGTTCATTGACTCCATACCGTTCTGAAGGTTATGCCTATACACGTCTCGGACTGGAATTAAGATATCCTTTGATGCTCGAAACAAGTACCAGTATTTATGCGTTAACGTTTGTAGAAGCCGGTAATGCATGGCATGATGTCAATAAGTTCAATCCGTTCGAATTGAAGCGTTCAGCCGGTGTCGGTGTCCGCATCTTCCTCCCGATGATTGGTATGATGGGTATTGACTGGGCTTACGGTTTCGACAAGATAATGGGTTCCTCGCAATATGGTGGCAGCCAGTTCCACTTCATCTTGGGACAGGAATTCTAAGTAATGGACGATTGATAATTGACAATTAACGCAGTATCGTTATGAAGAAGAGTTTATTGATTCTTTTTACGCTGTTTGCAGTAAGCACAACAGCCAGTGCACAGAAGTTCGCCTTGATTGATATGGAATATATCCTGGAAAATATTCCTGCCTATGAACGTGCCAACGAACAACTGGAACAAGTTTCCAGACAATGGCAGAGTGAAGTTGAAAAGATTTCCGAAGAAGCCAAGACTTTGTACAAGAACTATCAGTCTCAGATTGCTTCCCTTTCTGAAACACAGAGAGGCAAAAAGGAGGAAGAGATTGTCGCTAAAGAAAAATCGGCAGCCGAACTGCGCCGCAAATATTTCGGTCCGGAAGGCGAGCTATATAAGAAACGTGAAAGTCTGATGCAACCTATTCAAGATGAAATATACAATGCTGTAAAGGAAATTGCTACACAGAACGGATATGCAGTAGTTGTAGACCGTGCTTCCGCATCAAGTATCATTTTTGCCTCACCAAGTATTGACGTCAGCAATGAGGTACTTGCAAGACTGGGATATTCAAATTAATTTCATACATTTGTTTCGGAATATAGACTCTTCAGGATTAAAAATAAGCTTGCTTATTTTGTATTGCGTTCAGTTTGCGCTATATTTGCCCCCGATGAATAATCATTCAAATAAATAATAAACATTATGCTTAAAAAAATCGCACTACTCGTAGTTATGTTCGCCCTCCCGCTGGGAGTTATGGCGCAAGCTAAATTCGCCCACATGAATTCTCAGGAAGTAATCGCTGTTATGCCTGAATTTACCAAAGCTCAAGCTGACTTAGACGCCATGTCTAAAAAATATCAGGATGAAATGCAGCGTACCAACGAAGAATTCCAAAAGAAGTATCAGGAATTCCTGGCACAAGCCGACTCTCTGCCGAAAAACATTGCAGAAAGACGCCAGAAAGAGTTGCAGGATATGGCTCAACGTCAAGAACAGTTCCAGCAAGAAGCTTATCAAAGCATGCAGAAAGCACAGCAAGATGCCATGGCTCCCATCTATCAGAAACTGGACGAAGCCATTCAGGCTGTGGGCAAAGCTGAAAGCGTTGTCTACATTTTCGACTTGGCTCGTACCCCGATACCTTTCGTTGGAGCACAGAGCATCGATGTAACCGCCAAAGTTAAAACGCAATTGGGCATTAAATAATAGAATTATTTATAATAGAGCAAGCGCGGATAGTTTTGTCCGCGCTTATTTTTTATACATTACTGAGAAATTTGAATTATCTTTGCATGACACATAGCCTTTAGAACGCATGAAACAAACATTACCTTCTGCAGCCGGTCCCATCGGAATATTCGATTCCGGATATGGTGGACTGACTATCCTAAGCAAGATACGGGAAGCACTTCCCCAATATGATTACATTTATCTGGGCGACAACGCACGTGCGCCTTACGGAACCCGCTCGTTCGAGATTGTCTATGAATTCACTTTACAGGCAGTCACCAAACTATTCGAGATGGGTTGCCACCTCGTCATCCTGGCATGCAATACAGCTTCGGCAAAAGCCCTGCGCAACATACAAATGAATGATTTGCCTCGTCTCGACCCAATGCGCCGTGTGTTGGGAGTAATCCGTCCGACTGTAGAATGTATAGGGAGCATTACCCAAAGCCGCCATGTGGGAGTGCTTGCCACGGCAGGAACCATCAAGTCGGAATCCTATCCGCTGGAAGTGCATAAACTCTTCCCCGACATAAAAGTGAGCGGTGAAGCTTGCCCCCTATGGGTATCACTCGTAGAAAACAATGAGGCACAAGGTGAGGGTAGCGACTACTTCATACGCAAGAACATCAACAACCTGCTAATCAAAGACACGGAAATAGACACCGTCATCCTGGGCTGCACGCACTTCCCGTTGCTGTTGCCTAAGATACAGCAATACATGCCCGACGGCATCACAACCGTCACCCAAGGGGAACTGGTGGCAGACAGCCTGAAAGACTATCTTCACCGCCATCCGGAAATGGACAGAAAATGCACCAAAGGCGGAAGATGCGTCTACCGCACCACAGAATCGGAGGAGAAATTCACTGAATCGGCTTCCACTTTCCTGAATGAATCGATAAGAGTTGAGAGGATTGAACTATAAATCCGTCAGCATTAAACATTAAAACAAAAACATTTGTTATCTTTGTAAGACAAAAACCTCTAAATTCATACCATCATGAAAGAAGAAGACAAAAGCAAACTTGTTGAGGTGTTCACCGGTTCACCGTGGGAAGCAGAACTAGTAAAGAGCTTGCTGGGAAATAGTGATATTGAAGCTGTAACAAAAGACGGAATGGTAGTAAACGTTGTACTGCCTGCCACTGCGGTAGATGTTTCCGTTCTCGTCAATGAGAAAGACTCCGAAGCTGCCATGGAAGTAGTCTGCGAATACGAAAAGAAACACAATGGGGATTGATTTCAATAGAATTGCCATCAAGATAGGCAGCAATGTTTTGACACGTCGTGACGGTACTCTCGACATTACCCGTATGTCCGCTTTGGTAGACCAGATAGCCGAGCTACACAAAGCCGGCATAGAAATAATACTAGTTTCTTCCGGAGCCGTTGCTTCGGGACGTAGCGAAGTGTGCCCCGCCAAGAAGCTGGATAGTGTAGACCAGCGCCAGCTTTTTTCCGCCGTGGGACAAGCCAAGCTCATCAACCGTTACTACGAGCTGTTCCGGGAGCATGGCATTTCCGTAGGACAAGTACTCACAATGAAAGAGAACTTCTCCACCCGCCGCCATTACCTCAACCAAAAAAACTGTATGACCGTAATGTTGGAGAACGGCGTTATTCCCATTGTCAACGAAAACGACACCATTTCTGTAAGCGAACTGATGTTTACCGACAACGACGAGCTGTCCGGTCTGATAGCTTCCATGATGGATGCTCAGGCACTAATCATTCTCAGCAATATAGATGGTATCTACGACGGTTCACCCACCGACCCGGGTTCTCGGGTTATCCGTGAAATAGGACAAGACAAAGACCTCTCCTCCTACATACAAACTTCCAAGTCCAGCTTCGGGCGCGGTGGCATGCTGACCAAAACCAACATTGCCCGTAAAGTGGCAGATGAAGGCATCACAGTTATCATAGCTAACGGGAAGCGGGACAACATCCTCGTGGAAATAATGAAGAATGAAAGATTAAGGATGAAGGATAAAGGATGGGACTGCCCCATCACTCCGGACGACAATCCCTCATCCTTAATCCCTAATCCTTTAAACTATACCCGCTTCATTCCGTCTCCGGAACCGGTATCAAGTATCAAGAAATGGATTGCGCACAGTGAAGGGTTTGCCAAAGGTGAGCTGCACATCAATCATCGTGCCACCGAACTGCTTTTCTCGGACAAAGCAGTAAGCATCCTCCCAGTAGGTATCACTGACATTATAGGTGAGTTCGAGAAGGATGACATCGTACGGATTATCGACTTCAACGGTAAACCCATCGGTGTGGGAAAAGCCAACTGCGACTCCAGTCAGGCGCGGGAAACAATGGGAAAACATGGAAAGAAATCCGTAGTGCACTACGACTACCTATATATAGAATAAACCACAGACGAATATTATCCCACGATATATATTTATACTTGCATATTTATCACCCTATATTCAATGAGGAAATGAACTTAAACAAAACTTTTGTCGCCGTACAAGATGCCAGCCGTAATATGTTAGCATTGAGCGACAAAAAAATCAACCAGATATTACTGTCTGTCGCAGACGCTGCCATAAATAAAACAGACTTCATTCTGAGTGAAAACCAGAAGGATTTGGAGCATATGCCTTCTACCGACCCTAAATACGACCGCCTGAGACTGACAAAAAGCCGTTTGCAGGACATTGCTGCGGATATCCGCAACGTAGCTGCCCTCCCTTCTCCTTTGGGAAAGGTGCTTAAAGAAAGTATATTGCCCAACGGATTGAAGATAAAAAGGGTCAGTGTGCCTTTTGGTGTCATAGGCATTATCTACGAAGCTCGTCCCAACGTCAGTTTCGATGTATTCTCACTCTGCCTTAAAAGCGGAAATGCCTGTATTCTGAAAGGCGGGAGCGATGCAGATTATTCCAACCGTGCCATAATCAGCGTGATACACGAAGTACTGGAACATTTCAATGTAGATACACACATCGTGGAACTGCTTCCTGCCGACAGAGAGGCGACTGCCGAACTACTGCACGCCAACGATTATGTAGATTTGATAATTCCGCGCGGCAGCAGCAGCCTGATAAACTTCGTACGTCAGAATGCCACAGTACCGGTTATAGAGACTGGCGCCGGCGTATGCCATACGCTCTTCGACCGCTATGGCGATATAAGCATAGGTCCATCCATCATTGCCAATGCCAAGACACGCCGCGTCAGTGTATGCAATGCTTTAGATTGCCTGATTATTGAAGCCGACAGCCTGGCCAATTTGCCCGACCTATGCCTGCCGCTGCAATCAAGCAATGTAGAGATATTTGCCGATGAACCTGCCTACCACAGCCTGCTTGGCAAATATCCCGCCGATTTGTTGAGACTCGCCTCTGAAAAGTGCTACGGCAGAGAGTTCCTGGACTACAAGATGGCCATTAAAACCGTGAATTCTTTTCAGGAAGCATTGGCACATATCCGAAAACACGGTTCCAAGCATAGCGAATGCATCATTACGGACGATAAGACACGGGCCGAATGGTTTTGCCGGGAAGTGGACGCCGCTTGTGTGTACGTCAATGCACCGACCTCCTTCACCGACGGCGCACAATTCGGACTTGGTGCCGAAATCGGCATCAGCACCCAAAAGCTACACGCCCGCGGTCCGATGGCCCTGGAAGAAATCACTACATACAAATGGATTGTCGAAGGTTCCGGACAGACCAGACCTTGACAGCTGATATAGCGAAGATATAGATACACTAAAAAGACTGTAATATGAAGAACTTTACTTGTGTGCAGGACATAGGTAACCTAAAGTCTGCACTGAACGAAGCATTCGAGATTAAGAAAGACCGTTTCAAATATGTGGAACTGGGACGTAACAAAACGCTGATGATGATTTTCTTCAACTCCAGCCTGCGTACCCGCCTCAGTACACAGAAGGCCGCATTGAATCTGGGCATGAACGTGATTGTACTGGATATCAACCAAGGAGCCTGGAAACTGGAAACGGAACGTGGCGTCATCATGGACGGTGACAAACCGGAACACTTGCTGGAAGCCATTCCCGTGATGGGCTGCTATTGCGACATCATCGGCGTACGTTCTTTCGCACGTTTCGAAAGCAAGGAAGACGATTACAACGAAGTGATACTGGAGCAGTTCATCAAGCATTCGGGCCGACCGGTATTCTCCATGGAAGCTGCCACACGCCATCCGTTACAGAGTTTTGCCGACTTGATAACCATTGAGGAGTATAAGAAGACGACACGCCCCAAAGTAGTGATGACATGGGCTCCACATCCGCGTCCATTGCCCCAGGCTGTCCCCAACTCCTTTGCCGAATGGATGAATGCAACAGATTATGACTTTGTGATTACGCATCCCGAAGGTTATGAACTCGACCCCAAATTTGTAGGAAATGCCCACGTAGAATATGACCAGATGAAGGCTTTTGAAGGAGCTGATTTTGTCTATGCCAAGAACTGGGCTGCCTATACTGGCGACAACTATGGACAAATATTGAGCAAAGACCGCGCCTGGACAGTAGGCGAGCGCCAGATGGCTGTTACCAACAATGCCTACTTCATGCACTGCCTGCCGGTTCGACGCAACATGATTGTGACAGATGATGTGATAGAAAGTCCGCAGTCCATCGTAATCCCCGAAGCGGCCAATCGGGAGATTTCAGCAACAGTGGTGCTGAAAAGACTACTTGAAGGTATCTAATAATCACTCACAGTTCTTTCACCTAAGGGAGTTAGAAGGAGTTATCGCCCTTCGGGCTCAGGAGTTAAAAACCGATAATTCTGTTAATGTATGGCGATACTATCGCCTCCGGCTCTCTTCCATTCCTTCTAACTCCCTTAAATGAATGAAAGAACCGTGTTTCTGCACAACCGTTATTACCTTTCCACTTCCCTCCCCGCTTCTTCCCAACCGATGAAACCTTTGTCAAGATCATAGATTATATATCCTTTTTTGCTCAGTATGGCGGCGGCCTTTTTACTGCGCTTACCACTGCGACAATATACCGCAATCGGTTTGTCTTTCTGCAGAGTGGAGTCGGCCATCGTTTCAAACGACTCATCCAGCACATTGATATTGATACTGTGGGGCACATGTCCTTCCGAGTATTCGGCAACAGTGCGCACGTCCAGAAGCTGCACCTCCGGATTGGCTATCAATGTGGAAAAGTCATCCACTGAAACAGACTTGAACTGTCCTTCCTTCTGCCCGCAGGAAAATAGGATGGCAAAAACGAGGCAAAGGCCAGCGAACAATGTCTTCATCGAATATTTCATTTTAGTCAGGGTTATAAACAAAATCGTAAGCCTTGATGTCACCAGAATAAGTGTGCACACTAAAATGAACCATAACCTTCCGTATACCCTCTGCCGCATACTGCCTCAAAGGTACGGAAACGTAGGCACGCCTGGTATACGATACCACCTCCTCCTTTGCATCATGATACAGCGTCAGGTATACCTCACTGCACCCGGCAGTGGTATCCACGGTTATTTCATCCTCTACGAAATGAAACTTATGCTCACCATTCTCCTTGACTGTCAATACCATGTTGAGATAGTCAAGTCCCATCCAGATGCCCAGCACATCAGCAGGCTCCGTCTTGACGCCCTCCTCAAACTTGTCGGCTGTCTGGGGAGCAACAGAGAGAACACCGCTCAAAGCATACAGTACCGCACCGGCAGTTCCGTCGGGAGTAACCTCCGAAGCATAATTACTGATGACACGTACCGAGGCGTTCGACTCTATGTTCGTCTTTGTCTTGTCCTCCACTACCGGCAAGGTTTCCCCTTCATCCGTCACAACAGACCGCAGATAGCCGTCAGCCCCCGAAAAGGCAGTCAAGAATTCCAACCTCACGGAAGGATAATGATAATCATCATCGCCACAACCAGCCAACAGACAGGCCAACAAAGGCAAAAGCCACCAATCACAGTACTTCTTCATGTATTCATTCTTTTATAGCCGCCAGATAATTCTTCAACGGGTTGGCATACATCGACAACATCTTTCCACGCAGGAAATCCACATCCTTATCGGGAATGGAAATGCGTTCCAGCTGTTGTTCCATGTAGTCTGTGAAGCGCTGTTTATCCTCGGCAGTGTAATGGTCGGAAAAATCC
Organism: Bacteroides muris (ex Afrizal et al. 2022); assembly: GCF_004793475.1. GTDB lineage: Bacteria > Bacteroidota > Bacteroidia > Bacteroidales > Bacteroidaceae > Bacteroides > Bacteroides muris. Next base: position 199,460 of record NZ_SRYZ01000002.1, on the reverse strand, counting down.
TCATTCCCCTCGAGAAGGTCGTGCGCCACATAATTATTGGGATACATCCGGTAACTGGCATGAATACGCTTGTCTATCAGCGCAGACATACGTGCAAAGAGTTCGGGCTTCGAAAGCGAACGGTCCATTTTCGCCAATTCGTCATTTATGCAAGCACTCGTCTGGAAATGTACCCGCCCTTTATAGCCGAACAGTCCGGTCTGCATATTCAGCAAATCATCAGCCTTCGTTTTCTTATAGCCTTCAATGTCCCGTTTCAGTTGGAATTCCTGCGCTTTCAGAAAGTCGCAAGGGTCATATTCATAAGAAATGGCAAGCGGAGCTATATTCATCTCCATTAAACGGTCAATGATGTCACCTTCACCGCCTATTGCCAGCATCTTCAGCACACTATCCTGCGTACGGTCGTTGGAGTCCTTGGCACGCCCTTCGCGCTGTGCAATCCAGATGGACTGTTTCTTCTCGCCAATGGTATAGTGCATATAGCGGGACATGCGTGCGGAAGCCTCCAGCATCTGGCGCATGGTCAACGCACGCTGCACGATGAAGGACTTGTTGACACGCACAAATTTCTTAATCCACGGATAAATCAACAGGTTGTCACCAATGGCAATCTCTACCGTATCCATGCCCTGGTCTACCAAGAGAATGGACAAGAAACCGGAGTCAAGAATAATGTCGCGATGGTTGGAAATATAGGTATACGCCACCGACTTGTCAACCGGCAACGCTGTATGCTCCAGAGTCAATCCGTCCGTAGCCTCCTTTGCCAACTTCCACAAAAGTCGATAACAGAAAGTCTTCTGAAACTCCAGTTTGGTTTTACATGCGCGCATTTTCTGCGACCACACTTCAACAGGTACACCAGGCATCACAGTCTCCACTGCCTGCCGGAATGCCTCATCGGCAATCAGCTCCTCATAAACCTGAGGAAGTTCCTCATCATGATAAGGACGGATTTCATCAAATTCTACGCTCGCATTCATAATGATTAATGATTAAACCTATTTTCTATAATATCTGTCATTACATCCTTCATATCCATCCCGGCAGCGCGAACCTGCTGGGGAATGAAGCTGGTGGCAGTCATTCCGGGAGTGGTATTTACCTCCAGCAGATTGATCTTTTCACCTTTGGTAATAATATAGTCCACGCGGATAATGCCGTAGGCCCCGAGTATATCATAAATGGCAGAAGTGAGCGCCTGCACCCTGCGGGTCAAATCGTCCGAGATGCGGGCAGGAGTAATCTCGTCAGACGCACCATTATACTTAGCTTCATAATCGAAGTACTCGTTGTGGCTCACCACCTCCGTAATGGGGAACACTACGGACTTGTCTTTTGTTTTGTAACAGCCGCAGGTAATCTCGGTTCCGTCCATAAAGGCCTCCACCAGTACTTCCTGCGCTTCCGCAAATGCCTTGGCTATGGCAGGTTGTATCTGCTCTTTCGCCGTCACCTTGGTCACGCCGAAACTGGAACCTCCCAAGCTGGGCTTAATGAAGCAAGGCAGACCGATTTTCTCCATCACGTCTTCATCCGTCACCGACTGTCCGCCACGTAGCAGCAACGATTCGGCAATGCGTACGCCGAAACCTTTCAGGTACTGGTTGCAGGCAAACTTATCGTAAGTGAGCGACGCCGCCAGCACTCCGCAACACGAATAAGGGATGTGGAGCATATCGAAATAGCCCTGCAAACGGCCGTCCTCACCCGGAGTCCCGTGGATGGTGATGTAGGCAAAGTCGAATGTCACTTTCGCGCCATCCAGCACGAAGCTGAAGTCGTTACGGTCTACCGGAGCCTTGGTGCCGTCGGGCAGCTGTACATGCCAGTCCAGTCCGCGCATTTCTATAATATATAAGGTATACTTCTCCTTGTCGATGAAGGAGTAAATCCCCTGTGCACTACGCAGGGAGACGTGGAATTCGGAGGTATCTCCTCCAGCTACAATAGCAATCGTGCGTTTCATTCTAATTCTCTGTTACTGATATAGCCTCTCCATTTATCTATCAGCCGGGTCATGTCATCGGGCAATTCCGAAGTGAAGTCCATTTCTTCTCCGGTGACGGGATGTACAAACCCCAGCGTCATGGCATGCAATGCCTGCCGCGGACAAGCGTCGAAGCAGTTGTTTACAAATTGTTTGTATTTGGCGAAGTGGGTTCCTTTCAGGATTTCATGTCCGCCGTAACGTTCGTCATTGAAAAGTATGTGTCCGATGTGCTTCATGTGCACACGGATTTGATGGGTGCGTCCCGTTTCGAGGATACATTCCACCAGAGTGACGTATCCCAGACGCTCGAGTACCCGGTAATGAGTGACGGCATGTTTTCCCTGGTCGTCGGGAAGAACAGTCATCTGCATACGGTCTTTGGGATTACGGCCGATGTTGCCGACAACGGTACCTTCGTCCAGCTCCACATTTCCCCAGACCAGCGCACGGTAGCGGCGCTTTGTTGTCTTGTTGAAAAACTGATTACCGAGATTTGTCTTGGCATCCGGCGTCTTGGCTATCACCAGCAGGCCGGAAGTATCCTTGTCGATACGATGCACCAGTCCCACATGCGGGTCATTGGCATCATAATCGGGATTATCCTTCATGTGCCAAGCTATGGCGTTGACAAGCGTACCATGATAATTGCCATGACCGGGATGCACCACCAGGCCGGCAGGTTTGTTCACTACCATCAGATACTTGTCCTCATATACTATCTCAAGCGGAATATCTTCGGGAATAACCTCATTCTCATAGCGTGGACGGTCCATCATCATGGTAATGACATCCAGCGGCTTCACTTTATAGCTGCTTTTCACAGCCTTGCCGTTGGCCATCACGAAGCCTGCATCGGCAGCCTTCTGAATACGGTTGCGGGAAGCGTTTGTCAGTCGGTCGAACAGATACTTGTCCACACGCATCATCTCCTGCCCCTTGTCCACCACTATACGGAAGTGTTCATAGAGTTGCGCCTCGTCGCCAACCGGCTCTACGTCGTCCAGTTCATCGTTATCTATATCATCCGGCAATTCTTCTATCATCACAGCATTTACAATTTGACGATTTACAATTTACGATTGAAGTCAGATGTTTATCAAAACCAGGACTCATCTGCTGCAGAGTCTTCGGACGACACGGGTTGAGCGGCATCCCCCACAGGCTCCGTTCCCAGAGAGTCGGTCTGCAAGACACCTCCATCTCCTACTATCAGCGTCAGCACCGCGCCGACCGGCACTTTTTCACCGATGGACAGCTGACGGCCCTTATACTTCACGCCATACACCCAGTCCTTCTCGCCCGAAATATACTGTATCTCGGCCAGTTTGAAGCCCGAAGCCAGAATACGCGCTTCCGCTTGCCGCAACGAACTGTTGTCCGCCACATCGGGCACTACGTGCAGGGGAATTTCAATTTTATTGATTGTAAGATAGATGGTACGTCCTTCCTTTACTTTTTGCCCGGCTGCCGGATTATACTCGAGAATGCAGCCGGCAGGAAGAGCCTTGACATAACTGGAATCTGAAACGATGCAGACCAGACCGTGGTTACGGAATATTTTTCCGGCTTCCTCCACTCCCATGCCCTTCACATCGGGCACTATCACAGCCTCGCCGTGGCGGGTATATATATCCAGTCCTTTCAGCACCCCAAACAGCAATCCTACTACCACGATAACCATCGCAAGGATATTTGCCCAAAAGAGCCTGTTCTGCCGGAAAGAGAAAAAATCTTTTATTGTCATAGTGATAATGCATTATTCGGGACAAAGATACGTAAAAAGAATCGTCTGCCTATAGGTTTTACATTTATTTTCTGGATGCAATCAATGCAAACGGCATAGTCCTTTCTATTCATGGCTCTTACCAGAGAATTCCCTCACCGCAGCACTTACCACTACCAGCACAAAAACAATAGCAGCAATCAAAAAACACGTTCCGTGGAAAGATGTCAGAGTACCCCATAATAAACAAGTTCAACCACTTAAACAATTATACGAAACTCCACGAGCACAATATACGTAAAAAAATGCGATAAGCAATTTTTATCAAAAAAACGACACAAGCTACAGATAAGCCGTATTCTCTTATCACATATTCACACAAACATCTGGTAAGCCACGAACGAATTCCCGACAACCCGGAAACATTACGGCAGTCTGATACTCAACTAAAGGAACCAAGGAACAACAGTAAAAGAACAGAAACTATCAATCAAGGAAGCCAGCCCCAAAACACTCACTATCCAGCATATCTACAAGATTCCGGCTGATTCCCGTTTAAGAGCCCCCTATTACACAGGAAGCTGCAAATATCGCTATTTGCAGCTTCCTCATTTCTTTTGGAAAAAGGTGGCAATTATGCCTTTACTCCGTTGTATTCGTCAGAAACAGTCAGTTTCTTTCTGCCTTTAGCACGACGTGCTGCCAATACTCTGCGGCCGTTTGCTGTAGCCATTCTCTCACGGAAACCGTGTTTGTTCTTTCTCTTTCTGTTAGAAGGTTGAAATGTTCTTTTCATTACTGTATCTTGTTTTATGTTATTATTCTCACGAATTCGGGCTGCAAAAATAGGTACTTTTTTCAAATAAACCAAGAGATAACTCATTTTCTCTCAAAAGTTTTTGTGTTTTTTACCGATTTCCATTACTTTTGTACCCGCAAACCAGCACGAGAAGCATATACTAATATAATAATATTAAAGACTATAAGTATGATTAATGCCCAAGACATTAAAATCGGAACTTGCATCCGCATGGACGGCAAGCTGTATTTCTGTATCGACTTCCTGCATGTAAAGCCGGGAAAAGGTAACACCTTCATGCGTACCAAACTGAAAGACGTGGTGAACGGCTACGTTTTGGAACGTCGTTTCAACATCGGTGAGAAACTGGAAGATGTACGTGTAGAGCGTCGTCCCCACCAGTTCCTCTACAAAGAAGGAGATGACTTCCTGTTCATGAACCAGGAAACTTTTGACCAAATTCCTATCGCCCACGACCTGATTAACGGCGTAGACTTCCTGCTCGAAGGTATGGTAGTAGACGTAGTTTCCGATGCCTCTACCGAAACTGTTCTTTATGCCGATATGCCTATCAAGGTTCAGATGAAGATTACATATACCGAACCGGGTCTGAAAGGCGACACCGCAACCAACACCCTGAAGCCCGCTACCGTGGAATCGGGTGCAACGGTTCGCGTTCCCTTGTTCATCAACGAAGGCGAGACTATCGAAATCGACACGCGCGACGGTTCTTACGTAAGCCGAGTAAAAGCATAATCCCTTTTGGAAATTAGGCAAATGTCCTTTTCATATCATCCCCGGTGCCGCTCGGCATCCGGGGATTTTTCTTTCCATTTATTCATCTGCAAAGTTTAAATGATATATCTTTGCGGAGACAACCAAAACATAGAGCCATACCAATGAGATACTCCGTCATCATCCCCGTATACAACCGCCCCGATGAGGTGGACGAACTGCTGCAAAGCTTGACGCGACAAAGTTTCAAGGATTTTGAAGTGATTGTAGTGGAGGACGGCTCCTCCATCCCCTGCAAGCCAGTCATAGAGAAGCATCAGGAACTATTGGACGTGCATTACTATGACAAGCCCAACTCCGGCCCCGGGCAGACCCGCAACTACGGGGCGGAACGAAGCAAGGGCGAATACCTGATAATACTGGATTCAGACTGCATCCTGCCCGAAGGCTATTTCCATGCAGTGGAAAAGGAACTGCAGCATGAAGCCGCCGATGCCTTCGGAGGCCCCGACCGGGCACACGAGTCATTCACAGACATACAGAAAGCCATCAACTACTCCATGACCTCCTTCTTCACCACCGGCGGCATCCGCGGGGGAAAGAAGAAGATGGACAAGTTCTACCCGCGCAGCTTCAACATGGGTGTGCGGCGGGAAGTGTACCAAGCCCTAGGCGGATTCTCGCGGATGCGTTTCGGGGAAGACATCGACTTCAGCATCCGAATCTTCAAGGGAGGACATACATGCCGGCTGTTTCCAGGCGCCTGGGTGTACCACAAGCGCCGGACAGACTTCCGGAAGTTCTTCAAGCAGGTACACAATTCCGGAATTGCCCGCATCAATCTATACAAGAAGTATCCGGAATCACTGAAGCCCGTCCATCTGCTACCTGCCGCATTCACCCTGGGAGTGGCCATATTCCTGCTGGGAACGCCCTTCTGTCCGTACAGTCTGCTGCCCATCGCTCTTTATGCGCTTCTGGTATGCACCGACTCCACTATCCGGAACCGTAGCCTCAGCATCGGGCTCCACTCCGTTGCCGCCTCCTTCATCCAGCTCATCGGATACGGGACAGGGTTCCTGCGCGCCTGGTGGAACCGTTGCATACTTGGCAAAGACGAGTTCGAGGCGTTCAAAAAGAACTTTTACAAGTGACAAGGAGAGATTAGGAATCGGCGAAGACGGACAAATTTGAAAAATCGGAAAAAGAAAGGTAAGGAATGGAGAAACTGAATATCAACCAGTGGGCTGCAGAAGACCGCCCGCGGGAAAAGATGATGCAAAAAGGAGCGGAAGCCTTGAGCGACGCTGAACTGCTAGCCATCCTCATCGGCTCCGGCAATACGGAGGAAAGCGCCGTGGCCCTGATGCAGCGAGTGCTTGCCGCCTGCAACAACGACCTCAGCCAACTGGGCAAATGGGAAGTACGCGACTTTTCCCGCTTCAAAGGCTTCGGCCCCGCCAAGAGCATCACCATCATGGCAGCCTTGGAACTGGGCAAACGCCGCAAACTGCAGGAACGCTCCGAACGTACCACCATCCGCTCCTCTGCCGACATCTACGAGCTGTTCCATCCCCTGCTTTGCGACCTCCCCACCGAAGAGTTCTGGGTGCTGCTCCTGAACCAAGCCGCCAAAGTCATCGACAAAGTACGCATCAGCCGCGGCGGCATCGACCAGACCACCGCCGACGTCCGAACCATTCTACGCGAAGCCCTGCTACAGCGTGCCGTACAAATAGTTCTTATCCACAACCACCCATCGGGGAATCCCTCCCCCAGCCATGCCGACCGCAGCCTTACGGAGCTTGTAAGAAAAGCCGCCCAGACCATGAACATACGCCTGACCGACCACATCATCGTCACGGACGGAAAGTATTACAGCTTTAATGACGAAGGGATTATCTGACCTCAACCCTTTCCGTTTTTCCGTACCATCCCGCCACAGACTACATCGCTTTTTCACCTTTCACATCCTTCATCTTCTTCTCCCGTCTGCCTATCCATCGGGTTTTCCGGTGAAACTTCTCTCCCCCCCTTCACTGCACATGCGGATTTTCAGTTTCCCGCATGCCGGAAACCAAAAAACCGAGAAGCCATTCTACCGCCAACCAAGATGGTTCCACAGCCCCGACATACTTTCGCATTCAGCACATGATATATATTTTTATAAGTGAACAACCCTAGTCGTTCAATCGAACGACCTGAGTTGTTCAATCGAACGACTAGGGTTGTTCAATCAGACGACCCGGGTCGTTCACTTTCAAAGACACTAGTCCGAGGGCAGATGAAGAAGATGGAGACCGCTTCCCCGGCATGCACATGCAGTAAAGAAACAGCCGGATGTCATTCTGTCGGATGCCGACGTTGCGGTGGAAAGATAGTATCGCTATACATCAACAGAACCATCGGCCTTCAATTCCTAAGGCCGAAGGGCGATACCCCCTTCTAACTCCCGAGAACTCCTTTAAATGAAAAAGCCGTGGCCCCGAAGCAATGAAAAGAAGGGCGTTACTTGGCATTTTCAATTAAATTCCATAGCTTTGTTCTTTGAAAACCTACATATAAGACCTTACAAATATGACCAGATTTGAAATAGAAGAGAAAATAGTCTCCATGCTCAAGACCGTATTCGACCCGGAAATACCGGTCAACGTATACGACCTTGGACTGATTTACAAAATAGACGTCTCCGACCTGGGAGAAACAACCATCGACATGACGCTGACTGCCCCCAACTGTCCGGCAGCCGACTTCATCATGGAAGATGTACGCCAGAAAGTGGAATCCATCGACGGGGTGACCTCCGCCACCATCAATCTCGTCTTCGAGCCCGAGTGGGACAAGGACATGATGAGCGAAGAAGCGAAACTGGAGCTGGGATTTCTTTAACTAATTGATAATGGATAGTTGATAATGAAAAATGTATATTTCCTCTCGGATGCTCACTTGGGCTCACGAGCCATCGAACATGGGCGAACCCAAGAACGGCGGCTGGTCAATTTCCTGGACAGCATCAAACACAAGGCATCGGCCGTATATCTGCTGGGAGACATGTTCGACTTCTGGTACGAATTCCGTACCGTAGTGCCCAAAGGCTACACCCGCTTTCTGGGCAAACTGTCCGAACTGACCGACCTGGGAGTGGAAGTCCACTTTTTCACGGGAAACCATGACCTTTGGTGTGGCGACTATCTGACCAAGGAGTGCGGCGTCATTATACACCGCGAACCGCTGACCGCCGAAATCTTCGGGAAAGAGTTCTACCTTGCCCACGGTGACGGGCTAGGCGACCCGGACAAGAAGTTCAAGATGCTGCGCGCCATGTTCCGCAGCCGTACCCTACAGACGCTGTTCTCTGCCCTGCACCCCCGCTGGAGCATGGAGCTGGGACTGAACTGGGCCAAGCACAGCCGCTTGAAACGCATAGACGGGAAAGAACCCGCATACATGGGAGAAAACAACGAATACCTGGTGCTCTACACCAAGGAATACCTGAAAAGCCATCCCAACATCAACTACTTCATCTACGGCCACCGCCACATCGAGCTGGACCTGATGCTGAGCAGTACCGCCCGTATACTCATCCTCGGCGACTGGATAAACTATTTCTCGTATGCCGTCTTTGACGGCGAGAACCTCTTCCTCGAAGATTATGTGGAGGGAGAGACAAAGCTATAATACGTATATTCAAATCGTCGACCATCATACCACTACCACCCATGAAACCTTTAAGACTGAAAAACATGATTGCCGGATGCCTGCTCGCAGCAGGAGCATTGCCGGTATGGGGACAATCCGGCGCCCCGACACTTGTCATCCGCATTGACGATCTCGGTGCCCTGCATTCCGTCAACGAAGCCTGCATCCAGACCTACCGCTCGGGTATTGCCCGCAGCGTGGAAGTGATGCCCGTAGCAGCCTGGTATCCAGAAGCCATCAAGATGCTGAAAGAAAATCCGGGACTGGACGTCGGCCTGCACCTCGTCATCACCAGCGAGTGGGAGAACGTGAAGTGGCGTCCGCTGACCCACTGCCCCAGCCTGACGGACGAGAACGGCTATTTCTACCCGATGATGTTCCCTAACCCCGCCTATCCGGGACAGTCCATCATGGAGCAGAAATGGGACATCAAGGAGATAGAGCAGGAGTTCCGCGCGCAGATAGAGACGACGCTGAAAAGCATTCCGCAACTCAGCCATCTGTCCGGACACATGCTCTCCACCGGTTTCAGCAAGGAAGTGAACGAGCTGGTGCAACGGCTCGCCAAAGAATACAACCTGCCGTCCATCGACCGCATGGACTCCTCTAAGGACTACCGGTTTACCTACATCGGGTACGACGGCCCCAAAAGAACCGCCGAAGAAAAGGAGGCCAGCTTCATCAAGGCATTGGAGAAGTTGCAACCGGGTCAGCGCTACCTTTTCTTAGACCACCCGGCACTGGACAACGATGAAATGAAAACCGTCTTCCACATCGGATATGAGGACGTGGCGCTGGACCGCCAGGGAGTGACCGACCTGCTGACAAGCCCCCGCGTCCGGAAAGCCATTGAAGACAAAGGCATAAAGCTGATTTCCATCAACCAACTGACCAAGGGCCTGCCCCGCGCCGCTGCTGCTCCGAAGCTGGACAAGGCCATGAACAGATATCTGGATGCCGTAAAGAAAGCCGGACAAGACCTGCACAGTATCATGATTGTGCAACACGGCAATGTCATTGCCGAAGAATGGATGGGCGAAGGGAAAGAGGATAAGCCTCACATCCTGAACTCCGTCAGCAAGACATTCACCGCCACCGCCGTGGGACTTGCCGCCTCCGAAGGCAGGCTGAAGCTGACGGACAAGGTCATCTCCTTCTTCCCCGACAAGCTTCCGGCAACCGTCAGCGAAAATCTGGCAGCCATGACCGTACGCGACCTGCTGACCATGAACTGCGGGCACGACACCGACCCCACCGGAACGGTACGCAAAAAGGCGGACGCCGATTGGGTGCAGGAGTTCCTTGCCTTCCCCGTGGAGCACAAGCCCGGTACCTTCTACACCTACAACAGCCTGGGAACCTACATGCTCTCAGCCATCGTACAGAAAGTGACGGGCGAGAAAGTGGTGGATTATCTCTATCCCCGTCTGTTCCGCCCGCTTGGCATCGTCAACGCCCGGTGGCAGGAAAGCCCGCAAGGCATCAATACCGGAGGCTGGGGGTTGTACCTCAAAACGGAAGACCTTGCCAAGATGGGACAACTGTTCCTGCAGAAAGGAAACTGGAACGGACAGCAGATTCTGCCCGAAGAATGGGTAAAGGAGGCATCTGCCTGCCAAGTGCCCTCACTGCCCGCCGGCATGAAACCGGAGATGCTGAAGAAAGCGAAGATGAGCGCCAAGACAAGCGACTGGCTGCAGGGCTACGGCTACCAGATGTGGCGCTGCCGCCACAACGCCTACCGTGCCGATGGTGCCAACGGACAATACATACTGGTGTTGCCGGACAAGGATGCCGTCATTGCCGTCACCGCCAACATCCCCGACATGCAGGCAGAGCTGAATCTAATATGGAAGTACCTGCTGCCCGCGCTATAAAACGTTTATTCTTATAAATGATTACGAAAAAGTGAAGATTACCGGAACTTTTTCCCGGCATGGTTGCAATAACATCATAACATTAAAAACATTAGCGTCATGGATGATATGATTTACAGAAACGACCCGATTGCCGAAGAGAACATAGACCCGCACGGACGTCCGGCAACGGATGAATTCGAGGAATGGAGCGAAGAGGTCTCCGAACGGACAGATACCGGATACAAGGACCAGAAAATAAAATCCGCCAAGGAACGGGAGAAACGTATCCGGGAGATGGATGAAATTATAAAGAAGGACCTTAAGGAATAAATTGACAGCCACCACAGATTACACGGATTCTCACAGATTAGTCTCTTATACTTGATATCAGAGCGTCCAATCTGTGAGAATCCGCGTAACCTGAGTGAATTTATATTATTTGTATCCGCCAGCCTTGGCTATGCGTTTCGGGATTTCCGTGTTGTCCATCTTACCCACGAACAGCTTGGAGCCTGCACCTACTGCGAATACCGGCACATATCCGGCTGTATGGCCGCCGCCGGTCCAGCCTACCATGGCAATCTGGCTCATTACCTTCTTGGCGGCAACGGCCAGGGGCTCAGTCTTGGCATAAAGACTTTCCTCAAACACTACATGCTTGTTCACGAATGATTCTTCGTAAGCATCACGCAGCATCTTCTCCTGCTCCCAGCTCACCGGCAGTTCTTTCCAGAAACCCATCTTTTCTGCCAGGAATTCCTTCATTTCCGGCCAGTTGATAACCTTGCGCATCTTGCGTAAGTCCGTGATGGAACGTGAAAGGATATCCTGAGACTGCTTCTGCTTGGCAAGGGCTTTCAGTTGAAGCTCGTATTTACCGGTACCCAGACCCAGACCGCCGGTTTCATGGTCGGCAGTTACCACAATCAGCGTTTCTTTGGGATGCTTCTTATAGAACTCGTAAGCCACCTTGATGGCGTTGTCCATATCCACCACTTCCTCAAAGACTGTGGCGGGGTCGTTACCGTGACAGGCCCAGTCAATCTTTCCACCTTCCACCATCAGGAAGAAACCCTTATTACTGCCTTTGGTCAGGAAAGCGATGGCACTTTCGGTAATTTCGGCCAGCGTCAAGTCACCTTCCTGGCGGTCGATGGCATAAGGCAGGCAAGAAGGCTCTGCACCTTCTTTCTGGATAAGGATCATCTTATCTGCGTAGGCAGACTTCGCCTTGTATTCGTCAAGGCCTCTTGCAACGGTATAACCGGCTTCTTCAAAGATAGGGAAAATGCTTGGAGCCTCTTTCTTGTCGGCAGTAGTGGTCGGTTTCAAGAAACCGCCGCCTGCATAGAAGTCGAAACCGGCTTTCGGCAAGTCGAGGGCTATTTCGTAATACATGCTACGGTTCGGCTGGTGGGCATAGAATGCAGCGGGAGTAGCATGGTCTACGCTGACGCTGGTAGTTACTCCAACTTTCTTACCGGACTTCTTGGCTCTATCGGCCACACTCTGTAGAACACTTTTGTTATCGTCCATGCCGATGGCACCATTGTAAGTTTTCGCACCGGTAGCCAGGGCTGTTCCGGCAGCAGAAGAGTCGGTCACCGAGTTGGTGGCAGAAAAAGTAGTCGCCATGCTGGCAACCGGGAATGTAGTAAACAGCAAAGGCTTTACACCGATACGCCCTTCTTGTTCGGCCAGATACATCTCCGTACCGTTCACCTGGTTCACACCCATTCCATCACCGATGAAATAAAACACGTACTTCGCCTGCTGGGCATAGGCCATGCCGCTGGTCAGCAGTACAAAGAACAACACATACATTAATCGTTTCATAAGCAGTTCTTATTTAAAGTTATTCGGAAAATTGCCTTTATTGTTTTTAACCAAGTAACAAAGATAAGGATTTTAAAGGATTCGGAAAACATTTCGCCCCTACAAATACATTACATATTTGCAGGGGCGAAACCACATCCGGACTCCGGGAAGCCGGAACCGGGAAATATTACAGCGATATTACTTCTTCAGAATATCCATCGTGTCCGAAGCAATCATCAGCTCCTCGTCAGTGGGGATTACCACTACCTTCACCTTGGAATCATCGGCAGAGATGACCATCTCTTCACCGCGGACATTGTTCTTCTCGGCATCCAGTTTCACACCCATGAATTCCAGACCCTCGCAGGCACCCCAACGGGCACTTGCCTGATTTTCTCCGACACCGCCCGTAAATACGATGATATCCACACCACCCAATGCAGCAGCGTATGCACCGATATATTTCTTGATGCGATAGAAGTACATTTGTTCAGCCAAGATGCCTCTCGGATTACCGGCAGCTACCGCATTTTCCAGGTCACGCATATCACTGGACTCACCAAAAATACCTAACACACCGCTCTTCTTATTCAGCAGATTAGAGATACCGTTAGCATCCAGACCTTCTTTCTCCATGATGAACGATACAGCACCTGCATCAATGTCACCGCTACGGGTACCCATCATTAAACCTTCCAATGGCGTCAATCCCATACTGGTGTCCATGCACTTACCATCTTTGATAGCAGTAATAGAGCCACCGTTACCGATGTGACAAGTGATGATTTTCTTTCCCTCCGGCTGCACGCCAAGGAATTCGCAAACACGTTGCGAAACATAACGGTGGGAAGTTCCGTGGAAACCATAACGGCGTACACCATACTTCTCATAAAGTTCATAAGGAACAGCATACATGTAGGCATGCTTCGGCATAGTCTGGTGGAAAGCTGTATCGAATACACCAATCTGCGGAACATTGGGCAGAATGGCAGCAATTGCATTTACACCTTTCAAGTTGGCAGGATTATGAAGCGGAGCCAAGTCATTGCAAGCAGTAAAAGCAGCCAGCACTTCCGGAGTCAGCCGTACAGACTCGCTGAACTTTTCGCCTCCATGCACCATACGGTGACCCACAGCGTTAATTTCATCCAAAGACTTGATGGCTCCATATTCAGGGCTTGTCAAAGTGTTCAGGATAAATTCCACACCTACGGTATGCTCTGGGATGTCCTTTTCAAGCACTTTCTTCTCGCCACCGGGCAAAGTGAACTTCAGAAAAGAGTCCTTCAAACCAATTTTTTCGATACCACCCTGAGCGATAACTTCTTTCCGGTCCATATCAAACAATTTGTATTTGATGGACGAGCTACCGCAGTTCAATACTAAGATTTTCATATAACCTATCAGATTTTTAAATTATTCAGCAAGTTTTTTGGCAGCAATGGCCTGGTTGGCAGTGATGGCAATCATACGATAGACATCCTCGATGGAGCAACCGCGAGAGAGGTCGTTCACCGGACGGGCGATACCTTGCAGGATGGGACCTACGGCATCGGCATGTCCCAGACGTTGCACCAGCTTGTAGGAAATATTGCCCACCTCAAGGCTGGGAACAACCAGTACATTGGCATGTCCGGCAATGGAAGAACCCGGAGCCTTGCTTGCACCTACTTCCGGCACCAAGGCGGCATCGGCCTGCAATTCGCCATCGATGGCAATGTCAGGAGCCATTTCTTTGGCTATCTTCAAAGCCTCAGTCACTTTGTCCACTACTTCATGCTTGGCAGAGCCCTTGGTAGAGAAACTCAGCATGGCCACTTTGGGGTCGAGACCGGCAACAGCCTGAGCAGTGCGAGCCGTACATACGGCAATCTGTGCCAATTGCGAAGCATCGGGCACCGGAGTCACAGCCACGTCACCCATCACAAGAACACCGTTCTTGCCATACTCGGGAGCATGAGTCAGTAGCAACATAGCACCCGAGACACATGTGATACCGGGAGAGGTCTTGATAATCTGCAAAGCAGGGCGAAGTACATTACCCGTAGTGTTACGTGCACCTGCCAACTGGCCATCAGCATCTCCATTCTTTATAATCAGGCAGCCCAGATAAAGCGGGTCGACAACCAGTTTACGGGCCTCTTCGATGGTCATGCCTTTCTTCTTGCGGAGCTCGCAAAGCAACTGGGCATATTCTTCTTTCTTAGGATGGTCTTCCGGGTCGATAATAGTAGCCTTATTTATGTTTCCCAGCCCCCACTCTTTGGCACAAGCCTCTATCTCGGCAGGGTTTCCAAGGATAATCAAGTCAGCTACTCCGTCAGTCAGGATTTGATTGGCAGCTTTCAATGTACGTTCTTCCGTACCCTCGGGAAGAACAATTCGTTGGCGGTTTGCTTTGGCACGCTCAACAATTTCGTTAATTAATCTTTGCATGATATTTTAATTGTCTATTAAGAATCGGCAGTATGTGCTATTCACACCGCAAAAGTACACAATTTTGCAATATCTACATTGCAAACACCACTCTTTTTACTGCCTAAACCACAATTATTATAATATTTAACATTAGGTACTCCCGGCATTCATGTGTGCGTACACATATCGCTCTACAATAAACAATTACCCGTCCCGCAGGGACAACTCGCCCGACTCTACCAACGACATGAAAAAAATCAGGATACAACGGTAACAAACAATACATAGAATACCTACCTTTGCAGCGTTTTCAACGTATAACAATAGGTATTATGATTCGTCAATGCGCCATCCTCTTCGGATGTTTAGCCCTGGGGGAACTAATAGTTTTCTTAACGGGCATCAAACTGCCTTCCAGCATCATCGGTATGCTGTTGCTCACCCTGTTCTTGAAATTGGGTTGGATTAAACTGCACTGGGTGCAGGGCATGTCCGACTTTCTGGTTGCCAACCTGGGGTTCTTCTTTGTTCCGCCCGGTGTAGCCCTCATGCTTTACTTCGATGTTATCGCCTCCGAGTTCTGGCCGATAGTGACCGCTTCCATAATCAGCACCCTGCTGGTGATTGTAGTCACCGGATGGGTTCATCAACTAACACGTAAAATCAAATGAACTTTTTAGAAAACGAGTTTTTCCTATTGGCCGTCACCTTCGGGATTTTCTTTCTGGCCAAACTTCTGCAGAAAAAGACCGGCATCATGCTGCTAAATCCTATCCTGCTGACAATTGCCATCCTTATTGTCTTCCTGAAGATGACGCATATCAGTTATGAGACCTACAATGAAGGAGGGCGTCTGATAGAATTCTGGCTGAAACCCGCTGTTGTAGCCTTGGGAGTACCCCTATACCTCCAATTGGAAACGATTAAGAAACAGTTGCTCCCCATCATGCTGTCACAACTTGCCGGCTGCATTGTAGGAGTTGTCTCGGTTGTGCTGATAGCTAAACTGATGGGGGCTTCCGACGAAATTATCTACTCTCTGGCACCCAAGTCTGTCACTACACCGATAGCCATGGAAGTAACCAAGTCGCTGGGTGGCATTCCCTCACTCACCGCCGCCGTAGTGGTCTGTGTAGGCTTGCTGGGTGGAATACTGGGCTTCAAGACCATGAAACTGACCCACATTGGCAGCCCTATGGCACAAGGCCTTTCCTTGGGAGCTGCCGCCCATGCGGTAGGAACTTCCACAGCTATGGACATCAGCCGCAAATACGGCGCATTCGCCAGTCTTGGCCTGACCCTGAACGGTATCTTCACAGCATTGTTGACTCCAACTATTCTGCGATTATTAGGGCTACTCTAACAAAATCTTCTTATTTTTGTTATTTATAATCATAACCAACTAAAAATAACGCATGATTGCATTTAAAGATATCGAATTACAAGACAAAGAACTTATCACTTCCTATACACAGAACAGTCCGCGAAGGAATTGCGACCTCTCATTCTCCAACCTATGCAGCTGGCGCTTTCTATACAATACAAAGTTTGCCATCATAGAAGGCTTCCTCTTACTGAAATTCTGGGCAAACGGCAAACCGGTGTACATGATGCCGATAGGCAACGGGAATTTGAAAAAAGTACTAGATGCACTGGTTGAAGACGCACACCGGGAAGGGGAACCTTTCTGCCTGCTGGGGATATGCTCGAGCATGTGCTCGGAACTGGAAGCCTTCATGCCCGGAAAATTCCAATTCACAGCAGACCGGGACTATGCCGACTACCTATATCTGCGTACAGATCTCGCCGCGCTTGCCGGAAAGAAATTCCAGTCCAAACGAAATCATGTCAACAAATTCAAGCGCACCTATAACTACGAATATACCCCCATCACTCCCGACCGCATCCAAGAATGTATGGACTTGGAAACCGAATGGTGCAAGGCCAACAACTGCGACCAGCATGAAGGAACGGGCAACGAACGTCGCGCACTGGTCTACGCCCTCCACAATTTTGAGGAACTGGGACTGACCGGAGGCATCCTGCATGTAGACGGCAAGATTGCCGCCTTCACTTTCGGAATGCCCATCAACCAAGATACTTTTGGGATACATGTGGAAAAGGCCGATACCAGCATAGACGGAGCGTACGCAATGATTAACTATGAATTTGCCAACCATATCTCTGAACAGTATGTCTACCTCAACCGTGAAGAAGATTTGGGTATTGAAGGATTGCGCAAAGCCAAACTTTCGTACCAGCCTGCCATTATTCTGGAAAAATACGTGGCATGCTTGAGAGATGAACCGGTAGAAGCAATCAAGTGGTGAAAGTAAGGGGTAGGGATTAAAAAGACAAGGGGTTGATGACACAAGAAAAGGTAAAGAATTTATGGAAGCTCTGTTTCAATGATAGCGAGGAGTTTACTGAAATGTATTTTCAACTCCGCTATAACAATGATGTCAATATTGCCATCCAGAGCGGTGAAGAAGTGATTGCCGCCCTACAGATGTTGCCTTATCCTATGACGTTCGAAGGAGAAGATATTCATACAGCCTATATATCAGGCGCCTGCACACATCCTGACTACCGTAATCGGGGCGTAATGCAAGAGCTGTTATCGCAAGCCTTTGCACGGATGTTGCACAATAATGCCTCCTTGTCTACCCTGATACCGGCAGAACCGTGGCTGTTCGACTACTATGCTCGGAGCGGTTATGCCCCCGTATTCCGTTATACCGAAGAGACATTCATCGCTTCCGACACACCGGCAGCCGACACGGGCTTTACCCTGGAAATGTCTGCCGAATATACTGAAAAAAAATATGAATATTTCAATCGGAAATTACGGGAGTGCCCTTGCTGCATCCAGCATACGGAGGAGGATTTCCGGGTTATCATTGCCGATTTGCAACTGGAGAAGGGCTCCGTTTGCACTTTGAACAAAGGAGAGAAAATCACAGCTTTGGCCATTACCTATCCTATAAGGAAAGACTACTGGCGCATTGGAGAAATCGTGTCAGATACTCCTGCAACAAAAACCTTACTGCTTCAACTTATCTGCCAAAGCCTGAATCTCCCGTCCGTCCGGGTTCTCACTCCTCCCGCTACCGATGAAAGCCAACTTTTGGGCATGGCACGCATCATCAATGCCAAAACCATGTTGCAAATCTATGCCGCAGCCCATCCGGAACTGAAACTCAACATTCATCTTACCGATGAACAGGTCAGTGCCAATAACGGCTACTACTACCTGAACAATGGTAAATGTATGAATAGTGCCAAGCGTCTGCCGGGCAGCCACTTGGCACTTACAATCGGCGAACTCACCGAAAAGATATTTACAACATCAAGCCCATATATGAGCCTGATGCTGAACTAGCATTACAATCCGCTGAAGTTAACCCCATCGAATACCAGCGAAGGAATCTGCCATGAGCGGTTCGGCTGCGGGTCATTACCCACGGCTGCCAGAGAATTCCACAACGTAATCATATTACCCGTCACATTCATCTCGTTGACGGGCTGTGTCAGCTGTCCGTTTTCAATTAAGAAACCCTCTATACCGTAAGAGAAATCTCCGGTGCTGCTGTTGCTGTTTCCTCCATTGAAACCGGTAACCAAGATTCCTTGCTGCACATCGGCCACCAACCCCTTCAGGTCTTTGTCGCCCGGTGTCAGAATCAGGCGCGAAGGCGAACTGATGGTAGGAGCCACACCCATTTTTTTGGCATTGTAAGTATCAATGAAATAAGTTTTCAATACTCCTCCGTCAAAGATAGCACGCGGCTGTGTGGCCACCCCTTCGTTGTCAAAATAGCGTGAACCGTTTGCACCGATAGCATGCGGCTCGTCACGCAACGTGAAGAGACTGGAAGCCACTTTCGCATCCAGCTTATCCATCAGGAAGGAGTTCTTTTGCTGCAGAGCACTACCGTACAATGCACTTAGCATCGGGCTGAGCAGATTTCCCACATTCATAGGATCAACCACCATTGTATATTTACCCGACTTTGCTTTCTTCTGTCCCAACTTGCGCAATACGCGTTCCAATGCCTTGGCACCGATTCCCGTTTTGGTCAGTTTATCATAGAACAAGGATGAACCATACCAATAATCCTGCGGACGCGCCTCTCCTTCTCCCTTTATGGAAACGCTGGCCGACACAGAGAACCAAGTGCTTTTCGATTCTCCTTCAAAGCCATTGCTTATCAAGCGGTAAGAAGAACTTTCACCGTCGCTGTAGGAAGAATCTACCGAAATAACACGTTCGTCTTTGCCCATCACTTCTCCGGCCGCAACCTTGGCCAGTTCCACTTTGTCATCGGGGTTGAGATTGTAGAGCGTCTTGTCAAAAAGTTGCAAATCGGGTTTTCCCCCTTTATAGTAACGTGCCGGATCGGCCAAGATACGCGACTCATCCACTGCCAGATAACGGGTAGAATCGATACCGTTCTTAATCAGTGTTTCCAATTCTTTTTTGTTCAAGCGATTGGTAGAGAACGAGCCGAAACGTCCGTCCACATAAAGATTCAGTCCCAATCCGTTTTCCGTAGCCTGCTGCAAACGGTCCATCTTGCCGTCACGCAGTTCGAAAGAAGAATTAGAGTTCGTATACAGCACCAGTTTGGCTGCTTGGCAGCCGTTCTTCAAGGCATACTCCATAGCCCATTGTGCCAATTTTTTATTGTCGTCTGTAATCATATCCTTAATTGATAGTGATAGTTGACAGTTGATAGTTGACAATGAAAGAAACATTATCAATCATCAGCTATCAATTCTCCATTAATATTTAACTTTCACCTCCCACAGTCAGTTTGCTGACCAGTGCCGACGGCATACCACAGGTAACGGGACAAGACTGACCATCTTTGCCACACGTCCATGTACCGTTGTCAATCTTATCATTGCTTGCCACCATCGTAATGTCTGCCAATGCCTTCGGACCGTTTCCGATGATGTTGATATCCTTGACAGGTTGCGTCAGTTTGCCGTCTTCAATCAAGTAACCCGATTTAACGAAGAAGGTAAAGTCTCCGGCACCGATTTGTACCTGGCCGTTAGTGAACTGGTCGCAATAGATACCATTCTTCACGGTGGAGATAATGTCTTCCTCTTTCACGTTGCCTGCTTCCATGTAAGTGGCACGCATACGAGGAATAGGAGTATTGCGGAAAGTATCGCGACGTCCGTTTCCGGTAGGAGCCACACCATAGTGCTTGGCACTAATACGGTCATGCAGGTAACTGGTCAGTATTCCCTCTTTCACGATATAGGTCTTTTGTCCTTCCACTCCTTCATCATCAAAGTTTACAGAGCCGCGATTGAAGGCGATGGTACCGTCGTCCACCACATTGATATGTTCGTTGCAAATCTTCTTTCCAAGGAGGTCGCAGAAGATGGAAGTACGTTTCCGGTTGAAATCGGCTTCAAAAGCATGTCCTATGGCTTCGTGCAACAAGATACCCGAACCGCCTGCCCCCATCACGACAGGCATTTCGCCACCTTTGGGTTTCACAGCCTTGAACAAGATAGCAGTCTTATCCACCGCCTCACGTGCAAGAATATCCACGATGTCGTCCGTCAGGAATTCAAACCCCTTACGGTAAGAACGAGCAGCATAACCGTTCTCCATCTTTCCATTTTCTTCCATGATACAGACAGCCGCAAAAGAGACCATCGGGCGATAATCATAGTAGCTCACACCCTCGGAATTGCAGAAAAGCACGTGCGAGGTAGTATCTGAAAGTGATGCCTGCACCTTGCGCACCCGATTATCCAAAGAGAAAATCTTTTCGTTCAGTTTTTCCAGATAGGGGATTTTAGTCTTGATACTTACGTCCTCCCAAGGTTCGGCGACGGCATAGCGGCTTTTGGCAATTGTCTTTTCCGTCAGCCCCACCGGCTTGCCTGCCTTGCCCGAAGAAGCAATACGTGCTGCTGTCCGGGCAGCACGCAACATTTCTTCCAAAGTTACTCCCTCTACGTAAGCATAGCCTGTCTGGTCGCCCGCCAATACGCGCACGCCCATACCGAAGTCTATGTTAGAACCGCATCTGTTTACTTTGCCGTCCATCAGAACCACACTGTTGTTGAATGTGTGTTCAAAATAAAGGTCGGCATAATTACCGCCTTTTTCCAGAGCGGCAACCATCACTTTCTTCAAGTCAGCCTCTGTTACGCCAAAATGAGCCATTGCCGAAGCTACGGCAGACTGATTATCTGCTCCTCCTAAAGCTCCGCGTACTGACGCAGGCATAGCCAACGAGGGTACCGCCAGCGAACCTAACATCGCCAGACTTCCCGTCCGTAAGAAATTTCGTCTATCCATCCTTTTCAGTTATTAGTTATAAGATATTTTTTGTTTTATATCATATGTTATATGACGTAAAAGCAGAAGATTTTGTCACACCTCAGCTTTCCTTTGTTAACAAACTTTCCAATTCCTCAGCATTCAGGCGCAGATAGAATTGTCCTTTGTAAGCCACTGAAATACCTCCGGTTTCCTCCGACACAATGATGGCATGAGCATCAGACACCTGGGAAATTCCCATGGCGGCACGATGCCTCAACCCCAATTCCTTGGGAATGTCCAAATTATGGGAAACAGGCAGGATACATCCCGCCGCCTTGATACGTTTCTTACTGATAACCATCGCTCCATCGTGCAACGGACTGTTCTTAAAGAAAATATTCTCAATCAAGCGCTGGTTTATATCAGCATTGATAATTTCTCCCGTACGCACCACATCATCCAAAGGCAGATTATGCTCAACAACAATCAAGGCACCAACCTTCTGTTTTCCCATACTGATACATGCCATTACCACCGGCATAATATCGTCATGCTCCAACTTCTCTTTCTTATTGCCAGTGAAGAAGCGCACCAGCGCACTGGCATGCTGATGCGAGCCGAGTGTCAGCAGGAAGCGCCGTATCTCGTCCTGAAACAAAATGATAAGCGCCAACACGCCCACACTGACCAGCTTGTCGAAGATGGAGCCAAGCAATTTCATCTCCAACACCTGTGACACCACCAGCCATATCAGGATAAACACCAAGATACCCGTAAACACATTTATAGAGCCGGAGGCTTTCATCAGCTTATACGTATAATATAGCAAGAAAGCCACTAACAGAATATCTATAAAATCTTTTATTCCAAATTCAAAAAACACAGCGAATTGAGTTATAAGTTATGAATTATTTTGCATGGCTTGCACAATCCGTACGGTTTCCACGGCTTCTTTCACGTCGTGTACGCGAAGGATGTCAGCACCTTTCAGCAGACAGATGGTATCGAGCACCGTGGTACCATTCAGCGCCTCCTGAGGAGTAATGTCCAACAAGCGGTATATCATCGATTTACGTGAAACACCTACCAGCAAGGGCAACTCAAAAATGCGGAACTCTTCCAGATGGGACAGCAATTCATAATTATGTTCCATTGTCTTTCCAAAGCCGAAACCGGGGTCCAGAATGATGTCTTTCACACCTAAGTCACGTAATTGCTGCACCTTGCGTGCAAAATACAGGAAAACCTCTTTCAGAAGATTGTCGTAATGAGGATGCTGTTGCATACTTTGCGGAGTACCTTGCATGTGCATCATAATATAAGGTACGTTCAACGCCGCAACGGTATGGAACATATCCGCATCCATCTCACCGGCCGCAATATCATTGATGATGGCAACACCATACTCCTCCACACACATTCTTGCCACATCCGCCCTGAAAGTGTCTACCGACACCACAGCATCCGGCTGTATCTCAAAAAGTATTTTCAAGCCCATACGCAACCGTTCCATCTCCTCCCAAGCAGAGACATTGTCGGCATTGGGACGGGAGGAGTAAGCACCTATGTCAATAATGGCCGCTCCCTCCGAAACTATTTGTTTTACCCGACGTGCAATTTCCACCTCTGTCTGTGTACGGCTACCGGCATAAAAGGAATCAGGAGTAACGTTCAGTACGCCCATGACACGAGACTTGGAGAGGTCTAGCAACGAACCGTTGACATTTATATATTTGGTAGTTGGAATTTCCATAGGCTCTCTATTCTATATAGTACCTGCAAATGTAAACAAAAAAGTGGTTTCAAAATACATAAACTCATAAAACTGATAAGTTTTTTGCTTGTGTCCAAGAAGAGAGAAGATTAAAACTATATCTTTGCACAATGGTTCACTACAAATTACCAGATTGATTTAATTATAAAGTCATGGATATAACAGCTATACATCAAATATTCCTAGCATGCGCCAGTGTCACTACTGACAGCCGTAACTGCCCCCAAGGCTCTTTATTCATTGCGCTGAAAGGCGAGTCGTTCAACGGAAATGCCTTTGCCTCCCGGGCGCTGGAAAGCGGAAGCGCTTATGCCATAGTGGACGAAGAAGCCTATGCCCCCGAAGGCGATACACGATACATCGTGGTGGAAAACAGCTTGAAAACCTTGCAACAACTTGCCAATTACCACCGTCGGCAAATGCGTACCCCTATCATCGGCATTACGGGTACAAACGGAAAGACTACTACCAAGGAGCTGATGTCCACCGTACTTTCGCAAACTCACAACGTGCTCTATACCTTGGGAAATTTGAACAATCACATCGGTGTTCCCCTCACTTTGCTCCGCCTGCGCCCTGAACACGACCTTGCCGTGGTGGAAATGGGTGCCAGCCACCCGGGAGACATCAAGGAGCTGGTAGAGATAGCCGAACCTGACTACGGAATAATTACCAACGTAGGAAAAGCACATCTGGAAGGATTCGGCTCTTTTGAAGGAGTCATCAAAACCAAAGGAGAGATGTACGACTATCTGCGGATGCGGAAAGAAGCTACCATCTTCATCCATAACGACAATCCCTGCTTAAAAAAGATAGCCTACGGACTCCGTCAGATTGCCTACGGCAATGAGGACGGACTGTACATCAACGGACACGTCACCGGCAATTCTCCTTACCTCACCTTCGAGTGGAAAACGGGCAATGAAAGCAAATATCACGAAGTACAAACCCAGCTTATCGGTGAATATAACTTCCCCAATGCTCTGGCAGCTGTCACCATCGGACATTTTTTTGGTGTGGAACCGGAGAAAATAAACAAGGCACTGGCCGGATATACCCCGCAAAACAACCGTTCACAACTAAAAAAAACAGCGGACAACACTCTGATTATCGATGCCTATAATGCCAATCCCACCAGCATGATGGCTTCCATCAGTAACTTCCGGAACATGCAGGCCGAAAACAAAATGCTGATATTAGGAGATATGCGGGAGTTGGGCAAAGACAGTGCCGACGAGCACCAGAAGATTACAGACTATCTGGAAGAATGCGGATTCAAGAACGTAGCTCTTGTAGGGGAATTGTTTGCCGCCACACGCCACTCTTATCAGAGTTATCCCGATGTAACCGCACTCATCGCAGAGCTGCAAAGAGAGAAACCTTGTGGGAAAACAATTCTGATAAAAGGATCGAACGGAATCAAGCTAAGTTCCGTAGTTGAATACTTATAATCCTATTTCATCCTCGGCCTTAAAATGAAATAGCCGACCATTGATGCAAGCACCGCTCCCATGGTATTGGCCGCAAAATCCAGCCAGTCTCCGCCACGGTATGTCGTGCAGTATTCTTGCAGCAACTCCACCATTCCGCTGAACAAAACGGGACAGACAAACGCCCCTGCCCATGCATGCCATAAAGGGGCGTTGTCTCTCCGGTGAGCGCGAAAAAACTCCAGCCACAGCATTCCTGACATACCGAAATACATACAGATATGCACCACCTTGTCTATATTGGGAATCTTGCTTATTTCTGTAGAAGGCGGTTTAAAGAATGAAAGATAAATCACCGTCAGAATAATAAAAAGCGACACCGGATATTTCTTAATATAATATAGCATATACCAAATTATCAACGAACTGTGCGCAAAAGTACAGAACATTTTCTATATTTGCATGTTTTAGGTGGTATTAATAACGAATTGAAAGAAAAATCTACGTTTTATGACAAAAAGTGACAGAGCTAACTTCGGAAGCAAATTAGGCGTCATACTTGCCTCGGCAGGCTCCGCAGTAGGTTTAGGTAACATCTGGCGTTTCCCGTTTGAGACCGGGAATCACGGAGGTGCGGCATTTATCCTTGTATACCTGGTTTGTGTGCTCATTCTCGGCATCCCCATCATGATTGCAGAATTCCTCATCGGCAGGCACTCGCGTGCCAATACGGCAAGGGCTTATCAGAAATTAGCACCCGGCACGCATTGGCGCTGGGTAGGACGTATGGGCGTACTGGCCGGATTCCTTATTCTGGGATATTACTCCGTTGTGGCAGGATGGACGCTTGAGTTTATCGGCGAAGCGGCTACCAACAGTTTTGCCGGGAAGTCGGCAGCCGATTTCATCGCATCCTTCAACAGCTTTGTCAGCAACCCCTGGCGTCCGGTCATCTGGCTGGTGCTATTCCTGCTGGCCACCCATCTCATCATTGTCAAAGGAGTGGAAAAAGGCATTGAAAAATCAGCCAAAATCATGATGCCGATGCTGTTTGTACTATTGATAATCCTTGCCATCTGCTCCATATCCCTGCCCGGTGCAGGAGCAGGCATTGAATTCCTGCTGAAACCGGACTTCAGCAAAGTGGACGGCAATGTGTTCCTTGGAGCTATGGGGCAGGCATTTTTCTCCCTGAGTCTTGGGATGGGATGTCTCTGTACGTATGCTTCCTATTTCCGTAACGATACAAACTTGTCCAAAACGGCACTCAACGTGGCCGCTATCGACACCATGGTAGCCATCCTAGCAGGATTCATCATCTTCCCTGCCGCCTTCTCTGTGGGTATCCAACCGGATGCAGGTCCCAGTCTATTGTTCATCACCCTACCCAATGTCTTTCAGCAAGCATTCGGCAATATTCCCTGGCTGGCAGTCCTGCTATCTCTGATGTTCTATATCCTACTGGCATTGGCAGCACTTACTTCCACTATTTCCCTGCACGAAGTGGTAACCGCCTATCTGCATGAAGAATTCAAGCTTTCACGCAGCAAGGCAGCCAGATACGTAACAGCCGGCTGCATTTTCTTGGGAGTTTTCTGCTCACTGTCTCTCGGCATCGGCAAGAGCTATACCGTATTCGGGCTAAACCTGTTCGATTTGTTCGACTTTGTAACAGCCAAGCTAATGTTGCCGTTAGGCGGTTTCTTCATTTCCATTTTCATAGGATGGCATCTGGACAAAAAAATCGTATGGGAAGAAGTCAGCAACAACGGAACTCTGAAAGTATCCGTCTACAAGCTGCTGATATTCATTCTGAGATACATCGCCCCAACAGGAATTGCACTGATTTTTATCAATGAACTGGGTTTTCTAAAATAAGCTATCATGCAGAATCCTTTTAAAGAATTCCTTTATTTCTCCCGAGGAGAAAGACGCGGAATACTGGTTTTGATTACCGGCATCATTCTCGTCTTTCTCTCCGGGTATATTTATATATACCAAAGAGAAAACCGCCCCCTCTCCGATGAAGCAATCCGGCGGCAGGCCACTGCCATGGCAGAATACGAATCGTTCATCGCATCCATACAAGAAAAGGAACAAAAATGGGACAACAGATTTAATTCTTCTCTCCCAAAGCACCCTCCAACTGTCTCCCTGGCCCGTTTTAATCCCAATACCGCCGACTCCGTCACTTTTTGTCGACTGGGACTGCCCGGATGGATGGTGCGAAACATACTCCGCTACCGTAGCAAAGGGGGGAAGTTCCGTAAGGCGGAAGATTTCCGGAAAATATATGGAATGACAGAAAAACAATATCAGACACTCCTGCCCTATATCCACATCACTCCGGAAGACACAGAAACAAGAACCGCCCGGTTGTACAGCTCTCCTGGAAGCAATGACAGCGCTGCCACTTCCCGAATTGCACCGGAAAAATATCCGGCCGGAACCCTTGTCGACCTGAACCGCGCCGACACCACAGAGCTGAAGAAAATACCAGGCATCGGTAGCGGCATTGCCCGTCTAATCATCAGTTACCGACAACGCCTGGGAGGATTCTACGACATCACACAACTACAAGAAATCCATTTGGACACCAGCCAATTGCAGTCTTGGTTTTCCATCGACACCCGGGCCATCCGCCTCATCAACCTGAACCGTAGTAGCCTAGAGAGGCTACGCAACCATCCTTACATCAACTTCTACCAAGCAAAGGCCATTGTAGAATACCGAAAGAAGAAAGGCAACCTTCATAGTCTGAAACCTTTTGCACTTTACGAGGAATTCTCCGATACCGATTTGGAGAAAATCAGTCACTACGTTTGCTTTGAATAACAGCATCATGCAACATTCTTCAATGTCTGATGTAACCTTTTCACCACTCATTTCGTTTAACAAGCAGAAACGCCTTGAAAGCAGGAAGGTCTACTGCAATAAGGATTAGAACCATCATATCAATATGAAGAAATGAGAACTCCCGCATGTTCCTGGTAAACTTTCCCCGCTACTTCTCGTTCAGCCGTAGTTTCAAGACGGCACAGCGAAAGGTGAACAACAGTGACAATGACTCGGGAGTAATGGGCACAGGGAAATAGGCTCAGACCATTTTATTGATTTCCCCGTCAATCAGATGTATCGTCCGGTCGGTGAGCTGCGCCAGTCCTTCATCATGGGTTACGATAACAAACGTTTGTCCGAAACGGTTACGTAAATCAAAAAAGAGCTGGTGCAGTTCTTCCTTATTATGGGTATCCAAGCTACCGGAAGGTTCATCTGCCAGCACCACTGCCGGATGATTGATGAGAGCACGGGCCACCGCCACACGCTGCTTCTCACCTCCCGACAACTCATTCGGTTTGTGGGAAGCCCGTTCGGCAAGCCCCATGAATTCAAGAATTTCCGCAGCCGCTTCCTTGGCTTCCTGCTGTCCTCTTCCGGCAATAAAGGCCGGTATCATTACATTCTCCAAAGCCGTAAACTCCGGCAGAAGCTGGTGGAACTGGAACACAAAACCGATATGCCGGTTGCGAAATGCAGAAAGTTCCCTCTCCCTCATACGGTTGACTTGTGTGCCGTCAATAACCACCGAACCGCCATCCGGCATATCCAACGTACCCATGATTTGCAGCAAGGTAGTTTTACCTGCTCCACTGGGTCCTACAATACTGGCAATCTCCCCTTTCTCTATCTCCAAGTCAATACCCCGCAACACTTGCAGATTACCGAAACTCTTCGTTATATTCTCTAAATGGATCATAATTAGTAATTTTACAGCCTTTTAATGACATATTCTGCCAAGTAGCAGCCAAACACTGCCGGCAGATAACTTATCGTGCCGCAAGTGGATTTCTTGTTCATCTCATCATCCGTCAGCAACACCGCCTTCAAGTCCGCTTGCTCCGTACTGAAAACTACGGGAAGCTTGCGCTTTATGCCCATCTTTTGCAGACGCTTACGCACAGCCTTGCTCAATCCACAATGATAGGTATCCCATATATCGGCAAAGCGCACTTGCGTAATGTCACTCTTTGCTCCCGCCCCCATGCTGGACACAATCTTGATATGCCGCCTCATGGTTTCCGCTATCAAATGGCATTTTGGAGCAAGCGTATCAATGGCATCCACCACAAAGTCATAAGCCGCTGCATCCAGCAGTTCCGGTATGTTCTCATCTTTCAGGAATATGGGAAACACTTTCAATTCCAGAGCCGGATTAATGTCCCTGAAACGTGATGCCAATATCTCTGCCTTCTTCTGCCCCAAGGTAGAATGCAGAGCCGGCAACTGACGGTTTATGTTCGTAGACTGCACGGTATCAGCATCGACAATCGTCATCCGCCCCACTCCGGCACGGCATATCATCTCGGCCGCATAAGCACCTACACCACCCAGTCCTACGACAAGTACATGCGCTTTACGTAGCCGTTCCATCTTTTCATCTCCCAGCAGGAGTTGCGTTCGTTGTTTCCAATCTTCCATTTCAGCTTTTTTTAAACCACTTATAAAACCATTTGCCGACCTTCTCGTAATGTTGCGACTCATTGTTGCCACGCGGATTTGAGAAGGATACCGCATCCTGCGGTTCACCTAGTTGATCCGGATACAATACAATCAGACTATTATTTGCAAAATATTTACTGATTTGTGCCGGCAACTTCTCGAAGGAGCTGTCATAGGAGATGGAGCCCCGACGGGCACTGATAATCACTAACAGATGGTCAAAATTCACTTGCCCGGTCAATATCAGCAAGTCCCCCCAATCGTCCAGGCGGGAAAAGTCTGTCAATGTCTGTCCATATTTGGCTTTCACCAGCCCTTGAAGATGGGCGGTAGTCTCTTCATTGGCATAAAAATGCACCCGGCAACCCAAAGTACTCCCCAACCGGCAAAAATGTTCCACCCATTTCAGGAATCCCGCCTCATACTCGGCTTTCGGAGGTACCGCCACAATCACCCGCCTGATTGTGTTAATGGGCATCAGGAACTTGGAAACCATCACCTCGCGATGCAAGCCTTTCAGCAGATTCTCCGTCAGCATACCGAAGAAGGAGTCCACGATATTGACTTTACGGTGCAGACCTATAATGACATCGGTCGCTGCATATTCTTTTGCCGCATGGATAATTCCGGAAGCGATATTCAAGTCATAACGTGTAATTTGCCTCAACGGTACATCTGCCGAGGCCGTTATCATGGCAGCCTTTTCCAGATAGCGTTTCCCGCGCAGTTCAGCACTTTCAGAACTGCTATCGTCGTTGATGACATTCAGTGCCAACAGATTATCCCGTTGCTTCGGGTCGCGTATCACCAAAGAAAGATTTATCAAGTCTTCAATCGTATCGGGGTTGGCTATCGGAATCAGAATCTTCTCCGGCTCCACGGAACGACTTGCTTCCAGATGGGCTTCCTCCATGGCAATCTTCCGTGCGGCACGTTCCGTAATAAACGAACTGACGATGCAAGTTACAAGAATCAGCAGAACGGTACCGTTTAATACATCATCATTCAGCAAGCGTTCCCCACCAGGCAGAATGATGTTGTATCCCACCAACACAGCCGCCAGCGTTGCCGCTGCCTGTGCATTGCTCAATCCGTACATCAACTCCCGTTCAATCCCTTCCATCTTATATATTTTCTGCGTCAGCCAGCAGGCAATCCATTTACCAGCCAATGCCACCACAATCATTACAGCCGCTACTTTCAGAGCATCGCCATGACCGAAAATCACGTGCACATCAATCAGCATGCCCACACCTATCAGGAAATAGGGAATAAACAAGGCGTTGCCCACAAACTCCAGATGGTTCATCAGCGGAGAGACATGCGGAATCAGCCGGTTCAATACCAAACCTGCCAGGAAAGCACCCAGGATACCCTCCATCCCCACAAACTCCATCAATCCGGCTCCGAGAAAAACCATGGCAAGCACGAATATGAACTGCATTACGTTGTCATCGTACCTCCGAAAGAACCAACGACCTATGCGTGGAAACAGATATACAATCAAAATACCCAGGAAGATAACCTTTATGACAAGCCATACCCAGAAGAAGCCGTCCGACTCTCCCTTGAACATACCACCCACAACGGCCAGAACCAGCAAAGTGAGTGTATCCGTAACCGCCGTTCCTCCCACCGCAATGCTCACACTACGATGCCGCGACACACCGTAACGAATCACGATGGGATAAGCCACCAGCGTATGCGACGCATACATACTTGCCAGCAGGACAGAGGTCAGCACCCCGTACTTCAACAAAGCTATATTCGTTACCAAACCTATGCCTATGGGCACAATAAAAGCCAAGAGCCCCAAAACAAGAGCTTTGCCCCGGTTCTGTTTGAAGTCTCCCATATTCATTTCCAGACCGGCAAGGAACATGATGTAATACAAGCCTACTTTGCCGAAAAGTTCAAAACTGCTGTCACGCACCAAAATATTGAAACCATGCTCCCCGATGACAAGCCCCGCCAGTATCATTCCGATAATGTGCGGAATACGAAGCTTATTCAACAATATGGGAGCAAACAATATAATGAGGAGTACAAGGAGGAATATCCATGTAGGGTCGGTGATGGGAAGTTTCAAGCTGAAGTCAAACCAGTTCATAGGCTGTAAGTTTTAGGTTTTGCATGCAAAATAACGAAAAACTTTTCACTTTATGCGGTGTTATACAGCATTTTGTTATAAATTTGCGACCAATTCTATCTTTTTAGAGATAGTATTTCACTTTTTTATAAACTTAATTTAAAACAAAAGAAAAATGAAAGTAGCTATTGTTGGAGCAAGCGGAGCCGTGGGACAAGAGTTCCTGCGAGTGCTCGATGAAAGAAATTTCCCGTTGGACGAGTTAGTATTGTTCGGTTCTAAACGCAGTGCCGGAACCAAATATACCTTCCGCGGTAAACAGATCGAGGTGAAACTCTTGCAACACAATGATGACTTCAAAGGGGTTGATATCGCTTTCACTTCCGCAGGCGCAGGCACCTCCAAAGAGTTTGCCGAAACCATTACCAAGTACGGAGCAGTGATGATTGACAATTCCAGCGCTTATCGTATGGATGCCGATGTGCCTTTGGTAGTACCCGAAGTAAATGCTGCTGACGCCAAAGACCGTCCGCGCGGCATCATCGCCAACCCTAACTGTACTACTATCCAAATGGTAGTGGCACTGAAAGCCATCGAACAGCTTTCCCATATAAAGACCGTGCATGTTTCTACCTATCAGGCTGCCAGTGGTGCCGGCGCTGCTGCCATGGACGAGTTGTACGAGCAATACCGCCAGGTATTGGCAGGCGAACCCGTAACCGTTGAGAAATTCGCTTACCAGCTGGCATTCAACCTCATTCCGCAAATCGACGTATTCACCGAAAACGGCTATACCAAAGAGGAAATGAAGATGTACAACGAGACACGCAAGATTATGCACTCTGACGTAAAAGTCAGTGCTACTTGTGTACGTGTTCCTGCCCTCCGTTCCCACTCCGAAAGTATCTGGGTAGAGACCGAGCGCCCCATCTCCATAGAAGAAGCCCGCGAAGCATTTGCCAACGGCGAAGGCTTGATTCTGATGGACAATCCGGCAGAAAAGGAATACCCCATGCCGTTGTTCCTCGCCGGCAAAGACCCGGTTTACGTAGGCCGTATCCGCAAGGACCTCAGCAACGAGAACGGATTGACATTCTGGATTGTAGGTGACCAAATCAAAAAAGGCGCTGCACTGAATGCGGTACAGATTGCAGAATACCTGATTAAGGAAAAGGCACTGTAAGAGAACAATGAATAAAAAATAAGGGATGTCCTCGTTTTGTGAGGACATCCCTTATTTTTATAATCTACTTCATAATATTACCAACCTGGGTTCTGAGTCAACACCTGACCTTTATTCTCATAAATAGTCAACTGTGCAGCCGGTATGGCACGCAAATAGTAGCGTTCCGAATTCAATTCACCAGCCTTGAATATACGAAGTTCTTTTTCACGAAGATAATAAATATACCCTTTTTCAGTTTCTACATTACCGGGATTCTCCGGGTCGAACAGATAGAGCACTCTCTTGCCGGAATCATCTTTTGAAGATATTTCCGGATAATCGGCCATATTGACATAAGCACCCAGGAAAGACATGGTAGGATAACCATTTGCATCTTCTGAGTTTAAGTATTCAAACTTGGCCCAACGACGGAGGTCCTCACCACGACGGCCTTCCATAATCAACTCAATACGACGCTCACGACGGATTTCCCACAAAACCGGATTGACATCAGGGTCACGGGCAGGGTCATTGATAACAACTCCATTCACACTCAAGTTACCGCCATTCAGTTGAACTTTCG
Source organism: Bacteroides muris (ex Afrizal et al. 2022) (assembly GCF_004793475.1). GTDB lineage: Bacteria > Bacteroidota > Bacteroidia > Bacteroidales > Bacteroidaceae > Bacteroides > Bacteroides muris. Next base: position 166,577 of record NZ_SRYZ01000002.1, on the reverse strand, counting down.
GCATTGTCTTGGCTTCAGTATCTCCCCACTTCGTCAGCTGACGGTCACGGAGTTCATTGATAGATTTGTCAAGGTCGCTCTGCGAGAAACCGTTACCCCCCACTTGAGCAATCTCATAACGTGCTTCTACATAGTTCAGCAACACTTCCGCATAGCGGATACACGGAGCATCAGCCGGACTTAATCTACCGGTACAGTAATCCAGACCAGCCACCCACCACTCGTCGTTCAGGAACTTTTTGGTAGGATATCCCGTTGGTGATGTACCTTCGGTATAATTTGTACCCATGGCGCTCATGATACGGAGACTATCGGCAATAGTTTGATACAAACGCGGGTCACGATCTTGAAATGACTTCTGAATACTCGGATCTTCCTTACCTTGATACAGCGGAGACTGACCTATCGGCAAACCGTCACTGCAAAGATAAGTGTTGATTACATCTTGCGTAACACCACCCTGAGTCTGATCTTCCGGGCCATTGTAGGACATCAAAGCATTACACTGCAAACCGCTTGTATATTCACGATACCAGATAACTTCCGGATTGTTAGCCAAATCGTCCGTAGTAAACAAAGCATTATAGGTATTGCCTATTGAATAGATACCAGAGTTCATCACTACCTCCGCACCATTAATGGCTCCTTGCAGTAAATTCTTAATATCACCATCCGCCACTTTCTCTGAAGTAGGACCTACAGTAGTACCGTGATACTTCAGCCATGTGGCATGATACAGCATTTCGCGTGACATATACGCACCAACCACATATTTGTTGACTTGGCGCTTCGTATCATCCGTACGTACATTATCCAATGCATACTGAAAATCCTCTTGTATCTTCTGCGCTACATACAAATAAGAATCACGGTCTTTATAAAGGGCCGGGTCTGCCGGGTCTGTCACCTTATCGTAGTAAGGAACACCGCCATAATACTTTGCCAGCGTACTATAAGCCATTGCACGGAAATAGCGTGCAACACCTTCCCAGTGTTTCTTGGCTTCGTCCGAAATATTCATTCCGGGAATCTTCTCAAGCATGACATTGGCTTTATAAATAACACTATAATTGCCCGACCAAGTTCCTGTCTGGCTATTCCAGTCCGTAGTGGCAGAAGTGGAGAAATAAATATATCCTGAACCGTTTGTATTTGCATTATTCAGATTGATAAAATCATCCGTATAGTCATCTCCAGAGAAATAACCGGCAAAAACAGTATAGTCGGTACCATATCCTGTAAAGTAGGAAGAATAGAAGTCTTGCGCATAAGTACGCAAAGAAGTTTCAGTCTGCCAATAAGTGTCATTGGTCTGCTTGTCCTGCGGGTCTTTATTCAAAAAATCGTCGCAACCGCAGAGCGAGCCCATTGCCAACGCACAAACGATATATAATAAATTTTTCTTTTTCATAACTGCAATTACTATTAGATTATAAACTAAGCTGAATACCGAACGACACTGTCTTCTGGTATGGATAGCTACGGCCAAAGTTACGCTGGTCACTCTTACCACTGGCCGTACGTATTCCTATTTCCGGATCGATAGCAGGTTTCACACCGTCGATGGTGAAAAGGTTTTCACCGGTGAAATAAACACGCAAACCTTGCACCTTGAATTTGCTCAACCAAACCTTAGGAAGAGAATATCCCACAGTAAACGTCTTCAGACGCAGATAAGCCATATTCAGCAAATAGCGGTCATTCACGCTATAGTTACCCGAAGCAGACTGCTTGTAATCCATCGGACGGGGATAGAAAGCATCTGTGTTTTCGGGAGTCCAATAATCCTCAGCACCTTTGTAGAAGGGTTCACCGGTAGTAAAGCCTGGCAATACCTGGTTACCTGCCGCCCAAAGTTTTCTCTTGGCTACCCCCTGGAAGAACATGCTTATATCAAAGCCTTTCCAAGCAGCATCCAAATTCAAACCAAACTGTAAACGCGGCAGGGCGTTACCTATAACACTAAGGTCACCCCTGTCATTTGTATTGGTCTGTTTTACGATTTCACCGTTGTTGTCGAGGTCTTTATAAAGCACATCACCGGGAGCAAATTGATAACCGGCAGGGAATACTTTAGTCTGGTCGGGCAAACCGGCTTTCAAAGAACCGTCAGCATTAAAGTCATCTTCCGTCAGGAAACGGTCGAACTGCAAGCCCCAGATATCTCCCAAAACCATACCTTCTTTATAAGCACTCTTATCCCACCATCCGGTAGCTCCATAAGAAGGAATCTTTGTATTATACGTCCACTTGGTTACTTCAGTCTTGTCATCGGCAACAGAAGCCGTCACGCCAAAGTGCAGACCATTCTTGAAGGTATGGCGATAGTCAATGGCAAGTTCCCATCCTTTGGTCTGAATAGTACCCATATTTTCATATGGAGCGTCAGCACCCAATGTGGCAGGCAGGTTGGCAGTAGTCAAAATATCACTGGTAGTACGGTTATACCAATCAAACGTTACTCCCAACGCATCATTGAAGAAACGGGCATCCAAGCCAAGGTCAAGTGTAGTAACCTTCTCCCAAGTAAGGGTTGAAGACACAATAGTCGGTTTTTGTGTTGACTGTACTTTCTTTCCATCGATAATCCAACTGTCTACAGAAGTGGACAGAGTGGAGATATAACGGTCGGTACCTACATCCTGGTTACCAATCATACCCCAAGAGCCGCGAATCTTCAACGTACTCAGATAAGGCTTCAGTGACTGCATGAACGGTTCTTCAGAAATACGGTAACCGGCAGACATGGATGGGAAGAAACCGAAACGATTCCCAGAGGGGAAACGGGAGGAACCGTCATAACGGCCGTTCAGTTCCAACATATATCGGTCTTTATAAGAATAATTAAGACGTCCGAAGAAGCCTGCTACAGACCACCAAGTATGCGAGGAGCTTGTAGTCTGGTCACCTGTAGCCAGATTCAATTCCGGTTTTGCGGGGTCGAGCAGACCTTTGCGTTGCGCCCAGTAATATTCATATTCGCTCTTTTCAAGGCTGGAACCTGCCATCGCCTTAAAATCATGATCTCCCCAGCGTTTGGCATAAGTTGCCACGAAGTTGGCTGTCAGATTCTCCGTGCGTCCGGTTTCCTGATATACATAATCATAAGTAGCAGCAGATAGATAACTGCCATAAGAATCACGTAATGCCTCAACAGACGGACGGGCAGTGAAGATTTCATAACCACTGGTCAAGCTCGGTGTACCATACTTCTTATAGCGATTTTCCACGCTGCTATAAGCAACATCTATATCCAGTGTTAAATCTTTGATAGGCTTGATAGTTGCACCACCTGTCAAACGCAGATACTCACGTTCTTTTGTGGTAATAGGAGCACTTTTCTGTTCGGTCAAGGCGTTACGGAACTCCTTGCCTTCAAAAGTACCGTAAGGCATCATCGGTTGCCAACGATACAGATAGTACATCGGGTCGTAAAGATCACTGTTATAGTTGAATGGCTTATCGTAGTCAGAACGGGTGAACATGACACCTGTACGGATAGACACATATTTGTTCAATTCAGAGTTCAAAGAGATATTGGCATTGTAACGCTTATAGTTGTCCGAATTGACTTTCATCATACCATCCTGGCTCAGATATCCCAAAGCGATATTGTAATTAGTCTTTCCATTGCCACCGTTGATAGAAAGGCTATGGTTCTGCTGCGGAGCCCAGTCCTTAATGTATTCATCATACCAGTCCCAAGTACGGATAAAGAACATACCGCCATCGCGGAACTCAAAGTCACGACCCAATTCCATCTCACGGCCAAACTGGTCACCATAGCCATATTTGTCCCAGTAATCCTTCATTTTCTGCACATGTGTAGCATCCACACGCATATTACCCACTACGTTATAAAATGCGGTAGACCCCTTAGTCTGATTGATTACACCTTGCAAGTTAATATCAGCCTGCTGCCATCCCGGAAGTTGTTCGGGTGTCTTGGTCGGCGTACGCCATGCAAAGTTATTGGTATATTTTACAGAGAGACGTTCATGTTTACTTCTTGATTTTGTGGTAATCAGCAATACGCCAAATGCACCACGGGCACCGTAAATAGAAGCAGAAGCAGCATCCTTCAATACAGATATACTTTCAATATCGTCCGGATTCACCATAGAAATATCCGTTACTTCCACATTATCTACCAGAATCAACGGTTTGGAGTCACCATTCGGAGAACCGATACTACCACGAATCTTGATAGTAGGCGCACCACCTATCTCACCGGAGTTGGTAGTAATGGTCAATCCCGGCACAGCCCCCTGCAAGGCACGGCCTATATCCGTGATAGGACGGCTATCGATTGTTTTGTTCACATCTACATTAGCCACCGCACCAGTCAGGTTCACCTTTTTCTGTGCACCATAACCTACTACGACAACTTCATCCAACAATTCCGTATCATCTTTCAAAACAACCTTCATTACCGAAGTTGCCTTGACTTCTTGAGTAGTATATCCCACAAATGATACTTGCAGAATAGCACCGGGCTTTACATTTAATTTGGAAACTCCATCCAAATCCGTAATACCACCATTGGTCGTACCTTTCTCAATGACATTGGCACCAATAACAGGTTCACCTTTTGTATCTACCACTGTGACAGTCACAGAGATAGATTGCATCTGTTCTTGTACTCCTTGCGAGTCGCCGGATGCAGTTTGTGTAGCCATCACGTTGCCACTGCCTAAAAACAGAGCACAGATTGCCACCGCCGTAAGGAACTTACCATTAGCAAGTCCTCGTCTTTTACGATCTTCATTCATAAGTGATTGATGATTTTGTTAATTAAACAAGTTTTTCAAAATTAGGGTAAGGGAATCATATGGTTCGGAATAGTGAGACTATTTCCAAAGGTTTCTTTAATCTCTCATAGGCATCTTCTTTATTTAAAGGTTCATAACTTTATATTATCTCTCTTCTTTTCTATTTATTTACCAAGTTCAGACGGAACTTAGTTATATATATGCAAGGCTAAAATCTTGTTAATTACTTAGCTCTATTGGTTGTTTTAAGAGATAAAAAACTCGTTATTAACAAAGGTGAGAAATGATTCATTCATTTCGTCCTAACAAAGGTACATTATTATTTGGTATCAAGAACATTCATTTGCATTTATTTAGATTTATATTTATACATTTGCAAAAAGGAAGTTATATACCTTATCATATATAAAATTTAAGGTTCTTCTATATTTAAAGAATGGAATTCAATCAGGCCATTCATTGGTGTTTCTTCAATGATTTCCAGTTCGATGTCAAATTCACGGGCAACTTCCCGCAAAATGGCCGCGTAGCTGTAAGCCAGTGAGCCCACAAAACGAATAGGATAATTTTTGTAGTCATATTGGCAGACATTACGAGTAAAGAAATTTCTTAGATTACCGGTAATCAGCTCAAATACATAGTCATCATTGGTATAATCTGCCAGAAAATAAGATATGGTAGACAAAAAGCGATTGGGGAACGGGCGGTTATACACAGATTCCATAACCTCATTCGGGCTTATACGGAACTTCTCAAAGAAATCCGCCGTTACATCTTTAGGAGCCAAACCTTTCAGTACATCAGACAAAAACATTTTGCCCAATACAGCGCCACTGCCTTCATCTCCTAAGATATAGCCTCCCGCTTTGACATTCTTTACAATGATTTTCCCGTCATAAAAGCATGAGTTCGAGCCGGTTCCCAAGATACAGGCGATGCCTGCCTCGCATTTGAACAAGCCACGTGCAGCTGCCAGCAAATCACTCTCTACCTGAATTGGAGTTTTGAATTGTGCTACCAATGAAGCTCCCAATATATTTTTCTTTTCATAAGAAGTACATCCGGCACCATAATAATAGACTTGTTCCAATTTCCTTTTGAAAAAATGCTCGGGTAATCCTAACCGCACACTTCGGCTAATCTCTCTTCTCGTTTGAAAGAAAGGATTTAAGCCCTCCGTGAAGGATCGCTGTATCAGACGATTATCTTCAACCAGCGCCCATTCTGTTCTCGTAGAACCACTTTCTGCAATTAGTTTCATAGGTAGTTAGTTTTAGAATTGAATACAAATATATAGCTTTTTTTAATCTTTCCAAGGCTATTTCAAGAAAAAATCATTTTACTGGCCATACATCCCCCTTTTGCTCATATCCTCAATCATCCAACAAAGTATTCCTACTTTTCCAACGCAACCGCGTTTCAGTCAAAACAAGACGATAACAGACTAACAATAAGATACTATCTGACTGAATTCCAAGTTCCGTCTGAACTTAGCAAACAAATAGGAAAACAAGAGATAATATAAAGTTATGAACCTTTAAAAAGAGAAAATGCCTATGGAAAAAGAAACAATCCTGCAAGTTGAATAGTCTCACTATTCGGCCCTTATTACCCTTACCCTAAATTTAAGAAGTATTTAATTAACAACAAATCATCAATCATTTATGAATGAAGATCACAAAAAACGAGGACTAACACATAGCAAACTCCTCACAGCAGTGGCAATCAGCTCACTGTTATTAAGCAGCGGCAACGTGATGGCTGCACAAGCCAATCCTGATAATTCGCTTGGCGTAACAGAACAATTACAAGCTATCACTATCAGCGGTTTAGTTGTCGATGCAGCCGGCGAACCGATTATCGGTGCCAGCGTAGTAGAAAAAGGGACTACCAACGGCGGAATTACCGACTTAGATGGTAAGTTTACATTGACCATAACACCGGGAGCAACACTAAAAATATCATTTGTGGGCTATCAGACACAAGAAGTGAAGGCAGCCAAAACGATGAGAATAACTCTGAAAGAAGATACCGAGATGCTGGATGAAGTAGTAGTAGTAGGCTACGGTGTACAAAAGAAGGCTAACTTGACAGGAGCAGTTTCTACAGTGGACTTAAACAAGACAATGGCAGGTCGTCCACAACAAGATGTAGCCAAAGCATTGCAAGGGGCTGTTCCGGGACTAAGCATTCTCACCACAAGTGGTGCCATCGACGAGACAGCCTCCATGCGTATACGTGGTTTGGGGACATTGAGTAATGGAGAAGTCAGCAATCCACTCATTGTAGTGGACGGCGTTCCGATGGATGACATTTCTTTCCTCGATACGCAAGACATCGAAAATATTTCCGTACTGAAGGACGCTTCCGCTTCCTCCATTTATGGAACGCGCGCCGCTTTCGGTGTGATTCTAATCAATACCAAGAGCGCAAAGCCTAGCGAAAAGGTTACCATCAATTACAGCAACAATTTTGCATGGGATCAAGCTACTTACCTGCCGGACTATCCCGATGTACCCACACAATTAAAGATGGGTATCGAAGCCAGTATGAACGGTGGTGCCGGTATGCCTGAATTGTTCGGTATGTATTTCGACAAATTGTTACCTTACGCCGAAAAGTGGCAGCAACAGAACGGCGGCAAGACCGGCTACCGTCCTATGAACCTCTACCAAAGCGATAGTAACGTGGGTGACTATATCGTATTGGACGGCACTCCTTTTTATTATGCTGACTGGGATGTACAGGACATCTACTTCAACAAAGCTGCTCCTTCCATGAGCCACAATGTTTCTATACAAGGAACATCTGGTAAGACCAATTACTACCTATCTTTCGGCTACAACGAAAAGCAAGGACAGATGAAGATTCACCCGGACGAACTAAAAAAGTACAATGCCTCAGTCAATGTCACCACTAATGTTTACGACTGGCTACAGGTGGGTGCACGCATCAACTATAGTCGTAAGAACTATAAACGCCCGGACACATGGGCCAACACCTACCAATATTTGTGGCGTTGGGGTTCTTATTTCATTCCTTCGGGCACAATCGACGGCTATGACACACGCGTCATGGCCATGCAGAAGCAAGCTGCCGATCGTGAAGTGACAACAGACCTGACCCGTATGAACACCTTCTTGAAAGCTGAAATCGTTAAAGGACTGACCCTTAATGCAGACTTTACATATGCCATTCAGAATATGAACAGCGGTTCGCAGGACAACTCCGTTTACGGCATCAATTGGAGCGGGAAACCGGTACCCTCTTACATCGTCACTAAAGGCAATAGCGGCATCTGGAGAGACTTTTCCAAACAGAACACATGGACGGCCAACGCATACGTAAACTATACCAAAACATTTGCCAAAAAACACAACCTGAATGTAATGGCAGGTGTCAACGCAGAAGAAGAGGAATACAAATATCTGTATGGTACCCGCAATGTGATGTACGATCAAGAGGGATACCCCGAACTGAATATGGCTGGCAAGGATGGACAAGATTTGAGTTGGAATCATACATCCCGCGCTTCTGCCGGTTATTTCGGCCGTATCAATTATGACTACAAAGGCATTTATTTATTGGAACTGAACGGACGTTACGACGGTTCTTCCCGTTTCCCCCATACCGACCAGTGGGCCTTCTTCCCTTCTGCATCCATCGGCTACCGCTTCTCCGAAGAAGCCTACTTCGCCCCACTGAAACATATTGTCAGCAATGGTAAGTTGCGTGCTTCTTTTGGCGAAATCGGCAACGAGGCTGTGGGCGACTACATGTTCGAACAATTAATAAGCCAACGGTTGAACAATAAAAGTACCGGCTATATCTATTGGATTGAAAACAATAATGCCAACGCTAATCTCCTGACCATGTATAACATGCCGGATTTGGTATCAAGTACTTTGACCTGGGAGCGTATCCGCACCCTCAATATAGGTCTTGACCTGGGTCTCTTGAATGACGAACTGACTATAGGTTTCGACTGGTTCCAACGTGAGAATCGTGACATGCTGGCACCGGCACAAGTATTGCCGAACACTCTGGGTGCTTCTGCTCCTTATGAAAATGCCGGTACCTTACGTACACGTGGATGGGAGTTGAACTTGAACTGGCGCCATACCTTCGGCGACTTCGACGTATATGCCAACTTCAACATCGGTGACTCCAAGACTAAAGTAACAAAGTGGGACAATGATTCCAAACTGCTCAGCACCTATTACACCGGTAAAACCTACGGTGACATTTTCGGTTTTGAAACCGACCGTTACTTCGAGGAAAAAGACTTCACCAGCCAAAATGCAGACGGCTCATGGAATTATGCAAACGGCATTGCAAGCCAGGCAGGACTGGAATCCGGTAATTTCCATTACGGCCCGGGAGACGTCAAGTTCAAGGATTTAGACGGCAATGGCAAGATTGACGGTGGAAAAGGCACAGCAGACGACCACGGCGATTTGAAAGTCATCGGAAACTCTATGCCACGCTACGAATACAGCTTCCATTTAGGCGGAGCGTGGAAAGGTATCGACCTTGACCTCTACTTCCAAGGTGTAGGCAAACGTGAGGACTGGACGACTTCTTCCCTAAACCTTCCCGCCATGGTACATGCCGACGTAGCCATCTATTCCCACCAAACAAGCTATAACAAAGTGCTTTGGAATTCAGACTATACCGCCATTACCGGTTATGAGGTAAATCAAGGCAACCGTTATCCACGTCTTTATCGTGGTACAAATAATAGTGGAGGTACCGTATCCGGTATAGCTAACGGCTGCAACAACTACTATCCCCAATCCCGCTATTTGACAGACATGTCCTATCTTCGTCTGAAGAACGTAACTGTGGGATATACCCTTCCGAAAGAGTGGACACGCAAAGCCTACATTGAGAAAGCACGTATCTACTTCAGTGGCAGCAACCTCTTTCTGCTCCACAAAGGGAATGACCTTCCAGTCGACCCCGAAATCAGTACAGGCAATGGACTTACAGCTGGTGGATGGGGACGTATAGCTCCTATTACACGCACATTCTCATTTGGAGTCCAGGTAACATTATAACAACCTCAAAAACTTAAGAACAATGAAGAAATTATTTATATATGGGGTCACAGCGCTGGCGATGTTAACCGGTTGCAACGATTTGCTGGACAAATCCCCCTTGGATACCTTCACGAATACTCCGGCATACTGGAGCAACACCGATAATTTGGATAATCAGTGCAATACTTTTTATAACAACTTTACCGGCTTTGGCAACGGAGCCAGTGGAGGATGGTTCTACTTCAAAACAATAAGCGATGACCAGGTAGATGCAGAAAGCCATAACTGGACTTACACTAACGTGGTCGCATCTTCCACAAACTGGTCAGCCCCTTTCACAGAAATCCGACGCGCCAACTATATCATTGCCGGTGTACAGTCTTCCTCTCTTGATGAAGCAACAAAGGCCCACTATGAAGGTCTTGCACGCATGAACCGTGCGTGGGAATACTATCAGTTGGTCCGTATGTACGGCGATGTTCAATGGATAGACAAAGTTATCGACCCAGCCGACAACGAAGCCCTCTACGGACCACGCACCGACCGGGATGAAGTGATGGACCATGTGCTGGCAGACATCAATTATGCGTGCGAACACATTACCGCAAACAGCAATCGGCAACGTTTCAGCACCGACATGGCATATGCCATGAAAGCAGACATCACCTTATATGAAGGTACATACTGCAAATATCGCACTCAAGCAGAGAATGGCAAAGCCGCTGATGAGAGCCGCGCCAACAAATACTTGCAAGAATGTGTATCAGCCTGCGAATATCTTATGGCCAAAAACTACTCTCTAAGTAACAGTTACAAAGCCAACTATAATTCTGTCAGCCTGGCAAGCAATCCGGAAATGATTTTCTACAAGCCTTATGCACAAAGTTCGTTAAGGCACTCCACCATTGACTACACAATCAATACAAGTGGTACGCACGGCATTTCAAAGGACGCATTCGACAGTTTCCTTTTCCTTGATGGAAAACCGTTGGCAACAACCTCGAAAAACAAGGACGATGCAGCCGTATTGGATGCAGACAAAAATTACTCTATAAGAGAGGTTTTGGCCGTACGCGACAAGCGCCTGTCCGAAATTCTTGACCCGGTACTTTCTTTCAGAGGCCACGCCTACAGCCGTGCCGGTGTAGCAGCCTTCACCACATCGACCGGTTATGGCATCGCCAAGTATGATAACCCCGAAGAATTGAGTGTTAGCGACCGAAACAACATCGGCTACCAATACACCGACTGCCCGCTCTATTGGATTTCAGTTATTTATCTGAACTTTGCAGAAGCCAAAGCCGAAATGGGTTCTCTCACACAAGACGATCTCAACAACTCCATAAACAAGCTTCAGGCTCGTGCCGGCCTGCCGGCTATGACAACTACTCCAGATGCCGATCCTGCCAATAATATGGGAGTAAGCAATCTGATTTGGGAGATACGCCGCTGTCGCCGTTGCGAACTGATTATGGATAACTGGTACCGATATTGGGATTTAATCCGTTGGCACCAGCTCGACAAATTGGATTCAACCAAGTACCCGAACACCATGTTGGGCGCCAACGTAAGCAATGTGCCTGACTGTGAAGAAGCGACCAAGAACGGATATATAGATGCCTCCGATGCACAAATCCGTACTTATGAAGCCAAACATTATTTCTACCCGATTCCAACTACACAGTTGACCCTGAATAAAAACATGAAGCAGAATCCGGGTTGGTAATCAACTAAAAACAGCATATCGCGCTGTACCTCGTTTGGATTTAATTAAAGCGTTCATACATTCCATGTATCTAAATACAAATGTATGGACGCTTTTGTTATTCCCTTTAAAAGGTGTATAGAAACACGAATAGCACCTTCTAAAAGGAACCATAAATCAATATCATATACTTTCCCTTCGTTCATAACATACTAACAAGAAACATATCATGAAAAAGAAGAACATATTTTTCGTACTACTAATCTGCTTCATCAATAGTAGTTGCAACAAAGAAGAACAAACAGACGAGTTACAAGATAAGGATTTCTATTCTGATGTCACAACACGTGCTTCCTACATAAGCGGTACTATTACGGGCGAAATGAGCCCCTATGTTAGTGATGGTTACTACACTTATGATTTAAGTATTCCTATACAAAAACAATCTGTAGGTATAAGAATTTCAGCAGTCGGTGGAGAAGCACGATTCAAAACAAACTACCAAGAACGATTCGAGAGCACATGGGTAACCCAAATTCCAGCAGGAAAAAACCATTTTCCAATAAATGTATTATGGACTAAAGCAGGTAGTAATTCTACCCTGATGGTACGTCCTGAAAAAAGTACAATCGAACTTACCGCAGATCTAAGAAACATCAATGTCAAAATGAAACCTATGCCAATCAATGCCCCTTCAACATTTGAATTGGGAGATACGATAACACTTTGGTGCAATTATTCCATAAACAAAGATACGGGCATAAAGTGGACTTACGATAAAAATCTATTCGCTGAAGTCTCTCAAAGTGCATCTGTCACACAAAGTAGATTCCAAATAAATTTGAAATCAAAGCAAGCCTTCAAGAACAGCGATGTCGGAGTAGAAGTCCATGATTTCTACATAAATTCTATCGGAGCAAAAGAGTATTTCATGGCTCGGAAAAGCAATATCAGTTTTCCCAATATGGGTCCTCAAATAGATGGCTACAGAAATATTGAACAATATAAAGAATACATATATTCCATCAATGACAGCAAGGCACATACATTTTATTGGACCGGGAAGAATATTAAGATAGTAAGTGGTCAGAACAGCTCTACGGTAACAATCGTACCGACACAACCCGGTAACGCAAGTGTCAAAGTGAGCTACAAATATAAAAATCAAACCGATAATTTTACCAATGAGCTACCTTTGAGTGTATCTAAGACATCAATGCAACTGATTGGCCCTGACGTAATCTGTGACAACGGGACATTCAGTATCAAGAATTTTCCCACAAAAGCAACAGTGGATTGGATTGTTGGCAACGATTTATATTCGCAATTAAATCAGGCATCACCTGCTATCACCCTGAATAATTTAGGGACACCCGGAGGCAGTTCCATTTATACGACCTTAACCGCAATAGTACACACAAAGGAATACACTGTTCAGTTTTCCAAACCAATTACTTTCAATGTATCAGGAATACAAGAAAATGACCATGACATTATATATGGCTATCTGTCACAAAGCGGAGGTGAATGCGGATTGAATCCTATTCCTGAAGGTGCGCATGATTTTCATTGGAGTGTTGACTGCGATTGGGAGGTAGACATGCAAGGATATTATTTCACTACTTTCAGCAGTCGGAACAGTCATGAAATTGAACGAGTTTGCGTAACGGTTGATTTCATAAATGCATGTGGAACCAGAACATACATATATAACTATTTCGACATCGGCTCAACAAATTCAGGAACTTATTCCACACCTAAAAACAGCCTTTCTCCAAAATAGCCCCAGACAGCTTTCACGAAAAAGCCCCCATCCATTTGCTCGTTACACAAAAGAAGCTTATATTTGCTTACTTAAAAACAGACAGCTATCATGGTACAGCAAGACATACGATGGATACAGCGTTTTGAATATACCCACGAACTGGCCTGGAAAGTGATGAAGGACTATGCCGAGTATCAGGGGTATACCGACATCCGCGGCTCCCGTGATGCCATACGCAAAGCCCTTGAAATGGGATTGATTGATGACAAGCAATGGATGGAGACTATAGAAGCCCGAAATCTGACATCGCACAATTATGACAACGATGTAGTCTCTGAAATCTATGAAAACATCACAAACTTCTATTTCCCCCTATTCTGCAGATTTGAAGAGAAAATGCAATCCTTGAATACACCATCCTTATTCGATTGAGCTATGTACGGATTGACTGACAATGAACTGGAAAAGCTATGCAATCTCTTCCGGAAACATGAAGAAATAGAGCAGGCTGTTTTGTACGGCTCACGAGCCAAAGGAAATTTCAAGCCTTTTTCCGACATAGACATCACGCTGATGGGAGACAGACTTACGTATAATATTTTAAGCAGCCTTTCCGATGAAATAGACGACCTGCTTTTGCCTTACAGCGTAGACCTTTCCATCTATGGCAAATTAAAGAATGCCGACCTTTTGGAACATATACACCGTATGGGAATACCCATATTCAGCCGCCCATCAAACTAACCTAAATTTTACACATCCACCCTCACCACCCTCACCTTTCGCACGCATCGCCCTATTCATCGGCATTCAAGAGGTGGGTGAGAGCAAATTTAAAAGGTGAGGGCAAAATTTGCCCTCACCACAAGATTTCTTCGTTCAAAATTCTAAGTCACTCATTCCTACCATAATATCCAGGAGCAGGCACATAAATCGGCTGCTGTATTGTCCCTTCATTTTTCAACTTTCCTTCGGTGCGCAACCGACGAATATGCCGCATGGCGGTAGTACGCATCATGCCGCAAACGCTCTGAAAGTCATTCCGTGTCATAAAAGGGCGAGTGGCGAAATAGTTGGTCAGGCGACGGTCTATCTCCTCATCCGACAGTTTCGCCGAATGCTCGTCGGCCTTCAGAGCCTTTACCTTGACGGCACCGATTTCATTTTTCAGCTTCTGGTCGGCACGGAACTTCACGCCTGCCAGCTTCACCTTCGTCAGCTTGCGTTTGGTGGCTGCCACTACCGGCTCGGTGGTGGTGAGCGACACGCGGAAGTAGCCGATGCCGTCGAGATGCACCTGCCTTCCTTCGGCAAGTTCCCTGCCCATGACGTGCGACACAGCATCGAGCACAGCCGTCACATCGGTTTCTGTCAATGAGCAACGTGCCTGGATGTCCCGCCGCAATTCATCGGTAGACCTGCTCCCATTCAGGCGGAGACGGGGATGAAGGATTTTATCTTCCGGAGATTTGTCGTACGAGTCCGGATTCTCGTACCAATCAAACAAAATAGCCATAGTTCAAACTGCATTAAAGGGTTACATTATACGATAAAGCACTGCACGGAACACGTGCGAAGTACGTACGCAGTCTGTTGAAGTACCAAGGTTATATCACAGCCCAGCCCGTGAGCAGAACCGTTCACTGTAGTGAGCTGCTCCGTTCACTAATATGAACAAGAAAGACCACTTTAGTGGACTGTTCATAAACTCTGGTGTAAAAGTAGACAAAACTATGGGGATAAGCAAAGAAACGAACACCTTTTATAAAAGAAACATATAGACATTCCACCTCAAAAAAGAAGCCAATCGGAAAATAATCCTTGAAAAGCTTGTATCCACCCCTTTCCCGGCGTATCTTTACAAGAATATTACATACACGATAAAGAATGAAAATCACACTGATCAGAGAGGAACGCGAAAGCGGAAAAGAGGCCGTCAGCACACAAGAAACGGACATGTTGATGGAAAAGCTGAAAACCGAGAACAAGACCGGATACATTACGGAGCTGCGTAGCATCATCCCGCATTTGAAAGGGACCAACGCCCGATATGAGCATATCGACAGACTGCCGCGTCTCTATCCCGCCGTAGAAATGACCCGCACCAAAGCAGGAGAACACCGGATAAAGACCTACAACGGGCTGGTACTACTGGAAGTAAACAACCTTGCCGGGGCTGCCGAGGCCGAACTGGTGAAACAACAAGCCGCCCTACTGCCGCAAACCTTTGCCGCCTTCTGTGGCTCCAGCGGACGAAGCGCCAAAATATGGGTACGCTTCACCCTGCCCGACGGAGGGCTTCCAAAGAATGAAGACGATATCGCCTTATTCCACGCCCACGCCTACCGCCTGGCAGTGAAGTGCTACCAACCCCTTCTCCCTTTCCCCATCACCCTCCAGGCTCCTTCACTCCTACAAAGCTGCCGGATGACCGTGGACGAACAGCCCTATTATAGCCCCACTGCCGTGGCCTTCTGCCTGGAACAGCCCTGCGCCCTGCCCTCGGAAGACAACTACCGCCAACGGAAACAGCAGGAAAGCAATCCGTTGCTGAGAATGACTCCCGGCTACGAAGTGGCGGACACATGCAACCTGCTCTTCGAGGCCGCCCTCGACCGCGCCTTCCGCGATTTGGACAACTGGCGACGGGGCGACGACCTGCGCCCGTTGCTGTCCCGCCTTGCCGAACATTGCTTCAAAGCCGGCATTCCTGAAGAAGAAGCGGTGCGCCAGACACTGATGCACTACTACCGGGAGGCAGACGAACCCCTTGTACGCCTGACGCTGCACAACCTCTACGGAGAGCTGAAAGGCTTCGGCACCCGCAGCAGCCTGAACAAAGACCAGGAAACGGCTTTCCGGCTGGAGGAGTTCATGAACCGCCGCTACGAGTTCCGCTACAACACCGTGCTGGGCGACCTGGAATACCGGCAGCGCGACTCCATTCATTTCTACTTCAAGCCTGCCGACCAGCGCGTACGCAGCAGCATTGCCATGAATGCGCTGAAAGAGGGGATACGCGTGTGGGACCGCGACATCACCCGCTTCCTGTCTTCGGACTACGTGCCGCTATACAACCCCATCGAAGAATATCTCTATAACACCGGACGCTGGGACGGCAAAGACCGCATCCGCGCATTGGCCGACCTCGTGCCCTGCCACAATCCTCACTGGAGGGAACTGTTCTACCGGTGGTTTCTTGGCATGGTGGCACATTGGCGGGGAATCGACAAACAGCACGGCAACAATACCTCGCCCCTGCTCGTAGGTCCGCAAGGTTACCGCAAAAGTACTTTCTGCCGTATCCTATTGCCACCGGAACTGCGTTTCGGCTACACCGACAGTATCGACTTCAAGAGCAAGCAGGAAGCGGAGCGCAGCCTTGGCCGCTTTTTTCTGATTAACATCGACGAATTCGACCAGATAAACGCCAATCAGCAAGGCTTCTTGAAGCACCTCCTGCAAAAACCGGTTGCCAACCTGCGAAAGCCCTACGGTAGCACTATTCAGGAAATGCGCCGCTATGCCTCCTTCATCGGAACCAGCAACCAGAAAGACCTGCTGACCGACCCGTCGGGAAGTCGCCGTTTCATTTGCATCGAAGTGACCGGCCCTATCCAGACAAACGTCACTATCAATTATCGCCAGCTCTATGCCCAAGCCATGCACGACATCATGAAGGGTGAACGCTACTGGCTGGACGACACTGACGAAGCAATCGTAAAGGAGTACAACCGGGAATTCGAGCGGGTAGACCCATTGGAAGAACTTTTCCTTTGCCATTTCCGTGGCGCGGAGGAGAGCGAAGAAGGCGAATGGCTCACAGCCATGCAGATTTTCAACGACCTGCAACAGAAAACGAGGGATAAGTTGGCCATCAACCGGATAGCAGCTTTCGGGCGCACGCTCCGCAAGCTGGACATCCTCAACAAGAAATCGAACCGGGGAACACTTTATCATCTGGTAAGAATAGAAGAATGAACCGGCACTCCCGCCGATTGTACCAAAGTGAGGGCAAATTTTGCCCTCACTCTTTCTATTTGCCCTCACTCACCGCTCAAACACCGATGAATAAAGGGACAGAAGGGAAAAGTGAGGGCAGTGAGGGCTACATCAAGAAAATCGTATTAGTTTTGTCACTACCCTGACTGTTAAGGCGGCAACACGCTTTCTTCGCAAAAAGACAGTTCCATACAGAGTTTGGCAGGGAGCAGATGCAGTTCAGCCACTATTTAAATAAGGTGAGCCGTCGTTTATTTGCAAATTATGATTGATAATACTAAAAATACTCAAATAAGTGTTTTTGATATTAAAATAAAACGTATCTTTGTTGCAGACAACATCTTCCTTAACAATACTATTATGAAGAAACTGCTGCTTTTAGCCTTTGTGCTATGTAGTTCTTTACTGTGCCGGGCACAAGAAGAACGAGTTATTTTAGGTGATGAACAGACTTCCGAGTATTTTCCAATCCTAAAAGATAAACGGATTGCAATATTCTCCAATCATACAGGAATGATAGGAGACAAGCATCTGCTGGACATCCTGCTGGAAAACAAGTTCAACGTAGTAGCCATTTTCTCCCCTGAACACGGTTTCAGAGGAGATGCCGACGCAGGCGAACACGTGTCCAGCTCGGTAGACAAGAAGACCGGAGTACCTATCCTCTCGCTGTACGACGGGAAATCCGGGAAACCAAGCGAAGCATCCATGCGCAAGTTCGATATCCTTGTGGTAGACATCCAGGATGTAGGCCTGAGATTCTATACTTATTATGCCTCCATGTGCCGGCTGATGGACGCTTGTGCAGAATACAACCGCAAGGTGCTGATACTGGACCGCCCCAATCCGAACGGACACTACGTGGACGGCCCGATACTGGACATGAAATATAAATCCGGTGTAGGTTGGCTGCCGATTCCCGTGGTGCACGGCATGACGCTGGGCGAACTGGGCCTGATGGTAAACGGCGAACGCTGGTTGCCGGCGTCACGCACTTGCGACCTGACCGTCATTCCCTGCAAGAACTATACACACCAGACCCTATACAAACTGCCGATTCCCCCGTCTCCCAATCTGCCGAACATGAAGTCCATCTATCTGTACCCCTCGACCTGCTACTTCGAGGCCACTCCGGTCAGCCTGGGAAGAGGAACCGACCTCCCCTTCCAGGTCTACGGGCATCCCAACATGACGGGCTACAGCTACAGCTTCACCCCGCGCAGTGTTCCCGGAGCCAAGAATCCGCCCCAGCTGGGCAAGCTTTGCCACGGTGTGAACCTGAGCAATATGAGCGACGAGGAAATCCGTAAACGCGGCATCGACCTGAGCTACGTGATAGACGCTTACCGCAATCTGAACATGGACGACCACTTCTTCCGTTCCTTCTTCGAGCTGTTGATAGGCACCGACTACGTGCGCAAAATGATAAAGGAAGGAAAGAGCGCCGAAGAAATCAAGGCAAGATGGAAAGACGACGTGGAGAAATTCAAGGTACAGCGCAAGCCCTATCTGCTCTACGAAGAATAAAGGGATGTACGATTTGACGATTTACGATTTACGATTAAAAAATGAACGTGAATCGGAGGAGAACGTCAGAGCGTACATTAGGATAATCAAAGTCGTACAATATCATCAAGAGAAGTAATTTCAATCGTAAATCATTAAATCGTAAATACCCTTATGACTCCACTTTCTGTAATCATCACCATAGCCGCCTACTTCGCGATACTGTTCACGGTATCCTATATTGCAGGAAGGAAGGCAGACAATGCCGGCTTCTTTGTGGGTAACCGTAAGTCATCCTGGTATGTCGTGGCGTTTGCCATGGTCGGTTCCGCCATTTCGGGTGTGACCTATGTATCCGTACCCGGCATGGTTGCCGCCAGCAACTTCGGCTATCTGCAAATGGTGCTGGGCTTCATTGCCGGACAGCTCATCATAGCCTATCTGCTGGTACCGCTGTTTTACAAAATGAACCTGGTATCCATCTACGAATATCTGGAAAACCGTTTCGGCATCTCTTCCTACCGCACGGGTGCCTGGTTCTTCTTCATCTCCAAAATGCTCGGTGCTGCCGTCCGCCTGTTCCTGGTATGCCTGACGTTGCAACTGCTGGTATTCGAACCTTTCGGACTGCCTTTCCTGCTGAACGTGGCTATCACGGTGGCACTGGTCTGGTTGTACACTTTCCAAGGTGGCGTGAAGTCCCTTATCTGGACAGACTCTCTGAAGACGTTCTGCTTGGTAGTGTCGGTCGTACTCTGCATCTGGTATATCGCTTCCGACCTCAATCTGTCATTTACCGGTATGGTAAGCACCATTGCCGACAGTGACATGTCCCGCATCTTCTTCTTCGACGATGTGAACAGCAAGCAGTACTTTTTCAAGCAGTTCCTCGCCGGTGCCTTCACCATGATTGCCATGACCGGGCTAGACCAGGACATGATGCAGCGCAACCTGAGCTGCAAGAACTTCAAGGACTCGCAGAAGAACATGATTACCAGTGCCATTTCGCAGTTCTTCGTCATCCTGCTCTTCCTGATGCTGGGCGTGCTGCTCTACATCTTTGCCGCCAACCAGCAGATTGCGGTGGAGAAGAGTGACGAACTGTTCCCGCTGATTGCCACCGGCAACTATTTCCCCGCCATCGTGGGCATACTGTTCATCATCGGCCTGATTTCTTCTGCCTATTCGGCCGCAGGCTCGGCACTCACCGCGCTGACCACTTCCTTCACCGTAGACATTCTGGGAACGAAAGGCAAGTCGGAAGAGACGGTCGTGAAGATGCGCAAGAAAGTGCACATCGGCATGGCGGTTGTCATGGGAATCACCATTTTCGTATTCAATCTTCTGAACAACACCAGTGTCATCGACGCTGTATATATTCTGGCAAGCTATACCTACGGTCCTATCCTGGGTCTGTTTGCTTTCGGCATTTTCATGAAACAACAAGTGCGTGACAAGTACATCCCGCTGGTTGCCATCGCCTCCCCGGTTCTCTGCTTCATTCTGCAGAAGAATTCCGAAGCCTGGTTCGGAGGTTATCAATTCAGCTACGAATTGCTGATTTTCAATGCACTGTTCACTTTCATCGGTCTCTGTCTATTGATTAAGAAAGATAAAAAGAACAATTAACTTAATACATCATCTATGAATGTAAGACGTCAGTTTTTACTTAGTCTGCTTGCCGCCTCCCTCTTCCCCCAATTGGGAGGTGCGCAAGGACTTCCGACAAATGTCTGCCAAGCAATCGAGAGATTCTTGGATGCCACTGCACGGAAAGAAATCTCAGTAGGTCGTATCAGCATCGACTCAGTAGTCGTGGAAGGAAATACGCTGCAACTGTTTGCCAACATGAACTGTGCCTATATTCCTTTCCGTGAGGACAATGTGGCCGAAATCTACCAAGGCGTAAGCGCCCTGCTGCCGGCGGAGTTTGCCAAATACAAGCTGCAAATCCGTACCAACAAGCGCAGCATCGAAGAACTGGTTCCCCAAGTCCTGCGTAGTAAAAAAGACAAAAAGACGAAGACATTCAATCCCGTCGCTTCCAAGCCTCTGGTTACCGACGTTTCCGCCCCCTACACCCCCACCAACGGCTTGCAGAACCGGCACATCGCCCTATGGCAAAGCCACGGCTGGTACTACGAACAAAAACTCGACCGCTGGGAATGGCAGCGTGCACGTATCTTCCAGACCGTGGAAGACCTCTACACCCAAAGCTACGTATTGCCTTTCCTCGTGCCGATGCTGGAAAATGCCGGTGCCAACGTGCTGCTTCCCCGCGAACGCGATTGCCAGACGGCAGAAGTCATCGTAGACAATGACGGTTGCCTGACCGGCCGTTCCGTCTATACAGAAAATTCCGGTGACAAGCTCTGGAGTCAGGGAGAAGGACAAGGCTTCGCCCACCTGCGCCCCCAATACATAGACTTTGAGAATCCTTTCAAGGAAGGCACCTACCGCGCCATAGAAACCATCAAGAAAGGAAACGCAAGCACCGCCGAATGGATTCCCGAAATCCCTTCGACCGGACAATACGCCGTATACGTCTCTTACCAAACCTTGCCAAACAGCGCGGACGATGCCCTTTACACCGTCTATCACAAAGGCGGCACCACGCAGTTCAAGGTAAACCAGCAAATGGGAGGCGGCACCTGGATTTACCTCGGCACCTTCGGCTTCAATGCCGGTCGGAACAATGAATGCAAAGTCGTTCTGAGCAACCTTTCCTCCAAAGTAGGAAGAATCATCACTGCCGACGCCGTGAAGATTGGCGGCGGTATGGGGAACATAGCCCGCTGCATCTCCAATGAGGGCGCTACGGAAAACCTGAAAAGCTCCGACAACCGTAACCTGCAAAATACCCATGCAGGCAACATCCAAGACCGTACAACCTCTACATTGTCCACTATCAACTATCAACCATCCAGCTATCCCCGCTTCTGCGAAGCCGCCCGCTACTGGTTGCAATGGGCAGGAATACCGGACAGTGTATATTCAGAAAGCAACGGCAGGAATGACTACACCGACGACTATAAATGCCGCGGCATCTGGGTGAACTACCTTTCCGGAGGTTCTGCCGTGAACCCTACGGAAAAAGGGCTGAACATCCCCGTCAACATGGCCTTTGCCTTCCACTCCGATGCAGGAACCACACTGAACGATTCCATCATCGGAACACTCGGCATCTACTATACCAACGCCTACAATGAGAAATTCGCCAACGGAGCATCACGCTATCTGAGCCACGACCTGACAGACTTGATTCAGTCCAACATCGTGCGCGACGTACGTACCCTCTACGAACCCCAATGGACACGCCGGGGCAAATGGAACCAATCCTACTACGAAGCCCGTGTGCCCCGCGTACCGACCATGCTGCTCGAACTGCTTTCCCATCAGAACTTTGCAGACATGCGCTACGGACTGGACCCGCGTTTCCGTTTCACCGTAAGCCGCGCCATCTACAAAGGCATGCTTCAGTTCCTCTGCTCACAATACCACATGGATTACGTAGTGCAACCGCTACCGGTAGACCACATGGCCCTGCGCATGACCGGTGAAAATGAAGTGGAACTGACCTGGCAACCCGTGGCAGATGCGTTGGAACCGACTGCCGTAGCAGAGAAATACATTGTCTACACCCGCATCGGCGACGGAGATTTCGACAACGGAGTATTGGTGGACGGCAACAGTTACCGAACCACGCTCCCCGCCGGCATGGTGTGCAGCTACAAGGTAACTGCTGTCAACAAGGGCGGTGAAAGTTTCCCTTCCGAAATTCTTTCTGCCGGACGGGCGTTCAATTCCAAAGGTACCGTATTGGTGATAAACGGATTCGACCGTATCAGTGCCCCTGCCGACTTTACGGCCCCCGCCCCCGCCGACACCCGCCTTGCCGGATTTCTGGATGAGCAGGACCACGGAGTCCCCTATATCCGGGACATCAGCTACATTGGCAAGATGAAGGAATATCGCCGTTCCATTCCCTGGATGGACGACGATGCCTCCGGTTTTGGCGACAGCTATGGGAACTACGAAACTCAAGTGATTGCAGGAAATACGTTCGATTATCCTGCCATACATGGCACCGCTATCCTAAAAGCGGGATATTCGTTTGTATCGGTTAGTAATGAAAGTCTTTCCCTTGTAGGAAAGGGAGAGAGGAATACTCCGGTGAATATGAGGGAGTATAGGTATGTGGACTTGATACTTGGGAAGCAATGCCAGACCAAGATGGGACGGGGAGGCGTAAAACCGTTGGAGTTCAAGACTTTCAGCAAACCGATGCAGGAGGCTATTGCGGCTTATTGTAAGCAAGGTGGAAATATCTTTGTTTCGGGCGCTTTTGTAGGAACGGATTTATGGGACAACCGCCTTGCAACCGCCGACGAAGCCGACAAGAAATTTGCGATGGAAGTACTGAAATATAAGTGGCGTGTGGGACAAGCGGCTACAATGGGTAAGGTGAAAAGCGTAGCTTCTCCGTTCCCCGCCCTTTCAGGAAACTATACCTATCACAATGAGCTGAATGCCGATTCGTATGTGGTGGAATCACCGGACGCCATTGAACCGGCAACCAAAGATGCACACACCGTGATGCGGTATTCTGAAAACAACCTGAGTGCCGGTGTGGCCTACCAAGGCGACTACAAGACTTGTGTATTGGGATTCCCTTTTGAATCCATACGTACTGATTCTGAAAGAGAGGCACTCATGAATGCTGTGCTGACATTCTTCAACGACAACAAATAATATCAACCAATCATCATCTATGAACAGAAGACTGTTAATAATCGTCCTGATGGCTTGCCTGCTCCCCCTGGGGATGCAGGCACAGCAAGGGACATTCCGTTTTGCCCAACTGACGGACATTCATCTGACCCCGAACAATCCGAACCCCACTGAGGACCTGCTACGTTCCATCGCACAGATCAATGCCACCGACAGTATCGACTTTGTCCTGGTGACAGGCGACCTGACCGAAGAAGGCGACCGTGCCACCATGGAAAAAGTGAAGTCGTGCCTTGACTTGCTGAGAGTTCCCTACCATGTAGCCCTGGGCAACCATGAAACAAAATGGAGCGACTCCGGCTGCACCGCTTTCGGAGAGATTTTTGGTGGCGAACGCTTCAAGTTCGAGCACAAGGGATTCCTTTTTCTCGGTTTCAACTCCGGTCCGCTGATGCGCATGGCCTACGGGCATGTAGTGCCGCAAGACATCCGTTGGATGACGGAAGAAATGGATAAAAACGGCAAAGACAAACCGGTGATACTTGTCACCCACTACCCACTGATGGAGGGGGATGTGGACAACTGGTATGAGGTGACGGATGCCGTCCGCCCCTACAACGTGCGTCTGTTTATCGGCGGGCATTATCACAGCAACCGGGATTTACGCTATGACGGCATTCCGGGCGTACTGATGCGCAGCAACCTGCGCGACAAAGAAGGGAAACCGGGATACGGCATCTATGAAGTAACCGGGGATTCCATCCGGGTATACACGCAACGTATCGGTGAACCCAAGAAGCAGTGGACAACATTCTCGCTGACCGGACAGTATTACGACCGCAACGGAAAGGCAGAGAAATATCCCGACTTCTCGGTCAACAAAGAATATCCGCAAGTAAAGGAGCAATGGATGGTGCAGACGGGCGCAGGCATTTACTGCTCTCCCGCCGTAGAAAAAGATAAAGTGTTCGTAGGGGACGATATGGGACGGCTGACGGCCTACACCCTGAAAAACGGCAAAAAGCTATGGAGCTTTGAATCCGGCAAGCGCATTGTCGGTACTCCGGCCGTAAGCGAAGGTGTCGTTGTATTCGGATCTGCCGACCGCTGCATCTACGGATTGAACGCCAAAGACGGCAAGCTGCTTTGGACGGTAGAAGTTGCCGAGCCGGTACTCGGAGCCGTGACCATTGCAGACGGCAGAGCCTACATCGGTGCCAGCGACGCCACTTTCCGTGCCATAGACATCCATACGGGAAAAGTAATCTGGGTCTATACCGGCGTGAAGGGCTACATCGAAACCAAGCCGCTGGTGACGGAAGACAAAGTCATCTTCGGCGCATGGGACAATACACTGTATGCCCTGAACAAGGCAGACGGACGTGAACTATGGAAATGGACGGGCGGACTGACCCGCATGCACTTCTCTCCTGCCGCCGTATGGCCGGTGGCCGCCGACGGCAAAGTATTCATTACCGACCCGCAGCGCGCCATGACCGCCATAGACATCCATACGGGCAATACCGTGTGGCGCACCTTTCAGTCCATGGTGCGCGAGACCATCGGACTTTCCGAAGACGGTGAACGTGTCTACAGCAAGACGATGAACGACAGCATTGTTTGCTATGCAGCCCGAGGAGATGCTCCGCGGGAGTTGTGGGCAACCCATGTAGGCTTCGGTTATGAGCATGCCCCCTCCATGCAAGTAGAAAAAGAGGGGATAATGTTTGGCAGTACCAAAGAAGGACTTATCTTCGCACTGGAAGGAAAAACAGGCAAAGTACTGTGGAAACATAAAATAGGGAATTCACTCATCAGTACCGTAGTTCCGTTGAACGGTCACGAAGTTCTGTTCACGGCAACCAGCGGGGAAACGGGACTTCTGAGAATTAAAAATTGAGAATTAAAAATTAAAAGATATATCATGAATAAAATCAGTTGCTTTCTTCCCTACGCAGGAAAAGAACAAGTAGAAAAAACAGTAAACAGCCTACAGGCGACAGGACTTATAGAAGAAATCCGGTTAATCACGACCGATACCACTCTGGAATCGCTCCCGGGCTGCGAAATATTGTTTGTAGACATGCCCTACAGCAGTGCAACCCTCAAAGCTATTGCTAATGCAGCCAAGGGAGAATACACATTGCTTTATACCAAAGAAACCACGCTCGAAATGGGTGTGTTTGCCCTGGAGCGTATGATACATATTCTTGAAGATTCAAATGCCGGCATGGTGTATGCCGACCACTATCAGATTGCAGACGGCAAGCAGACCAACGCTCCGGTGATTGACTACCAGTTCGGTTCATTAAGGGATGATTTCAACTTCGGGTCTGTATTGTTGTTCGACACCAGAAGGCTGAAGCAAGCTGCCGAACGCATGAAGTCCGACTATAAATTTGCCGGCCTTTACGACCTGCGCTTGAAATTGAGCCAACATTCAGACTTAGTACATATCAACGAATACTTATACAGCGAGGTGGAAAACGATACCCGCAAGAGCGGTGAAAAGATTTTCGACTATGTAGACCCTAAAAACCGTGACCGCCAGATTGAGATGGAGCAGGCATGCACCGAACATCTGAAAGAAATCGGGGGATATCTGGCACCGGAATTCAAGAAGATTGAGTTCTCTGCCGGTAACTTCGAGTATGAAGCTTCGGTCATCATTCCGGTACGCAACCGCATCCGTACCATCCGTGACGCCATCAAGTCGGTACTGATGCAGAAGGCAGACTTTAAATATAATCTTATCATCATTGACAACCATTCCACAGACGGCACAACGGAAGCCATCGACGATTTCAAGGACGACGAACGCGTCATCCATATCATCCCCGAACGCAGCGACCTCGGCATCGGCGGTTGCTGGAATATGGGTGTACACCACCCAAAGTGCGGCAAGTTTGCCGTGCAGCTGGACAGCGACGACGTATACAAAGACGAAAACACACTTGCCATCATGGTCCGCGCCTTCTACGAACAGAATTGCGCCATGGTGGTAGGCACCTATATGATGACGGACTTCAACATGAACATGATTGCTCCGGGCATCATCGACCACAAGGAATGGACTCCGGCAAACGGACGCAACAACGCCCTCCGCATCAACGGTCTGGGTGCCCCGCGCGCCTTCTACACTCCGGTGCTGCGCGAAGTGAAAGTACCCAATACCAGCTATGGCGAAGACTATGCGCTGGGACTGAACTTCTCTCGCCAGTACCAGATAGGACGCGTGTACGACGTGGTCTACCTCTGCCGCCGCTGGGACGACAATTCCGATGCGTCGCTGGATATTGTAAAGATGAACGGACACAACCTTTACAAAGACCGTATCCGTACTTGGGAACTCCAGGCACGCATAGAAATGAACAAAAAGAATGAAACAAAGCATTAAATGTCAACAGCTTGCACTCGCGCTTTTCAGGCATTGGTGTTTGACGTGACAGACACCAGTGTTTGACAGAACGCTTATAATCACTAATTTAAAAAATCAAATGAATCAAACGATACACAATCTTCTGACTGAACAACTGGCATCCTGGGAGACGGCACGCAACAACTATGCCGCCCTCTCCGGAGTGCGGGTGAAAGAGCTGAATGTAAACGGCATACCTTATAAGGTACAGTTCAACCCCGCACGCATCGTTTCCTCCGGTGCCAAGGTGGATGCCAAGTCCATCCAGGCACGGAAATGCTTTCTGTGCCCGGCAAACCTGCCATCGGTACAGAAAGGCATCTCGTTTGGTGGACACTACCATATCCTGGTGAATCCGTTCCCCATCTTCCCCCGTCACCTGACGGTACCGGAACTGGCACATACCCCACAACGCATAGCCACCCGCTTCACCGACATGCTGGAGCTGGCCGAGGCGCTGACGGATTACACCATCTTCTACAACGGTCCCAAATGTGGCGCTTCCGCCCCCGACCATGCCCATTTCCAAGCAGGAAACAAAGGCTTCATGCCCATTGAAAAGGACTGGCGCGGACAGACCGCCGGGAAAATAGCCGATTATAGGAAGGCAGTACTGTGGTATCTTGACGATGCCCCCAGAGCCACGCTTGTGATTGAGTCCGCCTCCAAGGAGGATGCGGCAGACCTGTTCGACATCGTTTACCGCTCTCTGGACACGAAACCCGAAGAAGACGAGCCGATGATGAACGTACTGGCCATGTACGAGGCCGACCGTTGGGTGGTCTTTGTCTTCCCGCGCGAGAAGCACCGTCCCGCCTGCTACACCGCCGAGGGAGAAGCCAATCTGCTGAGCAGTCCGGCATCCGTCGACTTGGGAGGTGTCTTTATCACCCCCGTAGAAAAGGATTTCTTGAAAATCACTGCGGAAGATGTGGCACAGATATTAAGTGAGGTATGCCTCTCTGCCACAGACTTCCACAAAATACGGCAGCGTATCAGGGAAAAAATGTGACTTCTGAAATCCAAGAACTCTAATTTTAAAGAAATACCATTATGAAAGAGCCCAAAGTACAAGTAGGCATCCTGTTTGAACCGCAGATAGAATTCGTTTTGCTGAACCCGTATCGCATGGACGGAACGGAAGTCAGCGGCAAGCAGGTAGTGACCTATGACGAAGGAAAGATTCTTTGGAACGGACGCCGGTATGACGAACTGCTGTTCGAACCGCAACACGAGCAGACCGATGCCTTCGAACTATTGGACGTTACCATCGGCATCAATTTCCATTGGGAGCGCAAGGAAGACCAGCGTTTTCCGGGTGCCCTCAAAATCATCGTTGAGAATGGAAAGCTCACCGGCATCAACGTCATCCATGTAGAAGATTATCTGACCAGCGTCATCTCTTCTGAAATGAGTGCCACCGCTTCTCTGGAACTGCTCAAGGCACATGCTGTCATCTCCCGGAGCTGGCTACTGGCACAAATACAGAAGAATAAGGAAATCACCGAAGCCCAAGCCAACTACTCGGCCTTTACGCAGACCGACGAAGAGCTGATTCGCTGGTACGACCGAGAAGACCACACACGTTTCGATGTATGCGCTGACGACCATTGTCAGCGCTACCAAGGCATTACGCGTGCATCCACTGATATTGTGAAACAAGCCATCTCCGCTACCCGCGGCCAAGTGCTGACGTCCGACGGAAAGATTTGCGACGCCCGTTTTTCCAAATGCTGCGGCGGTGCTTTCGAGGAGTTCCAATACTGCTGGGAAGACATCAAATACCCCTATCTCACCCGACAGCAAGACAGCAAAACGCCCACCACGCTACCCGATCTGACGCAGGAAGCCGAAGCGAACCGCTGGATTCGCACCTCCCCCGAAGCATTCTGCAACACCACCGACAAGAAAATCCTCTCGCAGGTACTCAACAACTACGACCAGGAGACTACGGACTTCTATCGCTGGAAGGTGGAATACACCCAGGAAGAACTTTCAGCCCTCATTCTGAAACGTTCGGGCATTGACTACGGACAAATCATCGACCTTATCCCCATAGCCCGTGGAACCAGCGGACGCCTCTGGAAACTGAAAATTGTGGGAACCAAGCGCACGCTCACCATCGGCAAGGAGCTGGAAATTCGCCGTACGCTCTCTACTTCACACCTCTACAGCTCTGCCTTCGTGGTGGACAAGGAGGAGTTGTCTGCCGAAGGCATTCCCGGACGCTTCATCCTCACCGGTGCCGGTTGGGGACATGGCGTGGGGCTTTGCCAGATAGGTGCAGCCGTGATGGGTGAGCAAGGATATAAGTATGACGAAATACTGCTGCACTACTATATAGGTGCAAGCATTGACAAGCTGTATGAATAATCGAATAGAACACAATAAATCAATATCATGAACCATACAAAAAACATATCGCCATGGGCATGGGTACCCACCTTGTACTTTGCACAAGGCATTCCATATTTTATCGTAAACAACATCTCCGTGATGATGTTTACCAAAATGGGCGTACCGAACGGAGAAATGGCCTTGTTTACAAGCCTGCTCTATCTGCCCTGGACTATCAAACCCTTCTGGAGCCCGTTTGTCGACATCATCAAGACCAAAAGATGGTGGACTCTTTCCATGCAGATTCTGATGTCTGTGGCATTCATCCTGCTGACGCTCTCCATTCCACGACCGGACGAGGCTACTATGGCAGCCGGAACAACTCCCATCAGCATGTTCAGCATCACGCTGATGCTGTTCATTATTACGGCTTTTGCCTCTGCCACACACGACATCGCTGCCGACGGCTTCTACATGCTGGCACTGAAACAGAGTGACCAGGCAGCCTTCGTCGGCATCCGAAGTACGTTTTATCGGCTTGCCTCTATCTTCGGACAAGGCGTGCTCGTGGCCATTGCCGGTGCCATCGAACTGAAGACCGAGAACATTCCGCTGTCATGGACCATCACGATGCTGGTTACAGCCGTTCTGTTCAGCCTGGTGACGTTCTATCACCTCTTTGCAGTCCCTAAACCCGCCTCTGACAAGTCTACACTGGCAGCCGATGCCGCCACTGCAGGAGCCATATTCAGGGAATTCGGACGAACATTCGCCACCTACTTCACCAAACCGGGTGCATTGCTGGCCATCGTATTCATGTTGCTGTACCGCCTGCCTGAGGCATTCCTCATCAAAATGTGCATGCCCTTCCTGGTGGCCTCCAAAGAATCGGGAGGCCTGGAACTCTCGACTGCAGAAGTAGGTATCGTATACGGCACCATCGGAGTCATATTCCTCACCCTGGGCGGTATCCTGGGAGGGTTATTCGCGTCACGCATCGGATTGAAGAAATCCATCTGGTGGATGGCAGGATGCATGACTCTGCCATGCCTGACGTTTGTCTATCTTGCCATTGCCCAGCCCGACAATCTGTTTACCATCTCAACCGCCATCGCCATCGAGCAATTTGGCTACGGCTTTGGCTTCACGGCCTACATGCTCTACATGATGTACTTCTCCGAAGGCGAATTCAAAACTTCCCACTATGCCATCTGCACCGCATTCATGGCACTGAGCATGATGATTCCGGGTATGTTTGCGGGGTATATTCAGGAGGCTATCGGATATACCGACTTCTTCTGGTTGGTAATGATATGCTGTTTCGCCACGGTTGTGGTCACCCTCTTTGCAGACAGAAGAATAGACCCGGAATATGGGAAAAAATGATGAATGATG
This sequence comes from Bacteroides muris (ex Afrizal et al. 2022), assembly GCF_004793475.1. GTDB lineage: Bacteria > Bacteroidota > Bacteroidia > Bacteroidales > Bacteroidaceae > Bacteroides > Bacteroides muris. The sequence goes on along the minus strand of NZ_SRYZ01000002.1, from coordinate 135,904 downwards.
AATGTTTAATTATCAGTGATCAGTGATGAAAAAGATTATTGTAATATCCTTACTCTGCCTCCTCTGCGGAGGTGCGATGCAAGCACAGAAGATAAGAATAAAGACCGGTATCGAGGTACTGAAAGAACAGAATTTCCGATGCCTGGAAGGTAAGCGTGTAGGGTTGATTACCAACCCGACGGGAGTGGACAACCGGATGAAGTCCACCATCGACATACTGCACGAGGCGCCGAACGTAAATCTTGTGGCACTCTACGGCCCCGAACACGGCGTGCGCGGCGATGTGCACGCAGGCGACCATGTGACGGACATCAAAGACGCAACTACCGGACTGCCCGTCTACTCGCTTTATGGAAAGACCCGCAAAGCCACACCGGACATGCTGAAAGACGTGGATGTATTGGTATATGACATCCAAGACATCGGTTGCCGTTCCTTTACCTACATCAGTACCATGGGACTGGCTATGGAAGCCGCCGCCGAAAACGGCAAGGAATTCATCGTGCTAGACCGGCCCAATCCCGTAGGCGGACTGAAAATTGAAGGCAATCTGGTTGAAGATGATTGCATTTCTTTTGTAAGCCAGTTTAAAATTCCGTACCTTTACGCCCTCACTTGCGGTGAGCTGGCACTGATGCTCAATGGCGAGAAGATGTTGAAGGATGGGGAACAATGCAATCTCCACATAGTGGAGATGAAAGGCTGGAAACGCAAGATGGATTATACCCAAACCGGACTGCAATGGGTTCCTTCCTCTCCACACATTCCACATCCACATTCTGCATTCTTCTATCCCGTCAGTGGCATCTTGGGCGAGCTGGGATATATGTCCATTGGTGTGGGCTATACCATTCCGTTCCAGATGTTTGCCGCGCCGTGGGTGGAAGCAGAGAAGCTGGCCGGAAGCCTGAACCGTCTGAACGTACCGGGGGTTATCTTCAGACCGATGTACCTGAAACCGTTCTACAGTGTAGGCAAAGGCGAGTTGCTGCAAGGCGTGCAAGTGCACATTATGGATTTCGGCAAAGCACCGTTGAGCGACCTGCAATTCCTGGTCATGCAGGAAGTCGCCGCCCTCTATCCGGACCGTGCCGTGTTTGACCATGCCGACAAGGGACGTTTCTCGATGTTCGACAAGGTAAGCGGTTCGCGGCAGATACGCGAGCGCTTCTCAAAGCGGAACCGTTGGGAAGATATACGCGACTACTGGTATAAAGATGCCGAAGACTTCCGTAAGTTGTCGAAAAAGTATTATTTATATAAATAAATTTACAGATAAATAAGGAAGGGAAAAGAACCTGATACGAAGACTATTTCAGTCGTATACAGAACCACATTCAGTCGTATACTTAAATATACTCAGTATACGACTGAATGTACCCCCTCGTAAGACACGTTTACAGAGCACTTTGAAGCGAAGTGATGCAATAAAAAAAAGTGAACATGAAAGAGCATAGTTACATGGCTTTCCTGCAGGAAGCAAGCCAAATCATTCCGCAGGAAAGAATTTATACCGACGAACTTCGCCGACTGGCTTGGGGTACGGATGCCGGTTTCTACCGCCTGATTCCCCAGATTGTAATCCGTTCGAAAGACGAGGACGAAGTTTCACAACTGTTGAAACTGGCGAGCCGCCACAAACTGCCCGTCACCTTCCGAGCGGCAGGAACCAGTTTGTCGGGCCAAGCCATTAGTGACTCCATCCTCATCGTAGCCGGCAAGAATTGGGAAAAATACAGCATATCTGCCGACCATGAACAGATAACCCTCCAACCGGGCATCATCGGACAGCGTGTAAACGAGTTGCTGGCCCCCTACGGTCGCAAGTTTGCCCCCGATCCCGCCTCGGTGAAAAGCGCCATGGTGGGCGGCATCGTCATGAACAATGCTTCCGGCATGAATTGCGGCACGCATGCCAACAGCGACAAAGTGCTTGTTTCCGCCCGCATCATCCTGATGGACGGCACCCTGCTGGATACCGGAAATCCCGTCAGCCGCGCTTCCTTCGAAGTGACCCATCGCGACTTCATCCGCCGCATCTGCATACTGCGCGACGAAATACGCGCCAACGAAAAACTGGCCGAACGCATCCGTTACAAATACTCCATCAAAAACGTAACCGGACTCAATCTGCTGCCTTTTGTCCGTTTCGACGACCCGTTCGAAATCATCGCCCACCTCATGGTAGGTTCCGAAGGTACTCTGGCGTTCCTTTCGGAAGTGACGATGAAGACCGAATATGACTATCCCTACAAGGCCAGCGCCATGCTCTACTTCAAGAGCATCAAAGAAGCGAGCCGCGCCGTGGTAGCCATGAAGAAGCTGGTCGACGAAACCGGCGAATGGACAGTAAAAGGGGCTGAAATGCTGGACTACAAGAGCCTTTCCTCCGTCAGCGACCCCGTATTCCTGAAATACAAAGGTGAAGTTGCCTCCTCTGCCCTCCCCGGCGTAGAGCCGGGTGACGAAACCGGACTGACCGCAGTGCTGACCGAAACCAAAGCCCGCACCCCGGAAGAACTACAACAGAACATATCTGCCATCGAAGCATGCCTGCAAGCCTTCACTACTTATATTCCGGTACGCTTCACCGACCGGCCGGAAGAATATTCCAAATACTGGGCCATCCGTTCCGGCATCTTCCCTTCGGTAGGAGGTACCCGCCGGCCGGGAACCACTTGCCTCATCGAGGACATAGCCTTCCACATTGAAGACCTTCCGGAAGCAACGGCAGAGTTGCAACAACTCATAGCCCGCCACGGATATGACGACGCCTGCATCTATGGCCATGCTCTTGAAGGAAACTACCACTTCATCATCAACCAATCCTTCAGTACCCAAGCTGAAGTGCGACGTTACGAAAACTTGATGAATGACATCAAGACCTTGGTAGTAGACAAATATGACGGTTCCCTGAAAGCCGAGCATGGTACGGGTCGGAATATGACTCCCTTCGTCCGCCATGAATGGGGAGATGACGCCTACAAAGTCATGAAAGCCGTCAAAGAGCTGTTTGACCCGCAAGGATTGCTGAACCCCGGTGTCATATTCAATGATGACCCGCAATGCCATATCAAGAACTTCAAGCCGCTGCCCTTATTGATGGAAAATGGAAAAGGAAGAAATGACACAGTATCCCATTCCCAGCTATCCACTATCCACTCTCGGTTAAACAAGTGTATCGAGTGCGGTTTCTGCGAAGTCAACTGTCTCTCCTGCGGCTTTACCCTTTCCTCGCGCCAGCGCATCGTGTTGCAGCGCGAAATATCCCGGTTGAGACAAAGCGGTGAAGACCCGACACGCCTTGCACTGCTCGAAAAGCAATACCGCTATCCCGGCAACCAGACTTGCGCCGGAGACGGCCTCTGCTCCATGTCGTGTCCGATGGGTATCAATACGGGCGACCTTACCCATATAATCCGCCGGGAAGCATTGCCCAAAGGCAGCCTGGGATACAAAGCCGGAGACTTTGCCGCCAATCATTTCGCCGGTGTCAAGAATGCACTGCGTCCCACATTGTCCTTGGCCAACTTCAGCCACTCCCTATTAGGGACAAAGGCCATGAGTAGTATTACCAAAGGCCTGCACAATGCATTAGGCATACCTCTATGGACGCCGGCTATGCCAAAGCCCTTCCAGCCTCTCCCCCTTTATGATAAAGCAAAAGCATCTACTCACCCTCCCTACGGAGAAGGAGGCAAGGAGAGAGAGGCCGTAGTTTATTTCCCCAGCTGCATCAACCAGACCATGGGCCTGGCCAAGAAGTCTCCCGTAGAGCAGCCATTGGTAAATAAAATGGTGTCTTTGTTGCAAAAAGCCGGTTACGAAATCATCTTCCCGAAAGATATGGACAAGCTTTGCTGTGGCACCATTTGGGAAAGCAAAGGGATGCTGGACATCGCCGACCGCAAGACAGCCGAATTGGAGGCCGCACTTTGGGAAGCCAGCGAACAAGGCAAATACCCCATCCTCTGTGACCAAAGCCCTTGTCTGCACCGCATGCGCGAATGTATCAAGAAAATGAAACTGTATGAACCTGCAGAATTCATCTATGTCTTCTTACGTGACAAGCTGATTTTCACACCCATCAATCGCCCCGTAACAGTCCACATCACCTGCTCCATGCGGAAAATGGGACTGGCAGATACCATTATAGCCCTTGCACGCCTCTGTTCCAGCAAAGTCATCGTGCCGGAAGAAGTAGGCTGCTGCGGTTTTGCCGGAGACCGGGGATTCACCTATCCCGAGCTGAACTCGTACGCCCTACGCAAACTCCGTCCGCAAATAGAAGCGTCCGGAGTGAATATAGGCTACTCCAACAGCCGTACTTGTGAAATCGGATTGACAACAAACTCGGGTATCCCCTACGTCTCCATAGCCTATCTGGTAGACGAATGTACAAAGGCAGCTGATAGTTAGGATTAATAATTAACTTAACACACAAATATTACAATGAACAGTACCAAAGTAAGTAAACGCATCCTTGCACTCGACATTCTCCGTGGTATCACCATCGCAGGTATGATTATGGTAAACAACCCCGGTTCGTGGGGACATATCTATGCCCCCTTGCGGCATGCAGAGTGGAACGGCCTGACCCCCACCGACCTCGTCTTTCCCTTCTTCATGTTTATCATGGGAATTTCCACATACATTTCCCTGAAGAAATACAACTTCGAGTTCAGCTATGCCGCCGGTATGAAAATACTGAAACGTACCATCGTCATTTTCCTCATCGGCATGGCCATCGGCTGGTTCTCGCGTTTCTGCTATTATTGGGCTTCAGCTCCGGACGATCTCAGTTTCGGAGAAAAGCTATGGGCTTCCGTCTGGACATTCGAACGTACCCGTATCTTGGGTGTCATGCAACGGCTGGCGCTTTGCTACGGTGCAACCTCCATCATTGCGCTAACCATGAAGCATAAGCATATACCTTATCTGATAGCCGGCCTATTGGCAGGCTACTTCATCCTGTTGATGTGTGGCAACGGTTTCGCCTATGATGAGACGAACATTCTTTCCGTGGTAGACCGTGCCATCCTAACCCCTGCACACATGTACAAGGATAACGGCATAGACCCCGAAGGGCTGTTAAGCACAATCCCTGCCATTGCACACGTGTTGCTGGGCTTCTGTGTAGGACGGCTGATGCTGGATGGCAACAAGTCGGAAGACCGTGCTTCATTTCTCAATTCGCAGCTTATCACCTTGTTTCTGGCAGGTGTCATCCTTACTTTCTCCGGTTTCCTGCTGAGCTACGGTTGTCCTATCAACAAGAAAATATGGTCTCCTACCTACGTACTCGTCACTTGCGGACTGGCATCCAGTTTTCTGGCATTGCTTATCTGGATTATTGATGTGAAAGGCAATAAGAAGTGGAGCATGTTTTTCGAGGCATTCGGTGTGAATCCGCTGTTCATGTATGTATTGGGCGGCGTACTTAGCATACTTTTCGGCAGCATCAGTTTCTCGTGGGGAGACGGCAGCATCAGTGTACACAGATTCTTATATAATATAGTCCTCATGCCCGTTTTCGGTGAAACCGCCGGTTCCCTTGCCTTTGCCCTGCTGTTTATCGCCATTAACTGGTGTATCGGCTACCAGTTGTACAAACGAAAAATATATATCAAAATATAATGATTGAACATCCCCGTTAATCATTGAACATTAAACATCAATCATTGAACATTAAACATTATTTATATGATTCTAATAGCAGACAGTGGCTCTACAAAGACCGATTGGTGTGTTGTAGAGAATGGAGTACTTCTCCAACAGATATTCACGAAAGGGACGAACCCTTTCTTTCAGTCGGAAGAGGAAATCAGTAATGAAATAGCAACAGCGCTATTACCTCAGCTGAAGACAAGCGAACTGGATGCCGTATACTTTTATGGTGCAGGATGCGGATTTCCCGACAAGATAAGTATGGTGCACCGTGCCATTACCAAACACCTCAATGTGAAAAATGAAGTGGAAGTCAATACCGATATGCTGGCTGCCGCACGTGGCCTCTGCGGACATGACTCAGGCATTGCCTGCATCATGGGAACCGGCTCCAACTCATGTTGTTATGACGGGAAAAGCATTGTCACCAATGTATCTCCTCTGGGATTCATCTTGGGAGACGAAGGCAGCGGAGCCTGTTTGGGCAAACTGTTGGTAGGCGATATCTTGAAAAATCAGATGACACCCGAGCTTAAAGAGAAATTCCTCAAACAGTTCGACCTGACACCTGCCGATATCATCGACCGCGTCTACCGTAAACCTTTCCCCAACCGTTTCCTGGCAAGCTTGTCACCATTTCTTGCACAGAACCTGGGCGAACCTTGTGTACGCGCTCTGGTGCTGAACAGCTTTAAGGCATTCCTTAAACGCAACGTCATGCAATATGAAGACTATCAACATCAAAAAGTACATTTCATCGGTTCAGTAGCCTTCTATTACAAGGAAATTCTGGCAGAAGCTGCCCAAGAAATGGGTATCCAACTGGGTGCAATCATCAAGAGCCCCATGGAAGGACTCATCAAATATCACAACTGAAAGTGACAAATCGTAAATAGTAAATCGTCAAATAGCAAATAGACTATGTTCGTAAAAATCTCTGAGCAACCATCGCTCTACAATGACTTGGAAAAAAAATCAGTCCGTGAAATTCTGGAAGACATCAATACCGAAGACCAGAAAGTGGCGCTTGCCGTACAGAAGGCAATCCCTCAGATAGAGAAACTGGTAACCCAGATTGTGCCTCGCATGAAACAAGGCGGACGCATCTTCTACATGGGTGCGGGTACCAGTGGACGTCTTGGCGTACTCGACGCTTCGGAAATTCCACCGACTTTCGGTATGCCCCCCACACTGGTTATCGGCTTGATTGCCGGTGGCGACACTGCATTGAGAAATCCGGTAGAGAATGCCGAAGATGACATTCACCGCGGTTGGGAAGAGCTGACGGAACGCAATATTACAGACAAGGACACTGTCATCGGTATTGCTGCATCCGGCACCACCCCCTACGTAATCGGCGCCATGCACCAGGCACGTGAACACGGCATACTGACCGGCTGTATCACCAGTAACCCGGACTCGCCAATGGCGGCAGAAGCGGATGTAGCCATCGAAATGATTGTAGGACCTGAATATGTGACGGGAAGCTCGCGCATGAAATCGGGAACAGGACAGAAAATGATACTGAATATGATTACTACTTCCGTCATGATACAGTTGGGACGCGTGAAAGGCAACAAGATGGTGAATATGCAGCTCAGTAACAAAAAGCTTGTAGACCGTGGTACCCGTATGATTGTAGAGGAACTCGGACTGGACTATGGCAAAGCCAAGGCACTGCTGCTGATGCACGGTTCGGTGAAGAAGGCAGTGGATGCGTACAGAGCCCCTCGTGCCACTAAAGAGGAAGAAGAATAGTTTCAAGAACAATTAACCCGATTAATTATCCCCTTCCCCTTTCAAGAGTGTGTCAAAACCCCTTTCATAGGGGGGCGGGGCAAATCTTTTTATTATGAAAGCAATCTGTTTTTTTCTCTTTTCTCTTTGTCTGCAAGCTGCCACCGCGCAGCCTTTACAACGCGTAGCCCCCGAACAAGTGGGAATGGACTCCCGCAAGTTGATGTATGCCGACGAAGCGATTGAAACAGCCATCTCCAACAAGGACATTCCCGGTGCCGTACTTGCCGTAGTGCGCAATGGCAAGATGGCCTATCTGAAAGCATACGGCAACAAGCGTGTTTATCCCGATGCGGAGCCTATGACTGTCAATACGATTTTTGATATGGCATCTTGTAGCAAATCCATGTCGACTGCCGTATGCACGATGATTCTGGCAGAACGTGGCAAGCTACGCATGCTAGACCCCGTCAGCCTCTACATACCCCATTTCAAGAATTGGGAAAGCGAAGACGGCAAAGAGAAGAAGGTAATCCGCATTGCCGACCTGATGACACACACTTCCGGACTGCCCCCCTATGCACCGGTAGCCGAGCTAGAAAAGCAATACGGTTCTCCCAATGCCGATGGCCTCATGGAGTATATCGCTACTTGCAAACGTGACTTCAAGCCACAGACAGATTTCCAATACAGCTGCCTCAACTTCATCACTCTGCAACATATCATCGAGACCATAAGCGGTCAGAGCCTGCGTGACTTTGCCCGTGAAAACATATTCGATGTACTCGGCATGGAGCATACCGACTATCTGCCCTGCCGACGTGACAAGAATGGCAAATGGATAAATACAACGGACACAAACTGGACAAGTATCACCGAAGGAGACTGGCACAATGCCATTGCGCCTACCGAAAAACAACCTGACGGGCAAGTCCTCTGCGGACAAGTGCACGACCCGCTGGCCCGTATCATGAACGGAGGCATCAGCGGCAATGCCGGAGTATTCTCCTGTGCCGAAGACATTGCCGTGCTCTGCGCAGCCCTGCAAAACGGAGGTGAATGGAACGGACACCGTATCCTGAGTCCGCTGGGTGTAAAAGCCATGCGTACCGTGCCACGCGCCACTGCCAGCTTGGGACGCACTCTCGGCTGGGACTGCTTTACAGCCTATGCTTCTAATAACGGAGACTTGTTCGGCCCAGGCACCTATAGCCATACCGGATATACGGGTACTTCCATCGTTATCGACCCGGACAATGACACTTCCGTCATATTGCTTATCAATGCCGTGCATCCGGAAGACGGGCATAGTGTGGTTCGTCTGCGTTCGTTGGTTGCCAACGCTGTGGCGGCTTCCATCTGCCCTATTCCGCGTGTTTATACAGACCATTACTACAAACGCTTCCTACAGTTTATGGACGAGCCTGCCATTACAAGCAAGGACATCGTCATGCTTGGCAACAGCCTGACTGAAGGCGGCGGTGATTGGTCGGCACGCCTCGGTAAGAAGAACGTACGCAATCGCGGCATCATCGGTGATGAAGTGATGGGTATTTATGACCGTCTGCACCAGATACTTCCCGGACACCCCGCCAAGCTGTTTCTGCTTATCGGAGTCAACGACATTTCCCACAATCTGACGCCGGACAGCATTGTAAGTATGATTCGCATGACGGTGGAACGCATCCGGAAAGAATCTCCCGACACAAAACTCTACCTGCAAAGCCTGCTTCCTTTCAATGAAAGTTTCGGACGGTACAAAAGTCTGACCGGAAAGACAGATATGGTTCCTGAAGTCAATCTTCGTCTGGAAGCACTTGCCAAAGAAAAAAATATTGCCTATATCAACCTCTTCCCCTTGTTTACAGAGAAGGGAACGAATGTACTGCGCAGCGAACTGACCGGTGACGGGCTGCATTTGAATGAGGATGGATATAAAATCTGGGTAAAGGCCATCAAGAAGAAAATATAGGCTCCTCTATTATAAAAGCATAAAAAAAGTGGCGAAGAAGAATCTTCACCACTTTTTTATTATCCATACCGGCTATTCAACGATGCGCTCCAGCAACAAATCGAACGTCAATGCAGTATATCCACGAATAGTTCCATCATTGCTACCACTGGATCTATAGGCGCTCTGCCACGGTATATACAGCATCCAGCGTTCGCCTACCCGCATTAACTGCAAGGCTGCTGTCCATCCGGAAATTACATCTGCAACACCAAAAGTGGTTGGAGAATCAAAGGCTGTTGGTTTTTTCACCAAATCCAATGGGATATTAGTATCCAAAGCGCTATACCCATCAAAATTTCCGTCAAATTGATCACCCGTTATTAAAGTTCCGTAATAAAAAGCACTGACAGTAGAATGGTATCCCGTGTATAACGGACGTTCCCCTGTTTCATTCCTCACAAGCTTCTTGCAATAGACATACTGGGCACCTCCAGTGGTACTTGCAGCCGTCTGTATGGCATACAGTTTCCCGAGTTCCATAGCATCAGCCTGCTCTGCCGTGGCAACATAGTTCTCACCCGTCAGCCTTTTTATCGAGTCGGCAAATGCCTCATTGCGTTCTCTCCAGTTATCATACTTTCCAGCCTCTTCCACTTCTTCACAAGAGACAAAGGCACCCGCCAGCCACAGCAGGAAAGGCAAAAACAAAAGGGACTTTTTCATTTACTATTTTACTATTTACTATTTACTATTTCAGTTTGTTCACGCAGCGGTCTATTTCGCAACCGCTTTATTGCAGCGTCTTCAGCAGTGATGTGATGCTTACGCGGTCTGCAATGATATTGTTCAGCTCGGAGATAGCCACGCGCTCTTGCTGCATGGTGTCACGGTTACGCAAAGTCACGCAGTTGTCCTCCAAAGTCTGATGATCCACGGTGACACAGTACGGAGTACCAATGGCATCCTGGCGGCGGTAACGCTTACCGATAGAATCTTTCTCATCATACTGGCAATGGAAGTGGAACTTCAGGCTGTCGATAATCTCGCGTGCCTTTTCGGGCAGTCCGTCTTTCTTTACCAACGGCATCACAGCCAGCTTCACCGGAGCCAGGGCAGCGGGAAGTTTCAACACAACGCGCGTTTCGCCGTTCTCCAGCTTCTCTTCACAGTAGGAAGCAGACATGATGCTGAGGAACATACGGTCTACGCCTATCGAGGTCTCGATGACATACGGGGTATAGCTTTCGTTGGTTTCGGGATCGAAATACTTGATGTTCTTGCCTGAGAATTTCTCATGCTGTGACAAGTCGAAATTTGTACGGCTGTGAATACCCTCTACTTCCTTGAAGCCGAAAGGCATCAGGAACTCGATGTCCGTAGCGGCATTGGCGTAGTGGGCCAGTTTGTCGTGGTCGTGATAACGGTAATGGTCGTCGCCGAAGCCCAGCGCCTTGTGCCATTTCAGGCGGGTAGCCTTCCAGGTCTTGAACCAGTCAAGCTCCGTACCCGGCTTTACGAAGAACTGCATTTCCATCTGCTCGAACTCGCGCATGCGGAAGATGAACTGGCGTGCCACGATTTCGTTACGGAAAGCCTTACCTATCTGGGCGATACCGAAAGGAATCTTCATGCGGCCGGTCTTCTGTACATTGAGGTAATTTACGAAGATGCCCTGTGCCGTTTCCGGACGGAGATATATCTTCATGGCACCGTCGGCAGTAGAACCCATTTCCGTAGAGAACATCAGATTGAACTGGCGTACCTCTGTCCAGTTCTTTGTGCCACTGATGGGACAAACGATTTCTTCGTCGAGGATAATCTGACGGAGTTCGTCCAGATTATTATCGTTCAAAGCCTTGGAAAAGCGTTCGTGCAAGGCATCACGCTTGGCCTGGTGTTCCAGCACACGTCCGTTGGTGCTACGGAACTGGGCCTCATCGAAAGCATCGCCAAAACGCTTGGCCGCCTTTGCCACTTCCTTGTTTATCTTGTCATCGTATTTGGCAAGCTGGTCCTCTATCAACACATCGGCACGATAGCGTTTCTTGGAATCGCGGTTGTCAATCAGAGGGTCATTGAAAGCGTCCACGTGTCCGCTGGCTTTCCAGATGGTGGGGTGCATAAAGATAGCCGAGTCGATACCGACAATATTTTCGTGCAGCAGCACCATACTCTGCCACCAGTATTGTTTAATGTTATTCTTGAGTTCCACACCCATCTGACCGTAGTCATATACGGCTCCCAGTCCATCGTAAATATCGCTGGAAGGGAACACAAAACCATATTCCTTACAGTGTGAAACGAGTTTCTTAAAAACGTCTTCTTGTGCCATTTTCTGTTGTATCTAAATTAATTTGAATCTTATTTTCAGCTAAAAAGCGCCACAAAGATAGGGATTTATATCGTAAGTAGGACAAGGAGGGTATTAATTTATCTTATTACCAACAATAGAAACGGCACATATGCCTGTCGGATGAATTGAATCAGGGAATATTTATCCGCCCAATCGGACGATGATTAACGAAACTGGCATGTTGCACGAAGGTCATAACTGCGATTCTGCCAGCCACGCGGGAGAAAGAGCCCCGGCCTAGCGCCCACTCATATTATATTACAAATACGAGTATAATCCGCTTGCATTCACACATCTTCCCATCTCACTCGCTGAACGAACGTGATTCAGTCAGGGACTGAAAGCCTTTCACTCAGGGACTGAATGCCATTCAGTCCCTGACTCATTGTACCCCCTCTCAGAAGGTATCAGGAAGGGGGGTATAGCAAGCCACCCGACCCGCAAGAACCGACAATAAAATTATAGGACATCGTCATCTAAAAGCCGGCATACTTCCCTGATTACTTCCTGCGGACAACCGCACTGCAAGCGGCCTATTCAAAGAAGCCATCCATAGTAAGGCCGCCAACAATCCGGTGCTGCAAAAGAACACAGAGCAAGGCGGCATCGTGACCGGAACCGGGCATTGCATGCTCATCAATATTCGCAACCGGCTCTACTGTGTCTATCATGGACGTACCGAAGCCACCGGCGACGAACGAATGGCATTCATCGACCCCGCAGACATCCAACCGGACGGGAAACTGGTGGTCTGCGGACCGAATACCGGCTCACAGCAAATTGAGCATTGAATGCAGCCAGGCAAACACCGGTGCGTCGAGGCATACTGCTAAAAAACTATCGCACCGGTTTCCTATATATAGAATTAAATTAGTATTTTTGCCTGCAACTGGAAAACCAGCAATATCATAGAATAGACAATTCCCGAACAAATATGAGCGAAGATTTTGAAGCACCGAAAGATGATTTGGACAAAGAACTCCCGACCGGAAGAGAAGAACATTCGGATTACAAACCTGCAGACGCAAAGGATGCCAACGTAAAGCACCAACTGAGCGGCATGTACCAGAATTGGTTTCTGGACTATGCCTCATACGTCATATTGGAACGTGCCGTCCCCCATATCATGGACGGTCTGAAGCCCGTGCAACGGCGTATCCTCCACTCCATGCGCCGCATGGAAGACGGACGCTACAACAAAGTGGCGAACATCGTAGGGCATACCATGCAGTTCCATCCGCATGGCGATGCTTCCATCGGCGATGCGCTGGTGCAGCTGGGACAAAAGGACTTGCTCGTAGATTGCCAAGGAAACTGGGGCAACATTCTGACGGGAGACAGCGCCGCTGCCCCCCGTTATATCGAAGCACGCCTCTCCAAGTTTGCATTGGACGTAGTATTCAATCCCAAAACCACCGAATGGAAACTCTCTTACGACGGACGAAACAAAGAGCCGGTGACACTACCGGTAAAATTTCCACTGCTGCTTGCGCAAGGCGTGGAGGGCATCGCCGTAGGCCTGTCGTCCAAGATATTGCCGCACAACTTCAATGAACTGTGCGACGCTTCCATCAGTTACCTGCACAACGAGGAATTCAAGCTCTACCCCGACTTCCAGACCGGGGGCAGTATCGATGTTTCCAAATACAACGACGGCGAACGCGGCGGTGCGGTACGCGTACGTTCCAAAATAGAGAAGATAGACAACAAGACACTTGCCATCAAGGAAATCCCCTACGGGAAAACGGTGGCCAGCGTATGCGACTCCATCGTAAAGGCCAGCGAGAAAGGAAAAATCAAGATACGTAAGGTAGAGGACCTGACATCCGACAACGTGGAAATACTGGTGCATCTGGCTCCGGGCGTATCGTCGGACAAGACCATCGATGCCCTCTATGCCTTCACCGACTGTGAAGTGAGCATCTCTCCCAACTGCTGCGTCATCGACGAGCAAAAGCCGCACTTCCTCACCGTAAGCGACGTGTTGCGCAAATCAGTCGACAATACGTTGGCACTGCTGCGCCAGGAATTGGAAATCCGCAAGGGCGAAATACTGGAAAGCCTGCACTTCGCTTCGCTCGAAAAGATATTCATCGAAGAACGTATCTACAAGGACAAGGAGTTTGAACAAGCCAAAAACATGGATGCCGCCTGCGAACATATCGATGAGCGCCTGACTCCCTACTACCCGACTTTTATCCGCGAAGTGAGCAAGGAAGACATCCTCCGGCTGATGGAAATAAAGATGGCACGCATCCTCAAGTTCAACTCCGACAAGGCAGAGGAGCTGATAGCACGCATGCGAAAGGACGTAGAGGAGATAGACCGCCATCTGGCAAACATCGTGGAATATACCGTCGACTGGTTCCGTATGCTGAAGGACAAGTACGGCAAAGCCTTCCCCCGCCGCACGGAACTGCGTAACTTCGACACCATCGAAGCAACCAAAGTCATCGAAGCCAACGAAAAACTGTACATCAACCGCGAAGAGGGTTTCATTGGAACTGGATTGAAGAAAGACGAATTCATAGGCAACTGCTCGCCCATAGACGACGTTATCATCTTCTTCCGCGACGGGAAATACATCATCACACCGGTGGCCGACAAGAAATTCGTGGGCAAGAACATACTCTATGCCAACATCTTCAAGAAGAACGACAAACGTACCATCTACAACGTCTGCTACCGCGACGGCAAGGAAGGAACAAGCTATATCAAGCGCTTTGCCGTCACTTCCGTGGTGCGCGACCGCGAATACGATGTGACACAAGGTACCCCCGATTCCCGCATCACCTACTTCACCGCCAATCCCAACGGTGAAGCCGAAATCATCAAGGTGACCCTGAAACCCAATCCCCGCGTACGCCGCATCATCTTCGAGGAGGATTTCAGCGCTATCAATATCAAGGGACGGCAGGCCATGGGCAACATCCTCACGAAACTCCCCGTACACAAAATATCCCTGAAACAGCGCGGCGGCTCCACACTGGGCGGACGGAAAGTGTGGTTCGACCGCGACGTGCTGCGCCTCAACTACGATGGCCGCGGAGAATACCTCGGAGAGTTCCAGAGCGAAGATACCATTCTCGTCGTACAGAACAGCGGAGAGTTCTATGTAACCAACTTCGACCTGAACAACCACTACGACGATGGCATACGCGTATTGGAAAAATACGACCCGAACAAGGTATGGACTGCCGTACTTTACGATGCCGACCAGCAGAACTACCCTTATATCAAGCGTTTCTGCTTCGAGGCAACCGCCCGTAAACAGAACTATCTGGGAGAAAACAAGAACAGCAGCCTTATTCTGCTGACAGACGAATACTACCCGCGTTTAGAAGTCATGTTTGGTGGTCACGACAGTTTCCGGGAACCGATGATAGTGGAAGCCGACGAATTCATCGCCGTGAAAGGCTTCAAGGCAAAAGGCAAGCGACTGACCACCTATACCGTAGAAACCATCAACGAACTGGAGCCTACCCGCCAACCGGAACCCTCGCAGGCAACCGAAGAGCAGGAAGCGGATGAAGAACCGGAAATTCTGGACCCCGACCACGGTAAAAGCGAAGGGGACATACTGGACGAGATGACAGGACAGATGAAACTGTTTTGATGGAGGACCGGATATGTACGTATACAAGATAATAATTTTATGCGGCCTGCTCTTGGGAAGTGCCGGACTGAAAGCACAAGAAGCACGATGCGGCATCGACCGGGAGCTACGGGCTGACTCCACCAACCGCAACCGTATCATCACCCGTGCCACCATGTATGGTGTCGGCCTCACCAACGTGTTCGACACTTATCTTTCGCCTCAGGAGTACAAGGGAATCGATTTCCGTATCTCCCGCGAAAGCATGCGGATGACGCGGCTGATGGGAGGCAACGTCTCTCTGCAAACTTTCTTCCAGGCAGACTTGGGGTACACACACAACAAAGTAGACAACAACAATACATTCTCCGGACTGGCAAACTGGAACTACGGCCTGCACTACAACTTCCCCATCACAAGCAACTTCAAGCTGCTTGCCGGAGGAGTCGGCGACTTCAACGGCGGTTTTGTCTATAATCTGCGCAACGGCAACAACCCCGCCCAAGCACGTGCCTATATCAACCTTGCGGCATCGGGAATGGCCATTTGGAACTTGCGTATCAAGAACCGTCCCATCACATTACGCTATCAGATGAATCTTCCCTTGGCAGGCATCATGTTCATGCCCAACTATGGACAGTCCTATTACGAGATATTTACGTTGGGACATTGGGACGGAGTAGTGAACTTCACCTCCCTGCACAACCAGCCCTCTCTGAGACAAATGCTGACCGCCGACTTTCCGGTGGGGCATGCCCGGATGCGTTTTGCCTACATCTGGGATGCACAGCAGTCCAATGTGAACGAAATAAAGACACATACTTACTCGCACGTATTCATGGTGGGGTTCGTAAAGGAACTCTATCTGTTTCCCAACAAGAGAAAGTAAAAAGTGACAAGATGATAAATGATAAGGATAATGTGCATGAAAAGAAGATATCTCTTAAGAATTTGGAGCATCCTGCTCACGTTGCTGCCCCTATCGAGCGGATGTATTCGTGAGGAAGAGTTCAGCAATACCCCACAAGGCAATTTCGAAGCTTTGTGGAAGATAATAGACGAACAGTACTGCTTCTTGGACTACAAGCAAATAGACTGGGATGCCATCCACGACAAGTACCAGCCGCTCATTACCCCGGGAATGAGCTACGACGGTCTATTTGAAATATTGGGCAACATGCTCGCCGAACTGAAAGACGGACATGTCAACCTGTACTCTTCTTCCAACACGGCACGCTACTGGGACTGGTATCTGGATTATCCTCGTAACTTCAACGAAAGTATCATTGAAAAATACCTGGGAAGAGACTACCGCATTGCCGGAGGCGCCAAATATACCATCTTGGAAGACAACATAGGATATATCTATTACGGTGATTTCTCCAGTGGCATCGGAAACGGCAACCTGGATGAGATTCTGTTATACCTTTCCGCTTGCAACGGCCTGATTATCGACGTGCGCAACAATGGTGGCGGCAACCTGACAAACGCCACCCGAATGGCACAACGCTTCACGAATGAAAAAGTACTGACGGGATATATTCAGCACAAGACCGGCAAAGGCCATAGCGATTTTTCAGATCCGACTCCCATTCATGTGGAACCCTCCAACAGTATCCGCTGGCAAAAAAAAGTAATTGTCCTGACCAACCGTCATTCCTATAGCGCAACCAATGATTTTGTCAATTCCATGCGCTGTTTTCCCAATGTCACCCTGGTTGGCGATAAAACCGGCGGAGGGTCGGGCCTGCCATTCTCTTCGGAACTGCCCAACGGATGGGGAGTGCGATTTTCTGCCAGCCCGCATCTCGATGCCCAAAAGCAGCATATCGAGTTCGGCATCGACCCGGACAAGAAAGTGGATATGAGTAAAGAAGATGAGAACAATGGCTTGGACACCATCATTGAGGAGGCAAGAAAGCTACTGAAAGTAAACCCATAAAAGACTTTATTCTTCAAACTGTTTGCCAAAATGAAAATTTTTCCTACCTTTGCCACCGCTAAATGGAATTACCCCGCGGGTGTGGCGTAATTGGCAGCCGCGCCAGACTTAGGATCTGGTGCCGTGAGGCGTGTAGGTTCGAGTCCTATCACCCGCACAAGTTTACTTTAGAGGATTTTTCTTCGGGGAAATCCTCTTTTTTATTTTCATAACTACTTGAAGCTCTCGCTATTACAGCGAGAGCTTCAAATAGTTAAACAACACCTCAGGATTAAGAAGTTTTGGGGTACATCAGAAAACGCTGTACGCATACAAATCTATTGTGCGATAATCACTTACTGCTTAGTAGCAATAATCCAACGCGATATGAAATTAGAACGCAGCGTCTATGAAGTTCTCTAAATTCTCGGAATCTCTCTGACTGACAAAACACATCTCAGCAACTTGTTCGACAAATCGAATTTCAGAAATGTCAAAAACCGATATGATTCAAGTGAACCGAATTTATTCAATTTTTAACCTTGTCCATTTTTAGTGGACAGTAGTAAAAACCACGAGTTTCGTTGAAACAGGTATCGTTTTGCTCTGAGGGAATATAACTCACAAACACCTAGTTCAATCCGAAAAGACCTTTCAAGCGAACAACCCTATTGCTTGCGACCGCTTCAATAGGCGTAAAAAGAATTCCCCTTCCGGAATTCGCACTTCTTTCTTCTTTATGAAGGAAGGGTGATGCCGGAAGGGGAATTTTTCTTTTATGTCCGAAACAGAGGGCGTACCTGCAATTTACTCTCCGCCGCCCGAATTGCCGCCGCCACCTTTCACATCGTCATTGCTGATGGAACGGGCAGCTTTTTTCACACTGGCCTTCAACTCACCGAGGCGGTAGCTGACACTCATGCCGAACGAGCGGTTGGCATAACGGCTTTTACTGGCAGAATAGAAGTTTTCGCCAAAAGTCGTATTGTCGAAAGTCCTATACTTGGAGAAGAGATTCGAACCGTATACGCTGACTGTCAGACGGTCTTTCAGGAACGAACGATTCACGTTCAAACTGTAGTAAGAATAGCCGCTTCCTTTGCCCTGCAAAGAAATGTAAGGCGTGCTTCCGCCACCATTCAGACTCGCACGCAATTTCCACGGGAAAGTGTGCTGGATTCCTCCGTATATGGAGCCCTGCCAACCGTAATTATGCAATTCCTGTGCCGGACTCTTTATATCTGAATAATTTCCTCGTCCGTTGATATAAATACGCGTCTTCGGAGATGCATTCCAATTGAAGTAAAGACTCATATTCGTATTACGGCTCTTGCCTATATTGGCATAAGTGCTATAAAGAGCACCCTCAGGAGCAAAGTGGTCGCCGAAAGACTCACCCTCCGGACCTATCAGACGGCTCACACGTTCGATTCCATTGTTGTTGAACGAATGGCGCAAGGCCACGTTGATGTTGAACTTGGAAGAGAAACTGCTGTAGCTCAGGTTGAACGCATGGCTCTTCTCGCTCTCCAGTTCAGAGTTACCTTGGCTGATGAACATCGGATTGCGGTCATCGAAGTAAGGATTCAGATACCAGATTCCGGGACGGTAGATACGCATGTCATAACCTCCGCGCAGCGTCTGCGTGGGTCCCAGCTTGATGCCCAAAGAAACAGAAGGCACCACATCGTTGAAATTCACCTTGAAATCCTCTCCCGCCCCTACAAGATATCGTACATCCTGTGCCGTATGCTCATAGCGCACACCGGGCTTGAAAGTGAAATCTTTGTAGCGCAGCGTATACCCGAAGTAAGCTGCCAAGATGTCGTTCAGATGCTTGTAGTGGCTGCTACGGCCCTCGTTGTACTGATACTCTCCGTTGCCATCCTCACTCTTGTCTTCCGAAAAGTCGTTCTCGCTGACATTGTTGCGGATGATATATTTCACGCCCGCTTCCACGGTATGCAGTTTGCCGATAGGAGTCGTATAGTCTGCCTGAAAGGTATGTTCCGTCGTATTGGTTTTGCCGAATGTGTGCGAATTGTAGAGTTGGAAAACCTCAGGCACCTGATAACGGTCCAAGTATCGGTTGTAATAATCACTCTTGTCGGGCTGTGTGTTGATTTTATAGGAAAGCGTGAACATACGGTTCTTGTTCTTCTTGGAAATGCGTTGGTAGTCCACATTTCCACGGATGGAATACCACGATCCGTCACCTTCTGAGAGTGTGCGGTAGCTGTATGCCTTCTCGTCACGCGCCTCGTTCCACATTATGGTATTGCCGTTGGACTCACTGTCGCTGCCTCCCCCATACATGCCTACAGACATGGTGAGAAGCCGCAAAGTATCTATCTCATAACTGGCTTCCAGATTGCCATGCTGGAACTGCCCACTGTTATCCGAGGAGTTGGCAGATTCCAGATACTTCTGTTCGATAGACTGATAATCTTCACGATAGCTCTCCGAATAGCTGGTAGGCTGGCTATTGTAGCTATAGTTGTAGTTGCCCGTCAATGTCAGCTTGCCCTGCTTGATGGTGGCATAGGCGCCGCCACCCATTCCCATATTGCTGACCCGTGCACTGAAAGTAGCGGTATATCCCTCGAAGCCACTGCCCACGGTCACGATGTTGAGGATGCCTCCCACTCCTTCGGCATCGTATTTTGCTCCCGGAGAAGTAATCACTTCTATATATTTGATTGTATTGGCAGGCATACTTTTAAGCACCTCTTTGGGATTGTTGCTCATCATGTTGTTGGGTTTTCCGTTGACGTGTACCTTGAAGCTGCTACTGCCATTTACTTGAATGTTGTCTTCGCCATCCACCGTCACAAGAGGCACTTTGCGAAGCATCTCTATCACGGAGTTCGTCTTGGAGTCGGGATCATCTTCAATGTTATACTCTATCTTGTCCACATCTACTTTCACCAAAGGCTTTTGGGCCACCACTTCCACCTGTCCCAATTCATTGGAGGCATCCACGACATAGAGCGTGCCGAAGTCCACCACTTTCTCTCCTGCCTTCACAGAGAAGTTCTTCACGATAGGAGTACGTCCCACGGAAGTGATGGTTATCACAAAGTTGCCAGTACCGGATACTTTTTCCTGAAACCGACCTTTCATGTCTGTTACCAGCATTTTCAAGGCTCGTGCAGGAGCCTCTTTCTTCACGATTTTAATGGTAGCATAAGGTTCACCTTCCTGAGTAAGCGAGTCGAGCAAAATACCTTTAACCTGGAAAGAAGTATTTGCTGTGTTTTGTGCCAGAGCCAGCCCGGATATCATCAACAGGTATAGCAGCACAGTCCATTTAATTCTCATTACATTTTTTGTTTTAGTGACTATTCTTGTTTATTATCTTGATATTAGACGTTTCTAATTCCGATTTTGTCACAATAGGTTTGGCAAAAATAACCTCTTTCCATACATTTACGAGATTCTCGGAGTTAAAAAAGCAAAAAGACAGCAATTTAGAGAAAATAGAAAAACAGCAACAGAGAGATGTTTGCGGCAATAACACAGCCGATTCCCCTCAATATCCACGGGCGCAAAGGGCTTTTCCCACCGGCAAAGAACAATGCGTAGCACATGTTTACCGCTATATTGCTGACAATAGCCTGCATGGTGCAAGCCGTAATCACCGGCACTGCCACGCTGCCCGTTCCTTGAAGCAGGTTCAGGATGAAAGGAGTGATGTCGCTGAAGCCCGAAACGAAGGAGAGCAGGTTCAGTCCGCCCGTGCCGGCATACACCAACGTATAGTGGGTCAGGATAGTGAACACCACAAACAGTATGGCAAAAATCAGCGCCACCTTAAACTCCAACGGGTTACTGCCCTCCTCTTCTTCCTCAGCCTGCGTGCCGTCGTCCGTCCGTTTCCGCTTGGAATGCAGATAGCATGCCACGGTGGCCGTCACCAGCGACATAATCAGCAGATAGGGATAGACAGCCAGCAACGTGTCCCAACTGAAAATGCCTATCAATATCAGGAAACGTAGGAACATCATGCTGACCGCCAGCAACATAGCTGCCACATATTCGGGAGCATCCTGCGCAGAGGCCTTGCGGCTCTTTCGCGCCAATACGGAAATAGTGGCCGTACTGCTGTACAAGCCTCCCACAATGCCCGAAACCAGAATACCCGATTCACGGAAGACGTAGCGCTTCAACAAATAGGAAAGATAGGAAATGCCCGACACGACCACCGTGGCCAGCCAAATGCTGTAGGGCGTCAGGTTGATGCCGGGAATGAGGTTCTTGTCGGGCAGCATCGGAAGGATAATGCCGCTGATGGCAAGGAACTTGGCAAGCGTTGTCATCTCATCGTTCTTCATGCGCTGGGCCAGTTCCGTGAAGGTGTGCTTCAGCTCGGTGAAGAGCAGGACGGTCACTATGACCATGACGTAGAACCACGACGGCTGCGTGGCCACAATGGGGGCTATGCAATAGGTGATGAGCGCAATAATGATGGTAGTTACTCCGAACACATGGTACTGTGACTGCTTCACGTAATAATTCAGCCCGAGCAACAGTCCCAGCACGGCTCCCCCTCCCATGAACAGACGATAATCCGCAGGGTCGAGCATATAGAGCAGATAGCCCAGAATGCCTATGAAGGTGAAGGTACGGTCGGTGCCGAAAAGCGTAGTCTCCCCTTCGCGCTTCAAGCTGATTTTCCGCTGTGAAAGCCCGATGAGTAAAGAGAATACGGTGACCAGAAGGAAAGTGACCAATTCTCTCGGCAGGTAGTCGTAAAGTTTCTCCATGACGATTAAACAAGTACGGCGTACAATTGGTTTGCTACCATGTGGTGAAAGGGTGCTTCATCAGTTGCGAGTTATAGTAACGGGCGTCTCCCGTCACCTCCCTTCCGACGAAAGCGGGTTTCACGAAAGGCTCGTCCTCCGAGGAGAGTTCCACCTCGGCCACGGTCAGCCCCTCGTTCTCGCCATAGAACTCGTCCACCTCAAAAGTATGCTGTCCGCTACGAACCAGGTAGCGGGTCTTGTCGATGATGCCCGGTTCGCACAGTTTCAGCAGTTCCCGCGCTTCGTCCAATGGGATTTCCTTTTCCCACTCGTAGCGGCTGGTTCCCGATTCGTTGGACGCACCCTTGATGGTGAGGAATCCCCGTCCGTCACGGATGCGCACCCGCACCGTCCGTCCACGCGCACTACTGATGTATCCCTGCACGATGCGGCTCTGTGCATAGGCTTGCGACTTGTATTCTCCCGTTACGAGGAATTTCCGTTCTATCTCCTGCGGCATGTTGTTTCCGATGGTTTTATCAGCCCCAGTAAGAATAGGCCACAAACATGGCGATGACCAGCACAATGGCTATCACTCCCATCGTCAGCATCACTTCCTTGGCCTGCTGCTCTTCCTTCTGGCTGTGCATTGCTTTCTTTTTACTTTTTCCCATGGCGTGTTTTTTAGTTTAAAGTTCAACGATGAACAAAGTAAAGGCAAATTCGGGAAGAATGCAAATGAAAGGGGAAGAATTTTCCGCAATTCTGCACGGCTTTTTCATTCAGAGGAGTTATCGGGAGTTGGAAGGAGTTATCGCCCTTCGGGCTTAGGAGTTAGAAGCCGGTACTCCGGCTGATGGGCTATACTATCGGCCTTTAACTCCCCGCTATGAATAATGCAGGTGTGAAAGCAGGCAAGCGTCCGGGAAAAAGTTTTCGTTTTGTGGAACGCCTTGCCCCGAAAAGCCCCATCGGAGAAAAAAATTGCCGTATCTTTGCAATGTCGTTAAGCTTAATACACAGAACACGAAATTATTCAAATCAAACACATTTAGAATTATGCCAGTACTTTACAAAACTATTCAATCCACGAAAGAGAACAAGGACGGAGCCAAGCTCTTCCATCCGCGCGTTGTACACACCGCCATATAAGAACAAACTTACAGCTAAATCCTGTTTCCATTTACACAAAATTTTGGACAGTGTCATAATTTTGGATTGGGGACTATAATAATGACTTTATTACTTATATGTATATCATGTCTCCTACTATCAAAGTCTTATAAAATAAGAACTGTATCATATTTGATATTATCTATATATTCCATTTTTTCATATTGGGCATGTCTGTTTTATGCTTGTTTACTATAAATATAGAACACCAAGTTTGGTATTATATCTCTATTATTATGATGACGGGAGTAAACGTTTTGATTTCTTTTAGGGGTTTGGGGATTAGTTAGAAGAAATGCCTTCCTTTGCCGTAAAAGGGATTTTGTTCCTATTGTTAACAGATTTGTTCTCTGTTGTAGCGGATGTTCTTCATCCGCTGCTTCCGAACATCAGAACCTCCGGATTCAATAACTGACTGATTAAAGTGTTTCCCATCTTTATTAAGAATGGGGAACTTTAATCAGTCAGTTTATCGGAAATACTCAGTGTAATAGCATTCAGGAGGGGAACATGCTATTCTCCGCTTCCCGCGAATTCCATCAGGTAAGCTTTGATGAAGCCGTCTATCTTTCCGTCCATCACACCGTTCACGTCGCTGGTCTGGAAATTGGTGCGGTGGTCTTTCACGCGGCGGTCGTCGAAGACGTAGCTACGAATCTGGCTACCCCATTCGATTTTCTTCTTGCCGGCTTCCACCTTGGCCTGCTCGGCCATGCGGTGCTGGAGTTCCTTATCGTAGAGCATGGAACGGAGAAGGCGGAGAGCATTCTCGCGGTTCTTAGGCTGGTCGCGTGTTTCGGTATTTTCAATCAGGATTTCTTCTTCCTCACCCGTATAGGGGTCTTTGTACTGATAGCGCAGACGGACACCGGATTCTACCTTGTTGACGTTCTGTCCACCGGCGCCACCGCTTCGGAAGGTATCCCATGACATGCGAGCAGGTTCGATATTCACCTCGATGGTATCATCTACCAAAGGAGTGACAAACACGGATGCAAAAGAAGTCATACGCTTACCCTGGGCATTGTAGGGCGAAACACGCACCAGGCGGTGCACACCGTTCTCACCTTTCAGATAACCATAGGCATAATCACCGGAAATCTCGATGGTACAAGTCTTGATACCTGCCTCGTCTCCTTCCTGAAGGTTGGCAATGGTAGCCTTGTAGCCGTGAGTCTCGGCATAGTGCAGGTACATACGCATCAGCATGCTTGCCCAGTCCTGGCTTTCCGTACCACCGGCACCGGAGTTGATTTTCAGCACACAGTCCATTTGGTCGGCTTCCTCGCGAAGCATGTTCTTGAGCTCGAGGGCTTCGACGGCAGCGATTGCCTTGGCATAGGCATCATCCACTTCCTCCTCAGTCACCAGTTCGTCCTTGTAAAAGTCGAAGGCCAACTGCACTTCATCGGCCAAAGTCTTCACCTCATTGTAGCCGGAAATCCATTGTTGCAGGCCTTTCACCTTCTTCATCTGAGCCTCGGCAGCCTTCTGATTGTCCCAAAAACCGGGAGCTTGGGTGCGAAGCTGCTCTTCTTCCACTTGTATCTTCTTTCCTTCAATGTCCAGATAGCGGTTCAACGCTTCGGTACGTTCTTTGATATCTTTCAGTTGTTCTGCGGTAATCATGAGTCTATTTACGATTTGACAATTTACGATTTGACGATTGAAGTTGGTATTATCAATCCGACTTCGGACGGCAAAGGTATGAAAAAAACGCATAATTTCGCAGCTATCAGTTCAATAAGTCGTGGTATAGAAGATGAATCCGTGCCCAGACCATTCAAAAGACAAGGTACCGAAAAAGCTTTCATTTCTTAGAAAAATCCTTGTCTACCATTGTCACATCCCATCCAGAAACGACATCGCCGTAAAGATAGTTGCCGTACTTTCATCGGTGGAGGAACCGAACGATACACCGTCTATCACATACAACGGCTGGCCACTTCCGCTTACAGAACAGTTACCACGGATAATCTCTGAAGAACCGCCCAAACCGGATGAACTCTTATTGATCTGCACACCTGCCATCTTACAGGCCAACGCGTTCATCATGTTGAGGTCTTTCACGCGTGCCAATTCGTCACCGTTCACCACTTGAGTAGAGCAAGTCAGTGATTTTTCTTTCTTTGCAATACCCAATGCCATTACCACCACTTCATCCAGCAGCTTGGCATCATTCTTTAATATGACTCTTATCGTTCCCGGAGTGATGGGAACTTCTTGTGTTATCATACCTACGAAAGACACTTGCAGTGTCGTGGCACCTGCGGGCGCATCTGTAACAGTGAATTTGCCGTCTAAATCTGTTACGCCTCCGGTAGTGCTTCCTTTTACCAATACGGAAGTTCCGATAATCGGTTCATTGCCTTCAGCTGAAATAACGATACCGGTAATGGGGGAGGAGAGAATTTTGGGCTGCTGGCAGAACCGGTGCTTTATTGCATGGTTTTAAGCAGATTACGGCATCCCCCTTCTCTCCCTCGCCTAAGAGTGAGACTTTCATTATCTACAAGAGAACTCCTCCCCGGCAACGCGACAAAAGATGATTAGTTTCTTGCGTGCAGGGAGGGGAGTTTCTTTCTGTTCAGAAGAAGGAGATAAAAAACAGACCGTCGGCCTGGAATGAAAAAGCTTCATCCCAGGTCGGACGGTTATAAACAAAAAAACAAAGTTCTATTCTTCGTACATCCTATCAATCAGTCCTTTGTAGTTCTTTGCCACAACAGAACGTTTCAGCTTCAGCGTGTTCGTCAGCTCACCGCGTTCCATACTGAATGGTTCGGGCAGAAGCGTGAAACGCTTCACTTGCTCATAATGGGCAAATTGCTGCTGCAAGGTATCGATACGGGCACGGAACAACGCCTGTATCTTGGGATGTTGCAACAACTCATCCATATTGCCGTATGCAATGCCTTTCTCTTTGGCATAATCCTCCACAAAGCCATAAACGGGAACTATCAAAGCTGAAACAAACTTACGCTCATCGGCAATGACAGCAATCTGATCGATGTAGCGGTCTATGGCCAGCTTCGTTTCCAATGCCTGCGGCGAAATGTATTTTCCGTTGGAGGTCTTGAACAAGTCCTTGATGCGTTCCGTCAGATACAGTTGTCCGTCCTTCAGATAACCGGCATCACCCGTGTGAAACCATCCGTCACCGTCAATGGCAGCAGCCGTTGCCTCCGGTTTCTTGTAGTAGCCGGTAGTGATGGTCTTACCACGAAGAAGTATCTCGTTGTTCTCGCCGATCTTCACCTCCACATCGGGCATTACCGTACCTACGGAACCAATCTCATACCCTTCGTTGAGGAAGCAGGATACGGTAGCCATAGACTCCGTCAGGCCATAACCTACCACCATGTTGATGCCTACCGAATGTACGAACTCGCAGATTTCATCGGGCACGGCAGCACCGGCTGTAGGGAAGAAGTTTCCGTTCTCGATGCCTATCGTCCTCTTCAGCAGGGCATAAATGGTCTTTT
This sequence comes from Bacteroides muris (ex Afrizal et al. 2022), assembly GCF_004793475.1. GTDB lineage: Bacteria > Bacteroidota > Bacteroidia > Bacteroidales > Bacteroidaceae > Bacteroides > Bacteroides muris. Next base: position 109,271 of record NZ_SRYZ01000002.1, on the reverse strand, counting down.
CGTAGAACTTATACTTCAAATGGAGCATCATAGGCGGTTTTTTGCCTAAACGCAAATAGCCTATGTTGTGCGCCTTGCCCACCTTGATGGCATCCAGCATCATAGCCTTACGCAAGCCGGTTTCCCGGGCAATCTTCTCCTGCACGCCGGCATAGACCTTCTCCCAGAAACGGGGCACACTGCACATCAGCGTGGGACGTATCTCTTTAATAGTAGTCTGGATATCCTGCGGACGCAGATTGACACAGACCTGCACACCCCGGTGGATACAGAGGTAGGTCCATGCTTTCTCGAACACATGCGTCAACGGGAGGAAGTTCATGGAAACATCCCGGTCTGTCATGAAAGGCAGACGGATATCATGGATGCGGAAAGCTTCCCGATAATTGAAATGATGGAGCATGACACCTTTCGGTTCACCGGTAGTGCCGGAAGTATAAAGGATATTGGCGAGGTCGTCGTCCGAAGCGGCTGAGGTACGTTGCCCTACAACGGCATCGTGCGGCAATCCTTCACCCATTGCCATAAATTCATCGAAATAGACGGAAGTCATGTCGCGCGGGTCTTTCACCACAGCACGGTCGAAGATAATGAGCTGCTGCAGGGAGTGGCAGAAGCCGAACACACTGAAAGCGGCATCATACTGAAACTGCTCGCCCACAAACAGATAGCGTATCTGTGCATCGTTGATAATATATTGTGCCTGTGCCGGTGAACTGGTGGCATACAAAGGTATGGTCACCGCCCGGTTGGCAAATGCACCGAAATCGGTAAAGAGACATTCGGGTTTATTCTGCGAGAAGATACCTATGTTCTCTTGTGGCTCTATTCCCAAAGCTACCATGGCATTGGCAGTCTGGCGTACAGTCAGCGAGAACTCCTTCCATGAGACGGGTATCCATTGCGCAGTTTCATAGTCCCTATATTTCAGGGCTATTTTGTCTCCATACTTCTCTGCCTGGCGATGCACCAGAACAGACAAATGATGATAAGTCATAACTTTTGATATTGATAAATACGGCACAAAGGTAGTGGTTTCATTTGAAACTAATTCGATATTAACGGGTAATTATTCAATATGGGTGCTCCTTTCCGTTTTTTATTCGTAAGTTTGCAGCTGGATTATTTATTTACTGAATATGATTTACGATATACCGACTTTAACTTCCGAAGCAACCGGATTGCTCAAATCACTGATAACCATTCCTTCCCTGAGCCGCGACGAGGAGAAAGCGGCGGATTATCTGCAAGACTATATCGAGATGCAAGGCATGGCAACAGGACGTAAAGGCAACAATGTGTGGTGCCTCAGCCCGATGTTTGACCTAAAGAAACCGACCTTGCTGCTGAATTCGCATATCGACACCGTAAAACCCGTCAACGGGTGGCGGAAAGCCCCCTTTACCCCCACGCTGGAAAGTAACGGAAAGCTCTACGGGCTGGGCAGCAATGATGCCGGAGCAAGTGTTGTCAGCCTGCTGCAAGTGTTCCTCACGCTGTGCCGCACCACCCAGGCCTACAATCTGATATATCTTGCCTCGTGCGAGGAAGAAGTTTCGGGCAAAGGTGGAATAGAGTGCGTGCTACCGGAACTGCCCCCCATACAGTTTGCCATTGTAGGCGAGCCGACGGAGATGCAACCTGCCATTGCAGAAAAAGGCTTGATGGTGCTGGATGTAACTGCTACCGGAAAATCGGGACATGCTGCCCGAAACGAAGGGGACAATGCCATATATAAGGTATTGGACGATATTGCCTGGTTTCGTGATTACCATTTCCCCAAAGAATCTTCCCTGCTGGGCCCCGTGAAAATGAGTGTAACTATGGTAAATGCCGGCACACAGCATAACGTCATTCCCGACCGTTGTACTTTTGTCGTAGACATCCGCAGCAACGAGTGTTATACTAATCAAGAGCTATTTGATGAAATACGGAAACACATCACGTGTGAAGCCAAAGCCCGCTCCTTCCGGTTAAGCTCCTCGCACGTAGCCCCGGAGCATCCGGTAGTGCAAAAAGCTATTGCCATGGGGTGTACTCCCTTCGGATCACCCACCTTGTCCGACCAGGCACTGATGCCCTTCCCTTCTCTGAAGATGGGACCGGGAAAAAGCGCCCGTTCACACACTGCCGACGAATTCATCTTTATCAAAGAGATTGAAGAAGCGATAGAGATGTATCTGAAGCTATTGGAAGGGACAAAAATATAAGAGGAAAGGGGTGAGCATTGTCACTTTTTATCCACACTGGGTCTCCATTTATAAACCATTGTTATCAAGCATACTGCAACAGAGGTATCTCAGTATACAATTGAGACTATCATCTGTTCAGCCACGGCTCCGGATTCAGTTTCTCCTTCTCTTTCCTCAATTGGAAGTGCAGCACCGTACGGCCATTGTCGGCCCCATCCGAGAAGATTTGTCCGAGAATCTGTTTGGTAGTCACATCATCACCCTGCTTCACTGAAGCCGATGACAAATTGCAATAAACAGATATATAATCTCCATGGCGGATAAGAACATTGAACAGCCCGTTCAGTTTAAAGACTGCTGCCACCTTGCCGTCGAAGATGGCGCGGGCTTGGGCACCCAGCTTTCCTTGTATATCGATGCCCTTATTGTCCAGCTTGACATTGCGCAAACCTTCCACAGAATACTGGCCGTAATGGCTGGTGATGATATACGCTCCGGTGATGGGCATCGGCAACTTACCGCGATTATTAGTAAAGTTCCCGGACAATTCATGGTCTGCCTTACTCATGGAGTAGGTTTCCAAAGGCTGTGCCTTCGACTTTGCGGGCGTAGAGGCAGTTGCTGGTTTTTCAGTTTTCTCACCAACCTTTTTACGTGCGGCAGCCTCACGGCGCGCTTCTTCTGCCGCACGCTTACGCGCTTTCTCTATCTCTTCCGCTATCAGGCGGTCAATACGTGCATTGAGCTGATTGGCTTCGCGGCGTTGCTTGTTCAGTTCGTTCTGCAATCCCCGCTGTTTCTTTTTCAGGTTGGCTACCAGCAACTTCTGTTCCTTCTCCTGTGCTTCCAGCTTGACTTTTTCCTCTTCACGTTCTTTCAGCAATCCCTCCTTGACAGCCTTCACCTGCTGAAGTTCAGTCTTCTTGCGGTTCACCTGTTCCTGCTTTTTCAACACCTCCTCGCCTTGCAGGCGTTGATAAGTAGCATATTCGCGTACGTAGCGCATGCGGCGGTAGGTCTGCGCCAGGCTCTTGGCAGAGAAGATGAACATGAGCTTCTCTTCAATGGAACGGTTCTTATACAAATATTGAACGGACGATTCATACCTCTGCTTCTTATCCTTCAAATCACGTTGCAAACGGGTCAGTTGGCGCTCCAATGAAGACAACTCGCGCTCTATGGACTCCACATCATTATTGATAGTCAGAATATAACGTTTACGTTCTTCTATCTGTCCGGTTAGTGCAGCAAGGCCTTTCAACTGGCTTCCCACATCCTTTTGGGTGGTTATCAACAGGGTCTCCGACTCCGCTATCTGTTGCTGCAAGGCACCACGCTTGCTTTCCAGTTCCTTAATCAACTTGTTGGACTGGGCAAGGAGCGGAGAAACCGGCAAAAGGAAGAGAAAGAAGAACAGGAGAAGCTTCATAAGTTATGAGGGATTATCCAACAACTGTCAATTATCAACTAATCAAAGGTCCATCAGCATTTCCAGCAGTTCCTCCAGCTCCACCTCTTTATATTTCTGTGAGAGCTGGGTAGGAGTCAGTACAAAAGGCTTATCCGAGAAGTTGGAAAGTTCAATCTTTCCCTTTTCCAGAGAGGGTATACCGAGTTCCTTGCCGGTAAGCACCTTCTTGCCATTGGGCTTGGAAGCGGCATAAAGCAGTTTTTCCAGATGGGCAAAATCTGCCTTCTTGGGCAGTACATTCTTCAGTTCCTTACGTGTTGCACGGACATAACGCTTTCCCATACGATCGACCAGCAGAATCTCATCCGGGGTGACTTCCATACGTGCCACCTCCGTACGAAGTATCGGCATCAGGAAGGAGATCTGCATGCATTCTTTCTTCTTCAGCTTCATCGTACCGTTCACGGTAAGAGTGGCATCTTTATGAGGTACCGTCAGCTGCACTTTGGAGGAAAGGCAGGCCGACTCTCCGGACAGAGCACCCGAGTGGCTCGAAGTCTTGCAACCGGCAAGCCCCACAGCCAGCAACATCAGCAAAGACAAAAGGCGGCATGCCCTTGCTGCATCATTATTGTTCAGTAGGTTTAGTTTCATCTGATATATATTTCTTTTTTTGTATTTTCTGTTTCAACGTATCAGAGCGATTGCCCTTATCCCAGGCTTGCTTCCAATACTTCAAGGCACCTTCGGCATCGCCCGTCATGTAATAAATGTCTCCGCAATGCTCCAAGACCACGTCGCTGCTATCCTTGTCGTTCTTTATCGCCTCGTCTATGTAGAGACGCGCCTCGGCGTAATTGCCTTTGACAAACAATATCCATGCGTATGTATCGAGATAGGTGGAATTGGCAGGTTCGGCTTTCACTGTCTTGTAGCTCATCTCTTCCGCCTTGTCCAAGTCGCGGCGTTCTACGGAAAGGTAATATGCGTAATTGTTCAAGGCACCGATGTTCGAGGGATTGTACACCAAAGCGGAATCATAAGCCGCATACGCTTCTGCATGCAGGTTCTTGCTGTGACAGGCATCACCGATAATGGCATAGAAATCTGATACGACCTCTTTCCTGCTGTCGTCCTTGACGTGCGACAAGGCCTTCTGGCAGACAGCAAGGGCATCATCCGTCCGTTCCGCCTGGTTATAGGCAATGGCCAGATAGAAATAAAACTCCAGCATATCGGGATTGGATTCGACACCGGCTTCACACAAGTTCATTATTTCCTTGTAGTCTTCCTGACGCACAGCCTCACCCAGCAGAGTCATACGCGCTGCCGTATTGGTAGGGTCTATGGCAAGTACCTGGCGCAAAACCGGCCAGGCCTCCTTGTTCATTCCCTTGGAAAGAAGATATTGGGCATACAGCAAGGGCAATTGTGCTTCATCGGGGTCTTGCTCCATGATGCGGTCGAAAAGGGTAATGACACGGGTGCTGTCCTTGCCGGCCTGCTCATTCTGCACGATGAACTGCCGCATCACGTTCAGTTTGGTGTCCGACGCCACTTTCTTGTTCAGCAACAGCGTGTCCAGTTGCTGTTCATGCAGCTCCTTCTGCCCGGTTTCTTCGTAATAAGAAGCCAATGAGTACATGGCCATTGCATTGTCCGGCTCTTCTGCCAGCACCTTCTTGTAAATCTCATAAGCTTCCTGCTTTTTCCCGTTCTGCATATAGACATCCCCCAGCACCACTTGATAGCGCCTGTCGTTGGGATACTCTTCTACCAGACTTTCTATTTCACGGAAGGCGCTCTTGTCGTCCTTCTTTTGCAGATAAATGCGGAACTTCTCCATGCTGAGCTGTTCATTCTTACCCATCCGCTCTTCGAGCTTGTTCAGTATGCCGATAACTTTGTCATACTCCTCCTGCCGGTTATAAATCTCGAGCAGGTTGTACAGCGGCTCCATCTTGTCCGAAAAACGTACCGCCATATCCTCCAGCAAGGTAGAGGCTTTCTCCGTTTCGTTTTGCTGCATATACAGATTGGCCAGTCCCTGGGCATACCAGTAATTGTCGGGAGCATTCTCCACCGCCTTTTCCAACGCGGCCAGCCCCAACGGCACCTGCTTGAGAAACATGTAGTATTGGGCCATCTCATACAAGGCCGATGAAGCGTTCGGATTTATTGCCAGGCAATGCTGCAGGATGTCGAAAGCCGCGTCATAGTCTTTCTGTACTTTCAGGCGGGCTGCTTCGAGAAAGAAGTAGTCGTAACGGCGCTGCTGTTCAGGGGTGAGTTGCGGTGGAAGCTGTTCCGGTTTCCTGCCCGCCGCCTTCTTCTTTTCCTTCTTGGCAGCGGCATGGGATGCGACAACGGGAGCCACACCGGCCGTCATACCGCCAACGATTCCCCCAATCAATGCCCCGCAAGAGGTGAGCCAGGGAAAGGCCGCCAATAGGAGCATGAATATTTTCAGTCTGATTCTCATCTATTTAGCTACAAATTCTTAACTTATAAAATCCCGTTTGACAAGCACTTGTGTCTGACGTGACAGATACAAGCCTTTGTTGCGACAGACACCCGTGTCTGAGCCGACAAGCACAAGTGTCTGTCAAACGAGACAATATCCATTCATTTTTTACCTGTGTGTCCGAAGCCTCCGGCACCACGTTCCGTTTCATCCAGCACTTCCACTTCCTGCCAGACTGCCTGCTCATGACGCGCTATCACCATCTGGGCAATTCTTTCCCCATCTTCAATAACAAAGGTTTCCGCGGAAAGGTTGACGAGAATCACACAGACTTCTCCCCGGTAATCGGCATCGATTGTTCCGGGAGAGTTCAGCACGGTAATCCCTTTCTTGATGGCCAGTCCGCTGCGCGGACGCACCTGCGCCTCATATCCTTCCGGAAGAGCGATGTAAAGGCCCGTAGGCACCAGGCAGCGCTGCATCGAAGCCAGCGAGATAGGTTCATTAAGGTTTGCACGGATATCCATTCCCGCAGACAACTCAGTGGCATAAGCCGGAAGCGGATGCTTTGATTTATTGATGATTTGTACGTTCAGCATGATGTTATTTACGATTTGACGATTTACAATTGGAGCTACTTCTATTCTTACGGTTCGAGTAATTCAAGTTTCGCGATTCACTTGTGTTTCACTACGGTTCTTTCATTCAAAGAAGTTAGGGAGCTAACAGAAGCAACTCAATTGAGTTACCCCCTAATGACTCCTTTAAATGAAAGAGCCGTGGCATTTCACTACAAACTTGGGCGAAAATACGACTTTTTACACAAAATAGTGATACATTTGCAGTTAAATAATAGTAACTTCAATCGTAAACATCAAATCGTCAAATAGTAAATAGCCTCATGATGAATTGGAATACGCTCATATCTGCCAAACGTTTCGGACTGGAAGAGTTCCATCAGGAACGTCGTGAAAACCGCTCGGAGTTCCAACGGGACTATGACCGCCTCGTCTTCTCCGCACCCTTCCGCCGACTACAAAACAAGACACAGGTATTCCCTCTTCCCGGTAGTGTATTCGTTCACAACCGATTGACACACAGCCTGGAAGTATCATGCGTAGGGCGCTCATTAGGCAACGATATATCGAAAGCCCTCATTGCCCGCCACCCGGAACTGCAAGGCAGCTACCTCACCGAAATAGGCTCCATCGTTTCGGCCGCCTGTCTGGCACACGACTTGGGAAATCCCCCTTTCGGACATTCGGGAGAACGAGCCATCTCCACCTTTTTCTCCGAAGGAAAAGGAATGCCCCTGAAAGAACAACTGACACCCGCGCAATGGGAAGACCTTACCCACTTTGAAGGAAATGCAAATGCGTTCCGCCTGCTCACCCACCAGTTCGCGGGAAGGCGGAAAGGAGGGTTCGTACTTACCTACTCCACCCTGGCAAGCATCGTGAAATATCCCTTTTCATCAAGTCTTGCAGGCAAAAAGTCCAAATTCGGCTTCTTCATCACAGAGGAAGAAAGTTTTCGCCGTATAGCAGAAGAACTGGGCATAAAGAAACTGAACGACAACCCGCTAAAGTATGCCCGCCACCCGCTAGTCTATCTGGTGGAAGCCGCCGATGACATCTGCTACCAGATGATGGACATCGAAGATGCCCACAAACTGAAAATCCTGACTACACAGGAGACCAAAGAACTACTTCTCTCCTACTTCTCGGAAGAACGCCAGGCGCACCGGCTGAAAACGATGGAGATAGTGAGCGATACCAATGAACAGATAGCCTATCTGCGTTCCAGCGTCATCGGGCTGCTTATCGGGGAGTGCGTGCAAGCCTTTATCGACAATGAAGAAAAGATTCTGGAAGGAGAATTTGAAGGAAGCCTCATCAACCATATATCCGAAGTGCCCGCCAATGCCTACAAGCATTGTGCAGACATCTCGATGAAGAGGATTTACCGCTCACGCGACGTACTGGACATCGAGCTTGCAGGTTTCCGCATCATCAGCACCCTGCTCGAGCTGATGATAGATGCCGTATGTTCTCCGGAAAAGGCCTATTCGCAACTGCTCATCAACCGCGTATCGGGCCAGTACAATATAAAAGCGCCTGTACTCTACGAAAGAATACAGGCGGTATTGGATTACATCTCCGGAATGACGGATGTATTTGCACTCGACCTTTACAGAAAAATAAACGGGAATAGCTTGCCGGCGGTATAGGAGACTACACCCGACAAGCTAAAACTTTCTATAATGTTCAAATTCATCCATATATAATCGTTCCAAAGACTTATTGCCAACCGGGCTACCAACAAGCAGAACTTCCTTGTTCGCATTCAACAGGAAAGTTCCAAAGGCCTCATCAGAAGGCAATTGGTTCATTTTATTAAAATCTCCGTTTTTATCAATACAAACCGGATAACTGAAATCATCTCCCCTCAAAATCCATATCAATTCTTTCATATTTTTTGGCTGAATATAAAAAAGCAGTGATACCATTCCAGGATATTTCATTTCCAATCTATTCATAAAATCCTTCCATTCCAATGCCCGAAGCCTACACTCGACACAACCAGCAGAATCAATATAATTGACTATCGTATAAGGAAGCTTTGGGAAACAGAACACAGTGTCTCTTCCCATACGAGTAAAAACTCCATCTGTTGGAAATTGAATCTCTTTTCCAATCCAACTTTCCACATCGGCAATTTTGCTTTCTTTTTCAACGTCCCGACAAGAGGTTAAGAGCATCATGCAAAACAACAAACCACAAATTCTCATTCTCTATTCTTAAATTTAAAGAGTAAAAGAACCGGATTGGCATCTTCTGGCAAAGCACGCAACTTTTCCACTTTCTTCGTATCAGAAATTGCATGAAGCACTTTTTCCGCTTTTTTATCTGCCGGATTAAAATAAGAAACAAAAGATTGTTCTGCTATCGCACAAACGCCCATAGCCGGAATGCTTGCCACATCTTTGGAACTCACATAATATTTCATTCCACTTTTCTTATCAATCATACCATAGCTGGCAGGAATTGATTGGAAAACAATAAAGATACAGTCATCAGTCTCATAGCAAGCAGACACATCCGCTATATATTGAAAACTTTTCTGAATCTGTTCTTCCGGATCGCTTTGCGCCCACAATTTCACCTCTTCTTCCGTTGGAATCTTCTTGGAAGAGAAACTGATACAGGAATCAGCCTTACCTTCCTCCAACCGATAAATATACGAATTAAAACGCTCATAATAATACACTTTATCATCTGAACGAAAAATATAATGTTTGGCTCTATAAGGCAATTTATTACCTTCCAGCAAAAGATTGTTCTTCAACACCATAGTCTTTTCTTTTTCCTTACTCCAAACTACCAAATTCTGGCGAGCCTCTCCTTCTTGATAGACAAGCCCCAGATAGACTGAATTTCCTACTACCGCAAAATCAAGGAAATATGCTCCTATCCGATTGACCTCATAATTATTTTCATCACCACTTCTATACATAATGATACTTTGGGTAGCCCAATCCGCCAAATAAATATTTCCTTCCCCGTCAACATCCATATCACACGGTTCGCTATATTCACCAGGTCCTTGCCCTATCTTATGAATGGATTTTAAGAAATTCCCCTGTCTATCGAACAATAGAACCTTTTTCCCTACTTTATCAAAGACATAAAACGTTTTATTGCAATACAACACCTTGTCTATATCAGCAATCAGCGATGCATCGTTCGTCTCCAAAGGAATACATTCCACATCTGTTATTTCCGGCAATAGCTGCAAGGCAGTATCCAAATTCATCGAATAAGCTGTTTGTAAGTCTTTATGTCCCTTATTACCACAAGATAAGCACATAAAAGGTGCTAACATTAAAAAAAGTAGATGCTTCATAAATATACAAATTTAAAAATGAAGGGTATGCCTTAATATCACAAGCAGCATACCCTCTATCTTTTCAACCACAACAAAGTCAATTACGGGGATTAGAAACTATAACATGAACCGTACCTGCATTACAAATCTGCGATGTTCCAGACATACAAGTTGTAATTTCATCAAAAGTCGTCACTGTTTCTGATACTTCAAAATTCACTCGGCGAACAATAGGAGTTCCCGTTTTAGCACTGGCAACAGACAAGCTCTCTATATTTTGCTCAGCAACATTACCTCTTTGTAAAGAATAAACATTTGCTCCTACCAATATTAGCCCAAACAATGCAAACAAAACCTTCATAATGCTTTTCATAATACCTCCTTTTTAAAAGATTAGTAATATAAACATAAACAAAATAAACAAAATAAACAAAATAAACAAAATAAACAAGATATGCAAATATTCAGACTATATTTTAAGATTGGCAATCCCATTACAAGCATTGGGAACACAATAAATAGAACATTCAGGTATAGGCGGATGATGCGCCCAGATTAATCGTCTGAGCCAGCCATTGATATTCATGATGTCTATCTGCTTGTGATAAATCATACTTGAAACCATACGGCACCTCTTTAAAACCTATTGAATCTCATCCCAACAACTTCTTAGGAAAAGTCACTTACCAAAACCGGTCGAGTCTGACTTTAAAACAGGAAAAGCGTAGCAAACGGCCTTTCAGCCGGTTTGCTACGCTTCACACTATTCTCTCTGATATTTCTTTCAAGAAACTACCTTATTCGCTCCCGACGTAAACTTGCACGCCTCCGGTTCGTTCGCTATGAATGACTCGATGTGACGGATACGCTTATCTGCCAGAATCTCGTCCACAGCAATCAAGATGCCCGTTTCCTCCACATCACCGAAACCGTAATTGATGGCTGTACCGAACATGCGCATGGTAGGGCTAAGACTCATATAGGCATTCACCAACGGAGGAATATTGTAACCCACCTTACGGATTTCACAATTCAAAATCTTATAGTCTTCCTTAAAAGATTCTTTACAGAAGAGAGCATCCAATTCATTCTCGTCCGATTCCAGAATCAACGGTTTCATCGGAGTAATCAAATTGTCCTTATCGGCAAAATGCTTCCGAAGGAAATAAAGAATCTTATCACGGCTCTGACGGTGATAGCTGGGATACATGGTCACCTTTCCGAAGAAATATTTCACATTGGGCATGACTACCGTCAGTGCGCCCAAGCCATCCCACAGATTATCCAATGCAAACAGTCCCTTACTGTCGGTACGCGTAGACTGATACTCCAACGTAACAAAAGACCGCCCCAGCTCGATAGTCATAGGAAGATAATCCTTCAGGAACTTGTCCGAGAAGTTGAACATGTGGGCAGTGGCCAGAATAGGAGCTCCCTGCGCGTCGAAACGCACATCCGTACCCAAGATATAACGGTATCCTCCCAAGATTTCTTCGGCTTCCGGATTCCATACAATGAGCTGCTTGTACGGGTTGTCCATGATGTCATATTCGTCAATATCCATTGACTTGCCCGTTCCTCCTCCCGCAGCGCGGAATGCAATCTCGCGCAAACGGCCGATTTCCTTCATGGTATTCGGAGAGTCTTGGGCAGTAATGATATATATCTGGTTATGACTTCTATTAGTCATACGCAGGCGCTTCTCCTCAGTCAACTCCGCTTTCAGCAGTTCCTTGCTTATCGGTGCAATTACATCTTCCATATTTCTTTGTTAGTAGTTCTTCTTTAAATACAAATACAGTCTCTCTACAATTTATATACAATATCCTTCACATATTGCGCCCATCCGGCCGGAGTTTTCGATTTGTCGAAAGTTTGCCAGGGGATAGGTTTCCCTATGGTGATGGTAAATGTCTTATGACGGTTCTTCAGCATTTCATCTGCCAAGTAGAGCATGGCTATATTGAACTTGATGCCCAACATCTTACAAAAATTGGCAAGATTATAAAAGAAGTTGGAGTTCCGCCCCTCGAAGTGGATGGGAACTACATCACGGTGGGCTTCGACACTCTTCACGATAAAGGTCTTTTTCCAATCCAAGTCACGGATGACCCCATTCTGCCTACGCGAACAGAGCCCTGCGGGAAACATGATGAGCTGATTATCCGAAGCAAATCCCGCCTCCACCATCCTCGGGAAGTCCTTGGCCTGCTTTCCCGTCTTGTTAATGGGGATGCAGAGCGGTGCCAGTCCGTGCAGGTTCATCAGCAAGTCGTTGACCATATATTTCACCTTGCCACCATAAAAGGTGCCCAGGACATAACCCAACGCCACTCCGTCCTGCCCACCCAAAGGATGGTTGGATACAAAAGTATAAAGTCCTTCTTTAGGCAGATTCTCCTCCCCCTTTACCACAATATTGGCATCAAGGAACTCCAGACAAGCCTTCAGAAAATCTACACCGACTTTATCTTTCGACTCCCGCAAAAAGACATTCAATTCCTTTTGATGAACGATATGCTTCAAATAAGAAACCACGAACTTGGGGATATACTTAGACTGCTTCGGAGCCTTTTCCCGAAGTATTTTGTCTATGTCAATCAAAAATAAAGAGTCGTCAGCCATTCTTCTTTTGATGAAATGAATGCGCAAAATTAACTTATCTTTTTAATTAATCGCAAAAAAATGACAGAAAACTGCACCCAAAATCTATCAAATAGCACCTAAAAACTATCAATCGACAGTTTCTCCCCCCGAAAGTGTGTTCGAAATCCATCTGCCCGGAATTCAAGATTCCCTTCTCCATCATCGCCTCATCTCTTATATTTCGCGCATAAACTCATTCAAGCCGTTACGCTTCCACGATAATATCATATACAAAATCAGGATAGCTATTCTTGGTCGCACACCGGATTAAGTTCTATTTAAATTCCTTCATAACCAGCCGGCTGCAACTTACCCCCAATACAACAAGAAACCACAACAAACTGATAGATTTCATTTATAGGAATCAAATTGAAAGAAACGCATAAAAACAATGCACTGAAAACTAACTAAAACCACCCGAAAACTGCCAATTGTTAGATTTTAGCTCAAAAGAAGTTTGATTTCCACCTGCCAGAAAGAAGAATCACCCGTAGTTTTGCATCATCAATAAAACGAACGATAATTTTAAAAATATCCATTATGAATAACAGAACATTTACCCAAGACCTGCTCGGAGTTCAAAACGACTTATTACGCTTTGCATACAAATTAACCTCCAACCGCGAAGAGGCCAACGACCTGCTTCAAGAGACATCATTAAAAGCTCTGGACAATGAAGAGAAATATACACCTGATACCAACTTTAAAGGATGGATATATACCATCATGCGCAATATTTTCATCAACAATTACCGCAAAGTGGTACGCGACCAGACGTTTGTAGATACCACAGACAACCTCTATCACCTGAACACGCCACATGACCTCGCACTCGACAGCACAGAGAGCGCCTACGACCTGAAAGAAATGCACCGCATTGTCAATGCCCTGCCACGTGAGTACAAGATTCCTTTCTCCATGCACGTTTCCGGTTTCAAGTATCGTGAAATCGCAGAAAAGCTGGGACTCCCACTTGGAACAGTAAAAAGCCGCATCTTCTTTACCCGCCAGAAACTGCAACAAGAACTGAAAGATTTCAGATAAAAGAGTAGGACCAACAAAGAATTGTTTATCGATTGGCCGAATAAAAAGTAAACACGTTTATCTTGGGCAATCATAAGACACCAATCAAGATACCTAAAGAGAAACATATGCCTACACCGGGGATATCCATGCTATGTGGCTCCGGTGCACAGGTGCGACCCTACGTACAGTCTCAGCCAATGTGCGGTGCGGCAGCATCCAAATGCCCGTGTGACCGCCTTTCCACCCGACACATCTCCTGCCTGCTTACTCAGCCTGATTTTCATCCTGAAAGCCATCATCTCCTCACTGTTTTTTTAGAGAAACCGCACAAATCCCCCACCAGCAAAGCATTTCAAAAGTAGCTTCATTATCAAACGAATAAACTATCAACAAGGTGTTGAAAACTTCTTCTTAAGATTTTAGTCAAAAGATTGTGGGGAATTGTGGGGAAATGCGTACTTTTACCGTCGCTTATTATAATAAGGTAAAAAATGATACAATTCTTAGGCAACATCGAGGCTAAGGCAGATGCAAAAGGAAGAGTTTTCATCCCTGCTACTTTCCGGAAACAGCTGCAGGCCGCTTCTGAAGAAAGACTCGTATTGCGCAAGGACGTGTATCAGGATTGCCTGGTGCTCTACCCGGAAAGTGTATGGTTTGCCACTCAAAACCAACTTCGCCACCGGCTGAATAAATGGAACGCCAAGCAACAAATGATTTTCCGCCAGTTCGTAAGTGACGCGGAAGTCGTGACCCCTGACGGGAACGGACGCATCCTGCTCCCCAAACGTTACCTGCAAATGGCGGGTATACAAAGTGATGTCCGCTTCATTGGCGTGGACAACACTATAGAGATTTGGGCCAAGGAACGTGCCGACCAACCATTCATGACCCCCGACGAGTTCGGCGAGGCTCTTGAAGAACTGTTGGGAGACGAAAATATTTGTTGTGACGAAAACAAGCTATAAACAACAGATGATGAAAGAAGAAATAACATATCATACCCCCGTATTGCTGATGCCAAGCGTAGATGCAATGAACATCCGCCCGGACGGCACGTATGTAGACGTGACGTTTGGCGGAGGAGGGCATTCGCGCGAGATACTGTCACGTCTGGAAGACGGCGGCCGGCTGTTAAGCTTCGACCAGGACGAGGATGCGGAACGCAACATTGTGAACAACCCGCATTTTACATTCGTACGCAGCAACTTCCGCTACCTGCACAACTTCCTACGCTATCACGGCATTGAAAAAGTGGATGCCATACTTGCCGACCTCGGCGTATCTTCCCATCATTTTGATGACAGCGAACGGGGATTCTCCTTCCGTTTCGACGGGGCACTGGATATGCGTATGAACAAGCGTGCCGGCCTGACTGCTGCCGACATTGTAAATACTTGCGAAGAAGGAAAGCTGGCCGATATCTTTTATTTGTATGGCGAGCTGAAAAACAGCCGGAAACTGGCATCTGTCATTGTCAAGGCACGGGCAACGCAGAGAATTGCCACCATCGGTGAATTCTTGGAAATCGTTAAGCCACTCTTCGACCGCGAACGTGAGAAGAAAGAACTGGCAAAGGTATTTCAAGCATTGCGCATTGAAGTAAACCAAGAAATGGAGGCACTGAAGGAAATGCTATATGCAGCAACAAAAGCACTAAAGCCGGGAGGTCGCCTAGTGGTGATAACCTATCACTCCTTGGAAGACCGTATAGTGAAGAATATCATGAAAACCGGCAATGTGGAAGGCAAAGCCGAAAAAGATTTCTTCGGGAATGTGCTGACCCCGTTCCGGCTGGTCAACAACAAAGTAATCGTACCGGACAAGGAAGAGATAGAACGCAATCCGCGTTCGCGAAGTGCCAAACTGAGAATTGCAGAAAAAGTAATGAACAATCAGTGACTAGCAATGGAAAAGAAGCAAGAAGAAAAGAATACGGAGAAGGTGAAAAAACGCACCTCACTGAAGAACATCATCGGAGGCGACATACTGGCCACAGACTTCTTTCGCCGCCAAGCCGGATTGCTGTTCCTTATCATAGTGCTTATCATTATTTACATCAACAACCGTTACGAATGCCAACTGCAGCTGATTGAGATAGACAATCTTAAAAAAGAGCTGATAGACATCAAGTACGACGCCTTGACACGTAGTTCAGAATTGATGGAACGGAGCCGCCAATCGCGCATCGAGGAATATATCGCCACCAAAGAAAGCGATTTGCAGACTTCCACTAATCCGCCGTACTTACTAAAATAATGGAGAATTGAGAATAAAGTAATTTCAATAGTACATCGTAAATCGTTAAATCGTAAATAACATTGGCTGTAAATCAAAAAAACATAATGAACCGTTACTTCTTCGTCGTCCTACTCATAGGGCTGACGGGGATAGCTATTGTCGTGAAAGGCGCCATGATTATGTTTGCCGAGCGACAGTACTGGCACGATGTAGCCGACCGCTTCGTAAAAGAGAATGTAACGGTAAAGCCCAACCGGGGAAATATTCTGTCCTCGGATGGCAAACTGATGGCAAGTTCTCTGCCGGAATACAAAATCTTCATGGATTTTATGTCGAGCGAAAGAGATGAGAAGCGCCGCAAAAAAGACCAACAGCGTAAGGATTCTATCTGGAAAGCCAATTTCGATTCTATCTGTATCGGGCTTCATCAAATTTTTCCGGACATCAGTACTGCCACCTTCAAAAACCATCTGCGCAAGGGGCGGGAAATGAAGAGCCGGAACTACAACATTCTTCCCAACCGCAACCGGCGCATCTCTTACATTCAGTATAAGGAAGCCAAGCGGTTACCCGTATTCAAAATGAACAAATATAAAGGCGGTTTTCACGAACAGACATATAACCAGCGTAAAAAACCATTCGGTTCTTTGGCTGCCCAAACCTTGGGCCGTCTTTATGCCGATACGGCCATGGGAGCCCGCAACGGCATTGAGTTGGCCTTCGATACCCTACTGAAAGGACGGAACGGTATTACCCACCGCCAGAAGGTGATGAACAAATACCTGGACATCGTAGACATTCCCCCGATAGACGGTTGTGACATCATATCCACCCTCGACGTAGGCATGCAGGACATCTGCGAAAAAGCTCTGGTGGACAAGCTGAAGGAAATCAATGCCAACGTCGGAGTAGCCGTACTGATGGAAGTGGCTACCGGAGAAATAAAGGCCATTGTCAACATGATGAAAGCCGGGGACGGCAATTACTATGAAATGAACAGTAATGCCATCAGCGATATGTTGGAACCGGGCTCCACCTTTAAGACAGCCTCCATTATGGTGGCACTGGAAGACGGGAAAATAACCCCGGATACCGAAGTAGACACGGGCAACGGCATTATGAATATGTACGGCAGTAAGATGAGAGATCACAACTGGCGCCGGGGAGGTTACGGAAAGATAGATGTGACACGTATTCTGGAAGTTTCTTCCAATGTGGGTGTCTCCTACCTCATCGACAAGTACTACAAGGATAATCCGCAGAAGTTCGTGGACGGTTTGAAGCGTATGAGCCTCAACCAGCCGCTTCATCTGCAAATACCCGGCGAAGGGAAGCCCAACATCAAAGGACCTAAAGAACGTTATTTTGCCAAAACGACTTTGCCATGGATGAGTATCGGTTACGAGACCCAGATACCTCCCATAAACATACTGACCTTCTACAATGCCATAGCCAACAACGGAACCATGGTACGCCCCAAGTTTGTGAAAGCAGCGGTAAAGGACGGTGAGGTAGTGAAAGAATATCCTACGGAAGTAATCAATTCCAAGATATGTTCCGACCGTACCCTGACACAAATCCGTGAAATCCTTCAGAAAGTGGTGTCACAAGGACTGGCAAAACCTGCCGGCAGCAAACAGTTCTCCGTATCAGGCAAGACGGGTACGGCACAGATTTCACAAGGAGCAGCCGGATATAAAGCGGGACGCGTGAACTATCTGGTAAGTTTCTGCGGCTATTTCCCTTCGGAAGCACCCAAATACAGTTGTATAGTTTCCATCCAGAAGCCCGGGTTGCCGGCTTCGGGCGGCTTGATGGCAGGTAGTGTCTTTGGGAAAATAGCGGAAAGAGTTTATGCCAAAAACCTGCGTTTTGACATACGCAATGCTATAGACAGTACCACCAATGTGATTCCTCCTGTGAAAGCCGGAGAGATGAACGAAGCACTCCTAGTATTGAACGATTTGAAAGTACCCGTTCAGAAACAGTTCTCCGGAGAAAGAAAAAAGGAACAATGGGGGCATACACAAGCTGCCCCGGCAGCAGTCATCCTGCAAGACCGGGAACCGGCCTCAGGCACCGTGCCCAGCGTGGTCGGTATGGGAGCGAAAGATGCTGTCTACCTTTTAGAGAGCAAAGGACTGAAAGTAAGACTAAGCGGAGTGGGACGGGTGAGGAACCAATCCATAGCAAGCGGCAGCCGGATAGTGAAAGGACAGACCATAGCCCTGACTCTACGTTAACATGAGAATAAACAAGATTTGGATATACATTATATATAATAAGGTATGAAATTAAGTGATTTGTTGAAAACAATACAACCGGTTCAGGTTATCGGAAATACAAGCATGGAAATAACAGGAGTGAATATAGACTCCCGCCTGATAGGAACCGGACATCTGTTCATGGCCATGCGTGGTACACAGACCGACGGACATGCCTATATCCCGGCTGCTATCGACAAAGGGGCTGTTGCAGTATTGTGTGAGGAATTGCCGGAAGAGCTCAGAACCGGCATCACCTACATTCAGGTGAAAGACAGTGAAGATGCTGTAGGAAAAGTAGCCACCACTTTCTATGGTGACCCTACATCCAAGATGGAACTTGTCGGTGTGACCGGAACCAATGGAAAAACGACCACCGCTACCTTATTATATAATACTTTCCGCTACTTCGGCTACAAGGTCGGACTGGTTTCCACCGTATGCAATTACATCGACGACCAGCCCGTACCGACCGAACATACCACTCCAGACCCTATCACCCTGAATCGTCTGCTTGGCAAAATGGCCGATTCCGGCTGTAAATACGCCTTCATGGAAGTCAGCTCCCACTCCATTGCCCAGAAGCGCATCAGCGGTCTGAAGTTTGCCGGTGGTGTTTTCACTAATCTGACCCGCGACCACCTAGATTATCATAAGACAGTGGAAAATTACCTCAAGGCCAAGAAGAAATTCTTCGACGAACTGCCAAAAGGAGCTTTCAGCTTGACCAATCTGGATGACAAGAACGGACTTGTGATGACACAAAATAGCCGTTCAAAAATATACACCTACTCCTTGCGTAGTCTCAGCGACTTCAAAGGCAAAATCCTGGAATCCCATTTCGAGGGAATGTTACTTGACTTCAACAACCATGAATTGGCAGTGCGTTTCATCGGAAAGTTCAATGCCTATAACTTATTGGCAGTATTCGGTACCGCCATATTGCTAGGCAAGAAAGAAGAAGATGTACTGGTTGCCCTCAGCACGCTACATCCGGTAACCGGCCGCTTCGACACCATCCGTTCACCGAAAGGCTTCACCGCCATTGTGGACTATGCACATACTCCGGACGCACTGGTCAATGTATTGAACGCCATTCACGGAGTGCTGGAAGGAAAAGGGAAAGTTATTACCGTTGTGGGCGCCGGTGGCAACCGCGACAAGGGAAAGCGCCCCATCATGGCCAAAGAATCTGCCCGTTTGAGCGACCGGGTCATCATCACCTCCGATAACCCGCGCTTTGAAGAGCCGCAGGACATCATCAATGACATGCTGGCAGGTCTGGATAAAGACGACATGCAGAAAACCATCAGCATCACCGACCGCCGCGAAGCCATCAAAACAGCCTGCATGCTGGCACAACCGGGAGACGTAATTCTCGTTGCAGGCAAGGGGCATGAGAATTATCAAGAGATTAAAGGTGTCAAACACCATTTTGACGATAAAGAAATATTAAATGAGATCATGTGCTAATATACCAATGTGCCAATAGCCATGTGGTATTGTAGAAAACCGCATTCCTTATTAATTAGCATATCGGCACATTAAAACAATTAAATAATTAGAATCATGTTATACTACATATTTCAATGGTTAGACAAATATGACTTCCCCGGTGCGGGCATGTTCGGCTATACATCCTTCCGTTCGTTGATGGCAATCATTCTGGCATTGCTCATTTCGAGCATTTGGGGAGACAAGTTCATCAACCTGCTGAAACGCAAGCAAATTACCGAGACGCAACGTGATGCCAACATCGACCCATTCGGTGTGAACAAAGTGGGAGTACCCAGCATGGGCGGTGTCATCATCATTTTTGCCATACTCATTCCTTGCTTGTTACTGGGTAAATTGAGCAATATTTATATGATATTGATGCTGATTACCACAATCTGGTTAGGGTCGCTTGGCTTTGCCGACGACTACATCAAGATATTCAAAAAAGACAAGGAAGGGCTGCACGGCAAGTTCAAAATCATCGGTCAAGTAGGTTTAGGACTTATCGTCGGACTGACTCTTTACCTCAGTCCGCAGGTGGTTATCCGCGAGAACATAGAAATGGAGAAGTCGGACGGACAGATAGAAGTGGTGCATGCCGCCAAAGAAATCAAGGCAACCCAAACCACCATCCCATTCTTCAAAAGCAATAACTTCGATTATGCCGATTTAGTGAGTTTCATGGGTGAACATGCCCAGACAGTAGGTTGGATACTGTTTGTGATTATCACGATTTTCGTAGTTACCGCCGTCAGCAACGGTGCCAATCTGAATGATGGAATGGACGGAATGGCAGCAGGAAACTCCGCCATTATCGGACTGACCTTGGGAATACTCGCCTACGTGTCGAGCCACATTGAATATGCCGGTTACTTGAATATCATGTACATTCCCGGCTCAGAAGAGTTGGTAATCTTTATCTGCGCCTTTATCGGTGCGCTTATCGGCTTCTTGTGGTACAATGCCTATCCGGCCCAAGTATTCATGGGTGATACGGGCAGCCTGACCATTGGAGGAATCATCGCAGTATATGCCATCATTATTCACAAGGAACTGCTGATACCCATCCTTTGCGGTATCTTCCTCGTGGAGAACCTCTCGGTCATCCTGCAACGCTTCTACTACAAGGCAGGCAAGCGGAAAGGCGTGAAGCAACGCCTCTTCAAGCGAACGCCAATACACGACCACTTCCGCACCTCCATGAACCAGATAGAGCCAGGATGCAGCGTGGTATTCACCAAACCAGACAAGTTGTTCCATGAATCCAAAATCACCATCCGCTTCTGGATTGTGACGATTGTATTGGCAGCGATAACGATTATAACATTAAAAATCAGATAATGCGGGGTGCATCCGCACATTTCCCACATTGACATATTAGTATATAAAGATTATGAGTAGAATTGTAGTATTAGGAGCTGGCGAAAGCGGCGCAGGTGCTGCCATACTGGCCAAAGTGAAAGGTTTCGACACGTTCGTCTCCGACATGTCCGCCATCAAAGACAAATACAAGGAACTGCTGGATAAATACGGCATTGCCTGGGAAGAGGAACACCACACAGAAGAGCTGATTCTGAATGCTGACGAAGTAGTGAAAAGCCCCGGTATCCCCAACGACGCTCCGCTCATTATGAAATTAAAGGAAAAAGGTACGCCCGTCATCTCTGAGATAGAGTTTGCGGGACGATACACTAATGCAAAGATGGTCTGTATCACCGGCTCGAACGGAAAGACAACAACCACCTCGCTCATTTATCACATCTTCAAAAGTGCAGGCCTGAACGTCGGCCTCGCCGGCAACATCGGCAACAGTCTGGCTTTGCAGGTGGCCACAGAGCAGCATGATTACTACGTCATTGAGTTGAGTTCCTTCCAGCTGGACAATATGTATAACTTCCGTGCCAACATTGCCGTACTGATGAACATCACTCCGGACCACTTGGACCGCTACGACCACTGCATGCAAAAATATGTGGACGCCAAATTCCGCATCACTCAAAATCAGACACCGGAAGATGCTTTTATCTTCTGGAACGACGACCCCATCATCAAACGCGAACTGGACAAGCATGGCCTTCGCGCCCATCTCTACCCGTTTGCTGCCGTAAAGGAAGACGGGGCCATCGCATACGTGGAAGACGGTGAAGTGGAAATCAACGAACCGATAGCTTTCAACATGGAGCAGGAGGAATTGGCGCTTCACGGTACACACAACCTATACAATTCGTTAGCCGCCGGCATCTCGGCCAATTTAGCCGGCATCCGGAAAGAATATATCCGCAAGGCCTTGTCCGACTTCAAGGGAGTGGAACACCGGCTGGAGAAAGTAGCCACCATACGTGGCGTGAACTTCATCAACGATTCCAAGGCAACGAACGTAAACTCCTGCTGGTATGCCCTGCAAAGCATGGCTGGCAAAACCGTACTTATCCTTGGTGGTAAGGACAAAGGAAACAATTATACGGAAATCGAAGACCTTGTACGCGAAAAGTGTTCCGCCCTGGTATATTTGGGATTGCACAACGAAAAGTTACACGACTTCTTCGACCGCCTGGGATTGCCCGTAGCTGATGTTCAGACCGGCATGAAGGATGCCGTAGAAGCAGCCTTCAAACTGGCAAAGAAAGGTGAAACTGTGTTGCTTAGCCCTTGCTGTGCCTCCTTCGATCTCTTCAAGAGCTATGAGGACCGCGGCGACCAATTCAAAGCATGTGTCAGGGCTCTATAAGTTACGGATGCCGTAACAAGAACGGCAACTTTTAATACTTTAATTATTAATTTTTAATTTGCGAAGCATTGGATTTATTAAAGAGCATATTCAAAGGGGACAAAGTGATTTGGATGATTTTCCTCTTTCTTTGCCTCATCTCCATAATAGAGGTGTTCAGTGCATCGAGCACGCTAGTCTATCAAAGTGGCAACCACTGGGGGCCCATCACGCGCCACACCATCTTCCTAATGATAGGCACCTTGTTCGTGGTGCTGTTCCACAACATCCCCTACAAATGGTTTCAAGGCATTCCTTACTTGCTGTTCATACCTACACTTATTTTCCTAATCATGCTGTTGGTGTGCAACGACCTAAGCATAGCCGGAGTGCTGGTTATCGAAAAGACCAATGATGCAGGACGATGGATAAAATTGCTTGGCATACAGTTCCAGCCATCTGAATTTGCCAAGATGACTGTGATGATAGCCACCGCCTACAACCTTTCAAGGGGACAAACCGAAGAGGGAGCAAATCCCAAAGCCTTCAAATACATCATGGGAATTACCGGTTTGTTCTGTCTGCTCATCTTCCCGGAGAACTTCTCCACTGCAGCGCTACTCTTCGGAGTGGTGTATCTGATGATGTTCATCGGACGCATTGCCGCCAAGAAGATAACGATACTGACAAGCATCCTCTTGGGTATCGCCGTGGCAGGTGTGCTTTTCCTGGAACTGACCAAGGACGTGGACAGCCGTTTCCTACACCGTTTCGACACTTGGCGCACACGCATCGAGAAATTTGTTAGCTCCGAAGAGGTGCCCGCAGCCAAATTCGACATTGACCGCGACGCACAAGTGGGACACGCACGCATAGCCATGGCAACCAGCCACATTCTGGGCAAGGGACCGGGGAACTCCGTTCAACGGGACTTCCTGAGCCAAGCCTACTCCGACTTTATCTTCGCCATCATTGTAGAAGAATTGGGGTTACTTCCCGCTGCCATCGTAGTACTGCTCTACATCATTCTGCTGATAAGGGCGGGACGTATCGCAAAAAAATGCAACCGTACCTTCCCGGCTTTCCTTGTCATAGGCATTGCCTTGCTACTGGTGACACAAGCCATGTTCAATATGATGGTGGCTGTTGGTCTGGCACCCGTTACGGGACAGCCCTTACCGCTTATCAGCCGCGGAGGAACCTCCACCATCATCAACTGTATATATATCGGCATGATACTGAGTGTCAGCCGATATACAGCCAAGCTGGAAGAACAACGGATGCACGATGCACAAGTATCGATGCTGGTGGATGCCGGAAATACAGTCCCCCTGGAGCAACCGGCCGACAGCGAAGCACAGACTGCCGCCGAACCGACGGCAAAGGCACTGAACAATGATACGGAGTTTGAATGACGGCCTCTCCCTCCAACCCCTCTCCCGTAGGGAGAAGAGGAAAGCATGATTTAGTAATGGAGAGTATGCCAATAATACAAAAATAACGAAAAACAAGAATATGAGTAAAGACGTAAACAACTATACCACCCAAAGCAACTCTACCCCCCTCCCTACGGAGAAGAGGTCGAAGGTGAGGCTTATCATCAGCGGCGGCGGCACCGGAGGACATATCTTTCCGGCAATCTCCATCGCTAATGCCATAAAAGAGCTGTGCCCCGACGCCGAAATCCTCTTCGTAGGTGCCGAAGGAAGAATGGAAATGCAGCGTGTTCCGGATGCAGGTTACCGGATTATAGGATTGCCCGTTGCCGGATTCGACCGCAAACATCTGTGGAAGAACTTCTCCGTACTGCTGAAACTGATACGGAGCCAGTGGAAAGCACGGAGCATCATCAAGGAGTTCCGCCCGCAAGTGGCCGTGGGTGTAGGTGGCTATGCCAGTGGTCCTACGCTGAAAACGGCAGGAATAATGGGTATTCCCACTCTGATACAGGAACAGAATTCCTACGCCGGTGTCACCAATAAGTTGCTAGCACAGAAAGCCTGCAAAATTTGTGTAGCCTACGAAGGCATGGAAAAGTTTTTTCCGGCAGAAAAAATAATCATGACTGGTAATCCGGTACGCCAGAACCTGCTCGGACATTCCATCCTGCACGCAGACGCCGTAAAGTACTTCGGACTGAATCCGGAAAGGAAGACTATCCTCATCCTGGGCGGAAGCCTGGGAGCCCGCACCATCAACCAGACACTGACCGCCAGTCTGGACGTTGTCCGTGCCCACCCCGACGTACAATTCATCTGGCAGACGGGCAAAATATACATTGACCAAGTCAGAGAAACCATTACGACCGCCACGGGAGAAGTCGTACGCAATCCGCACATCAGCACCATTCCGAATCTGTACGTAACGGACTTTATCAAGGATATGGCAAACGCCTATGCCGCTGCCGACTTGGTGATTTCACGTGCCGGAGCCGGCTCCATCTCCGAGTTCTGCCTGCTGCACAAACCGGTCATCTTGGTTCCTTCGCCTAATGTAGCCGAAGACCATCAGACCAAGAATGCACTGGCACTGGCGGATAAAGATGCAGCCATCTATGTGAAAGACGTAGAAGCGAAAGACAAACTATTGCCGATAGCTTTAGAGACCATTAGCAATCCCCAAAAGCTGAAAGACTTAAGTGAAAACATTGCCAGGTTGGCATTGCCCAATTCGGCCACTGTCATAGCCAAAGAGGTATTGAAGTTAATTACCAACCCTAATCATCAATTAAAATAATGAATATCGAAACAATCAAATCCGTTTATTTCGTCGGTGCGGGCGGCATCGGTATGAGCGCTCTGATACGCTATTTCCTTTCCAAAGGAAAGCAGGTGGCCGGATATGACCGTACGCCGAGCGACCTGACCGAACGTCTGATTACGGAGGGTGCACAAATACATTACGAGGAAGACATCGACCTTATCCCTACATCGTGCAAAGACAAGACAAGCACGCTGGTAGTCTACACCCCTGCCGTACCGCAAGAACATGCCGAACTGACCTACTTCCGCGAAAATGGTTTCGAGATACATAAACGTTCCCAAGTATTGGGTATCATCACCCGCAGCAGTAAAGGCCTGTGCGTGGCAGGTACACACGGCAAGACCACAACCAGCACCATGGCTGCCCATCTGCTGCACCAGTCGCATGTAGGCTGTACTGCCTTCCTCGGAGGAATTGCCAAGAACTACGGCACTAACCTGTTGCTTTCCCCCACCAGTCCCTATACCGTCATCGAAGCCGACGAGTTCGACCGTTCTTTCCACTGGTTGTCACCCTGGATGAGTGTCATTACTGCCACCGACCCCGACCACCTGGATATATATGGAACCAAAGAAGCCTATCTTGAAAGCTTCCGCCACTACACAACGCTTATCCAGCCAGGCGGTGCTCTGATTCTGCACAAAGGACTGGAGATGCAGCCCGACGTACAGCCGGGGGTAACCACCTACACCTACTCACGCAACGAGGGTGACTTCCATGCCGAAAATATCCGTATCGGAAACGGTGAAATCTTCATCGACTTCGTAGCACCGGACACTCGCATCAACAATATTCAGTTGGGCGTTCCCGTCAGCATCAACATCGAAAACGGTGTGGCAGCCATGGCACTCGCCCACTTGAGCGGCGCCACTGACGAGGAAATCAAGCAGGGTATGGCGAGCTTCCGCGGAGTAGACCGCCGCTTCGACTTCAAACTGAAGAATGACAAGATTGTATTTCTCAGCGACTACGCCCACCACCCGGAGGAAATAGCCCAAAGCGTGAAGTCCGTCCGTGAACTGTATCGGGACAAGAAGATAACCGTCATCTTCCAGCCTCACTTGTACACCCGTACCCGCGACTTCTACCGGGATTTTGCAGACAGCCTCTCCCTATCCGACGAGGTGATTCTGACAGAGATATACCCTGCCCGCGAGCAACCGATTCCCGGCGTGACGAGCCAGTTGATTTACGACAATCTCCACCCCGACATCGAAAAATGCATCTGCAGGAAAGAAGATGTCCTAAGCCTTCTCTCTCAAAAGTACACCGAAGTAGTGGTAGTGCTGGGAGCCGGAGACTTGGATAACTATGTGCCCCAAATCAGCAAACTATTATCAGAGAAGTATCATGATTAAAAGGATTCTACTTTCTATCGTTCTGTTGCTTGTTATTGCCTATCTGGTGGTGGCTGTCACTACCTTAAACCGCAAACCGGCCTCCCAAGTGTGCCATGACATGGAGCTGGTGATAGAGGACACGATATATGCGGGCTTCATCACGAAGAAGGAAGTAGCTACCCTGCTGGAAAAGAAAGGCATCAGCCCCATTGGGAAAGATTTGAAGCGCGTGCGCACCAAGACTTTAGAACGCGAACTCGCCAAACATCCCCTCATCGACCAGGCGGAATGTTACAAAACTCCAAGCGGCAAGCTTTGCATCGAAGTGACCCAGCGCATCCCTATCCTGCGCGTGATGAGCGCCAATGGCGAGAACTACTATCTGGACAACAAAGGCACTGTAATGCCTCCCGATGCAAAGTGCATTGCACACCTTGCCATAGTGACCGGAAACGTAGAAAAGTCGTTTGCCATGAGGGATTTATATAAGTTTGGTGTATTTTTGCAGAAGAATTCTTTTTGGAATGCACAAATTGAACAGATTCATGTGCTGCCGGGCAAAAACATAGAATTAGTGCCACGCGTCGGCGACCATCTCATCTACTTGGGTAAAATGGCCGATTTTGAAAAGAAACTGAAACGTGTAAAAGCATTCTACGAAAGAGGATTAAACCAGGTAGGCTGGAACAAATACTCCCGCATTAACGTTGAATTCGATAATCAGATTATCTGCACGAAAAGAGAGAAGTAATGTAACATTTACAATGTATAAAGTACAATTCAGCCATGCGGCATAATAGTGCAACCCAATTGTACATTGTAAATGGTAAATGGTAAATTGTAAATGAAGATATATAATTAAATAAAAGATATGGCAACAACAGATTTCATCGCCGCTATCGAGTTGAGTTCTTCCAAGATTTCCGGTATCGCAGGAAAGAAGAGCAGTGACGGAAGTATCCAGGTGTTGGCTTATGCACGCGAAGAGGCATCCCCGTTTATACACAAAGGAGCCATCTACAACATTGACAAGGCTGCACAAGCACTGACTTCCATCATCAACAAGCTGGAAGGCCAGCTGAACAACTCCATCGCCAAAGTATATGTAGGCATCGGTGGACAATCATTACGCACGGTGAGGAATGCGGTAAGCCGTATGCTGGAGGAAGAGAGCATCATTTCGCAAGAGCTGGTAGACGAGATTTGCGACGAGAACCGTGATGTACCCCTGACAGACATGAGTGTGCTGGATGTAGCCCCGCAAGAATACAAGATAGACCATACACTGCAGGTGGAACCGGTAGGAGTTACCGGACGGCACATCACGGGTCAGTTCCTCAACATTGTGGCCCGCGCCTCACTGAAAAAGAACCTCGAGCATAGCTTCGAGCAAGCCAAAGTGGAAATTGCCGACGACCTGCTCGTGGCTCCCACTGCGTTGGCCAAAGCCGTGCTGACCGAAAACGAAATGCGTTCGGGCTGCGCACTTGTCGACTTCGGTGCCGACACCACCACCGTGCTGGTCTATAAGAACAATATCCTGCGCTACCTCAGCGTACTGCCGCTGGGCGGAAACAACATTACCCACGACATCACTTCCCTGCAAATGGAGGAGGAAGATGCCGAGAAGCTGAAACTGCAATACGGCGACGCCCTCTACGAGGAGGAAGAAGGCACCGAGACCCCTGCCGTATGTACGTCGGAAGACGGCCGGACTCTCGAAGTGGCCCTGCTGAACAATATCATCGGAGCCCGTGCGGAAGAAATCCTTGCCAACGTATGGAACCAGTTACAACTTTCCGGTTACGAAGACAAACTTTTCTCCGGTGTCGTATTCACCGGTGGAGGAGCCAATCTGAAAAATCTTGAGAAAGCTTTCCATAAAGTGAGCAAGATTGAAAAGGTAAAGACCGCCAAGTTCGTACAGGCCACCGTCCACACACACAGCGACGAGCCCAAGAAGGACGGCATGCACAACACTCTGCTGGGGTTGCTGGCTGCCGGCAACGAGAATTGCTGCCTGCAAGAGGTGAAGCCGGTACAGCAGCAGCCTGCCGCCAACATTCCCCCAAAACCAATCGACATATTCGTGGACGACGAAGCGCTGAAAGAGCAGGAAGCTGCCGCACGAGCCGCCAAGGCACAGCGCGAAAAAGAGGAGAAAGAACGCAAGGAGCGTGATCGCAAGAGAGAGCAGCGCGAAAAGGAAGAAAAGAAGAAGAAAAAGAAAGAAGGCACCAAGTGGTCTTTCGGAAAGGCTTTCGAAAAGACTTTCAGCAAAATCTCCAACGAAATCTTCTCGGACGACGATATGAAGTAACAATGTGATAATGTGCCAGAAAATTAAATTATTATGGAAGATATAGTACAATTCGATTTCCCGACCGATTCGCCGAAAATCATTAAAGTAATCGGTGTAGGCGGAGGTGGCGGAAATGCCGTGAACCATATGTACCGGGAAGGTATACACGACGTGACGTTCGTACTGTGCAACACAGACAACCAAGCGTTAAAGGACTCTCCCGTACCCGTGAAGTTACAGCTTGGAAAAGAAGGCCTAGGAGCCGGAAATCGCCCTGCCCGTGCCCGCAAGGCAGCAGAAGAGAGCATCGAAGACATCAAGAGTATGCTGAACGACGGCACCAAGATGGTATTCATCACTGCCGGAATGGGCGGTGGTACCGGTACAGGTGCCGCACCCATCATTGCACAAACCGCCAAGGAAATGAACATCCTGACCATCGGCATCGTCACCATCCCTTTCCGCTGGGAGGGCGACAAGAAGATAGACCAGGCACTGGATGGCGTAGAGGAAATCAGCAAGCACGTAGACGCCCTGCTGGTCATCAATAATGAAAAGCTGAGCGAGATATACAGCGAGCTGTCCGTAGACGACGCGTTTGACAAGGCCGACGACACCCTTTCGGTAGCAGCCAAGAGCATTGCCGAAATCATCACCCTGCATGGAAAAGTGAATCTCGACTTCAACGACGTGAAAACGGTGCTGAAAGACGGCGGCGTAGCCATCATGAGTACCGGCTACGGCGAAGGTGACAACCGTGTCAGCGAAGCCATCAAGAACGCGCAACACTCGCCGTTGCTGAACAACAACGACATTTTCAACTCCAAGAAGGTGCTCCTCAACATCTCTTACAGTTCACAATACAAGCTGATGATGAGTGAAATGGACGAGGTGAAGGAGTTCATGAACCGTTTCAGCCGCGACTTCGAAACCAAATTCGGTATGGCCATCGACGACAAGCTGGAACAGAAAGTGAAAATCACCCTGCTTGCCACCGGTTTCGGTATCCAGGACATCCACATGAAGGAAATGGACGACCGCATCACCCTGCGCACCGCCGAAGAACAACAACGCCTTGCCGAGCTGGAGGAGGAAGAGGAACAGAGACGCAACCGCCGCGAAGTGTACTACGGCAAGGATGCCAACGCCCGTTCCCAACGCAGCCGCCGTCATCATATCTATCTCTTCAATCCCGAAGACATGGACAACGCCGACATCATCAGCATGGTGGAGAATTCTCCGACCTATCTGCGTGACAAAATCACGCTGACCAACATCAAGATGAAGGCAGAGCAGGAAGGACAGCTCGCCACCGAAGCCGCGCAAGAAGCAGAAGGCGACACGGGGGGAATCATCACCTTCTGATCCTCCCGTTCCCGATATGTAAAACCCTCCTCCTCCCCTTCGGGGGAATAGGAGTAAACTCATAACAATATGGATTTATTTGAAAAAGTCAGCGAAGACATTAAAACAGCCATGAAAGCCAAAGACAAAGTGGCTCTCGAAACATTGAGAAACGTAAAGAAAGTATTCCTCGAAGCCAAAACCGCTCCCGGAGCCAACGATACCCTGAGCGATGCAGATGCCTTGAAGATTATCCAGAAACTGACCAAACAAGGCAAAGACGCTGCTGAAATCTATGTACAGCAAGGTCGTCAGGACTTGGCAGACGACGAGCTGGCACAAGTAAAGGTGCTTGAGACCTATCTGCCCAAGCAGATGAGCGCCGAAGAGCTGGAAGCAGCCTTGAAGGAAATCATAGCCGAAGTCGGCGCCACCAGCGGCAAGGACATGGGCAAGGTGATGGGCGTAGCCAGCAAGAAACTTGCCGGACTGGCCGAAGGCCGCGCCATCTCAGCCAAAGTAAAGGAACTGCTGGGATAAAGAAACACTCTTTACCTATCATATCAGCCGTGCTTCAACAGAGGGACTCAGCACCTAAAATCTGTTGAGACACGGCTTTCTAGATGCCCTCTCCTATCTCCTCATAAGAGATTAGCATATTAACTATCAACACATTACATTTACCCTCCTTTAGCATAGCATGTAAAAGGCGTTACTCCATATTGTAACGGCCTTTACCACATAATGTAACGACCTTTACCACAGTATGTAACAATCTTTACCACAGCATGTAAAACACCTTAATCCGTGGGGCAAACAGAACTAACCTATGGAGTAGTCATAGCGGCAGTGGCTAATCAAAAAGTTCCTTCAATACCTCAAGTGATTTCAATGCCGGGAAATCCGGCAAGTGCAAACGATAATATTCATTCATAATGTTCAGGCACCGGGTACGCTCCAACCTGTTCATGGTGAAAAGATGCATCGTTTCATAATTCATGCGCATCAACTGTGTCAGGCGGGCCGCCTCTTCGGGAGCGATGTAATGGGAATGAAGTTGCGGACGTAAGGGAGTGAAGCAAGCATTCTGCAAATCGAAATAATCGCCTGCATGATAATCCTCCAAGTTGGGATACAAACCGAGAAAACGGGAAAGGCGCATCAGGAAGACCAGATGAAAGTTGGCAAATCCCTCCCTGCATTCATCCAGCCAGATGACGGAATGATACAGATAAGCAAACAACGGACGGTTCTCCGCCTCCTCGCGGACAGCGCGATAAAGGAATTCCGAAAGAAACAAGGCGATGGCAGATTTGTAGGGATCGTACGGAAGCGTAGCGAAAGGATAAAGGGACTTTGCCTCCTTCACCTTATATATAGTAGCATTAGGACGGAAATCGGCTTCAAGTTCCACCAATGCCAGCGGCTGGAAGAGCACCGACTTCACCGCCGCCTTGCGTGAACGGGGTATAGACACCATGAAGGAAGCCCGGCCGGCCACCTCCGTATAGATATCTGCAATGAGAGACGTATCCTTATATTTCAGAGTATGCAGTACAATTCCCTGTGTTTTCTGTAACATTCCCGATTTCTTTATCTGGTTTCAATCCGATAACAAAGCTACAAAAAAAGCCCGAAAGAAGAGATACAAAAGGAAAAGAATAAAAAAATCAGGTAAGGGCTGAAAAAAACAAAAGTCAATATCACGCTGATTTTCAACAGACAAAGCATTCAAGCAACATAAAAGGCAACAAAAAAGACGCATTTTTTCTTGCAAATGTTTTGGTAATTCAAAAATAGTTTCTACCTTTGCAACCGCAAACGAGAGATAAAGACTCTCTGCAAGAGCGGAAACGCTCACTAAAGGATGGCCCGTTCGTCTATCGGTTAGGACGCAAGATTTTCATTCTTGAAAGGGGGGTTCGATTCCCCCACGGGCTACAAATAAAAAATAAACGAATTAAAAAAGATTAGTCGAGATGGCAAATCATAAATCATCACTGAAAAGAATCAGACAAGAAGAAACAAGAAGACTTCACAACAGATATTATGGTAAAACCATGAGAAATGCTGTTCGTAAGCTTCGTGCTACTACAGACAAGGCTGCAGCAACAGCTATGTATCCTGGTATCACAAAACTGTTGGATAAATTGGCTAAGACAAACGTTATCCACAAGAACAAAGCTAATAATCTGAAGTCAAAATTGGCTATCTACATTAACAAGTTGGCTTAAACTGTTTCTACAAAAAATATAAGTAGGTAATGAATATTACCTACTTTTTTTGTTTTATATCTAATGCTATTGACATGAAAAAGAAATTGTTCCCCACAGTTTTGTAGAGCAGCTTATGAAACAAAAGGCGATAATCATACTGCTACTAATGTCAATCGGTAGCTATTGCAATAATCCAATAATCTGCAAGGCAACAAAGGACTGTGCGAGATATTCTCTGCACACCCTAAAGCCATAGAAGATAATTCACTCTACATCAGCATTCCAGTGGAGCAAGCAGCCTATGTGCTTCCCCTGTTGCCAACTGGAAACAAACTTAGATTTTTTTTCGAGAACACTAATGAAAACGACAATCCATACATCATCTCCTACCAGTTGAACACCAAGCTGTTTTCCAACTAACTCCGATACCCCATTCCTCCCAAAACGCTTTTCATTTTTTTAGTCTTCAGGGAAACACCTATCTCATTTTTTTTTTGTAATTTTGAAACTTCAAATAGATAATGTGCATTAAAAATGACTGAAGAACAAATTCACTCCAATAACGGGGAATATTCCGCCAGCAATATCCAAGTGCTGGAAGGCTTAGAAGCAGTGAGAAAACGCCCCGCGATGTATATTGGCGACATTAGTAACAAAGGACTTCACCATCTGGTCTACGAGGTTGTGGACAACTCCATTGACGAAGCACTCGCCGGCTATTGCGATCACATCGAAGTCACCATCAACGAAGACAATTCCATCAGCGTGCAAGACAACGGACGTGGTATCCCGGTGGATTATCACGAGAAAGAAAAGAAATCCGCATTGGAAGTCGTAATGACCGTACTGCATGCCGGAGGCAAGTTCGACAAAGGTTCTTACAAAGTGTCGGGAGGTCTGCACGGCGTAGGTGTATCTTGTGTAAACGCCTTGTCTACACACATGACTACCCAGGTATTCCGCAATGGAAAAATCTATCAGCAGGAATATGCCTGCGGACATCCGCTCTACTCCGTCAAGGAAGTGGGCACAACAGACATTACCGGTACGCGCCAGCAGTTCTGGCCGGACGGCACCATCTTTACGGAAACAGTCTACAACTATGATATCCTTGCCACCCGCATGCGCGAGCTGGCTTACCTGAACGCAGGCATCAAGATTTCACTGACCGACCTCCGCGTAAAGGACGAAGAAGGAAATGCAAAGAAGGAAATTTTCTACTCGGAAGAAGGACTTAAGGAGTTTGTACGCTACGTAGATTCCTCACGTGAGCACTTCATGAACGATGTAATCTACATCAATACCGAGAAACAAGGTATACCGGTGGAAGTAGCCATCATGTACAACACTTCTTATAACGAAAATGTGCACTCTTACGTAAACAACATCAATACCATTGAAGGAGGTACCCACTTGGCCGGTTTCCGCCGTGCACTGACCCGTACATTGAAAAAATACGCCGAAGACAACAAGATGCTGGAAAAAGCCAAGGTAGAGATTGCAGGAGACGACTTCCGTGAAGGATTGACTGCCGTCATCTCCATCAAGGTGGCCGAACCGCAGTTTGAAGGGCAGACCAAGACAAAGCTGGGTAACAACGAAGTAATGGGTGCCGTAGACCAGGCTGTGGGCGAGGCTCTCTCCTACTATCTGGAAGAGCATCCAAAGGAGGCGAAACTGATTGTGGACAAGGTGATATTGGCTGCCCAGGCACGTATCGCCGCACGCAAGGCACGCGAATCCGTACAACGTAAATCGCCAATGTCAGGTGGCGGCATGCCCGGTAAGTTGGCCGACTGTTCCAGCAAAGACCCGGAAGAATGCGAATTGTTTCTCGTTGAGGGTGACTCGGCAGGCGGTTCCGCAAAACAAGGTCGTAACCGTGTGTTCCAGGCTATCCTACCGCTTCGCGGTAAGATTCTGAATGTAGAAAAGGCCATGTGGCACAAGGCATTCGAAAGCGACGAAGTAAACAATATCATCCAAGCACTAGGCATCCGTTTCGGTGTAGACGGTGAAGACAGTAAAGAAGCGAACATTGACAAGTTGCGTTACAAGAAGATTATCATCATGACCGATGCCGACGTCGATGGTTCTCACATCGACACGCTGATTATGACTCTTTTCTTCCGCTACTTCCCGCAAGTCATCCAGCAGGGTTACTTGTACATCGCCACTCCTCCCCTCTACCTTTGCACCAAAGGCAAGGCGAAAGAGTATTGCTGGACAGACCAGCAGCGCCAGAAGTTCATCGACACCTACGGCGGCGGTTCGGAAAACGCAGTACACACCCAGCGCTACAAAGGTTTGGGTGAGATGAACCCGGAACAGTTGTGGGAAACCACCATGAATCCGGACAACCGTATGTTGAAGCAGGTGCATCTTGAAAATGCAGCCGAAGCCGACTACATCTTCTCCATGCTGATGGGCGAAGACGTGGGCCCTCGCCGCGATTTCATCGAAAAAAATGCAACGTATGCAAATATTGACGCTTAATTAATTTAATAACCGACCTCACATCTTACAATGAAAAAGCCCCGGACGGGCAGGATAATCCTGCTGACCGGGGCTTTTCCTTTATCCCTCGTCTCATACCTAGAAAGTCAGGAAATGAGGGGTCGGTCTGAAAGCACAGTGGGTATGTCAAATCGTCTCATACGGGAAAACTACAAGATTCCTTGTTTTTTCATTTCTTCCACTACCAATTCCAGCTCTGCATACCAGTCCTCACCAAACTTACGGATAAGAGGCTCTTTCAGGAACTTGTACACGGGCAGATTTTCCTTTTGCCCCAACAGCATAGCGGCTTTGCAAACATCCCAACGATGATAGTTCACTGCCTTATAGAATCCGTAGTTCCCCACCCTTATCGGATAGAGATGGCAGGATATAGGTTTGTAGAAGTTGGTCCTACCCTCACGGTAAGCCTTTTCGATGGCACAATAACAGCAGCCCTTATCATCATAGCAGGTAAAGACACAATCCTTGTTGTTGACAATGGAAGTCACCAAGTCACCTTCACAATCGGTATAGACCACGCCTTGCTCCTCTATCACGGCGCGGGCTTCGGGAGAAAGCTCGTCCCAAATCAGCGGAAGCACCTCTTCCAGTTTCTCCACCTCGTCCAGCTCTACGGGGGCACCGGCATCACCCTCAATGCAACAAATCCCCTGGCAGGCACCCAAGTCACACAAGAACTTCTCGCGCAAGACATCAAAAGACACTACAACATCACCAATCTGTATCATATTGTTCTATTGAAAAAAGATGCGGATTATTCGGATTGCACAGACTCAACTTTAAGAGCATCCGTGGAATCCGTATAATCCGCATCTAAATATTGTTACGGCCTCGACGGCTTACTTAATCAAATCCTTACCGGTCATTTCGGCCGGCTGCTCCATACCCAAGATGTGCAGGATAGAAGGAGCCACGTCAGCCAATACGCCATTCTCAACCTTGGCGTCCTTGTTTGCAGTGACGTAAACGAAAGGAACAGGGTTCAGAGAGTGGGCAGTGTTAGGCGTACCGTCTTCATTCAAAGCGTGGTCGGCATTACCGTGGTCAGCGATGATGATTACCTCATAATCGTTTGCCTTGGCAGCCTCAACGGTGTCTTTCACACATTCGTCAATGGCTTTCACGGCCTTTTCGATAGCTTCGTAAATACCGGTGTGTCCCACCATATCGCCGTTGGCATAGTTCACCACGATGAAATCGAACTTCCGGGTCTTGATAGCTTCCACCAACTTATCCTTTACTTCGTAAGCGCTCATTTCAGGCTTCAAGTCGTAAGTGGCAACCTTCGGAGACGGAACCAGAATACGCTCTTCGGCATCGTACGGAGTCTCACGGCCACCGTTGAAGAAGAAAGTCACGTGTGCATACTTCTCTGTCTCGGCAATGTGCAGCTGAGTCTTGCCATTGGCAGCAAGGTATTCGCCCAACGTGTTCTGTACATTCTCCTTGTCGAAAAGGATATGTACCCCCTTGAAGCTGGCGTCATACGGAGTCATGCAGTAGAACTGCAAGCCCGGAATGGTATGCATGCCTTGTTCGGACATATCCTGCTGGGTGAGGACAACGGTCAGTTCCTTGGCACGGTCGTTGCGGTAGTTGAAGAAGATAACTACATCGCCTTCCTTGATGGTACCGTCGAAACCACCGTTCACAATCGGCTTGATGAATTCATCCGTAACGCCTTCGTCGTAGGACTCCTGCATAGCCTGGGCCATATCCGTAGCAACCTTGCCTTCACCGTTCACCAGCAGGTCATAAGCCACCTTCACGCGTTCCCAACGCTTGTCGCGGTCCATTGCATAAAAGCGTCCTATAATGGAAGCAATCTTGCCTGCCGACTTCTCGCAGTGGGCCGTCAGCTGTTCTATAAAACCTTTACCGCTCTTCGGGTCGGTGTCGCGGCCATCCATAAAGCAGTGGATGAAAGTATTCTCGATGCCATATTCCTTGGAGATATCGCAGAGTTTGAACAAATGCTCAAAAGAGCTGTGCACGCCACCGTTGCTGGTCAGTCCCATAAAGTGGATATTCTTGCCGTTTTCCTTCGCATATGAGAAAGCAGAAACAATTTCCTTGTTCTTCAGGATGCTGCCATCGGCACAAGCACGGTTAATCTTCACCAAATCCTGGTAAACGATACGTCCGGCACCGATATTGAGATGACCTACTTCAGAATTACCCATCTGTCCGTCGGGCAAACCAACGTTTTCACCGCTTGCTTGAAGCTCGGAGTGCGGATAAGTTGCCAACAGACTGTCCCAATACGGAGTAGGTGTATTGAAAATCACATCATCTTTGCCTTGATCGCCGATGCCCCAGCCATCAAGAATCATTAAAAGGGCTTTCTTACTCATAATATCAATCGAATTTAATTGTATAATCTTTTCACGCGTCGAAAAGGGAAACCCATCTTTACAGGAAACCTTTCTCGCGCTGCAAAGTTACAAAAAACAGCGGTTAAAACGTACTGTTTCAAATGATTTATACTTTTTTGGGCTAGAACAGAGGTTTTGCACTGCCAAACCTCTACTTTACGGTCGCCAAGTAGAGGTTTAGCAGTGCAAAGTGCAAGACGCTTTCAAGAACAGCTTCTCAATCGAAATCAGGTAAGGTAACGAAGAAATACGGATTCGGGGTGTGCTGTGCACGGATAATTTCTTTCATCTGCGCCACGATGTCCGGATGCCCGGCAGCTACGTCATTATCTTCATGGATATCGGTTGCCAGATTATAGAGAAACGGCTTTCCTTTCTTTACCACCATCTTCCAGTCGCCCATGCGGACGCCTATCTGATCGGTCTCGTTGAACTCCCAATAGAGAAAGTCGTGCTTCACCTGATTGTCACGCCCCAGCAACGTAGGAACAAAAGAGATGCCGTCAAAGTAATCAGTCTCTTTTTTCTTTTTGTTACGATATTTCTTGACATAGTCCTTCACTCCCGCCAGTTCGCAGAAGGTCGGCATCAAGTCGTAGAACGCACACTGATGGTCACTGACGCTTCCGGCAACCACCTTGCCCGGCCAACGCACAATGAAAGGCACACGGATACCGCCTTCGTAGCATTGCCGCTTCAGCCCGCGCAGTTTCCCGTCTCGCCCGAAGAACGTGGGATCGGCTCCTCCTTCTTCATGAGGTCCGTTGTCGCTGGTGAAAATCACGATGGTATTCTCATCCAGCCCCTTCTCTTTCAGCTTGGCGAGCACCTCGCCCACATAGTGGTCCAGACGGGTAATCATACCTGCAAACTGTGCATGCGTATGTACGGAAGGGTTGTAGCGCGACCCCTCTTGTCCACCCCATGTCTTATCTACGAAGAACTTCTGCTTGTAACCTTCCAGTATGGAGTCTTCCGGCTGCGCCAGTTCGGCATGCGGCAGCGTGTAAGTAAAGATGCCGAAGAAAGGCTGTTTTCCATCCTGGGCGTCCAGCCACTTTAAAGCCTCCTGATGAATCATGTCGGCAGAATATTGCGGACGCTTGAAGTAGTCTTTCCCATACATGGGGTACTTGATGTTCTCTTCCAAAATGACACGCGTCACCGCCGTATCGCCCGCCGAACGACTGTAACGGTTCAGAAAGTTGGGGTAATAGAGATGTGCCTGAAACTGGCAGATATATCCGTAGTACTCGTCAATGCCCCGCTTGTCGGGGGTAGACACGGAACCTTCATAACCACCCGCCCACTTGCCGAACATGCCCGTGGTATATCCATAGTCCTTCATGATTTCGGGCAAGACGACATGCTCCGGGTCGTAAGGATGCTGTCCCACGAGGGAGAATTCTTGATTTTCACCATAAGCCACTTTCGGCGCATTCCTCCAATACTCCTTGTTGCCGCGCACTTCGCAATGTCCCGAGTGTTGTCCGGTCATGAACGAAGCCCGCGACGGTGCACTGACAGGACTGCCTGCATAGGCCTGCGTAAAGAGCATGCCCTCACTTGCCATCCGGTCCAGATGGGGAGTCCGGATGTATTTCTGCCCATAACAACCCAAGTCGCCATATCCCATGTCATCACACATGATATAGATAATGTTGGGCTTCTCATTCACTTTCTGCGCATAAATCCCTAAGGTAGAAAGCGCCACCCCGCCGGTCAACAACCAAAAACGTTTATTTTCCATTGCATATTCTATTTTAATGTAACAATACAGTTCTTCTTCGCGTAAGCAAAAAGGCCCGCCCTTGAACCTTGATTTGTCAACGACGGACCTTCTTCATTCGGATTGTCAGGCTATTATTTCCATGCTTCCTGCTGTTCCAGATTGTCGTTCAGCAACAATTCATCCGAAGGGATAGGACGCAAGTAATATTTGTCAAGCCATCCCTTGCCTGCCGATACGGGGTCGAGATAGTAGTAAAGGTGGCCGCAATTGCCCATGGCAGCCAATTCCGCATCCGATGCTTCCTTTTTGGTATCGGGATTCAGGATACCGGTACCTCCCGTGGTAGCTTTATTGTTATTGAATGTGCCTGTAACGTTGTCCAGATAAACTCCATAGTGTTGCTTATTGACA
Organism: Bacteroides muris (ex Afrizal et al. 2022); assembly: GCF_004793475.1. Taxonomy (GTDB): domain Bacteria; phylum Bacteroidota; class Bacteroidia; order Bacteroidales; family Bacteroidaceae; genus Bacteroides; species Bacteroides muris. The sequence goes on along the minus strand of NZ_SRYZ01000002.1, from coordinate 69,932 downwards.
AAATAATCGGCTTTCTTCCAACGGCGTACGTCTTCCCAGGAGAAGCTTTCACCCATCAATTCAATCAGACGTTCACGACGGATCTCCCACAATACGGGTTCTACCGACGGGTCACGGTCCGGATCGAAGTCAGAACCGATTTCACTGACGCGCATCAAGCCTACTTCCGCACGGTCGCGCAGCTTGTTGATTGTAAGGTCGGCCACCGACTGGTCAAATTTTCCCAATTCAAACATCACCTCCGCATAGTTGAGCATCACTTCCTCTATTTTGAAAACCGGCTTGTCCGACACCTCCATCGGATGGTTCTGATCCTGCTTGTCCCAAGAAGCATGATGTTTCCATACGAAGTAGCCGCTCTTTCCACGTTGGAAACCACTTCCGGAATATATCAACTGAATGCCTGCAGCGGCAGACTCATTATTCTGGAAATTGCTCGTCTGCACAGTAGGCACATTCCTCAAATAGTTGCCCGCCCAGTTGCTGGAAGGCAGTGCTTTGTGATACGGAGTCAGATGGTAGCCGCTTGCCCAATTCGGAATCCGGTATGTGCCCTCTGCCGCATTATAGATGCCGCGCGGAGCAAATTGGTTGAGGTATTCCATCCAGGAATCAATATTCTGGTTGTTTCCACCGGCAAACGTATTGCCCAATGTCTCTTTATAGATAGGAAGAAACGTTTCCAGTCCCACTTGCTTGGGGGTATTGACAGCATTTACAAAACCGAAATTATTGTTGTAAGTCACAGACACTTTCTCTTCCTTGTTGGGACGCTTCGTGGTGATAAGTACCACACCTGCCGCCGCACGGGCACCGTAAATGGCCGACGATGACGCATCTTTCAATACCGTAACCGACTCAATGTCCTCAGGATTCAGCGTATCAATATCACCGGGAACGTTGTCAATCAAAACCAATGGCGCAAGTCCGGTAGTTCCGTCATTCTTTCCGGAGAAAGTAGCCGTATCGCGAATCTGGATACTCTTTCCTGTTTGTCCGGGTGTATTGCTGCCACTGGTGATGGTCAAACCGGGAATGGCTCCCTGAAGGGCGGCTGCCGTATTAGGCTGCGGACGGCTACCCAACACTTCATCCATTTTCACCGTAGAGACAGAACCGGAAAGATTCGCTTTCTTCTGAGTACCATAACCCACTACGACAACCTCTTCCAGCTGCTTGGAATCTTCCTCCATCACTACCCTTACCAGGTTTCCGTCTGCCACCTTCACAGTAATGGTCTTATATCCTATATATGTAATCTACAATGTAACAGGCAATTGGTCAACCTCCAATGCAAATTCCCCGTCAATATTTGTAATACATCCTATCGTAGTATTGGGTACAACGACAGAAGCGCCAATAACAGTTTCTTGCATTTTGTCCACTACAACACCTTTTACAATATGCTTTCCCGATTGTTGAAGGACATGTGCAACAGGATTCCCTGCCTTGTCCTCATCATGAACATTACCTTTCTGCGTGGGCAAGGCCGCTGAAGCCGCATTTCCCATCAACAAAAAGAGAGCCATCAAAGCAAATGAAGCACAATATTGCCCCGGCTTACTCATTTTTTTCTCATACCTTAGATTTTTTAATTAAACAATCCTCATCCGTTAGAATACAATTTTCCTATTTTTAGCATTAGTTATATATTTATATCATAACGGTGTGCAGATATAGTTAATTATATTAAGTATCTAAGACATGTTCTAATATTTTTTTAATAATCCACATTCCTCTAGCGTCTCTGTCAACATCATCCTCATAGTGATATGTCATTAAAAGCCTTTCAATATCATACTATAAGCCTTTTAATATCACATTATAAGGCTTTCTATCCGATTCTGCCCGCACTGCCTTCCCGACAGATTTATACACGTATCCTGCTTCCCTGCAGCACTGATATGCCGTGATGTGGAGAAGCACATATCTCCAGCTAAAGCTGCCGGAGCCTTATTCAGAAATTCAGCGACAACTGCCCGTCACCCAGCAGATTGAACGTCATACGGTGGTAAGGGGTTGTTCCGTGTTCGGCAATGGCGGCGCGATGCTTCCTGGTGGGATAGCCCTTGTTATGATTCCAGTCATAATACGGATACTCTTCGTGGAGACGATTCATGTAGTCATCACGATAGGTCTTTGCCAAGATGGAAGCCGCAGCGATGGAAAGGTACTTCCCGTCTCCTTTGACTACGGTAGTATGCGGCAAGTCCCGATATTTTTTAAAGCGGTTGCCGTCTATCAGCAGATGTTGCGGACGGACATTCAGTTGGTCAACAGCACGGTGCATAGCAAGAAAGGAGGCATTGAGAATATTGATTTTGTCAATCTCTTCAGGAGAGACGACGCCCACCGCCCATGCCAGAGCCTCTTTCTCAATCACTTCACGCAAGGCATAGCGTTGCTTTTCAGTCAGTTGTTTGGAGTCATTCAGAAGTTCATTCTTAAAATCCTTTGGCAGAATAACTGCGGCGGCATAGACCGCTCCTGCCAGGCAGCCGCGACCGGCCTCATCGCATCCCACCTCAATCAAGTCTTTATTCAAATAAGGTAATAACATATATATCGCTATCTTTGAGGCACAAAGATAAATCTTTTTGGAGGGAAATAAGGCTTCCGGAAAGAATTAATTAAATTTGCAGAAACAAGCCTCCTACTATGCAGCCCAAGCCTCCGCCTTGTCTTCCGAAGACAAACCGAACGCCCCCGTGCAAAAGCCATGATTCTCTACTGTCAGGCCGAACAATGGCCGGGTAACTTCAATCTGTGCCGTTGGGGCAGGCCGGCCGAAGCATCGGGCAAGCGGAGATTTGTAGAAGGAAAGCATAACTGCTTCTCCATTCCGTTGTGGGAAACGTGAATGCCAACCCTGCTCTGAACGGTGTAGTAGAAGAATCGGCAGAATAATTCTTTCTCTCTGCTATAAACGCCCAAGGCAAATGCCGCCTTGTTCACTTTGAAAGCTTTATCTTTGCATAAACAAAAATAGTTTGTACTATCTTTGCCCCTAAAAAACGGCATAGATATGTTTACAATCATCGGACTAATGCTCACGGGAATGCTGCTGGGCTACCTCTTACGGAACCGTAACTTAAAGAAAATCCATCAGATCATCACGCTGTTCATCTGGCTGCTGCTCTTCATCCTCGGCATAGAGGTGGGAAGCAACGAACAGATTATCAAGGGGCTGCACACCATAGGCTACGAAGCCGTGGCACTCACCCTGGGGGGGACTCTGGGAAGTGTCATTGCTGCGTGGGCGCTGTGGAGGGTGTTGTATAAAAGGAAAGGAGGCCAGGCATGAAAGGGAGTCTTATCATAGTGGGGTTCTTCGTGCTGGGCACGCTTTGCGGAGTCAGCCATCTGATACCTTTTGATATTGCCGAGACCAATATCAGTTATTATGCACTGTGTGCACTGATGTTCAGCGTAGGGCTGAGCGTGGGCAACGACCCGCAGACGCTGAAGAACTTCCGCTCGCTCAATCCGCGACTGGTGTTTCTGCCTGTCATGACGATATTGGGCACGCTGGCAGGTTCTGCCGCCGTCAGCCTCATCCTGACGCACCGTTCCGTGACGGATTGCTTGGCCGTGGGCTCGGGCTTTGCCTACTATTCGCTCTCCAGTATCTTCATCACCGAGTATAAGGGAGCCGAACTGGGAACCATCGCCTTGCTGGCCAACATCGGCCGCGAAATACTGACACTGCTTGCCGCACCGCTGCTGGTGCGCTGGTTCGGAAACCTCGCCCCTATCTCTGCCGGAGGAGCCACGACAATGGACACTACGCTGCCCATCATCACACGGACAGCCGGAGAGAAGTTTGTCGTAGTCTCCATCTTCCACGGGTTTGTGGTGGATTTCAGCGTTCCGTTCCTAGTCACACTGTTCTGCTCGATATAGTTTTTTTTGCCCTCTTTTGACAGAGACCGGACTCTGACAAGTCAGACACCAGTCTCCGGCAAGAGCCATTTTTATATCACTAAATCCTGCCAATAATGCAAACTGTTCCGCTAAAAATCACAAAAGCAATATGGCTATCACCGGTAAACTTGTATCGGAAGCTCTCCGCGCAAAGCGCCCAGCGCATTCAGTACCAATGCTTCCAATTCGTCTTCTCCGGGATAGACATGGACGGGAGCAAGGAAAGACACGCGCTCCTGCAACCGCGAAGTGATGTACTCGGAATGTGCCATACCTCCCGTAAGCAGAATGGCGTCCACCTTGCCATAAAGCACAACAGCAGCACCGCCTATCTCCTTGGCAATGCGGTAAATCATGGCATCAAGCACCAAAGCGGCATGGGTGTCTCCCTCAGCGATGCGCCTCTCTATGGCGGGAATGTCGGTAGTACCCAAATGGGCGGCAAGTCCCGCCTTGCCGGAAATACGTTTCTTCAGTTCTTCGGTAGTGTAACGCCCCGAGTGACAAAGGTCTATCAGTTGCCCGGCGGGCAGGGTACCTGCACGTTCGGGCGAAAAAGGACCGAAACCGTCGAGGGCATTGGGCACGTCCACCGCACGGCCGTGGCGGTGGACTCCTACGGAAACGCCTCCACCCAAGTGACAGACAATCAGATTGAGGTCTTCGTAATGCACGGGAGCTTCGGGCTGCAGGGCACTACGCTCGGCAGCATAGCGCCGGGCGATGGCTCGCTGGTTCAAGGCGTGCCAGATGGTGATGCTGGGCATCAGAGGCGAACCGGTGATGCGTGCCACATCGTCCAGTTCGTCCACCACGCCGGGATCGGCTATGAAAGAGGGGCAGCCGGGCAGCATGGCGGCAAGTTCGTGGGCTATCAGACAACCTAAGTTGCAGGCGTGGGTACGCATGGCGTGGAGCATATCGTCCAACATGGCATCGTTCACGGCATACACACCGCCGGGAATGGGTTTCAACAATCCCCCACGGCCGACGATGGCATCGAACTTAAAGGGAATGTCATTGGCCTCCAGCGCTTCCAGCACCAAGTTCTTGCGAAATTCGAACTGGTCGATGATGCGGGGAAATCGGGAAAGCTCCTCCACCGAATGCCGGATGTTGAGTACCAAACGGGAAGTTTCATCCTCATAGACAGCAATTTTTGTCGAGGTGGAACCGGGATTTACTGCCAGTATCTTCATTGATTACGATTTACGAGTTACGAGTTACGAGTTACAATTTACAAACTACAAATTACGAGTTACAATCAAGGCTATTCCGTCCCGCTGGTCAGGCAGGCCATGGCAATGCTGTAATACTTGGACAAACCGGAATCGCTGCGCGACGGTAATACCACCGGGCATGAGGGGCCTTGCAGCAACCCGGCCATATCGGCATGAGAAAACAGAGATACGGCCTTATAAAAAGCATTTCCCGATTCGATGTTTGGAAAAATCAGCACATCCGCCTCCCCGTCAATCGGTGATACAATGCCTTTGATGTTACCGCTCGTCTTTTCACATGACGTCTTTACATCCAGCGGACCGTCGATAATGACATTGCCGAACTCGCCGGCTTCTGCCAGTTCCACAATGTTGACATAGTCCAATGAATGGGGGAATTTGGCACTGACCTTCTCCGTGCAATGAATCAGCGCGATGCGTGGTTGCTCTATCCCGAAATGGCGGCAGGCATGGATGGCATACCAAATCATTTCAATGCGCTGTTGAAGCGTAGGGCGGGGAATAACCGCTGCATCGGAGAAAAAGAGCAGTTTATCGTACGTGGGTATCTGCATCACGGCCAGATGGGTCAGAATCTTTCCTTTAGGCAACAAGCCATGCTCCTTGTCCAAAATGGCACGCAGCAGATTGTCGGTATTGATGATGCCTTTCATCAGGATGTCCGCTCCACCCTCGCGTACGATACGCACCGCCTCACGTGCCGCCTCATCGGGATCTTCTATATGCAAAGTGCTGACATATTGAGGATATTTCTTCAGGGTGGGATATTTTTCCAATATGGCAGAATCGCCAATCATCAGAAATTCCGCAATCCCCTCCTCCAGGGCACGAGATATGGCATACTCTGTATTAGGGTCATTGGCACAGACTACTGCAATGCGTTTCCTCTTATTCAAGGTTTTCAGGTGGGCTGTTAACTGGGCAAAGTTCCGTATCGGTTCCATAACGTTAGATTTTTAGCAAATATCTAAAAAAATGTCGAGAAATACAGCATTTGCCCCGTTGAAATTTCATATGTTTAATATCATTTTGATATGTCCACCGCAGATTACACGGATTTGAGCAGCACACATCCCCCTCTCCTCTCCCTCTCTTCTGTTAAAAAATCCGTGTTAATCTGTGATATCTGTGGTGAATTGTGTACTTTTGCCCCAAATAGATTGATAATATAATATGGGTAGTCTTATTTTCCCTCCGTTTCTGCAGGAAGGTGACCGTGCCATTATTCTCTCCCCTTCCAGCAAGATTGACAAATCTTTCCTGAAAGGCGCCTGCAAACGTTTGAAGTTCTGGGGGCTGGAAGTCGTATTCGCAAAGCATGCGGGAAGTTCCAACGGAACATATGCAGGAAGCATCCGGCAACGCCTTGAAGACCTGCAGGAAGCCATGGACGATGAAGAAGCCAAAGTCATATTCTGCAGCCGGGGCGGCTACGGAGCCGTGCATCTGGTAGGCAAACTGGATTTTACCAAGTTCAGGCAGCATCCCAAATGGCTCGTCGGATTCAGTGACATCACCGCCCTGCATAATCTGTTCCAGCAGAATGGCTTCGCGTCGTTGCACGCCCCCATGGCGCGTCATCTCACAGTAGAACCCGAAAACGACTTCTGCACGCTGGCGCTGAAGGATATGCTGTTCGGTCGGTCGTTTGGAGGAATAAGAACATTCAGCTACGTCTGCCCGAGGCATAAGCTGAACCGTAAGGGAGAGGCAAAAGGTGTGTTGCGCGGCGGCAATCTGTCGGTGTTCTACGGGCTGCGCGGCACCCCCTACGATATTCCGGCCGAAGGCACCATCCTCTTTATCGAGGATGTGGGAGAACGCCCGCATGCGGTGGAACGCATGATGTACAATCTCAAACTGGGCGGTGTCCTCGACAAGCTTTCAGGCCTCATCATCGGGCAATTCACCGAATACAGAGAAGACAAATCGCTGGGAAAAGACCTGTATGGCGCATTGGCCGATTTGATGAAGGAATACGATTATCCGGTGTCTTTCGGTTTTCCCGTCGGTCATGTCAGCAGAAACCTGCCGCTGATAAACGGTGCTGCAGTGACATTGGAAGTTGGAAAGAAAGAAGTGAAACTAAGTTTTAATACAGAAAGAGAATGAAACGGAATTATACATTTATCCCGTTGCTGCCGTTGCTGATTATAGCAATAGTGGCATGCAGCAACAAGAGCAGCAAGCCTGCAGCCGATAATGACAGTGAGGACGATGCGACCAAAGCGACTGTCCAGGCGCCCCAGTTCAGTGCAGACAGTGCATACCAATACATACAGACCCAAGCGGATTTTGGTCCGCGCGTGCCCAACACCGCCGCCCACAAAGCCTGCGGAGAATTCCTTGCCAAGAAACTGGAGGAATTCGGCGCCAAGGTATACAACCAGCATGCCGACCTGGTGGCTTACGACAACACCATCCTGAAGGCGCGTAATGTTATCGGCGCCTATAATCCGGAAAGCAAAAAACGTGTACTGCTCTGTGCCCATTGGGACAGCCGCCCTTATGCCGACCAGGATGCCGACAAGACGAAGCATCACAGCCCCATCCTGGGTGTGAACGATGGCGCCAGCGGTGCAGGCGTATTGCTCGAAGTAGCCCGCCAACTGCAACAGCAGGCTCCAGCCATCGGCATCGACATCATCTTCTTTGACGCCGAAGACTATGGCATCCCCTACTTCTATCAAGGTGCATACAAGAACGACACTTGGTGCCTGGGCTCGCAGTATTGGGGACGAGTACCCCATGTAGACGGTTATAATGCCCGCTATGGCATCCTGCTCGACATGGTGGGCGGACAGAACGCCACCTTCTACAAGGAACAGTTCTCTCAAAGAACCGCCGGCAAGTACGTGAACAAGATATGGAACACAGCCCACCGCCTGGGCTTCGGCAATTTCTTCCCCAAAGAAAAAGGCACCGAAGTGACGGACGACCACATGTATGTATACAACCTGCGGCAGATTCCCTGCGTGGACATCATTAACTATGACCCGAACTGCGACACCGGCTTCGGTGACTTCTGGCACACAACGGACGACAATATGGACATCATCGACAAGGGCACTCTCAACGCCGTGGGACAGACCTTGCTGGAAGTCATCTACAATGAGAAATAAACCAGTAAAACAGTAATTGCAAACAGTAAAACAGTGAATCTTATGATAAGTATCAATGAAGTACAAGATGAAGTAATTGCCGAATTCAATGATTTCGACGATTGGATGGACCGGTACCAACTTCTTATTGATTTAGGAAACGAGCAGGAACCGCTCGACGAAAAATACAAGACGGAACAAAACCTGATTGAAGGTTGCCAGAGCCGCGTATGGCTGCAGGCAGACGAAGTGGACGGAAAAATTATTTTCCAGGCCGAAAGCGACGCACTGATTGTGAAAGGAATCATTTCACTGCTTATCAAAGTACTCTCCGGGCACACACCGGATGAGATACTGAACGCCGACCTCTATTTCATTGATAAAATAGGACTGAAGGAACACTTGTCGCCCACCCGTAGCAACGGACTGCTGTCTATGGTAAAGCAGATGCGAATGTATGCGCTGGCCTTCAAAGCGAAAGGCATCTAAAGGTTACGACCGACAATATATAAACTAATAATCAGCAGATTATATTTACCGGATGTTTACCCTATAATGTAAAAGCCGTTACTCCAGAATGTAACGGCTTTTACATTATGAAGTAACGACGTTTACCATAGTATGTAAAGGCGTTTACCGTAGTATGTAAAGGTGTTTACTGTAGTACGTAAACGGAGTTTCTTAAGGCGGTAAGCATTTCAACCTCTACTTGCGCCTTCTTCTCCCTATTTATCCCTCCTTAAACTCCAGTATATCCCCCGGCTGGCAATCGAGTTCCTTGCAGATTGCTTCCAGTGTAGAGAAACGGATGGCCTTCGCCTTTCCGGTTTTGAGAATAGAGAGATTGGCAGGCGTAATATCAATCTTCTCCGCCAGTTCGCCCAAAGATATCTTTCTTCGGGCCATCATTATGTCAAGGTTTACTATAATCATATAATTGTGTTCGATTTATCAATTATTCTTTTCCCACTCACACCACCAGTCAGTGTACCGTTTCGTCAACCGGTAATAACCATATATGCACAGATACATCCACGGCATTACAATATAGACTTTCCACTTCCCGTCAAAGGCCGGAAACAAGAGGAGAAAATAGACAATACTTGCCAACAATAAAACCGCCACAAGTCCGACAACGAAATACAGACCATATTTCACACTTTTCTTCATATCGCGCTCTTCACTTTTATTTAAATCGTCAACTCTTGTTCCTCACGCATACGAACTCCCATCTTAAAAAGATAGCCCATAAAGATGATGAAAACTCCCAATAACACGAATATCCGATAAGAAGTATCAGTCGGTACTCCTTCGGGAGTAAACCAGGAGAGAGTTACCTGAAAAAGCCCATTCAATGCTATCAGCACCCCAATGGTTTGTATCAAAGATGAATTCTGATAAACAAACACTTCCTCTTTCTTCACATTGCGGAGAATGAGAAAAATACACAAGCCACATATTGTCATCACCAGCATTGTTACTGATTCGGGTAATATGTGCCAGATAAAATTAGCAGTATCATCCTTTCCCAACTCATAGCACAATGTCAGATTACGAACAATGCCGCCACCAATACATAGTCCACAGAAATAAAACAGCACATTCATAATAAGCGCTATCCGTCTCTTTGGTTCCTTTGGTTCCTTTTGTTTCATAAGTGTCATAATCCCTCCTCTCACTTTTAAATAGTCAAGTCCTGCTCTTCCTTCATTTTCAATCCGATGGCGAATACTTCGCCTACAATCAGCGAACACAATCCCAGCACCAGCATAGTTCCACCGAGGATGCCCGAGAGCTCCAATGTATATCCACGCAGCGAGAACACCTCACCGACATTGTAGAGGGTGATATAAGCAACCGAAAAAGAGCAGCAGAAACTGATAATCAAAGCCAGCCCCAAACGGCGCAGACGGCGTACATTCTTCCAATTGAAGATATCTGATTTATTTATGGAAATAATCAGCCGGACAAACAGTACAATGGCCCAGATATAGACACCTATCTGCAAAAAGGTCAGCAACTTACTTGCAATCTGTTCCCAAAGGGCAGGATGGTCGTCAATGCTCACCACCATGGAAGAGTAGCTGGCAGGCACATACTTTCCGGTCTTCTCATTGTATACAGAATCCGAAAAAAGTTCGCCTCCCTTCATTGTAAAGCTATGTGATTCCAAGCTTATATACTTCATATGCATCAGCTTCTGCCGCAACGCATGGGTATCTTCCTTTTCCGCCACAGATTCCACACCCAGTTTGGCCCCTATAAAGAAGAAATAGCCCGCTTCCAATACCGAGTAACTCAGTACAAATATTACCATCAGGCAGAGGATATTCAATCTTCTTTTCATAATTCAGTTGTTGTTGTATTAGTATCAGATATATTATATTTATTCAGTTGTTTCAAGGAGAGTAGAAGCAACAATATGAAAACCACTGCCCCAACCAGTACATACGGGTTACTCAGCAGATGTGTCATATCCTCCATTTCAGGATGTTTCAGGCTCAGATAGACAGACAAGCCATTGTTCATGATGTGTATCAGAATACATGCTATCAGACTCCGTGTCTTATAATAAAGCCAGGCAAGCAAGAAACCGATGAGGCAAGCACCTATTATCTGAGCCGGATTCAGATGGAAAATACCGAATATCAATCCGGAAAACAAGATAGCCTTTGCCGGACTGTATCTGCGAAGCAGCTCCTTGGTAATGGCACCACGGAAAAGAAGTTCTTCCAGCACGGGCCCCAGAACAGAAATACAGAGAATACCCAACCAACCGGATTGTAGCATGTCAAATGTCTGGTCCAACAAATTGGGCAAGAAAGTGAGTTCGGACATCAGAACAGCTATTATATACATGGAAGCCATTCCGGCAAGCAGGCTCCATGCCAGATAAGGAACCGGCACCGGAGAGTACAGATGCTTGTCCCCCGTCAGGTAGTTCTTGCGCCACAAGTACAACCCCATGAAAACGAAACCCAGCAGCATGGTAGGTGACACAGCAATCTGACCAGCTTTGTCCATGTCGAAAGTTCCATCAGCAAAATACGTATATAGCAGACAGAAAGGTCCTGCAAACAGTGCTCCTACAATCTGCATCAAAAAGTAAATCAATACTAGTTTTATTGCCGTTTTCATTGTTCTATTCGTCTAAAAGTTCGCAAAGATACACATTTTCTCTGTCAATCCGTCAAGCTGTGGCAACAAGTCCCGTCAGCAACGCCATCACCACAGAAAGTGACAATACCAACAGAGTAATACTCATGAATGCTCTTCTCATAACCTAATCCCCTCCCTTGTCTTTATAAAGTTCATTATTTTGTTTTTCGATAATCATTTATCGTTTTTCGATATGCAAATAAAAGACGTTTTCTTGATATGACAAAGAAAAGCAGAAAATATTTATCGAAAAACAATAAAAAAGGCATGTTTTACGATAAACATACAGAAAACAAGAGGATATAAAAAGAAAGCGCAACAAGAAATCTGTTATATAGCACAAACAAATTATTTGTAATACAAACTAAAATCACTATTTTTAAGAAAATTATTAATATTAAATTGTACTATGATGAAAAAAATCAATCTGCAGACTAACAATTGCCTCAATCATGTTGTCAGTACTACTTTGCAACATGTCTATCCCCCATGATTCAAGCCACGAATTAACAAATCTTGCACTTCTCAACATAGAGGCTTTAGCTTCAGGCGAAGCCGAACCTATCAGGTTTAAAAGTTGCTATATGTATACCAGTACTACATTACTACCGGACGAACCGGCAACGTATGTCACAAAATGCGATGGCTGTTGCACCACAAAGGCAACCATGTGCATGTACACCGCCACATGCGCCGGCTCACAAATAATATATTAATAAACATCCATCATGAAAAAACATCTTTATTTACTATCAATCTATACATTGCTCACTGCATGTGCAACGCAAACCAGCATACAAGAGCAGACATTCATACAAAAAATAGAACCATTTCACGAGCAGAAGGTACTTCAAGCAGAAAAAATAAATGTAAATGAAGTGTTTGCCATTGATGGAATAGAAGTCAAGAAGAACAATATATTTGCAACAGATTCAAGAAATAATAATCAGATGTTGTATCAATATTCACTTCCGGAATTCCAGTGTATTTACACAGGAGGAAGCAGGGGAGGAGCAGAAAACGAATTTCAGCTCCCCCCTTCCTTCTGCAAGAGCACTTCGGAAAAGGTCTATATTTTCGGATACAATCCATTTGTTATCAAAAGTTTTACATTAGACGGCAACAACCGACTAACCCTTGAAAAGGAGTTCATATTACCTACCTCTACCCCGACAGCAAACTTTATGAATATAGTCAATGACTCATTATTAATATACAGCACGTTTCCTGACAAGCTCAACATTAAAAAAATCAATCTAATATCCCGGCAACCCACAGGAGAAATTATTATCGGACAAGAGGAACACAAAGAGATATTTTTTGATGAGAACAAGGGATATTTGGCAGCCAATGACTCTCTGATTATTTATGCCTATACCTATAAAAAGCAAATTGACATCTATGGTATAAACGACATGAAGCTCCGCAAAAGACTTATTGGAAACGAAATCCGCCCTCATATCATAATAGGAGATATCAAAGAAACAATATTTCACCAACGAGAAATAGTCGCACGTAAAAATTACTTTTATATACGATGTCCCAGAGAAAAAGAAGGCTGCTTCATAGAAGTATACGACTATTCCGGACGCTCCATCGCCAAATACGAATTGGACATCCTACTATATGCTTTCAGTATTGACGAAGAGCACAGAACCATATACGGCTATAATAATGACATATTTGAAGAAGGCTTCTTAAAGTATACTTATTAAAAGCCGGAAAGTACTTCTTTTATTTCTTCTTCATCCCTACGGATACGGGCCACCAGTTGTTCAACCGTACCAAACTTCAGCTCCGGACGCATGTAGCGAACGAAGGATACCCGTATCGGACTATTATAAATGTCTGCATTGAAATTGAAAATATGGACTTCAATGCTACGGTCTGCCCCATTGGCTAAAGTTGGCCGATAGCCTATACTCAACATTCCTCCGTACCGGACTCCCTCTAAATGCACATGAACAGCATACACTCCATCGGCAGGAATCAGCTTGTCCGAATCGGAAACACGGAGATTAGCCGTAGGGAAACCGATCTTACGCCCCACCTGATAGCCGCCGACAACCGTACCGTCCAAAAAGAAGTCGTATCCCAGATACTCGGCAGCATCCGAAACATTCCCCTTCTGCAACAAACTACGGATAACCGAAGAGCTGACAGTACCCTCCGTCTCAGATGCCTCCTTCCTATAAGAATACGCGCGAGCAAGAAGCACCTCCATACCCAGTTCGCAGCCATAACGCACATAATCCTCAAAACCGTCACTACGGTTATGCCCGAAACGATGGTCGTACCCCACTACCAAAGCTTGTATCTGATAACGCTCCTTCAGTATGGACATAAATTCCCGTGCCGAAAGCCGGGCTATTTCAGGAGTAAAATCAAGCATCATGCAATAATCCACCCCAGTCTTGGCAAGCAGGGAAACTTTCTCATCACAAGTGGTCAATAACTTCGGATGATAATCGGCCTGCATCACTTTACGCGGATGCACCGGGAAAGTCACGACCGATGAAGCAAGGCCACGCCCGGCAGCTACCGCACGCACCTGTTCTATCAGGTAGCGGTGCCCCCGATGTACTCCGTCAAAGAAACCGATAGTGGCTACGTTCGGACGAATGTCAAAGCCCGGAGTCTCACAAAACAACTGCATGTCTCCAGTCCTCATGGGCCTTTGGCGTATAGGTAGAAATACCCAACGCCTCCGCTGTCCGGCAATTGGCCTCAGAATCGTCAATAAAAAGAGTCTCGTTAGGAAGAATACCGGTCTCATCCAGTACTTTCCGGAATATATCGGCATCCGGTTTTGCCATCTTCATCTCATAAGAGAGATAGATATGCTCAAAAAAGTCCTCCGCACAGAAAGCCTTGTAGCGAAACGCGTGCAGGCACGACCATTGCCAATGGATTTCATTGGTGTTGCTCAGCAGATAGACCACATATTTTTTGCGCAGTTCCAACAGTAAATCCAATTTAAAGGTAGGAATACCCACCAAGAAACTGTTCCAGGCGTCATCTATCCGGGTATCAGTCACCGGTTTCCCAATCTTTCCACGAATCACTTCCCGGAACTCCGCACTGGTAATCAATCCTTTTTCATATTTCTGGAAGAAATCCTGTTGGTGGCAGAGGTCCAGCATGACTTCCACGTCCGGCAATCCCAGCTTTCTGAAATTCTCTAAACAGCGCTGGCGGTCCAAATCAATCAGAACTCCGCCAAAATCAATAATGAGGTTCTTGATTCCTTTTCTTTTCATCACCTATTTCTGTGTTAAACGTCGGACAAAACGAACAAGTTCACCTATCCACAAGACAAATGAGGTAGAAACGGCAATCGCCATCCAAGTCATAAAATCGAGCGGCACTGTGCGGAACACAGCTCCACCAAACTGTACAATCAGTATCTGTCCACCCAAAATGGCGAGTATAATCAGTTCCATGCCGTAAGATTTGGAAATGCCCTTGAACGCCGAGTCCGAAGTGCCGAACACACGTGCATTGAACAAATTCCAGAACTGAAGCATAACAAAGAACGTGAAAAACACGGTCAGCCGATAGGTAGTCATACCCCCCTCTTCATTGTTAAACCAGAAGAGCATTCCCATAAGCAATACCAGGAAGGCAAAGCCCATTCCCAGAATGTAATACCTCATGGACTTGGTTATAATGAAATCCGTACTCTTACGTGGCTTTTCCTTCATCACGCTCTCACTGGGCGGAATGGACGCCAGAGCCAGGGCCGCAAACGTATCCATAATCAGGTTTACCCACAACATCTGCGTGACAGTCAAAGGAAGCGTCGTACCCACCAATGAGCCTAGAAGAACGATAAACAAAGCCACAAAATTGATAGTCAGCTGAAAAACAATGAAACGCTGTATATTCTTGTATAAAGAACGTCCCCACATCACAGCCGTACCTATACTGTTGAAGGAGTCATCCAGCAGCGTGATGTCGCTGGCCTCCTTGGCAACGGAAGTTCCGGTACCCATCGAAAGTCCCACTTGCGCATGGTTCAGCGCAGGAGCATCATTCGTACCGTCACCCGTCACAGCCACTACCGCACCTTTCTGCTGCAACAGTTGTACCAGACGCTGCTTGTCTGTGGGGCGTGCACGCGACATTATCTTCAAATCCATCACACGGTCCAATGCCTCCTCATCCGTCAATTCGGCAAATGCAGCTCCCGTAATGCGGTTCTTTTCCGTATCCTCCGGTTTCCACAGACCAATCTGACGTGCTATCTCGGTAGCTGTACCCGGTGTATCTCCCGTCACAATCTTCACTCCGATACCCGCCGACTGGCATTTGGCAACGGCCGCAGGCACATCCGGACGGATAGGATCACTGATGGCAACCACACCGAGGAACGACAAGTCATTTTCAGCAACCAATGACACACAATCAGACGCTTCCGCATCATCCACAATCTTGAATGCAAAGCCAAGTGTACGCATAGCCATATTCTGGTAGTTGAGCAACTGAGCCTCCACTGTAGAACGGTATTCCACCGCATCCACACGCTTGCCATCCAACATGACATCCTTGCATTTGCCCAAAACAATCTCGGGAGCTCCCTTCACATACAGCACCTTCTTCCCAATCAGGGGGGATTGCACCAGGGTAGCCATGAATTTCCTTTCCGTAGAGAAAGTCAGCTGGTCGATAACCGTAGCTTTCTCACGCAGCGCCAGATAGTCGCATCCTTGGCTGTTCAGCCAAAGCAGCAGTGCCACCTCCGTGGGGTTACCCACCCCTTTCGGCTTCTCGCCAGTCACTTCTTCTTCCAGGAAAGCAGTGGAGTTAGCACTGATACCTTCCATCACCAGCTTACTGAGGTCATCATTCCTCAGCTGCCCGTTATTCTTCAAACCATAGAAATTGGGTTCATGCACCTGCATCAGATTTTGGGTCAATGTACCGGTCTTGTCGGTACAAATCACTGTAATGGCTCCCATCGTCTCGCATGCATGCATCTTGCGCACCAGGTTGTTGGTGGAGAGCATGCGGCGCATATTCAACGCCAGACTGAGTGTCACGCTCATCGGCAAGCCTTCGGGCACAGCCACCACAATCAGGGTAACTGCCATCATAAAGTATTGCAAAGTAGCCTGCAAGGCCGGCAGCCAATCACGGAAAGTATAGAATGAAGAAAAGTCATAGACCAGTAACACATCTTTTACAAAGGAAATGAGAAAAGCCAGACCAGCCACGGAAAAACCTATCTTTCCAATCAAGTTAGCCAATTTGGACAACTGGATATTCAACGGAGTAGGCTCCGTATTCTGTTCGGTACTTTGACGTGCCACTTTACCGATTTCCGTAGCATCACCCACAGCCTCCACACGCATGGTGCCATGTCCGTCCACCACCGTTGTACCGCGCAAAATGCGGTTGGAAGCATACGTAGCCTCTTCGTCAAAGTCAGCTTCTACGGTAGTTTTCGTCACTACCGGTTCACCGGTCAGATTCGATTCATTCACTTGCAGGGAAATAGCTTCCAGCAATTCACCGTCTGCCGGAACCTCTTCACCGGTTTCCAGCACCACTATATCACCCACCACTACATCTTTACGGGGAATCTCCTGCACATGTCCGTTACGAATTACTTTCACCAAAGTTTCTTCGTTCACTGCGTTCAGCAGATCAAACTTCTTTCCGGCATCATACTCAAAGAAGAAACCGATACTGGTAGCCAGCAGAATGGCCACTATAATGCCGATAGTCTCGGCATATTCATTCTCTACAATGGAAATAATCAAAGAAAACAGAGCGGCAACCAGCAATACCCTTACTACGGGGTCCTCAAACTTCTCCAGATACAATTTCCATAAGGAAGGCCGTTTAGGAGGCGTCAATAAATTTACTCCATGTTCGTCGCGGCTCTTCCGCACTTGTTCGTCGGTCAGTCCGACATGATAATAATCATCCTTTATTGCAGTCATGCAAGTCTTTTCAGGTTTTAATTTCAAAACGCAAAAGTACAACAATAATCCGGGAAAACAATACCGAAATAATTCTTTCAGAACAGAATCACATGGCCCTTTCATTTTATTGCTCAACAACAAAACAAATAAACCGCGGAAATGTTATTATAAAAGAATCAATAAAAAAGGAAAGTTATGGAAAAGTACATTTGCACCGTATGCGATTACGTCTATGATCCCGAACCGGGAAATCCTGAAAATGGAATAGAACCGGGAACATCTTTCGAAGACCTTCCCGAAGATTGGGTTTGCCCTCTGTGTGGAGTAGGTAAAGAAGAATTTGAGAAAGCGTCCTAAGACGCTTTCTTTTCTTTTATATCGCTGCTGGCTTCCACTACATTCACCACATAGTCGCCCAGCTTTTCGCATTCCGCAATGATGTCCATATAATAGACGCCCATCTGATAATCATATTCCTTGTTGTTCACATCCAGAATATTCTGGTTCTTCAGCTGGTTGCGGTAATTATTGATTTCGTTTTCTACGTTGAAGGATTTATTCACATCAACAATTTGGTTCTCGGGACGTTCCACAACCTTAATCATCTGCGACAAGGCGTCATCCGTCAGTTTCATCATGAAGTGGACATGGCCGTATTGTTTCTCCGTAAAGTCCTTATTGGTCTGCCGCTTCCGGCTGATGGTACGGGCAAGGTTGTAACAACTGTCACCGATACTCTCTATCTCAGTCACCTCGCGCAGCATGGCACGTATCTGCAACTTACTTTCCGAACTCAAGCGTCCTTCCGACACTTGATTCAGGTAGTTGGCTATTTCCAGTTCCATGCTGTCACTGATATTCTCATATTTCTCGATGCGGCTGAACAGTTTGTTGAAGTCATCGTCCTTCTCCGTGTGCAACAAGTCCTTCACCATTCCGAACATGCGGTGTGTACGTTCGGCAAACAAATGGATTTCCTTTCGCGCTTCCAGAATAGAAAGTTCGGCAGTAGAAAGCAACCCTCGGGAGATGAAGCGCAAACGATATTCCTCGTCCGAATCTTTCAGCGGCAACAGCATGCAGACAATCCGCTCGATGGCCTTCACAAACCAGATGAGCAACAACACATTGAACACATTGAACGCCGTATGGAAAGCAGACAGTTCAAAAGCCACACGGGTAGCAGGGTCTGTCTGGTGCATCACATCCGCCACAAACCATGAAACGCAACGGGTGAAGGGGTGGAAAACAACGAGCACCATAATGACACCGAACACATTGAACAGCAAATGGGCCAATGCTGCCCGCCTCGCCTGCGTATTACCGGTCAATGCCGCCAGATTGGCGGTAATCGTCGTACCGATGTTCTGCCCCATGGCAAGTGCCGCACCCAGCTCAAAGCTAATCCATCCGTTAGCACACATGATAAGGGTAATGGCCATGGTGGCTGCCGAAGCCTGTACAATCATTGTGATGACCGCCCCCACCAGCACAAATATCAATATAGAAAGAAAACCAAGGTCAGTCCACTCCTGCACAAAAGCCAGCATCTCCGGATTCTTGCCCAGATCCGGAGAATAGACCTGCAAGTAGGAAAGTCCCATAAAAAGGAATGAAAAACCAAAAATGAATTCACCGATGGACTTCCGGGTACTCTTCTGAGAAAAGAGAAGCGGGATACCTATCGCCAACAGCGGAAGAGCAAAAGCAGCGATATCGACTTTAAACCCGAAAACCGAAATAAGCCATGCAGTGACCGTAGTACCCACGTTAGCTCCCATAATCACACCGATGGACTGGGAGAGAGTAAGCAAACCTGCATTAACGAAACTCACCACCATGACCGTGGTTGCCGAAGAGGATTGGATGAGCGCGGTAATCAAAATACCAGTCAGCACGCCGGTCACCCTATTGGTTGTCATTGCGGTCAGAATCGTCCGCAATCTGTCACCGGCAAATTTTTGCAGCCCCTCACTCATGATTTTCATTCCGTAGAGAAACAATGCCAATGAGCCGAGTAGCTTTAAAAAATCATAAAAAGAATATTCCATCTTTAATTATTTAAGGTGTTTCATTCTTTCATGTGTTATAATGTCCTATATTTAACGTATTAATTCACAAAAACAGAACAATATGGAGCACATGTTACAAATTTGTTGCAAAAATAACAATATTTCCCAGAAGTTCCCTATCGGGAGCTCACTTTTGGATATTTATTCCGGTTTTAATCTTGATTCCCCCTATCAGGTGGTCAGTGCAAAAGTAAACAACCGTTCCGAAGGACTGAGCTTCCGGGTATACAACAATAAGGACGTAGAATTTCTCGACATACGCGATTCCTCAGGCATGCGCACATACGTCCGTTCCCTCTGCTTCATTCTTTATAAAGCAGTCAGCGAACTGTTCCCGGAAGGGAAACTGTTCGTCGAGCATCCGGTATCCAAAGGATATTTCTGCAACTTGCGCATCAGCCGTCCTATCGAGTTGGAAGATGTTACAGCAATCAAGAAACGGATGCAGGAAATCATCGCCGAGGACATCCCCTACCACCGTATCGAATGCCACACCGCTGAAGCTGTGCGCATCTTCAGCGAACGGGGCATGGACGACAAGGTAAAACTGCTGGAAACCTCCGGCTCCCTCTACACCTACTATTACACACTGGGCGATACCATAGACTACTATTACGGCAACCTGCTGCCAAGTACCGGATATGTCTGGCTGTTTGACATCGTGAAATATTACGACGGCCTGCTGCTGCGCATCCCCGACAAGGCAAATCCAAACGTTCTGGAAGAGGTGGTGAAGCAAGAGAAAATGCTCGACGTATTCAAGGAACATCTGCACTGGAACTACATCATGGGACTGAGCAACGTAGGCGATTTCAACATGGCTTGCGAAGAAGGTCATGCCACCGACCTCATTAATGTGGCCGAAGCCCTGCAAGAAAAGAAGATAGCCCAAATAGCCGATGATATTTACCACCGCAGCGAAAACGGGAACCGCGTGAAACTCGTGCTCATCTCCGGTCCCTCATCCTCCGGAAAGACCACCTTCAGCAAGCGCCTCAGCGTACAGTTGATGACCAATGGCCTGCGTCCCTATCCCATCTCGCTGGACAACTACTTCGTGGACCGAGAAAACACCCCCCGCGACGCAAACGGCAATTACGACTACGAATCACTCCACGCCCTCGACCTCGAGCTCTTCAACGCCCAGCTACAGGCACTGCTCCGCGGCGAGGAAGTAGAACTGCCCCGTTTCAATTTCACTCTTGGGAAGAAAGAGTATAAAGGAGATAAACTGCGCATCGACGAACATACCATCCTCATTCTGGAAGGCATCCATGCCCTGAATCCCGAACTAACCCCACAGATTCCCGCCGCCAGCAAATACAAGATTTATGTATCTGCCCTGACCACTATCTCACTGGACGACCACAACTGGATTCCTACTACGGACAACCGTCTGCTACGCCGCATCATCCGCGACTTCAATTACCGCGGCTATTCGGCACAAGAAACCATCTCACGCTGGCCCAGTGTACGTGCCGGCGAAGACAAATGGATATTTCCCTATCAGGAAAACGCCGATGTCATGTTCAACTCTGCCCTATTGTTCGAATTTGCCGTGCTCCGTTGCCATGCCGAACCTATTCTGAGCAGCGTTCCCCGCAACTGTCCGGAATATGCAGAAGCGTACCGGTTACTGAAATTCATCAAATACTTCACTCCCGTACAGGACAAAGAAATTCCACCTACATCCTTATTGAGAGAATTTTTAGGAGGCAGCAGTTTTAAATACTGAGTTTTTATCCTACCTTTGTAGGCCAATAAAAACAAACTTACACATGAAAAAAATAATTTCGATATTTCTGCTGGTTGCCTTATGTATTTGCAGCCAGACTCATGCACAGAGCCGTGCAGACGAACTCATGAAGCAGGCGCAAGAAAGCTTGGAAAAAAAAGAGTATATCAGGGCGCGCTATCTTTTCCTGCAAGCCTACAACTCCTTTTCCACCCACGACAAGTACGAAAAAGCCGTGGAATGCGGCATCAATGCCAGTGCCCTCTATCATCGGGAAAATTATTACAAAGAGGCCTTCGAACTGCTGCGCGGTGCCGAGCAAATGGTGAACAACGGTGAACAGAAGAGCGAAAAGACCATGCCCGACCTACACTTCCGCATCAGCAAAGAACGCCTGCAGATGTACATCAACCTGAAGAATCCGGCACGTGCCAAAGAGCAACTGAGCCGACTGGAGGAAACCGCCAAGGCTTCACGCAACGATTCCCTGAACAACGACCTGCTTTATACGCAGGCCAATTATTATTATACCTTCGGCATGAATGCGCAAGGCGACGCCGCCATCAACCGGTTGATAGGACAATACAAGGAACTGAAAAGCTATGACAAAGTGAACGAGTGCTACAAGACGCTCATCGGCATAGCCCGAAAGGCTAACAACGCCGGACTGGTGGCACGCACCTACGACAAGTATATCCTATGGACCGACTCCGTAAAGGCACTTACGGCACAAGACGAACTGAACGTCCTGAAGCGGAAGTATGACGAAAGCCTAGCCACCATTCAGGAGAAAGACGACTCTCTGAGCGCCAAGCAATACATCATCATCGGTCTCTGCGTATTGGCTGCCATCCTTGCCGCAGTCCTGATATTCGGCACCATCGTATTGTTGCGCTTCATCGTACTTACCCGCAAGCAGAAGAAAACCATCAGCATCGCCAACGAGCACAACGAACTGAAAACAAAATTCATTCAGAACATCTCTGCCCAGATGGAGCCGACACTGGATACACTCGACGCTTCGCTGCCCGGAGTAAAAGCCCTGCATACATTCTCCAACCACATTCAGGAACTGTCCGAACTGGAAAGCACCTTGTCCGAACCTTACGAAATGCAGGAAAAGAACATTTCCACCTTCTGCGAGAGCATCATGGACAAAATTAAGGGAAAGACACAGGAAGACGTCACCCTTGCCGTCAATGCTCCCAAGCTGAATGTTAAAATCAATCCCGAACAATTGGAACGTATCTTGCTCCACCTGTTGGAGAACGCCGCCCAATATACTCCCGCCGGTGGTAAGATATGGCTGGACTTCAAAAAACGCGGTGCGCGCACCCACCAGTTCATCGTCAGTGATACCGGTTGCGGCATTCCCGAAGAGCAACACGAAAATATCTTCAAACCCTTCACCGAAGTGAAGGACCTGACGCAAGGCGACGGCCTGGGACTGCCCATCTGCTCACTGATAGCCACCAAGATGAACGGCAGCCTGACACTGGACAGCGGATACAGCAAGGGAGCACGGTTTATACTGGAGCTACACGCATAAACCATCATTCTCCTATCCATCGGCATTGCAGCCGCAGTGGTAGTAACTTAAAAGGGGTGGAAGCAAGTTTTGTTTCCACCCCTTTTAAGTTACTACCACTGCAATATTGCCACTACAATAAATTAATTCCCTGTTATACTAACTATTAACAACAAGTAGCACTTCTTATTAATTACATGCGAACACGCAACAAATATCTTGCAGACACGTTGTTAATTTCTTCTTTCCACTCCGCAATAATTTGTTGCAAGGGGGCCTCCAAATGCCATACCCGACATCAGCCAGGCAAAGATAATATCGTGTCACCGGCAGGCTGATAAGGACAAGCTAAATAAAAAACATTATTTTTGCATTTCTAAATTGCAAAAGTAATGAGAGCACGGACAGTAGTCCTTATAGCCACACTGACCGCACTATTGGCGGCCTGCACTGAAAGGACAAACTACAATACACTGTTGATACAAGCAGATTCGCTGATGAATTTGCAACCGGACAGCGCACTGCATGCGCTGGAAAGCATACCGACCGGGAGGCTGAATACGGAAACAGACCGCGCCTACCATGCCCTGCTGCTGACACAAGCACGGGACAAGAACTACATCCGGCAGACGGATGATTCGCTGATACAAGTGGCTGTACGATACTATGATTCCATGGGTGATGCAACCATGAAGGCACGGGCATACTATTATTGGGGAAGTGTTTGCAGAGATATGAATAAAATAAAAAAATCCATCTCTAATTTTTTAATAGCCAATATCTTGGCAAAAGAAATAAAAGACATCAGTTTGCAAAGCCGTATCTGCAATAATATAGGTTACTTGTATTATGCGCAAGACTTGAACGAGCAAGCCGACTCCATATATCGGGAAGCGGAACAGATAGCTATCTTATTGGGAGATTCATTGCTCCAAATAGAAGCTTTGTCACAGCAGGGAATGATTCAGATGGAAAAAGGAAAGCCATTCTATCCGAAAGCTGAGAAATTGATGCTGCAAGCACAGTATATGGCTAAAATGACAAACAACAAAACTCTGAACAGAACCATACTGTCTGCACTAAGCACATTGTACTACAGAATGGAGAATGGAAAGAAAGCAGTGGAGTTTGCCAAGCAAAACTTTGCCCTGCAGGAAGATACAACTTTCTGCTACAATGCTTTCTATATATTAGGAAATGCCTATTACGAGAACCGGCAATATGACTCTGCCTCCTTCTATCTAAACAAAGCTCTTCCTGATAAGAGTCATGCCATAAAAGCAGGAGTTTACAAGTTATTATCAGATATAGCAAAAGCTTCCGGAGATTTTAAAACATCATTGGACTTGGAACGAACCGGCTCCATCTACACGGATAGTTTGCGGAACAACCGTAACAGACAAGCCTATTCCGTGATTGATGCCGAAAAGAGTGCCCAGATAGCCCATCAACAGAAGAAACACGATTCAGTCATCAGTAAATATAACGGTCTCCTGCTGTCTGTTGTAGCGGCAGCGTTCTTGGCCTTGTACATGCTGAAAAGATACCGGAGAAGAACCTTCCTTTTGGAGGAAGAAAAGGACAGACTGAAAGAGGTACAAACCGCAATGCAGCAACAAAATGCCAAACTTGAAGAAGAGCAACGGCAGAAAGAAAACAGAATCGCATATTTAGAAAGAGAGTTGGAACAACTGCATTATGATGCAGCGCAGAAAAAGCAATTGTGTAATGAGCTGGAAGCCCTGAACCACGAACGAGTTCTGCTCTTGACAAGCACACAAAAATATTCGGATGTAAAAACCAAGATGAAGCAAATCATCCAAGACTACAAAGACCATGACAGCTCGGAGCTGCACATGGAAAAGGAGGACTGGTTGCAACTGATTGCCGAAACAGACCGACGTTGGAACCAAATCACCTTAAGGCTATGTGCGGATTGCAAACTGCTGCAAGAAGAAATTCACCTCTGCTGTCTATACCTGACCGATTTGCCGGTCAGCTATTTCGGATGTCTGTTGGGCTGCAAACGAGACACCGTCTACAAAAAAGCGAATCGCATTGTTGAGAAGCGGATGGGCTTTCCTCACGGTTCAACTTCTCTGCAAAAGGTGTTGAAGGAACTGTGCGTTAAGACAAATTAACTATTTATACATATATAAGCACCGTTATACAGCACTTTATACATCACTTTATACATGTTTTATACATATCCATAAGCTAAAATAGTCCTATATTTGTGACAACGAAAACAAATAAAACGTATAAATATGAGAAGACTATTATTTATCCTGCTAACAATTTTCTCTCTTGGCAATATAGCAGTACATGCGGAGAAAGTGAATGATTGTATAAAGA
Source organism: Bacteroides muris (ex Afrizal et al. 2022) (assembly GCF_004793475.1). Lineage (GTDB taxonomy): Bacteria > Bacteroidota > Bacteroidia > Bacteroidales > Bacteroidaceae > Bacteroides > Bacteroides muris. The sequence continues at coordinate 44,887 of NZ_SRYZ01000002.1, read as the reverse complement.
TTGTTCTCCAACAAACAGTTCCTGGCGACTATATACCACCTATTAATAAAGAAGGAGGTCCTGTAGTCCGTAGCATATATATGCCGATAGTAGATGCTTACCTATATAATAATGTGGTAAATGTCAGCTTCAATGAAAACATTGAGTCTGCCACTATCACTATCACCAACGAAACTACCGGTGAAACGGTCTATTCAGAGACATGTAGTAATCCTGTTACTCTTAATATAGACCTTAACGGTGAGAAGAGCGGAGAATACTCCATTGAAATAGAAACAGATGACATATTCTTGGAAGGCTACTTCAATTTATGATATTTTGTGCACTAAATATAAGCGGAATCGAAAAGCTTTAATAGAGTAGAACTAAATTAATCTTGAACACTATGAATTTTAATGACTTAAAAGCGAAAGCCCTCAATAAAAAACAAATGAGAGCTATCAAAGGTGGTTCTGGTACTTGTGGCTACAAATCTCCAAGTGGTGATGTAGATTGCGGTGTAACCAAAGCTCAAGCTATGCACATGGCTACCGCCGAGGGAAATTGGTGCTGTGATAGCTGCGCTTCAAGTAGCTACTGCGGATAATCCGCAGGTTACAGAATAGGAAAATTGTTATTCAAACTAATAATTTTCCTATTCATTATTTAATATCATCATAAATTAAAAGCCTATACTTATGAAGTATATATGTATCGTCTTTTTTCTGGTAATAAGCATTTCATCTTGCCGGCAACAAGCCATCAATGAGAAATGTGGAAAGAATATTGTAGTATGTTTCAATCATTACCATCCTAAGCCCCACAGGACACCGGGAGGAATGAGACACGTGCCGATGCCTAAAGTCCTCTATACCGACAGTATAGGAACTCTTATGGAATACATGCCGGACAAAGATTTCGATACCATAACCCTCTATTCCACTGAGCATTTCAAGGAGTTGGGGCTCAACTATGGGGATTTTGAGTTCAACTACTACCCTTTAATGCAAGGGGATACCATTACTATTTCAATGGATAGCCTTAACTACCCCATTTTAAGCAGCAAGCATCATCCCGAATATAACAGATTCTATAACATGAACTATGAATTGCGCAAAGGAAAGACCCATGTAGGAGTGGAGGCTAAAACTTGTCTTGGAGGAAGTTTGGCACATATTGCCAAAACTATTGATATAATACGAGCCAACAATTGGACTTCATTAATAATAGATTATTGTCCTTTGGATTCATTACAATCCATGTTCGACAGTTACAAAAAGAACTACACAGATACTATCAATTCTTTTAAAGAACAGCAACTTATCTCAAGCGAGATACACGACCGTTATCAATACCTGCTCAAGCTGAAAGACTATGAATCCCGGAGAATGCTGAATGAAGACACCGCCTTCTACCGCCAAATGGAGCCCGAAATAGCCGACAAATATATCCGTTATCCCTCCTACCGTGAATTTCTGGACTACTACCTCTGGTTTTTGAATCAGCACATCCCGACGATACGCAAATCGCAGGGAGGAAGCAAAGACTGGCGTCAAACCTTCGATGAGCTATCTCCGAAAACATTTCAGCCAAAATCAAAACAAATCCTGCTTGAACGCTGCATCAAAGAAATCGGCGAAAACTTTTCGGCACAAGACGTAAACAGCTATCTTGACAAATATATCCATATCACCCAAGACACACTGCTGCCCAACAAGATAAGAGACCAATATAACTTGTCTGCCGATGCCAACCAGTTATTGCTGAAGGACATCCACGGAAAGCCTACCAACTTGAACATATTGTTGAAAAAAAACAGGGGAAAGGTCATTTATGTGGACTTCTGGGCAAGCTGGTGTGTACCCTGCCGGGAAGAAATGCCTCCATCGGCAAAGCTAAGAGAGCTGTACAAGGGAAAAGATGTGGTATTCGTCTATCTCGCCTTCAAGGACCAGGAAAGCAGCTGGAAAAAGGCAGTAGAGCAGGAAGGCTTGTCGGAAGTACCCGACAATTTCCTCATCACAAACCCAAAGAACAGTAAAATACTGGAAAAGCTAAAGCTGGAATTAATTCCCCGATACATCATTTTCGACAAACAGGGCAATATTGTTGAAGTGAATGCTCCAAGACCAAGTGACCAACAAGCGGCAACAACGATAGACAAATATTTAAAACAGTAAAGCAACAGAATGAATGCACATCAAAAAATAATAAAAGACAATGCAAGAACCATTTTGAAGATTATCACAAAATATTATGGCTGCAAATATTCTGCTGCATTATATGTAATATTGAAGGAACATCCGGATTTTCCCAGTTTCCTATCTTTCCAGTATATATTACATAGGATGGGCAAAGATAGTTTTGCCATACATACCAGTTATGAAGAACTGACAAATATACCCTCTCCTTTCATTGCTCATGTTATTACAAATGTGGATTTGTTCCTGTTTATAACAAAAGTTACTGCCGAATCTATTCAGACTATTGATGAGAAAGGAAAGATAGAAAGTATATCGAGAAAGGATTTTGAAGATATGTGGGACGGTAACATCCTTATTATGGATAACCGACCAGGTAAAATCAGTATTCCACTAAAAATGAAATTCAGCACAATCATTAAGCAAATAAAATATCCTATGCTTATATTGTGTGTAGCCATATTATTCGCATATTTACTTATTTTAAAGCACGAAGGAGGCATTCTTTTTTATCTATATCTTACAGGCGTTTTAGGAGGACTGACTGCATCCATACTTTTGTTTGTAGACCAAATAGACAAGTACAATGTACACATTAAAAAATTATGTTCAGCCACCGGAAATAAGAATAATATAGATTGTTCTTCTATCTTGGATTTCAAAGACGCATATTTCCTCGGACTTGTTTCTTGGAGCGATATAGGTTTTGTGTATTTTTTATCTCTTTTAATTGTATTACTATTCCTACCATTTGGTACAGCACAGGCACTTATAAACTTCCTGTCTGTTTGCAGTATCGGATATGTATGCTATTCTCTTTTTTATCAGAAATTCATAGCAAGAAAATGGTGTACCCTTTGCCTTTCTGTACAAGTGGTATTCGTTTTTCTGTTTATGCTAAGTATATGTACTTTAAAGATGAATTATATATACGAATTGCTACATTTGAAATCAATAATAGAAATAACGACGATCTTCGTTACTGTTACATCTATCTATATAGTCATCAAGCCGATAATTGCCACTCAAAAAGAACACACCACCTTGAAAAGAAAATACAACGAATTAATATATGACGAAAACATTTCCCAATATCTTTTTCAACAAGAACTTTGTCTTACAGATGTTGACAAAGTGAATAAAATATCAATAGGAAATCCAGATGCCGAAATATGCCTTACTCTTATTTTCAGTCCTATTTGTGTTTCATGCATAAAAGAGCTACAAAAACTAATGCCCATCCTTCAAAGAAAAGCCAATACCAAATTGGATTTAATATTTTTGTTAGACCAAAAGAAACATCCAGAATCGATAGTAATAGCTTCCCATATTCTCTCTGGCTATCAAAAGAATCCCCAATTATTTGCCATGATACTAAAAAAATATGTTGATAACTATCCTATCAGTAAAAATAAAATCCTACATAACATTAAGTTCTTGGATGAAATCCCTAAATACGAGCCTTTCATCAATGCACAAGAAAAATGGTGTATAACACATAAGTTTTACACTACACCCATTCTATTTATTAATGGGAGGAAATTTCCAAGCTATTATAACATCAAAGATATTGACTTTTTATATAGTTAATCAAATGAAATCCTTTCCTCACTACTCCCAGCACGACGTGATGGACTGCGGCCCCACCTGCCTGCGCATGGTCTCCGCTTTCTATGGCAAGCGCTATTCATTGGAAGGGTTGAGGGAGAAATCATTCATCACCCGCGAAGGGGTTTCCATGCTGGGCATCAGCGAAGCCGCAGAAAAGATTGGATTTCGGAGCATCTGTGTACAAGTGAGCTACGAGATGCTGACGGAAGCTCCTCTGCCTTGCATCGTCCACTGGAACCAGCAGCATTTTGTCGTAGTTTATAAGCTGGACAACAAGCATGTTTGGGTGGCAGACCCCGGAGCGGGAAAGCTGAAGTACACTCGTGAGGAGTTCTGCCGTTGCTGGCTCAGTGCAAAGAAGGACGGAGAAGATACGGGAGTGGCACTGTTGCTGGAACCTACACCGGAATTCTATGCACAAGAGGATGAGGGGGAAAAGACAGACTATAAAGGCTTCGGTTTCCTCTATTCTTACTTGCGCCCCTACAAGCAACTGGTGGGGCAGCTGCTGCTGGGGTTGCTATTAGGCAGCATGATACAACTGATGCTCCCCTTCCTCACGCAGAGCATCGTGGATTTCGGCATCAACAACCGGAACCTCGGATTCATCTATCTGGTACTCATCGCCCAACTGATGCTATCCTTCAGCAGCAGCGCCGTGGAGTTCATACGCGGATGGATATTGCTGCATCTGGGCACACGCATCAACATCGCCCTGATTTCGGACTTCCTCGTCAAGCTGATGAAGCTCCCCATGGGCTACTTCGACACCAAAATGACGGGCGACATACTGCAGCGCATCAACGACCACACGCGCATACAGAACTTCCTGACCGGAAGCAGCCTCAGTGTAGTGTTCTCCATGTTCAACCTGCTTATTTTCAGTATCGTGCTGTTGCTGTACAACGCCATGATATTCCTTATCTTCATGGGAGGAAGTGCCCTCTACGTGGCTTACGTCTGGCTCTTCGTGAAGAAGCGGGCGGAACTGGACCACAAACGCTTTGCCCAGCAGAGCGCCAACCAAAGCTCGGTGGTGCAACTGGTGAACGGCATGCAGGAAATAAAACTGAGTGCCTGCGAACAGCAGAAACGGTGGGAATGGGAACGCATACAGGCAAGGCTGTTCAAAGTAAACATCAAGAGCCTTGCGCTGCGGCAGTATCAGGACTCAGGAGCGGTACTGATAAACCAGACCAAGAACATCGTAATCACGGGACTGGTGGCATCGCTCGTGGTGAAAGGGGAAATGACGCTGGGAATGATGCTCTCCGTGCAGTACATCATCGGGCAACTGAACAGCCCCGTAAACGACCTCATCGCCTTTGCTCGCGACATGCAGGACGGCTTCATCTTCTCGGACAGCATCGCGGGAAACATCGCCCCGGGCGTGGAGCATATCGACAAGGAACGCCTGCGCCATGCGGCGGAGGTGGCGAACATACATGGCTTCATCGAGGGGTTGCCGCTGGGCTACAACACCCGGATAGGACAGGAGGGGAACGGGCTGAGCCAGGGGCAGAAGCAGCGCATCCTCATCGCCCGCGCCGTGTACAAAGACCCGGAGTTCATCTTCTTCGACGAGAGCCTGACCGCCCAGTCGGAATACGAGGAAGCCAAACAAGCATTCTTGAACAAGCAGCGGGGGACGGGAACAGCTGATGACCTAGCTCTCCCCGGCCCGGATACAGGAAGCGCAGTTGCAACAGAGTATCATCGAAACGCACCTACACCGTCACCGTAAGCCTGCCGCAAGATTTATGCACTTCCTATGGCAGGCGGCTGGAATTCAAAGGGGAACTGACCGGGACGGCGGAAGTGATGACCGACGAACGAAGCGTGACTGAAAGACTGCCCAGCCCGCTGAGATATTTATGGGAGAAGTATCTGTAAAGGTCAACTCCTTACAACTATTCACCCATTTTCCTCAACGTAAAGCATTAGATACATCTTTTCTTAAAAACATGACTCTTAATAAATAATCTTAATATTCAATAGGAGAATCGCTATTTTTTCTTATTTTTACAGCATCAAATATTAACTATGTGAATAAAAAGAAATTATTTCACCATGAGCAAACTAACCCAATTATTTGCATGCTTTTCCTTAATGGGAAGCAGTATGCTGGCTCAAAGTAGCCCTGACCTTAAATTACCTTATTGGCAAGACGTACAGACAACGAGTGTAAACAAAGAAGCACCACGTACCTCTTTCATGACCTACGCAGACCGTACACAAGCCATGAGTGGACAATTTGAAAAAAGTCCATACTACCAATTACTCAACGGGACATGGAAGTTCTTTTATGTCGATGCCTACAAAGACCTTCCCGCCGACATCACCTCTCCTACTGCAAGCACAGAGGGCTGGCACGACATTCAAGTGCCGGGCAACTGGGAAGTACAAGGCTTCGGAACGGCCATTTATACTAATCACGGCTACGAGTTCAAACCTTATAAACCTCAGCCGCCCCTATTGCCCGAACAGAATCCCGTAGGCGTCTACCGACGAAATTTCACGATTCCGGACGACTGGAACGGACGAGATGTATATTTGCATGTGGCCGGTGCCAAATCGGGATGCTATGTATATGTCAACGGTAAAGAAGTCGGTTACAACGAAGATTCCAAAAATCCTGCGGAATATTTGATTAACCCATATTTGCAACCGGGAGAAAACACACTGACATTCAAGATTTTCCGTTGGAGCACCGGGTCTTATTTAGAGTGCCAGGACTTTTGGCGCATGAGCGGAATCGAACGTGATGTATTCTTGTATGCGCAGCCCAAGGCTTCCATCAACGACTTCCGCATTACCTCTACACTGGACGACAGCTACAAAAACGGTATCTTCCGGCTGAATGTAGACCTGAAAAACAATGGAAGCAGTAATGCCTCCCTGACCATCGACTACGAACTGACAAACGATTCGGGCAAGCCGGTCGCCACGGGAAAGAAAACAGTTTCCATCTTGGCAGGAAAGAAAGCAACGGCCTTTTTCGAACAACAATTGCCTAATATAAAGACCTGGACGTCTGAAAATCCCAACCTCTACAAATTACTGATGACCGTCAGCGAAGAGGGCAAGGTGAATGAAGTCGTACCCTTCAACGTGGGTTTCCGACGCATCGAGATAAAGGAAATTGACCAAAAGTCAGCAAACGGACAAAACTACGTAGTCCTCCTTATTAACGGGCAACCACTGAAGCTAAAAGGTGTGAATATCCATGAACACAATCCCGAAACCGGTCACTACATGACCGAAGAGCTGATGCGCAAGGATTTTGAACTGATGAAACGCGCCAATATCAACACGGTTCGTCTGTGCCATTATCCGCAAGACCGCCGTTTCTATGAATTGTGCGACGAATATGGCTTGTATGTATATGACGAAGCCAACATCGAGAGCCACGGCATGTACTACGACCTGCGCAAAGGTGGTACACTGGGCAATAACCCCGAATGGCTGAAAGCTCATATGCACCGCACCATCAACATGTTCGAACGCAATAAGAACTATCCTTCAGTCACCTTCTGGTCACTGGGTAACGAAGCCGGAAACGGTTATAATTTCTATCAGACTTACCTGTGGGTGAAGAATGCGGACAAAGACATCATGAACCGTCCGGTGAATTATGAACGCGCCCAATGGGAATGGAATTCCGACATGTATGTTCCGCAATATCCATCAGCAAGATGGCTGGAGAACATCGGTAAGATGGGCAGCGACCGCCCGGTAGTCCCGTCCGAATATGCACATGCCATGGGCAACTCTACCGGCAGTCTTTGGGAACAATGGAAAGCTATCTACAAATATCCCAACCTACAAGGCGGATATATTTGGGACTGGGTAGACCAAGGTATTGCCGTGAAAGACGAGAACAACCGCCTCTATTGGGCCTACGGAGGCGACTTCGGAAAAAACATGCCGAGTGACGGAAACTTCCTCTGCAATGGTATCATCAATCCCGACCGTAATCCCCATCCCGGATACAGCGAAGTGAAATACGCGCATCAGAACATCGCTTTTGAAGCTGAAGACTTGGCAAACGGCAAGTTCACCGTAAAGAACCGCTTCTACTTCACAAACCTGAAGAAGTATCTGATTCATTACGAAGTAAAGGAAAACTCCAAGACCATCCGGGGCGGCAAAGTATCTCTGGATATCGAGCCGCAAGGAAACAAACCTCTGAACGTAAATGTAGGCGGACTGAAACCCAAGGCTGGAACCGAATATTTCGTTGAGTTCAGAGTGACGACTACCGAACCGGAAGCATTGATTCCCGTCGGTTATGAAATTGCGAAAGAACAGTTCCTTCTGCCCATCGCCCCCTTGGCACGTACCTACAAAACAGAAGGTAGCATGCTGAATTGCAACGACAAGGATAACCTTTTGGAAGTAGCTTCTTCTAAAGTACAGTTTGTCTTCAACAAGGCTACCGGACTGGTTACTTCTTACAAAGTGAACGGTACGGAGTACTTTAAGGACGGCTTCGGGCTTCAACCTAACTTCTGGCGTGCACCGACAGACAACGATTATGGCAACCAAGGCCCCAAACGCCTGCAAATCTGGAAAGAAGCAAGCAAAGACTTCCGGATAGCCGAGGCAAGTGTCCGGAAGGAAGGCAAAGATGCCGTGCTGACAGCCAAATACCTCCTGCCTGCCGGCAACCATTACATCGTAACCTATCGTATTCACCCCTCCGGTGTGGTAAAAGCCGATTTCACATTTACTCCCACCGGAATCAAGGCTGCCAAGACAGAAGTTTCGGAAGCAACCGTAACGGCTACTTATACACCGGGAAATGAGAATATGCACAAGGTTTCTTCCGACTTGGTTGTTCCGCGCATCGGCATCCGTTTCCACCTGCCGGCAGAGATGAACCAAGTGACTTATTTCGGACGTGGTCCTGAAGAGAACTATATCGACCGCAACACAGGTGTCACCGTAGACCTTTACAAAAGCACGGCAGAACAGATGTACTACCCATACGTACGTCCGCAAGAGAACGGTCATCATACCGATACCCGTTGGCTATCCGTAGGCAAGAAGAATGGCAAAGGGCTGACTATCTATGCCGATCAAACTATCGGTTTCAATGCGTTGCGCAATGCGATTGAAGACTTTGACAGCGAAAACAACGTAAACAGAGATTATCAATGGAACAACCGCAATGCGGCAGAGCTGAAACATGACGTCTCGACTGCCAGAAACATCAAGCCTCGCCAGACACATATCAACGATATCACGCCCAAGAATTTCGTAGAAGTTTGTATAGACATGAAGCAGATGGGAGTAGGCGGATATGACAGCTGGGGCTCCAAGCCCGAACCTCAATATCTTATTCCTGCCAATCGGGAATATAAATGGGGATTCACAATAGTACCAATGTAATTGGAGAACAGTTTGAGTAAGGAGGAAAACATCAGGAGAAACACTCCTTATCCATAGATATAGAAAGAACCGTATCATTTAAATGATGCGGTTCTTTCTATTTTCAGGCATGAGTCACTCACTTCAGCCACGTAGCCCGTTTCCACAGATATTCCATTGGGCCATGCCCGTAGCGATGTAACCACCACCGGCAGAAGGCCAATTGCAGCACGAAAATCAAGGCACCCACCAGCACACTGGCTGTAATGCCCAGTTTATCGTGCAGACCGAATCCCCAGTTATAGAACAACATAGAACCTATAACACTCTGCATGATGTAATTGGTCAGGCTCATACGGCCGTAAGGGATAAGATAGTTCAGGCATTTCTGCAAATCAGTGCGGTAATAAGCATTCAGCACAGCCGATACAAGCAACAGCATAAAAGCGAACTTATACAACGAAGACACCACCAGCAGTAGCGGTATACGCACCGAAGCATTTTCTACAAAATCAGGCAACATGTTGCCTAACCCATAGAGTGGGAAAAAGGCTACCAGAGAACCACACAACACCTTGTTCCAGAATTTCAGATTGTCCTCTCGGAACAACTCCCGGCGGCCTATCAAATAGCCGAAAAGGAAAAGAGCCGCAGTCTGGAATACACGCCCGTTGTCCCACGCCCACGCCAGACTGGCCAATTGTCCTTCCCACAGATTGACACACAAGGTTTCAAGGAAGGTGCCATGGCTCTGTGCCTGAAATGTGGCGGCCCACAGACTACCCGTCGGCAGGGCAGGTGTCATGAAAGTTGAATCAAGGGCGGCACGTACAACATAATAAAGCGGCAACGGCTGAACGAGTAACACGCAAGCCAAGACAAATATCCACCTGTCACGCAGACGGCACACCAGCGGCAAGATGAACCCCACCAGTGAATAGAGCACCAGCACCTCGGCAGTAAAGAACGATGCGTTCAAGTTGCCGATAAAAAACAGCAACACCAACCGCCAACAGAAACGCAGACGGAAATCTCGTCCACGCAACCGCTGGTTGTCGTACTGAATAAAGTAACTGAAGCCGAAAAGCAGGGCAAACACGGCATACGCCTTTCCCCCGAAAAGAAAGAAAAGTCCGTCCCACACAGTACGGTCGGTAAAGGCCAGCCATGCACTCCGTCCCGCCTCGTCAGGGAAGGAGTAGAAATTAAAATGCTCAATCGAATGCAGCAGGATGATACCCATCACCGCCAGTCCACGCAACACATCGGCCACATCGACCCGTGCGTGCTTCTGTATCTGTTGTTCCATCTGTTTATATCCGTTAATTTTCATTCTTCCTGTCTACTTACGTTCATCATAAAGCCTGCCATGCGCTTTGGTTCAGCGCAACGCCTCCACCTCTTCCGGTGTCAACGGAATTTTCTTACCCAAACGGCGTGCCCCCGTTTCAGTAACCAGATAATCTTCCTCATTACGGATGCCACCGAAATCACGGTATTCCTCTACCTTATCATAATTGATAAAATCAGCGAATTTCTTCTCCCCCTTCCAAAGGTCAATCAGTTCGGGAATGAAATAGATGCCCGGCTCAACCGTAAAGACAAAGCCCGGTTCCAGAGGAATGGCAAGGCGCTGACTCTTGCGACCGAACTGCGTACTCTTGGGCTGACCGTCATAGCCGACCCAAAGTTCACCTAAATTTTCCATATCGTGCACGTCCAGTCCCATCATGTGTCCCAGTCCGTGAGGATAGAACAGTGCATGAGCACCTTCGCGTACGGCATCTTCGGCATTGCCCTTCATCAATCCCAGCTCTTTCAGCCCCTCCACCATCACTTGGGCAGAAAGTTCGTATACCTTCATATAAGGAATGCCCGGGCAAAGCGCTTTAACAGCCTCCAGGTGCATGGCGTTCTGAATCTCGTAAACGGCACGCTGCCGGGAAGTAAAAGTCTTGTCGGCAGGCACGGTGGACGACATGTCTCCACAGTAACCCGAAGGAAGTTCGGCACCGGCATCAATCAGGAATAAATCTCCCGGCTTCACTTCGTTTCCATGATAGTGGTTGTGTAAAGTCTGACCGTTAATAGTAGCAATCGTTGCAAAAGACAGCTCACAGTTGTTCATCTCGGCAATTCGGCTCATTTCGGCCACCACTTCATACTCGTACATTCCCGGACGAAGCACCTTCATGGCCGTGATGTGCATATCGGCAGTCACATCGCATGCCTTTTCTATTTCCACTATCTCTTCTGCCGATTTGTAGTTGCGCTGTGCCACCACCGCACGGATAAACGGCACGGAGCCTTCCTGACGTGCCGGAGGAACACCCAGCCAGTCCATCAGCTTCAATTTGTGCTCGGCACGATAAGGAGGCAGATAATGAATGGTCTGCCCCATCTGTACAGCCTTATGCAAATAGCTGACGATATCGGCAAAAGGACGGGTTTCGGAAATGCCCACAGCGGAAGCCTTTTCGTGAAGGGTGGGCTGGGTACCCATCCATACGATATGGTCGATAGTCAACTCATCACCGAAAATGATTTCCTTATCTTCATCTATGTCAATGATTGCCGACAATCCGGCAAACGACAAGCCAAAATAGTAGAGAAAAGTGGAATCCTGACGGTAACGGAAAGTATTGTCCTCATAGTTCAACCCTTGTTCATCGTTACCCAAAAACAGTAATACTCCGGAGCCGATTGTTTTTTTCAGCTGGGCTCTGCGCTGCACATACGTTTCTTTAGTAAACATAACGTTCCATATTTTAGTAGTTATGGAACAAAGATAGTGACAAAAAAGCAACCAAGCTCCCGCTTTCTTGTTAAATATCATAAGAGAAGATTTCGCGTTCCCGAACTATTCACTATTTTTGCGGTAGAAATTTTCCCATATTTGTAATTTGTAACTCGTAATTCGTAATTTATAAAGTATGGCACAAGGTTCCCGACAAGTACAGACTCAAGCGCAACAGCAGATACAGACGCTGTCTCCGCAACAGATTCTGGTAGTAAAACTGCTGGAACTCCCTGCTGTGGAACTGGAAGACCGCGTACGTGCCGAACTTCTGGAAAATCCGGCACTGGAGGAGGGCAAAGAAGATACTCCCGGTGATGAATATTCCGACATGCCCGATACGGAAACTGGTTCAGAAGATGGTGAAGACACCAGTTATGACTCTTTAAGCGACTATCTGAACGAAGACGATATCCCCGACTACAAACTGCAGGAAAACAACCGCAGCAAAGGAGAGCAGGCAGAAGAAATTCCTTTCTCCGACACCACCTCTTTTTATGAGACCCTGCGCCAGCAGCTTGGCGAGCAGGATTTGCCCCCGCACCAGCGCGAACTGGCCGAATATCTCATCGGCTCACTGGATGACGATGGTCTGCTGCGCAAATCGCTGGACAGCATCAGCGACGAACTCGCCATCTACGCCGGCATCGACGCTTCTCCCGAAGAACTGGAAGAAGTATTGAAGATTATACAAGACTTCGACCCCGCCGGTCTGGGTGCCCGCACCCTGCAAGAGTGCCTGCTCCTCCAGATTCGACGCAAGGAGGCCCAGCGGCCCATGCCTTCGCCTCCACAATACTATATGGAAGAAGATATTCTTACCCAGTGCTACGAAGAGTTCACCCGCAAGCATTGGGACAAGATTATGCAAAAATTAGGTATCAGCGAAGAGACTCTGCAACAAGCCGTTAAGGAAATATGCAGACTGAATCCCCGTCCCGGTGCCTCGCTTGGCGAAACCATCGGAAAGAACATGCAGCAGATTGTTCCCGACTTCCTTGTAGACACCTATGATGACGGTACTATCAACGTGACACTGAACAACCGCAACGTGCCGGAACTGCGCATGAGCCGCGACTTCACCGAAATGGTGGAAGAACATACCAAGAACCGTGCCAACCAGTCCAAGGAATCTCGCGAGGCCATGATGTTCCTTAAACAGAAAATGGATGCCGCACAAGGTTTCATAGATGCCGTGAAGCAACGCCAAAATACACTGATGACCACCATGCAGGCCATCATAGACCTGCAACGCTCTTTCTTCCTCGAAGGAGATGAGTCGCTACTTCGCCCCATGATTCTGAAAGATGTTGCCGAACGCACCGGGTTGGACATCTCGACTATCTCCCGTGTGAGCAACAGCAAATATGTACAGACCAACTACGGCATCTACCCACTGAAGTTCTTCTTTAACGACGGCTATACAACCGAAGATGGTGAAGAGATGTCCGTACGCGAGATACGTAAGATACTCAAAGAGTGCATTGACAACGAGGACAAGAAAAAGCCTCTGACCGACGACGAACTGACCGAGCTGCTGAAGGAGAAAGGTTATCCCATAGCCCGCCGCACGGTGGCAAAGTATCGCCAACAGATGAATATCCCGGTGGCACGACTGAGAAAGTGAGAAATAATAACCCGTAATTAATCAAGAGTGTAAACAAAAACATTCAAAACAGTAAATCGTAAATAAATTAGGTTGTGGAAGAGCATATTATAGAAGATAAGACTTTAATCAGAACAGCGAAAGTGATTTCGGTCGTATTCACACCGTTCTCTATCCCTTTCTTGGCTTTTCTGGCTCTATTCATTTTCTCGTACCTGCGCATCATGCCGTTGCAGTACAAGTTGATAGTGCTGGGTGTGGTGTATTGCTTCACCATCCTTATGCCTACCCTAACCATCTTCATCTTCCGCAAAGTCAACGGTTTCAGTCCGGGAGAACTAGTGGAACGGAAAAAGAGATATGTTCCCTTTATCTTGACCATCACTTCCTACATATTCTGCCTGCTCATGATGCATCGGCTCAATATCCCATGGTACATGACCGGCATTATTCTCTCTGTTCTAGTAATGATGATTATCTGTGTGATAGTCAACCTGAAATGGAAACTGAGCGAACACATGGCAGGCGCCGGAGCTGTAATCGGCGGGTTGGTGGCTTTCAGTGCCTTGTTCAGCTACAATCCCGTATGGTGGTTATGCCTCTTTATACTGGTGGCAGGCATATTGGGCACCGCTCGCATCATCCTGCAGCACCACACTTTGGGCGAAGTAATGGGAGGCTTTGCCGTAGGACTTATCTGCTCGCTGTTGGTGCTCCATCCGTTGAGCAACATACTGTTCCGAATCTTTCTCTTTTAAAATTTTGATTTATCAATTAAATAAGTATCAACCTTTAAAAACTAATGATCATGAACTTCCCGACTAATGTAAAGTACACCAAAGAACACGAATGGATTCGCCAGGAAGGCGATGTAGCTTATGTAGGTATTACTGATTATGCACAAGACCAATTGGGTGACATCGTGTTTGTCGATATTCCGACAGTAGGTGAAACATTGGCTGCCGATGAAGTGTTCGGCACCATTGAAGTAGTAAAAACCATTTCAGATCTCTTTCTGCCCGTAAATGGAGAAATTCTGGAACAGAACGAAACGCTTGCCGATCAACCGGAATTGGTAAACCAAGACCCGTATGGTGAAGGCTGGCTCATTAAAATCAAACCCGCTGCAGATGCCGATTTCGACAGCCTGCTGGATGCAGAAGCCTACAAAGCTCTGATAAACGAATAACTTATAACCCATAATTTAATTATGTCCCCAATCGTTAGTATCATCATGGGCAGTACTTCCGACCTCCCCGTTATGGAGAAGGCCGCGCAATTGCTCAATGACCTGCATGTACCGTTCGAAATGAACGCCCTCTCTGCTCACCGTACCCCGGAAGCAGTGGAGGAATTTGCCAAGAATGCCCGCCAACGCGGCATTAAAGTGATTATTGCCGCTGCCGGCATGGCTGCCGCCCTGCCCGGTGTCATTGCCGCCAATACCACACTGCCGGTAATCGGTGTTCCCATAAAGGGCTCTGTACTCGATGGCGTAGATGCCCTTTACTCCATTATCCAAATGCCTCCGGGCATACCGGTAGCTACCGTTGCCATCAATGGTGCCATGAACGCTGCCATCCTTGCCGTACAAATGCTGGCACTGAGCGATTCCTCATTAGCTGAAACATTCGCTGCCTACAAAGAGGGGTTGAAAAGGAAAATAGTCAAGGCAAATGAAGACTTGAAGGATGTGAAGTACGAATATAAGACAAATTGACAATGAGTAATTGACAATGAGGCAATCCAACCAACGGTCAATTATAAATTATCAACTATCAATTAAAGAAATGGATTTATTCAACTATTCCCGACGGGAAACATCAGAAGTAAACATCGGAGCCACCCCCATGGGCGGCTCCAATCCTATCCGCATACAAAGTATGACAAATACCGCCACGCAGGACACAGAAGCCTGCGTGGCACAAGCCAAACGTATCGTCGATGCCGGAGGAGAGTATGTACGCCTCACAGCCCAAGGCGTCAAAGAGGCTGAGAATCTGATGAATATTAACATTAGGCTACGTCAGGACGGTTATATGGTGCCACTCGTGGCCGACATTCACTTCAATCCGAAGGTAGCGGATGTGGCAGCACAATATGTAGAGAAAGTACGTATCAATCCGGGAAACTATGTGGATGCGGCACGTACTTTCAAGCATCTGGAGTATACCGACGAGGAGTACGCTCAGGAGTTGCAGAAGATACACGACCGCTTTGTCCCCTTCCTCAATATCTGCAAGGAGAACCATACTGCCATCCGCATCGGCGTGAACCACGGTTCATTGTCCGACCGCATCATGTCCCGCTATGGCGATACCCCCGAAGGTATGGTGGAATCTTGTATGGAATTTCTGCGTATCTGCGTGCAAGAGCATTTTACGGATGTAGTTATTTCCATCAAAGCATCCAATACAGTGGTCATGGTAAAGACAGTACGCTTGCTGGTAGCCGTCATGGAGCAGGAGGGCATGCAATTCCCGTTGCACCTTGGTGTAACGGAAGCCGGAGACGGAGAAGACGGACGCATCAAGTCGGCTCTGGGCATCGGGGCCTTGTTAGCAGACGGTTTGGGTGACACCATTCGCGTTTCCTTGAGCGAAGCCCCGGAGGCAGAAATTCCCGTAGCCCGCAAACTAGTGGACTATATCGTGCAGCGCCGCGACCATCCTTACATCCCCGGAGCAGATGTACCGGAATTCAATTATCTCTCTCCCACCCTCCGCGAGACTACTGCCGTACACAATATCGGCGGAGGCAATCTACCCGTGGTCATTGCCGCACGCCTGAACGGGGACATGAACTTTAATCCGCAATTCATTCCGGATTATATCTATACGGGACGTTCCATTCCCGAACAACTGCCGAAAGGTGTGCAATGTATTATCGACGCCGACATCTGGATGGAACGGCACATCCACGAAGCAGTGCCGGTCAATGCCTGGCCTGTCTTCAAAGGAGACCAGCTACCTTTCCTAAGCAGCTGCAACGCCTCATTGAAGTTCCTCTTCATCACTTATATGGGATTGAACGACGAAGCCATCGCCTGCCTGAAGTATCATCCGGAAGTCGTGCTGATTTCGCAAAGCAACCATCCCAACCGATTGGGCGAACAACGCGCCCTGGTACACCAGATGATGAAGGAAGGCCTGAAAAATCCAGTAGTCTTCTTTGAGCACTATGCAGAGAATGAAGTGGAGAACCTGCAAATTAAAGCAGCAGCCGATATGGGAGCACTTATCTTCGACGGACTGTGCAACGGTATACTTCTTTTCAACCAAGGAGAAACCATAAATGGCAAAATGGTGGATGCCACTGCTTTCGGCATCCTGCAAGCCGGACGTGTACGTACCAGCAAGACCGAATACATCTCCTGCCCCGGCTGCGGACGCACACTCTACGACCTGGAAAGCACCATTGCCCGCATCAAGACAGCTACCGGTCATCTGAAAGGGCTCAAGATAGGCATCATGGGATGCATTGTCAACGGTCCCGGAGAAATGGCAGATGCTGACTATGGCTATGTAGGTGCCGGACGAGGTAAAATCAGCCTTTACAAGAAGAAAGAATGCGTCGAAAAGAACATTCCCGAAGAAGAAGCGGTAGAAAAACTGATAAAACTTATCAGAGACAATGGCGACTATATAGAAAAATAAAAATTATAGTATGGATTATCAGAAGATACTGAAAGACATTCATCAGGAGATACAGCCCTATGCCACCATTGGCAAACAAGCTGATTACATTCCGGCACTTGCCAAAATCAACCCGAATCAGTTCGGGATGTGCATTCGCACAATCCAAGACGAAACCTTTATACATGGAGAAGCTGCCACAGGCTTCTCCATACAAAGTATTTCGAAAGTATTCTCACTTGCCATGTGTCTGAGCCTCGAAGGAGACAATCTATGGAAAAGAGTGGGCAAAGAGCCCTCGGGTACTGCCTTCAACTCGCTGGTGCAGCTAGAGGTAGAAAAAGGTATTCCCCGGAATCCGTTTATCAATGCCGGAGCCATTGTGATGACCGATATCCTGCTGAATCATCTGAAGCATCCCGAAGAAGAATATCTACGTTTTGTCCGTTCCATCAGCGGAAACGACGGAATTGGCTATAACGAAGAGGTGGCCCTGTCCGAGCGCAAGAACGGTTATCTGAATGCCGCCATCGCCAACCTGTTGAAATATCATCATAACATAGACAATGACATAGAACGCGTGCTCCGTTTCTATTTCCTGCAATGCTCCATAGAAATGAGCTGTTACGATTTGTCTAAAGCTTTCTTACCTTTCGCCAACCATAAACAAGCCTTTGCATTCGAGAACATCACGCTGACCTCCTCCCAGGTAAAAAGAATAAATGCCATCATGCAGACATGCGGCTTTTATGACGAAGCCGGGGAATTCTCTTATCTGGTGGGTCTTCCGGGGAAAAGTGGTGTAGGAGGCGGCATAGCCGCCGTTTATCCGTTGCGCTATTCGGTGGCCGTATGGAGCCCGAGACTGAACCGAAAAGGGAACTCAGTGATGGGCATCAAGGCATTGGAATTGCTGACTACACAGACGCAGGAGTCTATTTTCTGAAAAATCAGCGTAAATATTTATCAAAGTCCACCTCTCTGAACTTAAAGTTATGATGCTCGGAGGGGTGGTAGGCTTTATTCCAAGTAGAATAGGTTTTCACATCTATCTCCCTTGTCTTCCGGTTAAAAGTTACAATGCGTAAGTAGCCCTCACCTCCCAATCTACTACCTTCCACACCACGCTGATAGTTTGCCAGCATCTGATACACTTTATTTCCCTCTTTCCCTATAGAGACCAGCGTGCCGACTCCGCTTTTCAAGACATGCCCACAAAAAACAGCTATCATATTGCGATGTCTGAGAAGCAATTTCTTCCAAATTCCAGCACCATCGTTCACTGTGCGTCCGAGTTCTTTGCCGATGCCATATCCTTGAGGACGCCACCAGTCTTTCCCGTCATGCAACGTACTGTCACAATACAAATAGGCGTGTGTATTCAATATGACAAACTTATCCGGATGAATACCCACTATGGAATCGGCCCATTGCAGAGCCTCATCAGAAGGTCCGAATTCCAGATTCAAGACCAGCCAATCGGTATCGCCCGACCTAAGGTTTATGTAATAGTTATCCAATGTCTTTCCATCCGCACTGCCTCCCCAATAGCTCTTCTGCATATAATCGGAAAGAGGAAAATACTTGTTGGCCATTGCAGTGTTATGCACGTCCGAAAACTTACCGGGCTTACTGCCAATATCATGATTTCCCCACACGACAGAATAAGGTATTCCCGCTTGGCTAATACGATGAAAAGCTTTCTGCATATACGCCCATTCCACCGGAGAATTATCTTGTGTCAAATCTCCCACTTGGAATACGGCATCTATTTTCTTACGGTTGGCAACCAACCAGTCCACTTGCGACTCGAAGACCTCCGGACATTGTTCCAGATAAGTCTGCGTATCCGGCAATACCACAAAAGTACTTACCCGACCAGAAGTGGTGCAAGAAGTAAAAAAAGCGCCCCCTAAAAAGAGCGCTCCGATAACAGACAATATTCTCATCATTTTTTCTTCTGATTAAACAGCCAACCCATAAACTCAGAATCATTGAACGCCGGTGTCCAGCTGCCATGATTGACTCCGGGGAATTCGATATACTCAACATCGGCACCAGCAGCCTTCAAGGCCTTGTAAGCCTGACGCGAACCTTCTACCGGAACAATGTTATCGGCATCTCCGTGATAAATACGGAACTTCACGTCTTTGGCGGCAGAAAGCCTTGCCGGATTCACAATACCACAGATGGGAACGGCTGCGGCAAAAACTTCGGGATAACGTATCGCCAAATCAAACGTCCCCATACCGCCCATGGAAAGTCCCATCACATAAATCCGGTCTTTATCCACCTGGGGCATAGCCAAATAGGTATCCAGCAACTCCTTCAATGTGCGGAATATACGCGTAAGCTCCTGTACCTCGGGCATTTCTCCAGGTACAAACGACTTGGGACGACCCACATAAGCCCAATAATCTTCCTTAGGACACTGGGGAGCCAATACAAAAGCCGGATATTCCTCTCTGTTCACCGGATTGAGCCACATCTGCCCACCATGCACCAATTGCTTCTGATTATCATCTCCTCGTTCGCCCGCACCATGCAGAAAAAGCACCAACGGATATTTCTTCCCTGCCTTTTCTGCTTCGGGACGCAGCAAACGGTACTTCAACGAATCTCCCTGCGAAGAGACATACACTTTCTTTTCATACTCTCCATACAACTCCTGCGCATACATACACACAGACATCAACAGCATCAAGGCTGTACAAACTGTATTCTTCATATCCTACAAGATTAATGTTCAATTAAAAAGTCTACTATCTCACTCTTCTTATATCCCACCCAGAAAGCCTGCACTGCCACACTGTCACCGAAACAGTGCAGCCAAGGACCGATGTCTTCACATACCACACAAACAATGTTTGGGCTAACAGCATCTCCATCCTCTGTGGTAGAGACAGGGATTCCACCGGCCTTGACCTCCTGCGATACAGTACAAGCAGCCCAAACGGCACTACCATATAAAAAAGAGTGTATTATCTGTTTCATTACTGTTCATTTTATACAATCAGTGCGCCTCTCGAAGAAAGACACGTTGCGAAATACCATTTTCATTGAATGCCTCGATGGCAAAATAATATTTTTGTCCCACCGTGAGGGCACGTAAGTCTAATGAATTATCGCCATATACCATCCACGAACTATACAATTTATCAAGAGCAACACCCCACAATACATTATAGCCTTGCGCACCCTTCACCGCTTTCCAAGAAATGCGGGCATTACGTTCGTCCGCTTCACGCACTACCGTAAAACCTTTTACCGTAGCCGGTTTTTTCCCACGTCCCAAACCGAACACGCGAATATCCCCCATTGCCAGATTCTTGCCCGGCACGTAATGGTGGCGATAACGAATATAGCGTGCTTCTATCGGTTGATCCAGTTCTATGTAATTATGAGGGGCATCACGGAAACTGTTGCGATAGTCCACCAATACCCGCCAACGGGCACCATCCACCGAAGCTTCTACAAGATAGCGTTGCCGGAGGTTTGGCATACGTCCCCAAAATCCGGTTTCCTCATAGTCAAAGAAATTCAGTTGCAAGGCATACACGTCACTCACTTCTTCAAGGTCTATCTCCACCCATTGCTTATCGTCATTTTTTTCGGCCACCCAGAAGGTTTTCAAGTTCTCGTCCGTCACATTTTCCACCGGATAACTTTCTAATTGCGAAGAAGCCTTCACGGGTTTGCCATAAGAAAGCAACATCCAGCCCCGGAAACCACCGCTTGTCGTCTGTCGCGAAACCTGGTCGGGAGAATAATGAGGATAATCGCCAAAGTAAGTGTCGGAGTACATCGCACCGTCTTCGTCAAAAAATGTAGGAAACATACAAAGCCTACGCTCAAACTTATAATTAATGGACAGATGAATCGTACCGAAATGCCAGTAAATTCCTCCGGGACTACAAACCGTACTTCCATGCCCGGCACCGGTAGCAAATCCTCCCGGCTTGTAACAAAACGGATTATGAGCCGCATACTCGAAAGGCCCCAAAGGAGATTTTCCTACATAAACACCGTCACCATACACATTGAACTGAGTGCCCGGAGCGGCATATTGCAAATAATATTTCCCATTGTGTTTCGTCATCCACGCACCCTCGATGAATGGTTTGATGTCACTGGTATGATTTTCGCCAAAACGTTCCCACCCATGAATGTCAGGACGGAGAAAGAGCAGTGAATCCGGCTTTTTCGCTATCGGCAGGAATTTATTCTTCATATCAAGTTCCTTACCACGGATAGGCCAACGGTTGGAAGACCCCCAATACATATAAGCACGTTCATCATCATCAATGAAAAGGGCAGGATCCTGAAGGTCGTGGAGCACCGATGGCACTGCCTTCCAGTCCCCCCGTTTGGGATTATCGGTATACAGTATGCTCATGGCTCCGGATGGATTCCCACAAACATAGAGTACGGAATCTTTATAATTATGGGCAGCAGGAGCATTGCAACCTTCGAAATACCATTTTTCGGGAGTAATAAAGTCCCAATTCAGCAAGTCCTTGGAATGCCAATAACCCCAGGAACGGGTAACGAACATATAATACTCCCCCCGAAACTCCACTACGGCAGGGTCGGCACCCGAACGATAGGACTTGCCCAAATGGGAATTGTGAAAAGGATAAGTATAGTCCAGATTAAGAGGGTTACAGTAGGTAGTAGTACGATATTGTGCATGTAATGAACCGACGAACAACAACATCAACCAAGCGATGCAATACGACTTTTTATCCATAGTTTTATTAAGCTGACAATAAACAAAATACACATAAAACGACAAATGAGGGTGTGTCAAAACGGTTGATGGCACACCCTCATTTTACAACACATTATTTCACTTCTTTAACGACAGAAATTTGAGATACACCGTTTTCATTGAAAGATTCGATAGCAAAATAATATTTCTGGTCGGTAGAAAGACATTTCATCAGATGCCTACACTCGTCACCATACACCATCCAAGAACTGTAAAGCTTGTCCGGCGCAATACCCCAAAGGATGTTGTATCCTTGTGCACCTTTCACCGGTTTCCAAGTCAGCGTGATGTCACGGCGATCTTCGTGACGGCGAGGGTCAAATGTCTTCACTTGAGCAGGCGCCTTACCTTCGCCCAGACCGAAAATACGGATGGCAGAAATGGAAAGGTGCGGTGTGGGAACATGGATGTTTTTGTAACGTACATAACGTACCCGGGCAGGGATTTCCAGTTCCACATAATCGTGCGGAGTGTCTTTGAAACTGTTGCTACGGTTGACAAGACGTATCCAGTTGACGCCATCTACGGAACCTTCGATAGTGTAACGGTGGCGCAAATCGGGATAACGACCATACATATCACTCTTATAATCGTTGTAATTCACCTGAATAGCGTTTACAGTGGCAGGTGCCTGAAGGTCTATCTCCACCCACTGCGTTTCATCGTTGGAAGAAGCCAGCCAATAGGTCTTGCAATTCTCGTCCGTCAATCCGGCAGCAGTATGACCTTCTACAGCCGAAGAACCTCTGGCAGGCTTGTTGTAAGAAAGAAGCATCCAGCCGCGGAACTCCCCTTTCTTTCCCGGCACAGTAGGTGCATAACGGGGATAATCTCCAAAACGGGTGTCACAATACATGATGCCGTCTTCGTCAAAATAAGTAGGGAACATGCAGAGACGGCGTTCCCAGTGCATATTAATGGGCAGAGCCATAGAACCGAAATGCCAATATTGCCTACCTGGTCCGAGCACCGTACTTCCATGACCGGCACCGTTGATATAACCGCCAGGCTTATAGGAAATGGGGTTATGTTTCTGATAGGTATAAGGTCCCATCGGATGGTCGGCCACATATACACCATCGGCATATACATTGAACTGAGTGCCCGGAGCGGCATATTGCATGTAATACCTCCCGTTGTGCTTTGTCAACCACGGTCCTTCGATATAGCCGCCCAGCACGGTATCGGCATGATTTTCTCCAAAACGTTCCCAACCATGTTTCTCTGGGTCGAGATTGAAAAGTTCCAGCTTCTCGCCTTCTTGTATGAAACGATGGTTCTTGTTGAGCTTCATGCCGCGAATGGGCCACTTGTTGGAAGAGCCCCAGAACATGTAAGCACTGCCGTCATCATCAAGAAAAAGGTCAGGGTCTTGCAAGTTGGTGATGATGGCAGGAGTGGCTTTCCAGTTACCCGACTTGGGGTTGTCGGTATAAAGCACACTCATCACACCCGAAGGATCGCCACAAACATAAAGTACTGAATCCTTGTAGTTATGTGCCGCCGGAGCGTTACAACCTTGTGGATACCAGTTTTCCCCCGGATTGATAAAATTCCAGTTTTGCAAATCCGTAGAATGCCAGTAGCCGTGCGTACGGGTAACGAACATATAATATTCTCCACGAAACTCTACTACGGCAGGGTCGGCCCCCGAGCGGTAAGAGATGTCTTTCGAAGAATTGTATATCATATAGGTATAGTCTACATTCAGCGGATTACAATAAGTATCCATGCGCATGTCCTGCGCCAAAAGGGGAGACACCAAGCATAATAATGCCAGCAGCAGATCAGTAATCAGTCTTCTCATTATCTTTTATCTTTATTATCAGGTTATTAATGTTCAACATGTCTTCCGGTAGCTTTTCAGCGGCATAACTCCTGCGGCACATCGTATTCTTTTTGCAAGCGTGCCAGTTCAGCCTTCAGTTCGGTGGTAATCTTCTCCATTCCCTTCTTCCCATAAAGATTGTGCATCTCTTCAGGGTCTGTCTTGAGATCATAAAGTTCCCAATTGTCATCCACGTAGAAGTGCATCAGCTTGTAGCGTTCCATCTTCACACCGTAATGGGCACGCACACTGTGGAAGCCGGGAAACTCATAATAGTGATAGTACAAGGACTTACGCCAGTCGCGCGGCGTCTTGCCTTTTTCCACCAGTTCCTTGAACGAAATGCCCTGCATGTCCTGCGGAATGGAGATGCCGCACATATCAAGGAAAGTAGGAGCAAAGTCGATGTTCTGGGTCAGACCTGTAACTTGCGTACCCGGTTTGATATGTCCCGGCCAGCGCATCACCATCGGCATGCCAAAAGACTCTTCGTACATGAAACGCTTATCAAACCAGCCATGTTCGCCCAAGTAGAAGCCTTGATCGGTGGTATAGACTACAATCGTATTCTTGTCCAACCCCGTACGTTTGAGATAGTCCAGTATCTCGCCCACACTCTCGTCCACACTTGCTACACAAGCCATGTAGTCTTGCAGGTAACGTTGGTATTTCCATTCAGCCACTTCCTTAAATGAACGTGGCTTGGAATAGAACTCATTATTTCGATCGCGGTAAGCATCAAGGAAACGGCGGCGTTCTTCTGGTGTCATTGTTCCCATGAAAGCGTGCGGCCAAGGGTCAAAGAGCAGGCTGTCGCTATCGATACCCGCAACCATCTTCAAATCGTGACCTTCGTACATGTCACGGTATATATTCATCTTCTGCATCTGTGCTGCGTAACGTCCCTCATAGGCATCGTAATAATTATCGGGAAGTGGGAACTTGGCGTGTTCATACAAACGATAATGCCGTTCGGCAGGTACCCAATTGCGGTGAATGGCTTTGTGGTGCATCATCAGGAAGAACGGTTTGTTCTTGTCACGACCGTTGTCCATCCATTCCTCACAATATTGAGTGATGAGGTCGGTCACATATCCTTTATGAATAGTAGTGTCCCCCTCGGTAATGAACTGTGGGTTACAGTATTCGCCTTGGTCATTGAGAATCATCCAATGGTCAAATCCCGTCGGCTTGGAAATAAGATGCCATTTGCCGATGGCGGCAGTCTCATAGCCGCCTTGTTGCAACAGTTTAGGCAACGTCTGCTGAGAGCCGTCGAAACCTAGTGCCCAATTCTTCATGAAGCCGTTCTTATGGCTATGCTTGCCAGTAAGTATCGCGGCGCGACTGGGGCCTGAAATAGAATTGCAGCAATAATTATTCCAGAACACAGCTCCTTCCTGCCCGATACGGTCAATATTAGGAGTAGGTGCCACTTTACCTATAGGATGACCATAGATACTCATAGCCTGCTGTGCATGGTCATCACTCATGATAAAAATAATGTTAGGACGTTCACCGTCTTGCCGGCCTTGTTCCTGAGCCTGAACAGCAGGAACCAATGGAAGCATGGCAAGTCCTAAAGATAGTTTATGATTCATCATCTTCAATGATTTATAAGATTTTTCAATTTATCATATCAACGTAAAAATAGATTCATTCCGCTCATCTGCCGACGATGTTCCTACCCAGAGCCGGAATTCTCCCGGTTCCACCAGCATCTTCATATCAGCACCACAAAAGGCAAGGTCTTCTTCAGTCAGCACAAATGTCAGCGACTTCTTCTCGCCAGCCTTGAGATACAGCTTTTGAAAACCCTTCAATTCTTTCACCGGACGAGTCACACTTCCCACAAGGTCGCGAATATAAAGCTGTACCACCTCTTCACCACCGACTTTACCGATATTGGCTACATCCACTGTAACGGTAAGTGTTTCCCCCTTTTTCAGCTCCTCCTTGTCCAACTTCAAGTTATCCACCTCAAAACTAGTATAACTTAAGCCATATCCAAAAGGATAAAGCGGAGAATTGGGACAGTCAATATAAGAAGACTTGTAGTCCATCTTCGGATTGTCCGGAGGAAGCGGTCGTCCGGTGTTCTTGTGGTTATAGTAAAGCGGGAGCTGCCCCACCGAACGTGGAAAACTCATTGTCAGCTTTCCGGCAGGATTATAGTCGCCTGCGATGACATCGGCAATGGCATGACCACCCATCGTGCCCGGATACCAGGCTTCGAGAATAGCATCCATATTCTCGTCCTCCCAAGTAAGTTCCAGCGGACGACCGTTCATCAATACCAATCCGATGGGCTTACCCGTTTTCTTAAGTTCCTTCAGCAAGTCTCGCTGCGAAGCAGGCAGGGTGATGTCCGTGCGGCAAGCAGCCTCGGCACTCCAGTTCTGGTCTTCACCGGCAGCAACCAGAATGACATCTGCCTGACGAGCCACGGACACAGCTTGTGCAAATCCTGCAGTTCCAGGCTTGCGAAGATCGCAGCCTTCGGCATAAAGAAAACGTACGTTCGAGTTTCCGTACTTTTTTTCCAACCCTTCAAAAAGAGTGACACTCCGTTGACGGTCTCCCCGTCCACCCCAACCACCGTTCACACTGTTACGTTCTTTCACCATAGGGCCTATCAAAGCTACAGTCTTACGTTCGGAGGGTTGTATCGGGAAAAAGTTATTCTCATTCTTCAACAATACTACCGACTTACGAGCAGCATCGCGCGCTGCTTCCAAGAACTCGGGTTTCATGATAGTAGCCTTCTCACGCTCCTCATTCAGATAGCGGTAAGGATCGTCCATAATGCCTAAAAGGAATTTCATCTCCAGAATGCGGCGTACGGCATTATCAATGGTTTCTTCGTTCACCTTGCCCTCTTTCACGGCTTGCAGCAGATGTGCATGAAACACACCTCCGGTCATATCCATCTCGATGCCCGCATTGGCAGCCAACTCGGCGGCATGAGCCTCGTCGCGTGCCACGCCATGGGGAACAAGCTCATTGATAGCCGTATAATCCGTCACTACAAAACCGTTGAACCCCCACTCATCACGAAGCACATCCTGATAAAGGAATTTACTGGAAGTGCAAGGCACACCGGAAATCTCATTGAAGGCAGTCATGAAAGTAGCCACACCCGCATCTTTGGCAGCCTTGAAAGGCGGGAAATAAATATCGCGCAAAGAGCGCTCGGACACATCAGTCGTATTATAATCACGACCTGCTTCAGCAGCACCATATGCACAGAAGTGTTTGGCGCAAGCCAGCATCTTGTCCAGCCGCATCAAGTCTTCGGGCTTCTTACCCTGGAAACCGCGTACACGTGCGGCAGAGAGCAATGAACCCAGATAAGGATCCTCACCAGAGCCTTCCATTACCCGTCCCCAACGTGCATCACGTGAAATGTCCACCATGGGGGCAAAAGTCCAGTTAACACCCACTGCCGAAGCTTCGGCAGCGGCAATGGACGCACTTCTTTCTGCCAGTTCGGCGTCCCAGGCACACGACTCGGCCAAAGGAATAGGGAATATCGTTTTAAAACCGTGTATCACATCGAAAGCAAAGAGCACTGGAATCTTCAACCGGGATTCCGCTAGCGCCGTCTCTTGTGTCTTGCGGATGGCGGCAGAAGAAGTGGCATGGAAAAGACTACCTATGTATCCTTTCTTCAATAGAGGTTCAATGTCCGTATTTACTTGCGGACCGGTCACAATATCGCTCTTAGCAGAATATTGGGTCATCTGACCTATTTTCTCTTCAAGTGTCATCAAGGCAAGTACAGAATCGACACGCTCTTCTATCCGTTTGTCACCGCTGTAACTCTGCCAATCACCAGCTCCTGAAGTACATGCCGTACCCACAGAAAGTATCAAGGCAGCTCCAATCAATAAATTCTTTTTCATAGTAAATGCTTTTATAGTTTTAAGATAGACATTACGGGAGCATGATCGGAGAGATAGCCGTTGTCCGGCTTATCATCAATGGTTCGGTAACGCTCCACCTCTACAGCACCTTTTATAAAAATAAAATCTATCAACCTACGTTTCTCTACCGGGATGCGCCCGAAGTCATGGAAACTCCACGTCGGTCCGTAAGCGACTTTCGCCGTAACGCAAGCATTCTTCATTCCACCTTCCGTCAATACAGTGACCGGCTCGGAATCTACCGTTCCATTAAAGTCTCCGGTAACAATTACCGGAAGGTCACCCGCCATTTGTTTTATCTTCTCAAGTATCAGCACGGCACTTTCGCGACGTGCCACTTTACCTACATGATCGAAATGAGTATTGAAAGCTGCTATTTCCCTACCACTCACCTTGTCTTTCAGTACAGCCCAAGTCACAATACGCTCGCAAGCCGCATCCCAGCCTTTCTTTCCGATGGAATCAGGAGTTTCACTCAGCCCAAAATTTCCACTCTTCAATAGTTCGAAACGGTCTGTCTTATAGAAAAGAGAGCAATACTCACCTTTCTCTTTTCCATCTGCACGACCTACACCGAGAGCGGTATATTGCGGAAGACGCTCCTTCAAGTCATCGAGTTGGTTCTTCACCACCTCTTGCATGCCTATAATGTCCGGAGCATAATAAGCAATCATTTGTGCCGCATGGTCCTTGCGGTATTTCCAATTGTTCATACTGTCCGCCACATGATCCAGACGGATGTTGAACGACATCACCTCTACTTTGACTTCCGGTTGCCTGCCGCACGAGGCGACAAGCAATGCGAAAACAACCAATACACTATTGATAAATACGTTTTTCATGGTTACAAACCTTTTTAATCTATGTAAAACCTAATCAAAATCAAAGAATCCTATCAAACAACCTAATCGACCTTGTTCAAATAAGGAGAAGTAAAGCCTAATCTCCTCAAACCCTTCTGCACATCGGGATGACTCATGAAAAGTTTCCAAATCAAACCGGTACGATAGTTCTCTATCATCACAATAATCGGCCCTTGGTCAATGGCAAGATACGAAGGTGCAAACCAATTCTCCGTCAAATTGAACGCATCCTTGAAACCATATTCACCCCAAAGACGGTCACCCAACTCTTCATAGAAATAACGCATGGCTTCCAAAGAATATTCAGGTGCATATGGAATAGAGGAAAGAGCAGCGGTAGGCGTAATCACACCACGGTCATTACCGGGACTATGGGCAGAATAACCTTTGTCACCGTCACTGGCAGTCAATCCCCAACATTTTTCGCCGTAACCCTTGTAACCCTTCGGATTGTCAATGCAGTAGGCACGGTTAATCAAGGTATGAGCCTTCATCTGTTCCTCGTAATCGGCATAACGATCTTTCAAGCCACGTGGGTCAAGCCCCATGTAAGAATAATGAGTGAAGAAGAGAGGACCTCCCTTTCCGTGGTTGTTTCCAAGAGGAAGCCTGATGCCGTAATACTCCCGACCGTTCAGAAAAGTATTCGCATTGGCCCAGCCTTTATGATAAACGCTCTCGGCAATCGGATAAGTAGGGGAAGACGCGCCCAAAATGTAAACAATGTGACACTCGTTATGACCTTTAATCTGATGATTCATCGCCCATCCGTTGTTTGGCGACCAATGCCAATACATCACATCTTGTCCCTGAGTAAAAAAGTTCCACTCTGCTTGACGCCACAGATTATTGATTATCCCGCGGATACGGTTTTCCGTCGGATTATCCTGTATAAAATACTGATGGGCAGCCAACAAGCCTTCGAACATGAAAGCGGATTCTACAATATCCGCTCCATCGTCCTTACGGCTGAAAGGAATGGTCTTACCGGTTTTACCGTTCATCCAATGCGCCCACATACCGTGATAGCTGTCGGTATTCTTGTCGCTCAAGAAACGAACAATCTTCAGTATACGTTCGGCACCTTGTTCGCGGGTGATAAACCCACGTTCCACGCCGACAATGACAGCCATCACTCCGAACCCCGACCCGCCAATGGTAACAACCTCGGCACCGCCGTTGCTCCGCTCACGCGCCAATCCGGATTCGGGATGGGCAAAGTCCCAAAAGTAACGGAAAGTTTGCTTCTGGACGAGGGTCATGAGTTCGTCATCGGAGAGTTGCTTTTCTGTCACATCAGATGGTGGATTTATGGCATTTACCGAGCACGAACAAACCCCCAAAAACAAGAAAAAAAGAAATATATTTTTCATAATACCTATTTTTAAACATTTTAACCACATAAGAAGTAGGAGTAGCCTAAGGCTACTCCTCACACACCTTATTTATTTTGCTTCAATATTCCTTGAGAAATATCAATCTGCTTCTGTGGAATGTAGAATGTAGAATGCTGGCTCATATTGAAGTTTGTCTTTCCATGGGCCTTCAGCATCTTTTCCGCATATCCGGGAACAACTTTATCAGCACGAATCAAATCAAAGAAACGGTGTCCTTCCATTGCTAATTCAATGCGGCGCTCATTCCATATGATTTCACGCAACTTAGCTTTATTCCTCTCTGTTATTTTAGGTAATACAGTGGGATCATCACCGGACTTACGAGCACGGTCTCTGACCAATTCCAATTTAGCCAGGGCGTCATCTACTAATGGATCGCTTTCACCATTTGCCAACTCATTGCAGGCCTCAGCATACATTAACAGTACATCCGCATAACGCAGAAAATACAAGTGGCAATTTTGTTTAGCAAAATTATTGGCATTCCAATAAGTTGTAGGCCACATTGTCTTTTTATTGGCGCGCGGTTGTACTCCCGGTTCGTCCTTGAAGTTTATAACCCCAACTCCTTCCATATTTTCGCCATCGTAAATGATAGTAGCCTCCCGTCTCGGATCACCTGATTCATAAGCCTTATCCAAAGACTCTGACGGAGAACTGAATCCCCAACCTTTGAAACCTCTGACACCTTGCCACTTCACATATTCGGAAGCCTTATCTCTCGTCTTGTCTGATCCCCACAAATACTGGTCGGCCAACATCACTTCATCAGAATAATAAGAATCCGGGCTAAACAAATCACGGTAATTGTGATGCAGGTTATATTCTCCCCTACTTATTACCTGCCCTGCATATTGTTTTACACTTACATAATCTTGACGGAACAAATAAACTTTAGCCAACAAGCCTTCTGCAGTTCCTTTCGTAACTCTTCCTCGCTCAGCAATCCCCCATTCATCACGGGTTGGCAAATTCATTGCCGCATAAGACAAGTCATCAATAATCTGCTGATAAATAGCTTCTTCAGAAGCGCATGGCTGATCGTATTCATCGGGATTCTGAACTTTAGTAACCAAAGGTACGCCACCGTAAGTTCTCACCAAGTTAAAGTAAAAGAAACCACGGAAAAAACGCGCCTGTGCAATGCTTCTAATCTTTAACTGCTCATCTTTCAACACATCCAAATTATCCAATGCTACGTTACAGAATCCGATTCCTTTATAATTGCCAGTCCACCAGCCGTTCAATTCAGAAGTATAAACATCATAAGTAAAATCATTCAATGAATTCACGCGAGCATAACTACCGTCTGCCGGTGAACTTCCTGTATCAGAATTGTCACTCGGCACCTCCATAATGCCAAACCAAGAAAACCCGATCAAGTCCCAACTTTTCATTTGAGAATATATAGCATTAATTCCCATCAAAGCACCTTCTTCTTCCCCGAAGAAAATATCTTGCGTCAATTTCCCTTGCGGCTTTGTATCCAAAAAATCAGAACAAGAGGTAAAGACCAATGCTGAAGCTAATAAAAGTGAATATATCTTTTTCATAATCATTTCCTATTTTTATTTTCCATTAGAATGTAAGATTCAAGCCAAAACGGCAGGTAGCGGTAATCGGATAAATATCACGGTCAAGCCCCCCTAAGATTTCAGGAGTAAATCCGTTATAATTCGTAAAATAAAGCAGGTTATTACCTGAGAAGTACAATCTCAAATTCTGGATATGCACTTTTTGCATCAAGTTTTTTGGGAATGTATATCCCAATTCCACAGTCTGTAACTTCACATAGTTACCACTCTCAACATAACGGTCGGAAACAAAATAATTGTTACCCTCAAATGTCATGCGCGGAATGGAAGTATTCCTATTGTTTTCAGTCCATCTATCCAAGAACGAACGATCCCAGTTATCAACACCAGCATTTCTTTCAGCTTGTTTGGCATTATAAATCTTATTGCCAAAATTACCCTGCAAATCAATTGACAAATCAAAGCCTTTCCAAGCGGCAGTTATACCCAAACCACCGATAAACTTCGGAGTAGGAGAGCCTAAATCCGTACGGTCTTCAGCTGTTATATATCCATTGCCATCCGTATCTGCATAAATCAGATCACCCGGAGCTACATTTGCCTGATACTTCTTCTTCGCATCACCGGAAGCAGCCGCAGCCATCGCATTATACTGCTCAATCTCCTCATTACTTTGGAAAATACCAATAGTCTTGTAACCATAAAAATACTTGATTGGCATTCCTTCTTCTGTCATATGAACACTTTTTCCGGAACCTATATCCCCACTGGTGATACGTTTACCTCCCAAATTAGTCACCTCATTCTTAATTGTAGTTCCGGTCAAGCGGATGCCATAACGAAAATCCTTAAACGAGTCTTCCCATTTCACCGTAAAATCAAGTCCAGAGTTACGTACTGATCCCACGTTTGTTTCTACAGAGGCAAGTCCTACAGAAGCAGGAACATCCACATTTACCAACATTTCTTTTGTATCTCTTCTGTAATAGTCAAACTCTAAAGAAAAGCGATTATTGAACAAGCCTAAATCAAAACCAAGATCCAACTGCTCTGAACGTTCCCAATGGATTTGTGTATTATAAAGAGAAGTTACAGTACCACCAGAATAATAATCACCACCAAATACAGCATCATAAGTAGGGTCTACATTAGCCAATGCATAATATTTGTCATTACCAATCTTATCATTACCAATTTGCCCCCAGCTACCTCTAATCTTCAAGTTACTCAACCATTCAACATTATCTTTAATAAAAGCTTCTTCAGAAATCCTCCATCCGGCAGCTACTGACGGAAAATATCCCCAACGGTTATCCGGTCCAAACTTCGAAGAGCCATCGGCACGTATAGAAGCCGTCAACAAATATCTGTCCATTAAAGCATAGTTGGCACGGAACAAGTAAGACATCATGGCTTCATGTTTTCCATTATTCTCAAGTCCACGTGTATCGCTTGAAGACTGATCCAAATACCAATAGTCTTCCACTTCTGAGAAGAAATTACGTCCTGACCCACCTAACTTTTCATTAGTGTATTTTTGAGCAGTAATACCACCCAAAAGATTCAGACGATTTTTATCATTGATTTGCCAATCATAAGTCAAGATATTCTCCCACAGCCAAGTAAAATCTCTAGTCCATGTTTTAGACAAGCTGTTCTCATCTACCTTTTGATACTCCGAGATATAATACTTAGGAGTAAAATTACGACTTCTGCCATTAATATAATCAATGCCCAAGCTGGTCTTAAAATTCAACCCTTTAATAACTTCCCAATTCAAGAATGCACTACCCACAATTCTATCTTTCCAATTATCACTATTCATATAATGGAGGGTAGCAAGCGGATTAGCAGTAGATGCTACCTGAGGATCGGAGAAATTACCATTCTCATCATAAGGAGCAATGATAGGGCTCAGTTTATAAGCGGATTTTACAACTCCCTTATTTTCATTTTTTGTATGACTGAAAGAAGCCGATAAGTTATGCCCGATAGTCAAATGTTTGTTTATTTTATATGAATTATTGGCACGCAAAGTAAAACGGTCATAAGAATTTTCCTTTATGATACCATCCTGTTGGAAATATCCGGCACTCAAATTATAATGTACCTTTTCTGTTCCGCCACTAACAGCAACTTGATAGTCACGGACAGACGCTACTCGGAAAATCTCATCGAACCAATTGGTCCCTTTTCCGAAAGAAGCCGGGTCATCATAAACAAGACCGCCATCCGGATTAATATTCAAGTTAGCTTCATTTTGCAGCATAGCATATTCAGAAGCCGTACACATCTCAAACTTACCGCTATTTTGGAACTGAAATCCTTCACTGGCAGTAATGTTCACCTGTACTTTACCTTCAGCACCTTGCTTGGTGGTAACAATGATTACACCGTTAGCACCGCGAGAACCATACATGGCAGTAGCAGAAGCATCCTTCAATACCTCCATGGACTCAATATCATGGTTACTCAGGAATGATATATCGTCCATAAACATTCCATCAACCACATAGAGCGGATTGCTATTATTAGTAGTACCGATACCACGAATGCGCACTTCAGGAGAGCTACCCGGAGCACCGCTTGCAGAGATAAATACACCGGACACACGACCTTGCAATGCGTTAGCCACATTAGGTGTAGAAATCTTTTTCAAATCATCGCTCTTGATAGAACCAACAGCACCGGTCAAGTCTGATTTACGCTGTACACCATAGCCTACAACTACAACTTCATCAATCAACATATTGTCTTCTTGCATTACTACATTAATAGTAGTACGACCATTCACTGCTATTTCTTGGTCTTTCATACCAATATAGCTATAAAGCAAGACAGCGTTACTGGGAACATTGGTAATCTTATAATCACCATCAAGTCCAGTAACGACTCCTTGTTGAGGAGCCCCCTTTACCGAAACTGTAGCACCAATAACAGTCATTCCCGTCTTGTCGGAAACGACACCCGAAACCGTAATTTTGTTCTGCGCCATCGAAACAACGGCAAACAACAACATCACACATGTAATTAATAAATTTTTCTTCATTTTGTATTGATTTAAAATTCTTTTGCAAAAGTATAGGAGCAATTGATGTATGTCAAAAAACAAACTACCACAAGATTACCACAACCTGCTCAAGCACTACAACGTAACTACTACAGCATTGTATAAAACACTAATTCCCAACAATATACACTAGGAAGTTATTTAAAGATTATTCAGACTGCAGGCCTATCCAAATAGAAATATGCTGTTGAAGTTACATGATCTTGGCGGTAGAAATTAACAAATCCTGGCGGAAAGTCTTTATCCGTGATATGTAGGTCTGAATCTTCATCTAATAAACGATAGAATTTCAGTTTACCGCTTCTATCTATAGTAACCGGTACAAGAGGAACCTTCGCCTTGTACAGTTCGAGTACCTTTTGATATGGAGCACCTCCAATCTGCTGCAATGTAACTCTTATATCATGATGAAAATAAATCGGGTCCTGCACGTGGAAACGATACATACTCCACCAACAACTGTCCGCATTTGCAATCGGACAACCTTGATAACGGTGGGAATACTCGCCCTGCCCCCAAGCCGTACCAATATAGTCTTCAACTCCCGTACCACTCAATGTGGGAAATTCCTTATCTCCGTCAATGTAGAACTTGATTTCACCTTCTCCCCACCAAGTAGTTTCATACGCCTTATTGGCAAAGATACCCAAGCTTACCCCCAAAAAGCGCCCCTTGCCCGATAGTTGGGGAAGAACAGTATAATCCACTCCCAACTTGGTGGATTTGTCTTCACGCCAGACAGCATGAAAATAGCTCATCTCCGAATCCCATTCCGGCAATTTAGTAAAGTTGATATCATAAAACAAGTGTGTCAGGTCCTCATCCGAGGTATTCACAAACACCACTTTGGCACCGGTGCGGTAAGGCATCGGAATAGAACAGTTAAAAGAACGCTTCTCCGGATTAGAAAAGAAACAGTTCTCAAAACGAGATGTACGTGACAGCGGATTCCCAAAAAAATCTCCCAATGGGACATCCACTGCCGGAACAACAGAATTATCCCAATAAAACTTGATACGCAACGCACGAAGCATCTTAGGGTTACGTTTGCTGACTGTCAGCCAAATACGGTTAATGATCCCGGGTCCTTGCTGAGACAACAAAACACAGCTGTCTCCCGCCATGATTCTGCCGAAAGCACTTCCTTTTGCACCTTTATTGACTTGAGCTGCCGTTCCCTTGGCACCGGTAGGATTTTCAAAACTTGTCCACCGCGTTTCATGACCTTCAGGCACTTTCCATATTTGGGCATGCCCCAAAAGAGTAAATGCTAATAAAACAGATATAACTAATAATGTCTTCATTTCATATCCTCCAGCAATTTATTCATTTCCCCAAAGGTCAGCCTTATTCCCTTTATTCTTTCTCCACTCATGACGCCATTTGTGCATCATCACATTGTTTACCATCGGCTTCAGCTTACGGCCCGCCTTGTCGGGTATGGTGGGAACAGCCGTCGCCTTGTCCTGATACCAGTAGGCAACGGTGGCCAGGTCGAGGGTCAGGCAATTGTTGTGCCCATGCTCAATGGTGGCTTTCAGCCCTTTCTCAAAGAAGACGGGATCTTGAATAAAGAACCGATAGACATGTGTACGCCCCAAGAATCCGACATCATTATTCACACGTGGATAGCCGAAGTAGATATGCTGGTAGGGCTCTTTCGGGCACCAGGCGGTGTTGAACAAATCTTCCGTACCGGTTCCTATCAAGGAAGACTGTTTTTCACCGTCGATGAACCACATGTCATCGCCTTCACCATACCACATGGGGGTAGGGCACTGTACATAATAGTTCAATCCCACAAAATGGCCCTTTCCCTTGATATCGGCAAACACATAATTGTCGGCTCCGTCCTTATTCTCCGTCTGCTTACCCACGGAACCCCACTCGGTCTCCCCCTCGGGAAGCGCTTCGGTAATCTCACGGTTGAACCACGCATGGAAACGCCCCATGTCCTTGGGCAGTTCCTTCATCTCCACATAGTCTATGTAGTAGTAGAAGGCGCCGATGTTGACATCCGTCTGATTCTCTATCTCAATGCGCGCACCTTTGGCAAAAGGCATGGCGAAATAGCTGCACAAACCCGTACCACCGTTGGGACCGGAAGAAAGGGCAAAAGAAGCATAGTTATACTGTTCGTTCCATCCCTGGCCGAAAAAGGGACCGATGGGGGACACGACAGAAGGTTCGTCGCTGCCGTCCCAGTACATCCGAAGGATGATGTCGTTACGGGAAAGCTGGCGCGGTCCCGGAGACATCGTTATCCAGATATGGTTGATTACGCCTGCCCCCTTGATGTCGGCCAAGACAGCCGTTTCGCCCGGCTTGATGGCCTTCAGGTGGTCACGGTTGTTGCCCGTACGGTCATAACTGCTGACACGGCGGTTGCGCAAGCCTTCCTTCATCTTGGCAAGGTCATACATTTCACTAGACATATTGGTCTGCGCAAAAGCGCTGCCTACTCCCATCAAAAGGGAGAATAAACCTACAAAAAACTTTTTCATCACGGTATTCTTCATTTTTCAAATTATGTTTTTCATCAATCTATCGGTTGTCACTTTCTTGTGGCATCCGACTTCCTTATCTTCTCCTCCAGTATCCGCGCCAGCCTGCGTGCCACTTTGGGATGCTGTTCATACACATTTGTGGTCTGGTATGGGTCTTCCTCCAGATTGTAAAGCTGCACAGAGGGTGCATCCGGCTTTATCCGGGCATTTTCTATATCGCTGTTCACCCGATGGGTGAGCTGGAAAGCGGATGCCCCGCCCAAGTCATGGTCACCGACATTCTTTCCGGTAAATCCGCCGCTGTTTTGCGCCGGAATATAGACCCACTTCCCTTTGCGAATGGAAAGATGGCTCTTTTGGGAAGGACAGATTATAATATGGTCCCGAATCATTTTCCCGGGATTTCCGACAAGGGCAGGAAGCATGTTGAAACTGTCCGGCCCGTCCTGCTCCTGCAATTCATATCCTGTGAGGGCAGCCAAAGTGGCAAGCATGTCAACATTGGACATCAACTGGTTGGATACGCTGCCCGCAGGAATCCTGCCCGGCCAGCGGACAATCATAGGAATGCGATGCCCGCCTTCCCAAGCTCCGAACTTGAAACCAAGAAGCTTGCCGTTGATATGGTGTCCTGCCTTCCAAGCTCTCTGCCCTCCATGATTCAGCATTCCCCCGTTGTCACTGGTGAAGATGAGCAGAGTATTTCCCGCCAGCCCTTCCTCATCGAGGGTACGCATAATCTCGCCTACCACCCAGTCCAATTCATGGATTGAATCACCGTAAGGTCCTGCCTCACTGGTACCTACAAAGCGTTCGGCCGGTGTAAAAGGATGATGGATGTTGGTGGTAGCATAATACAAGAAGAAAGGTGAATCCTTATGTTCCTTTATCCACTGCACGGCCCGGTCTTTCAAAGTAGTGGCTACAGCCCGGTCTTTGTACAAACGGTGCGCAGCCGTGGCTCCACCAATAGAGTTGATACCGAATTTTTCATCGAACTCCTCCGTTTCTGCCCTCTTGCCTCTTACAAACGGGTCGTTGGAATCATAACCCACCACATGATGGTTCTCCACATAAACAAAAGGTGGATGACTGTTGAGAATAGGCACACCGAAGTAATAATCGAATCCCAATTCAAGTGGTCCGGGAGCCAGTTCCTTGTTCCAGTCCATCTTTTCGTCCGTACGGAATCCAAGATGCCACTTCCCCACGATGGCAGTGGAATAGCCGGAACGTTTCATCACATCCGCAATTGTGGTGCGTGCCGTATCAATTTGCAGAGTCTGATTCAGGAAGATTGCCCCCCAAATATCCTCACGGCAAGGATATTGACCAGTCATCAGTCCATAACGTGAAGGCGTAGAAACAGCCGAGGATGAATGAGCGTCCGTAAAGCTACGGCCCTGCGATGCCAGACGGTCTATATTGGGAGTCTTGACCTTGGTGGCACCGTAACAACCAATGTCGCCATAGCCCAAGTCATCAACGTTGATAATGATTACATTGGGCTTGACCTCAGTGGAAGCCGGAGATTGCTGCGCGACGGCAGGCAAAACGCTGAATCCCATCCCTACTGTGAAGGAGAGAGACCCGGTGAGAAGTTTGTGTTTCATGTTTCACTCAATTTATCGGTTAATACAACATCCTTGCAAATAGAAGGTCAATGAATCCTGAATATCTTTATCCCATTCAAGAACGTCATTCCCTTCACCGCCTCAAAGTCCACTGTAAGGTTTCCACCGGTTACGGCAATACGCAATTTCTTGGATATGCAACGGTTCCCGCCTACTTCTATCGCCAGAGAGAAATGGCTCAACCAAGGCCGACCGTTGACAGAAACATTGAAGACACTGCCGCGGAAATCGGCATTGTCTAGGGTAGCGACAGCTCCCAAATCGTAAGTCACCCGTTCGGAACGTGCGTTCAGGTCAGCAAAAAGAAGTTCCACTTCATAGTCGCCGTCGGGCAAGTCGAAGCGATAGGCTTTGATGCCCTTGCGTTTGGTCTGGAGCAAAGGAACGTTACGGGTGTCTTTCACTTCGGCAGTGGTTCCGATACGTCCCGGAGAACGGTGGAAAATCTCTCCACCTATGTAGCCCCAACTTCCAGGAGTATAAGCTTGGTCGGGAAGCCAGCAAAGACCACTCTTGTCATCCGTAAAGAAACAGTTGCTGCCCACGTTCACTGCAAGTTCCAGCTGTCCGGAGCCGACTGCCGCGATATGGCGAGGCTGCATCTTCACAAAAATGTCCGAAACCTGCTCCACCTTCTTCCCATGGCAGATACCTGAAGCCACAAGCGTGTTTCGCCCCACAACGAGAGGCACTTGCCACACTGCATGGCAATTCTCGATGCCTTGCACGGAGAGCTTCGTGCCGTTGACAGACAACTCCACCTTATCCAGATTGGAATACACTTTCACCGGATGTTCCACCGCTTCACCGTCCGAAACCACAGTCCGATGCTTCCAGTCATCCACAGCAATGTGCAGCACCGGAATATCCTTGCGCAGGAATGCCTGGAAATAATAGAACACATCTTTAGGACGGCGATCATTGTACATCAAGCCTTTATTATTGATATGCAACGTAGCCTCCCGGCGACTGGCAGAACTGAAATCAATGAAGTTCCACTCCGTGGCGCCCACTATGAACGGTCGCTTCATGATAGCGGGCAGATAGTATTCGAGGTACAACTGCTGCCATTGCATGGAGAAATCGAATATCTGCGGATCGAGCGACTGCAAGCGCGGGTCGGAACCGGCACCGAACTCACTGATTATTAACGGACGGTGCGGGTATTTACGATGCTCTTCGTCCACAAAGCGGTCGAAAGACTTGAAGTCGTTCTCATACCAGCCCTGATAAAGGTTCCAACCGGAAATGTCGGTGATATTGCTGAGACCGATTTTATTGTAAATCTGATTGCCGTGGTAGGCCATCGTACTCAGACGGTAGGGGTCTTCCCTCTTCAGAGTTTCCTCCAGATGCCGGGCAAGCGCCAAGGTATTCTCGTAGAAACCGTTGAGCCATTGTTTCTTCACCCGATACTGCAGCTGGATAACAGCCTCGTTCATATACCCCCACATAATGACGGACGGATGGTTGTAATGCTGGCGAATCATTTCGCGCAAGGCGCTTGTGGCATTCGCGCGGAACTCGTCACCCAAAGCTATCAAATCTACTACCGGAATCTCCTCCCATACCAGCATGCCGAGTTCGTCGCAAGCACGCAACACAGCATCGTCCTGTGGGTAATGTGCCAGACGGACAAAGTTCACACCCATGTCTTTCAGCAACTGCATATCCCTGCGGTGCATCTCATCCGAAAGCGCTATGCCCATCGGCATCTGGTCCTGATGACGGCAAGCTCCCATAAGTTTCAGGGGTTCCCCATTCAACTTGAAGCCTTCCTGCGCATCCACGCTGAACCAGCGGACCCCCAAAGAGACACGTGTCTCATCTTTCAACACCTTGCCACGCACATCTTTCAAAGAAACTTTCACGCTGTACAGATAAGGGGAATCGGGCGACCACAACTGTGGCCTTTCCAACTGTAACCGTTCCTCGAAGGCGAACGCCCCGTCGGCATCTATCCGGACGCTGCGCAAAGATTGGGCTACGGTCTTCCCATCGGTATCCAGCACCTCGACGTCCAACTTCAACACCGCACGCCGCACATCACGGTTCACCAAAGTCCCACGCACACTGATTTCCGCCCTATCCTCACTCACGGAAGGCAAATCGACATAAATGCCCGTAGAGGCATAGTCGGTAAGGCTGATGTGCTGCTTTGCAGCACTGATGAGCCACACATTGCGGTAGATGCCGCCAAAGATGGTGAAGTCGCCGGACAAAGGAGGTATCCGGTCGTTCTGATTATTGACGTGCACCATCAGCAGATTCGGGGCATCAGTCCTTACTTTATCCGTAATGTCTACGGTAAAGGCAGAGTAACCTCCTTTGTGGGTAGTGAGCAGCTCGCCGTTGAGGTACACATCTGCCAGAGAATTGACAGCATCAAATTTCAGGTAAAGCTGTTTATCCCGCATCTGCGCGGCATCCGTACGGAACTCTTTCTTATACCAGGAAGAAGCCCTGCGGTAGTTACGGGTAGAATAGGCATCCGCATTCCAGGTATGCGGCAGATGTACCCGCTGCCAACCTTCTTCATGGCGTTGCACTTCCTGCAACCGATTGTCATCACATGCGGCATAATACCAGCCGTCATTAAAACTCTGAACCACCCGCCCGGCATTGACAACCAGATACATGGTGGACAGACACAATATTAATAAAAATATTTTCTTCATGTTTTTCAATAGATTATATTATCTCACACAAGTCAGGCAAATACTGCAAGAATACTGCATATAGTTTGTAGTGAAAATGCAGACAATATGCAGCAACAATGCCATCTCAACGCAGTGGATCGAATGCTGCATATTGCCGCCTCGGGAATCAGTTAGAGTAACTTGAACGCTGCTTTCTTTATGTCCCGGCTACTTCTGCCAATCATCACCTCAAAGCCACCCGGCTCGCATACAAAATCAAGATTGTAGTTGTAGAACTTCAGCAATTCGGGGGTAATCTTGAAAGATACTTTTTTAGATTCTCCGGCTTTCAGGAAAATCTTCTCAAAGCCTTTCAACTCTTTCACCGGACGGGTTACACTTCCCACAAGGTCACGAATATAAAGTTGAACCACTTCTGCACCGTCTCTCTTGCCGGTATTGGTCACAGTCACGGTAGCAGTCAGTTCACCCTTATCCGTCATGCTAGTCTTGTCCAAAGCCACGTCGCTATAAGAGAATGTGGTATAGCTCAAGCCGAAACCGAAGGGATAAAGCGGTTCATTGTCTATGTCTATATAGTTGCTGCGGAATTTCTGGAACCATGCACCGTCGGCAAGAGGGCGGCCCGTATTCTTGTGGTTATAGAACAAAGGAATCTGTCCCACGCTCTTCGGGAAAGTCGTAGTCAGCTTCCCACTCGGATTCACATCACCAAACAGTACATCACCGATGGCAAAACCTGCCTCACTGCCCGCAAACCATACATTCAGAATGGCCGGCACGTTTGCCTGCTCCCAGTTCAGTACCAGCGGACGACCGGTAAACAGCACCAGTACCACAGGTTTTCCCGTTTTCAATAATTCCTGTAACAGCATGCGTTGGGTGTCCGTCATTTCAAGATTCGTGCGGCAACTGCTCTCTCCACTCATTTCCGAAGACTCACCGAGCGCAGCCACAATAACATCCGATTTGGCAGCCACGGCAAGAGCCTCGTCCAGCAACTCCTTGTCCGAACGATTGTCACGGTGTAAAGAACGTCCGAACATAGTGGCACGTTTCTCATATTCGGCATCACTCATCAAATTACAGCCTTTCGCAGTCAGTATTTCGGCTTTACCACCTGCTACCGCCTTCAAACCTTCAGCCAAAGAAGTTGCATTCTTCAATACGGCAGCCACACTCCAAGTACCCGGCATATTACTGCGGCTGTCTGCCAACGGACCTACCACAGCAATAGTGCCTTTTTTGGTCAGCGGAAGCACATTACCCTCGTTCTTCAGCAACACCAAACTCTCCGAAGCAATCTTACGCGCAACGGCACGATGCTCTTTGGTAAAGATTTGCTTCTTAGCACGCTTCACATCACAGTATTTATAAGGATTATCGAACAAGCCCAACTTGTACTTAGCTTCCAAAACACGGCGACAAGCCGCATTAATTGCTTCTTCTGTCACTTTTCCTTCTGTCAATGACTTTTTGAGCGTACCTACAAATGCATCGCTCACCATATCCATATCGACACCAGCATTCAGCGCCAACGCGGCAACAGTCCGCATATCGCCCATGCCATGGTCGGTCATTTCTGTAATTCCGGTATAATCTGTCACTACAAAACCGTCAAACCCCCACTGCTTACGCAGTACATCCGTCATCAACCACTTGTTTCCGGTAGCGGGAATGCCATCGACCTCATTGAAAGAGGCCATCGCACTGCCCACACCGGCATCAACCGCCGCTTGATAGGGCAACATGTATTCATTGAACATGCGCTGATGACTCATATCTACTGTATTATAATCACGTCCCGCCTCACCGGCACCATACAAGGCAAAATGCTTTACACAAGCCATGATTTCATCCTCGCGGCTCATGTCCTTTCCCTGATAACCACGTACCATGGCCTGCGCAATGGCTGCTCCCAGAAATGGGTCTTCACCGTTGCCCTCGGACACACGCCCCCAACGGGCATCACGGCAAATATCCACCATCGGACTGAATGTCCAGCAAATACCGTCGGCACTGGACTCAATGGCTGCAATACGTGCCGATTCTTCAACCGCCTTCATATCCCATGTACACGACAATCCCAAAGGAATGGGAAACACCGTTTCATATCCATGAATAACATCCATACCGAATAAGAGAGGAATACCCAAACGACTTTCTTCAACCGCCTGCTTCTGTACATCACGGATACGTTCCACACCTTTCAGATTGAAAAGCCCGCCCACTTCACCGGCACGAATACGTTTGGCCACATTACTACTTTTAGCCTGACCGGTCGTAATCTCACCGGTAACCGGCAGATTCAACTGACCTATTTTCTCTTCCAGGGTCATCTTCTTCATCAAATCGTCGATGAAACGATTCATATCGACCGAGGATTTCTGTGCATACGCACTAACGGCAGTAAACACCAACAAGACTAAGAATGATTGTAACTTGAAAAATAAATGCTTCATGTCTTTCATGCTTTTAATTTATAGAAATATTATCTTGCTGCAAATAAAAGGAAAGCATGCGACAACCTCCACATCCCGCACTACAATAAAAGTACATCCATCACTAAAAAACAAAATAGGAAGTACAATATTAGTACTTCCCCCATTAATATTTCGCTGTAAAACAGTTATTTAAAATTTATAAGAAAATCTGTCAGACTTTCTTCCGGAAGCAGATTGAATTTCTTGCGCAACCGGTATCTTGCAGCATCAACCCCACGCGTGGAAATGTTGAGCAACTTCGCTATCTCCTTTGTCGGCATATTCAAGCGAAGCAATGCACAAAAGCGCAAATCTCCTGAAGTCAAATCTGTATATTGAAGTTTCAGATTACGGAAGAAGTTTTCGTGTATACGGTCAAAATTAGCCTGAAACATAGTCCAATTCTCTTCATCGGACACTATATTGCTATTAACTAAAGTGAGCAGCTTATCCAAGTTCTTACGGCCATACTGCCCCGACAACTTTTGCCGCTGTATCTCTTCTTTCAAGGAATTCAGAAATTCCTGATGGGCGATATTTGTCATTACCACACTGGACAACTCCTTGCTTTTAAAACGCAAATCGGCCTCAAGCTGCTCCTTTTCCAACTCAACAATCTTCTTCTCTTGCCGCTCGAGTTCTGCCTGATGGGCTACGCGCTGCCGTTCAATCACACGGTCTTTCTTCTTCTTCACGAAACGGTAGACCAGATATTGCAACAAAGCCAACAGACACAATCCTGCCAAGATATAACTTCCCACAGCCCAATAAGACAAGTACCACGGAGATAATATCTCAAAAGGAAGCTCTACCGATGCCAAAACCCTATCAGTATTATATATCTCAGCTTGGAAAATATAATTTCCATAAGGAAGACGGGCATACATTTTCTGCAAACTGCGTCCACTGGGCACCCATTGTTCGGAATAGCCATCCAACTTATATCTTACCTTATATAATAGTCCGTTAAAAATTCACCATATCGGCTAAGCGGCTTCTGCCACTATGCCA